>NZ_JBXSOU010000018.1:0-115559 GCF_057784395.1 Martinezella sp. CNPSo 3957
AAGGCGCTGACTGCCATCGGATCAACCTTCAAAGAGATCGCCCGCATCGATGATGGCAACGGCTGCGGCATCGACAAGCCGATCGCGCTTAGCTCCCCGCTGCCGGGCATAGAATTCAAGCCCGAAGGGCAAATGCGCTGCGAAGCTGCTCTCGCCTTGGCTCGATGGATGAAGGAAAGTGTCATTCCGTCAGCCGCGGCATTGGACAATGGCAAGATCGTCACCATCAACCAGGCCTCGACCTATGTCTGCCGGCTGCGCAACAATGCTTCCACCGGCAAGATCTCCGAGCATGCCCGCGGCAATGCCATAGATGTCGCGAGCTTCACCTTCGAAAACGGCAAGACCATCGCGATCGAGCCGCGGCGCGAAGATCCGACGCTCGCAGGCGCATTCCAGCGCGCAGCCAGCGCCTCGGCCTGCCTTTATTTCACGACCGTTCTGGACCCGGAAAGCGACGCCGCGCATGAGACCCATTTCCATCTCGACGTCATCGAGAGGAATGGCGGCTTTCGCTATTGCCACTAGAAATGCGTCGCGGAATCGACGGGGTGTTGATCTTTAAATTCTGTCATATTCAGAGACCTGCATTTGAGAACCACAGGTCTCTATAGATCGCAACCGCCGTCTCATCCGGCGCTCGATCCTGGGTGAGCCAAACCGACTGGATGGAGCGAGCCTCGCCTCCATTTGGCCTCTTCGTGGTTTGCATGGGATCGGAAGCTCCGATGCAGGGGATGAAATAGGCGGGCATCAAGGCGCGGGCGCTGAACCCCTGCTCTGCGCGTGTGATCAGGACAGCAAGCCCGACCCTATCATTCGCCTGCCAGGGCACGATGATCCGGCCGCCGAGGCGCAGCGCCTGCAACCACGATATCGGCGGCGCCACCACCCCCGCACTCACGTAGATCAGATCCGCTTGCGGAAGCTCCAGCTCGGTCGCATCGGCGCAGATGACGGAGGCGTTCTCGAACGAGGCAAGATTATCGCGGGTGCGGCTGGCCAATGCCTCATCGATCTCGACGGCGTGAACATGGCCGCCCGGTGCCACCAGCGTCGACAGAATGGCCGTGTAATATCCAGTTCCCGTGCCGATCTGGATGACCGTCTCACCGGCCTGCGGCGTGACGGCACCCAAGAAGGCAGCATGGAGAAACGGCTCGCCATTGTTGATGCCCTTGGATTTGTCCAGGGAGACCAAAACATTCTGATAGAGAAAGGCGGGATCGCTGCTTGGTGTTTCGAGATGGCGTCCCTTCACCACGATCTGCCAGGGCCCTGGCCCCATGAATGCCTCGCGCCTGACGAGGCGAAAGGCTCGTTCCAGCCTCTCATCGGAAGAATTGCTGGCCGCTGCCATCATCTTCGCATGGAAGTCCCGTATCTCATCCAAACTTGCGCGGCTGTCGGCAGTCACGATCCGCCTCCATCTTGACGATGCTTGGACCGAGCCGATTTGTTTCGGATTTCGCCAAGGTCAATAGGTTAGATATCCTACCAAAATTGGATGACAATAGCTGCGGGCGAAGCTGCCAAGCCAGCACTTCCCGACCGACAAGTTGAATCGGATTCTGAACTTAAAACAGTCCTTCGATGTATCCATGATCATTGAGAAAAATCCTCTCGGCTGCCGGCGATTTCGGCAGTCCGGGCATGGTCATGATCTCGCCGGTAATGACGACGACGAAGCCGGCCCCGGCCGAAAGTCGCACCTCGCGAACGGATACGATGTGGCCTTCGGGTGCTCCCCGGACGTTCGGATCGGTCGAGAAGGAATATTGCGTCTTCGCCATGCAGACCGGTAGATGCCCGTAACCCTGATCCTCCCAGGACCTGAGCTGATCTCGGACCGACTTGTCGGCCGTGACCTCGCCGGCATGGTAGATCTTCGAGGCGACGATCTCGATTTTCTCTAGCAAAGGAAGATTGTCAGGATAGAGCGGCTGGAATTTCGCCTGCCCGGATTCCGCAAGCTCCACCACCTTATGTGCGAGGTCGGCAATGCCGGCCGAGCCCTCGGCCCAGTGCCGGCAAAGAATCGCCTCGGCGCCGAGGCGTGCGACATAATTCTTCAGCGCCTCGATTTCGGCCTCCGTATCCGAAACGAAATGATTGATGGCGACGACGACGGGAACGCCGAACTTGCGGACATTGGCGACATGCCGGCCGAGATTGGCGCAGCCTTTCACCAGGGCTTCAACGTTCTCCCTGCCAAGATCGTCTTTCTTGACGCCGCCGTTCATCTTCAAGGCCCGCACGGTCGCGACAATTACGGCCGCATCCGGCGAAAGCCCGGATTTGCGGCATTTAATGTCGAAGAATTTTTCCGCTCCGAGATCGGCACCGAAGCCGGCTTCCGTGACCACATAATCGGCAAGCTTCAGTGCCGTGCGCGTCGCGATCACCGAATTGCAGCCATGGGCGATATTGGCGAAGGGACCGCCATGCACCAGCGCCGGATTGTTCTCCAGCGTCTGCACGAGGTTCGGCTGCATGGCGTCTTTCAGGAGCACGGCCATGGCGCCATCGGCCTTCAGATCGCGGGCATAAACCGGCGTGCGGTCGCGGCGATAGCCGATGATGATGTTGCCGAGCCGCTTTTCCAGATCCTTCAGATCGGATGCCAGGCAGAGGATCGCCATCACCTCGGAGGCAACGGTGATGTCGAAGCCGCCTTCGCGCGGAAAACCGTTCGCAACGCCGCCAAGCGACGATACGATATCGCGTAGCGCCCGATCGTTCATGTCCATCGCGCGCCGCCACGTGATGCGCCTGAGGTCGATATTCTGCTCGTTGCCCCAGTAGATGTGATTGTCGATCAGCGCCGCAAGCAGATTATGGGCCGACGTGATCGCGTGGAAATCGCCGGTGAAATGGAGGTTGATATCCTCCATCGGGATGACCTGCGCATAGCCACCGCCGGCAGCGCCGCCCTTCACGCCGAAACACGGACCGAGCGAGGCCTCGCGCACGCAGACTACCGCCTTCTTGCCGATGCGGTTCAGGCCGTCGCCGAGGCCAACCGTCGTCGTGGTCTTGCCCTCGCCCGCCGGCGTCGGATTGATCGCCGTGACGAGGATCAGCTTGCCATCCTTCTTGTCAGCCTGCGCTGCAATGAACGCGGCACCGATCTTTGCCTTGTCGTAGCCGTAAGGTGCGAGATCTTCCGCCGGAATCCCGAGCTTTGCGCCGATCTCCATAATCGGCAGCTTCTTTGCTGCGCGCGCAATCTCGATATCGGATGCCACGGTCGTCGCCATAAGTCTCGCCCCCAAACATACGGTCATTTCCCTGTCGGGATAAACCAATATCTATCGGGTGTGAATAGTGGCGAAGTACTCTGTTCGTCGAAACGCACCGCCTTGTCTCACGACGCAGGCATGCCTATTTTCGGCGTCCAATGAAAACCGAGAAGGAAAGATAAAGATATGAAGTCCCTGGAATTGCTGGTCGAGCGCATCATCCTCTCCAGTCGCTGGCTCCTGGTGATCTTCTATCTCGGCCTTGCCGCTTCGCTCGCCGTCTACGCCGTTTCGTTCGCCTATAAGTTCTACAAGGTGGCGATCAACGTCTTCGCCTATGACGAAGCCGACATGATCCTCGCCATTCTCGGCCTCATCGACGCCGCATTGGTGGCAAGCCTCATCGTCATGGTAATGATTTCCGGCTACGAGAATTTCGTCAGCCGCTTCGATGAGGCCGAAAATGGAGGCGAGGTTTCCTTCATCGGCAAGCTCGATTCAGGCAGCCTGAAGATCAAGGTCGCCTCCTCGATCGTCGCCATTTCCTCGATCCACCTGCTACAGATCTTCCTGAACGCTACTCAATACGACAACGCCAAGCTGATGTGGTTCACGATCATCCACCTGGCCTTCGTCGTGTCCGCGCTATTGTTGGGCTTTCTGGAAAAGATCATGGCGAAAGCAAAAGCCAAAGATAGCTGAGGCCGGACGAGCGGCTACTTGCCGGCCATTGCCGATGCGCTGGTCATCGGCGCAGCGGTCGTCGACGGTGCCGGCGCGACACAATCGGAAATCGATTGATTTTCGTTGCAGTTGCGCGCCGAGACTAGAGCGTCGGCATCGGCAAGCTCTGTCGTCAGCTTGAGCCTCAACGCATCCATCTGCGAAAGCAGATGGATGCCGTTCGGGTCAGTTCCAAGCATCAGATCGACAAGTCCCCGGTCCACACCCATTTTGTCAAGGAAACTCACCAGCCTCGCCCTCTGCGCCTTGTCGAGCTTCGTCGTATCGTATTTACCGACGAATTTGCGGCCGATTTCCTTCTTGGAGATGATCTTGCGCCTGCCGTCCACCATCTCATATTCGGTGCGGTACTGGACGCGCACTTCGCTATAGGTGGTGGTGATCTGATGAACGCCCAGCAGCGCGAAGGGACTGGAAACGCGCTGAACGCCGCCTGCAAAAAACAGCGGGCAGGCCGAAAAGCAGATTGCGCCGTCGGAAAATGGCTGACCTGTGATCGAGCCGTCCTTGGCAAAAGCAGCCGAGCAGATCGGCTCGGCATAGGGGCACGCCCGCGAGCGGGTACGGCCGACTGCGATCGAAAGCTTTTGCTTGCGAATGATGCGAGCCATCTCCATCGCTGCCTTGACATCGCCCCCCGGCGAACTGACGACGATGGGCAGTTTACGGTTGCCCACCTGCTTCAGGACTTTCTGCAGCTTCCGCGGCGTATCCGCCATGATCTGCCCTTCGGCGGAGACCCAGTCCGGGCAAGTGCTATCGGCTCGGCATTGGCCCATCTCACCGTGAACGAGCAAAAACTCCATCGGCGCGCCAGCGACAGCGCCGGCAGCTTCGGCCAGCATAGGCGAAACCAGAAAAAGCGAAACGCCGGTGACGAACCACAACAGCGTTTGACAACAGCGCGCCCCAAGCTGCGGAAAGAAGCGAAAATTCATAAGCTATACGCCTGCAAGCGATTACCTTGGCAAGACCGATAGCAACCGCTTTAGGCCTCCGCAAGGCGCACTGACACGGCGACGCATCATTTGAATAAAACTCATGGCCGCCTTCACGGAAAGCCTCGCGTGCAAAGAAGTACGTTTCCAAAAATTGGCTGCCGGCGCACTCAAAAGCGTGAGATTTCATGCCAGCTTATGCCGTGGGCGATAAACTGCGAACGGTACAAAACAGGCATTCCTGAATGCGCCGCCCAAAGCGCAGAACCCAGTTCAAAACCTCGGTTTCAGGCTTAATTTTGACATAGTAGGGAAGCGTCACGAGACCTCTTCGATCGTCCCAGCGATGACGTCAAATGTATGATCGCGTCGGGATCCGGCCAACCAAAGGGTGGTCGCGGGCACTTATCGCCCATTTTGGGCGAAGCCTGGGGGAATTGTATGTTTAAATATTAAAATATATGAAAATGAAAATTATTTCTGGCCGTGTGGTATTTTTGCGTCTAGCATTCACTCATAAATCGAGTATTTGATACCGATACCACGCCGCGGACACCTTAACTCATATGTCCTATATCATTACCGCCGAGAGACAATTGCTGCTTTCTGCCGAGTTGGCTGCCGCTCGGACACAGGCGGCGTTTGCAATGGGCCTGGAACGGACGGGATCGGCTTTTGGTTTCAGCCACGTGGCCCTGATGAACGCGCCGGTTCCCGATGATACGATGATGACGCCGCTGCTTATCGAGGGGACGGTGCCTGCACAGTTCGTGCGTGAGTTCGATCGACATCATCTGGTTCGCCGCTGCCCCATGCTGCTGCGCACGCGTGATTCAGTGATGCCGCGCGCGTGGCATCTGCTGGAAAAAGATGCCGAACCTGACGCCGATGTGCCGGGCGAGCTTCGAGCACTCCTGATTAGCTACAATTGTCCGATGAGCGTCGTAATCCCGGTCAATGCTCCGGATGGCCAGCGCCTCGTTTTCTGGTTCATGGGCAATCGCAACAGCCTCGGCCAGAGTGAAATCAACGAACTCACCTTGATCATGCTGCAGGCGCTCGATTCCTATAACTGCCTCAAGCGCAACGGTGGTGCCGCGCCGCATTCGCTTTCGGCACGCGAGCTGGAAGTGGTCCGCTGGACGGCCCAAGGCAAGACCTCGATCGAGATCGGCCAGATTCTTTCGCTCTCCGATCATACGGTCAACGCCTATATGATGAACGCGATCAAGAAGCTCGATTGTGTCAACCGTACCCAACTCGTCGCAAAAGCCATCCGCCTAAAGCTGATCAGCTAGAGCTTTTCTTCGAATCACGAAAACGCGCTATCTTCTTGTTTTACGCGGTTCCGGACGCAAGACTGCTTCACACTTTTGCTGGAACTGCTCTCGCTGAACTCTCCTTCAAGTGCTCTCTAAATTGAACCCGGCAGCCGGCCCCGTTAGCGACCGCCCAGGACCGTGCGGATTTCCACGAGGCTCGAGCGCACCCGCAGAATATGGAAGCCCATGGTTGCAAGATGGCTCGGCATGAAGGAGCTGTCTTCAGGCCCATTGGAAATGATGAAAGGTTGAATGCGCAAAGCCGTCTGCAGCTGCGTCGTGACATCGGCCCAGAGCGTGGCGACATTGCGTTCGGCGATCACCTGCTGGAAATCCGAGCGGGCGGCCATCAGGATACCATAGCTCGCGTAAAGCTGCCCATAAGCAAACCAGAAGCGATCGTCAGCCCGCATATCCAGCCAGCCATAGCTGTGATCCCCCGCCCTCTTGGCCAATATATCCGCCGTGCTGCCGAGATCGTTGGCAATGTGGTCGACGAACTGCAGAAGATTGTCGGCACGCCCGTCAAAAATCGCCTTGCAGTTGCCGAGGTCACCATTGAAGCTGCGCAGATTGCTCATCGCAGCGCGATAATAGCTTGGGCTCGGGGTTTTCGGTCCGAAGGGATGCAGGCCGAAATACCAGCTCGACTCGTCGAACTGCAGGTTGCCGCGCGCCTTCTGCAGATCGCTGTTGATGCCGGATGTTCCACGCACGCGGCCGAGCGTATCGACCAACTCCGCCGAGGTGCGGCGAACGACCGAATTGATGCCCCGCTGGAAGGAAGCCTTGTTGTCGAGGAAGGGCGTGTCATCCCATGAAATGCCGAAGAAGCCGAGCTTGTAAAGCAGCATCGAGGAAATCCAGGCATTCTGGTTGACGTTGAAATCGATCAGATCGGTGGCAACGTCGACGACAGCCGAGGTTTGGCAGGTCTTAGGTGCTGTTGCAGCCGCCTGCTGACCGTCCGTCGCAGGCAACTCCTGTCCGGCGGAATATTTGCGCTCGGAGAATTTGTAGACGTCCGGATAGGCCGGATTGAACCCGGTCCAGACCTGCGTTTGCCAAACGAAATAGACATAAAGCAGCGCCATCAGCGCCACGAAGGCAGCAAGCGGCAGCTTGATCAGCCAGTTGCGCTGCCGATACCAGCCATGAGCGGCGAGAAATGGCCAGCTTAGCCCAACGAAAACCAGCCCCAGCCAGCGTGCGATAGCGGCCCAGATCCGCTTGAAGAACGCCGTGATCGAGTCAAGCATGGACACGCCTCCTAAACCCTACCGCGCATCCTGCCGACACGCGAAGGACGCACCACACCAACCTGCGCAATGGACGCCGCGAAAATCGCCGCGGTCCTCGGATCATTAAGTCCTTATCGCCACTCGCGTTCCAGCAGATATGTGTTCTTGGGAAAAACAACAACCGTCCGAACGGAATTTTCCGTGACGGACAGCAATCAACCCTCAGGTTGCGTCTCTGCCGCCACTTCCCCCGGATCTGAGGATGCATGCAGCGGATGAGGCTCCAACCGTCGTTTGAAGACAGCATCGACATGAGCCTTACGCACGGCAAGATCATGCCCCGCCAGCACATTTGCCTCGAAGGCCTGGATCAGGCTCTCGACCGCTCCCGTTCGCGAAACCCTAATCGATGCCGGCTCCACTTCTGACGCCAATGCCTTGAGGAGGGCGATCCGCTGCTCGATATCGACGCTCAGCTTGGCCGCCATCGCGCCGATGGCGGCGATCTGATTGTTCAGGGCAGCCGCCAGCCCTTCGTAAATGTCTGTGAGGCGCTGCCGCACGGTACGGCGGGATTGAAGCACCTGTTCTTGCCGCCGAATGTCATCCTGCTCGGTCACCAGAGCGCGATAGTCCGCTTCGAGTTCGGACTGCAGATCGGCATGGCGTGAAGATGGGCGGTTGCGCCTCTGATACATGAGCTTTTCCGCCAGGACGTCGGCCCGGCGCTGCACCTCTTCTATCTCGAAATCGAGCTTCCTGCGCCTCTCGATCACGCCTTCGAGTTGAAGTTCGCATTCACGAAAGCACCGGGAGAATACGGGTCTCGCCTGCTTGAAAAGAAGATCGAGTTCAGCCGATACCGCAAGGGTCGCGTCGACATTGACGATGATCTCAGCCGGCCCCATGGGTCTGCGTGCAAGCACCCGGCTGAGCAAGCCTGCATTTTCAAGGCCGATCCTCTCATTGAACAATCGTCGATGCTGCAGATCAGCCTCATCGGTCGCATGATCCAGCTCTTTGACGAGCGACAGGGCGACTGATTTCCAACGGTCGAGTAATTCGACCGCTTCGCGAACAAATGCCTCTTCGACGGGAAAATTAACGGCTGCGGCGTGCTCGCTGTCCCTGGCGTGGCGGGCGAGCGTCGCTACTGCCGAATTCGCGTCATTCATAGCGTCTTCGAGCGTCGTGCGCGCCCTGTCGAGCGTGCCATCGAAGGAATGAGGCCTGAGCATGAAAACATTCCCTCCCCTACCTTTGGCGCAAGACTAGCTGCTTCCGGAGGCGAAGGAAATGCTTGGAAGCTACTGAGCAGCGGCCGGGTTCTTCAGATAGGCGATAAGATTGTCGAGATCCTTGTCGCTTTTCAGGCCTGGAAACGCCATCCGGGTGCCTTTGACGAGGAATTGCGGCGCAGGCAGATATTTCCGCAGCAACGCCTCATCCCAGACCTTGCCATCAGCCCCGAACGCCCTCATCGCCGGCGAGTAGGCGTAATCCGGCTTGCTTGCGACGGCTCGCCCGACGATCCCTATCAGCGAGGGACCGACGCGATTATCAGGGCCGGTCGCCGTGTGACATGCCCCGCATCTCTTGAAAACGACGGCACCGGCGGCCGCATCGCCATCCGCGAGCACAAAGGAAGCCGAAGCAAACAGGATGACCGCCGACGCCAGACATTGCAGTTTCATTGTCTCTCCCCGTCAGCCTCGACTTCGATACGCAATTATCGTGCCGAAAATAGTCAGAACCGCCATCGAAAGCCTGCACGAGCGGCTGCTTCACTCGCAGGTAATCGCCTCTTCCCAATGACGACGGCAGAGCGAAACATATTTGTCGCTGCCGCCGATCTCGATCTGCGCGCCTTCGCGGACGACATTGCCGGCAGCGTCCAAGCGCACCACCATCGTCGCCTTGCGCCCACAATGGCAAATGGTGCGCACCTCACGCAATTCGTCGGCGATGGTCAGCAGCTCCTGCGATCCCGGAAAAAGATGTCCATGGAAATCCGTGCGCAGCCCGTAGGTCATGACCGGAAGCTCGAGGCGGTCGACGATATGGGCAAGCTGCCAGACCTGCTCGCGCGTCAGAAATTGGGCCTCATCGACGAAGACGCAGGCAAGCGGCTCCTTTGCATGCATTTCATCGACCATCGCATAGAGATCGTCGCTGGTTTCGAACGGCAGGGCATCCATCGTCAGTCCGATGCGCGAAGCGATCGTGCCACGCCCGGCGCGATCGTCGAGAGCTGCGATGAAGGCCGCGGTGCGCATGCCGCGCTCCTGATAATTATAGGCGGCCTGCAGCAGCATGGTCGATTTGCCGGCATTCATCGTCGAATAATGGAAGTAGAGCTTGGCCATGACATTCTCCTTGAATGCTTCATGGGAGCTGCGCGACAATAAGGAAAGATAGTCTCGGCGAAAACCACAGGATTCAGGCGTGTTTCGCCGAAGGGCCAAAAGCCTTGGCCAGCGGCGGACAGAAAAAGGCGGGCGTCGCATTCAGCCCCCTCAAACCGCCGCAAATACACTGTGGTCGCTTGAAAATGTCAGTTATTGATGGTTGCTTGGGAACGTTAGACTGGGAGTCACGCAATGATAAAAATGACCCTTACTGCATTCGCTTTCGCTTCAACTCTCTCCGCATTGACATTGGGAGCCACCACAGCCTCCGCAGCCGAACCGGCAAGCTGTGGCACCGTACATTTTGCCGATGTGGGCTGGACCGATATCACCTCCACCACGGCAACCGCCTCCGTTCTTCTGAAGGCACTCGGCTACGACACGGACGTCAAGGTGCTCGCTGTCCCGGTGACCTACCAGTCCCTGAAGAACAAGGACATCGACGTCTTCCTCGGCAACTGGATGCCCTCCATGGCCGAGAACATCAAGCCTTTCGCCGCAGACAAGTCGGTCGAAACCGTGCGCGCCAACCTGGAAGGCGCCAAGTACACGCTCGCGACCAACGAAAAGGGTGCCGCCCTCGGCATCAAGGACTTCAAGGATATCGCCGCTCATAAGGACGATCTCGACGGCAAAATTTACGGCATCGAGCCGGGCAACGACGGCAACCGTCTGGTGATCGACATGGTCGACAAGAACACCTTCGGCCTCAAGGGCTTCGAAGTGGTCGAGTCCTCCGAGCAGGGCATGCTGGCGCAGGTGTCCCGTGCCGACAAGGAAGGCAAGCCGATCATCTTCCTCGGCTGGGCGCCGCATCCGATGAACACCACCTACAAGATGACCTATCTCACCGGCGGTGATGACGTGTTCGGACCGAACTTCGGTGGTGCGACGGTCTATACCAACGTCCGGGCCGGCTACCTGCAGGAATGCCCGAACGTCGGCGCCTTCGTCAAGAATCTCGTCTTCTCGCTGCCGATGGAAAACGAAATCATGGGCAAGATCCTGAACGACAGCAAGGAGCCGGAAGCGGCTGCCACCGAATGGCTGAAGGCCAATCCGTCGGCGGTCACGCCCTGGCTTGCCGGCGTCACCACCAAGGATGGCGGCGACGGCCTGGCGGCGGTCAAGGCCAAGCTCGGCCTGTAATACGAGGATGGATGGAGGGGCGGCCAAACCGCCCCTTTCTCTTCCTTGAGCGGACTGCTTGCTTTCGCGTCCCGCCATCACTCGGACAATGGTCCGCCTGGCGTGACAGACCGTTATTCTACGGCGGCACCTCCGGCATCATACGCAACCATCGGAAACGCCGCCCCCAATCGTGGGCAAAGATGTGAACTGGTTAACCGATTACCGCATCCCCATCGGGCCGTGGGCCAAAGCCGTCGTCGATTGGCTGACGAGCAATGTCACATGGTTCTTCGACGGCCTTTCCTTCTTGGTCGCGCACGGAATCAAAGGGCTGCTGTTCCTTTTGCAGGCACCGCATCCGCTGATCGTCGTCGTCGCCTTCACGGCAATTGCCTATTGGATGCGCCGGAGCGTCACCATCACGGTCCTCACCCTGATCGGCCTGCTGATCACCATCAACCAGGGCTATTGGAAAGAGACGACTGAGACGCTGGCACTGGTATTGGCCTCCACCTTCGTATGCATGCTGGTGGGCGTGCCCCTCGGCATCGCGGCAGCACGCCGTCCCTGGCTTTACTCCATCATGCGGCCGATACTCGATCTGATGCAGACCATCCCGACCTTCGTGTATCTGGTGCCGGCAATGATCCTGCTCGGTCTCGGCATGGTCCCGGGCCTGGTTGCCACAGTCGTCTTTGCTCTTCCCGCACCGATCCGCATGACTCGCCTCGGCATCATTTCCACTCCCCCTTCGCTCGTGGAGGCCGCTGAATCCTTCGGTGCGACGCCTCGCCAGGTTCTGCGCAAGGTCGAGCTGCCCTTTGCCACGCCGCAGATTATGGCTGGCCTGACGCAGACCATCATGCTGTCACTCTCGATGGTCTCGATCGCGGCACTCGTCGGCGCCCCCGGGCTCGGCGTGCCCGTGCTGCGCGCACTGAATAGCGTCAACGTCGCCAAGAGCTTCGATTCCGGCGCCTGCATCGTCATCCTGGCGATCATTCTCGACCGTATGTTCCGCGCGCCCGGCGAAGGAGACCACTCATGACCGTCGCCGTCGATTTCAAAAATGTCAGCATCATCTTCGGCGATCGTCCAGATGCCGCCCTGAAACTCGTCGACGGAGGCAAGTCGCGCGACGAGATCGGTAAATCCACCGGCATGGTGCTCGGTGTAGCCAATGCCTCACTGCAAATCGAAGAGGGCGAAATTCTCGTGCTCATGGGTCTGTCCGGCTCCGGCAAATCGACGCTGTTGCGCGCCGTCAACGGACTTGCGCCTGTGGTGCGTGGCGAGGTCGTCGTCAACACAAAGACCGGCCCGATCAACCCCTACACCTGCAGCCCCAAGGCGCTGCGTGACCTGCGCATGCACACCGTCTCCATGGTCTTCCAGCAGTTCGCCCTGCTGCCATGGCGGACGGTCGCCGACAATGTCGGCTTCGGGCTCGAGCTTGCCGGCGTGCCGGATGCCGAGCGCAAGAAGCGGGTCGACGAGCAGCTACAGCTCGTCAACCTCACGCAATGGGCCAATCGCAAGGTCAATGAACTTTCGGGCGGCATGCAGCAGCGCGTCGGTCTCGCCCGTGCCTTTGCAACCGGAGCGCCGATCCTGCTCATGGATGAGCCGTTCTCCGCGCTCGACCCGCTGATCCGCACCCGCCTGCAGGACGAACTCCTGGAATTCCAGCGCCGCCTGAAGCGCACGATCCTGTTCGTCAGCCACGATCTGGACGAGGCATTCCGCATCGGCAACCGCATCGCCATCATGGAAAGCGGCCATATCATTCAGTGCGGAACGCCGCAGGAGATCGTTAAGAACCCTGCCGACCAATATGTTGCCGACTTCGTGCAGCACATGAACCCGATCAGCATGCTGACGGCGCGGGATGTCATGCAGCAGGGCGTCGGACATTCAGCCAATGCAGGTTCCGTCACCGCGACGGCAACCGCCGCGACACCGCTCATCGATATCCTCGACGCCTTGACGCGCCAGCCGGGCAATATCGGCGTTGTTGACAATGGCACGATTATCGGAACGATCTCCGCGCAAGACGTGGTGTCGGGCCTAACCAGCCACCGGCGAAAGGAGTAGTCGTTCGCGACTGCTCCTCAATTCATGGAGCAGGGAATGAACGACAAGCCATCGGTGCTGAGGGAAACGGATGAGGATGCGCGCATTCAAGCGCGCGACCTCATGCGCACTGCCTCACACGCAGCCTTGGCCGTCATCGATCCCGACACCGGCTTTCCCTCCGTCAGCCGCGTCCTGACTGCCATGGATGCCGATGGCGCTCCAGTCATCCTGGTCTCCGGCCTCTCCTCACATACCAAGGCTTTGATGAAGGACAGCCGCGCTTCGGCGCTCTTCGGCGAGCCTGGCAAGGGCGATCCTCTCGCCCATCCTCGCCTGACCCTACGCTGCAGCGCGGAGCGCATCGATCGGCAAAGCCAAGCGCACGATCGCATCCGAACGCTTTTTCTCGATCGCCATCCGAAATCCAAGCTCTATATCGACTTTCCGGACTTCTGCTTCTTCCGCCTCGTTCCTCTCGATGCCAGCCTGAACGGCGGCTTCGGAAGGGCTTATATCTTGTCCTCACAGGACCTAATGATGCTTTAAACCGAAAACAAAGCGCGCCGGCAATAAATCATACAATAGTGCGAGAATTAGTAGTCAGACAGCTCGAAGTAGAAATGGCTGATATTGGCGGGTTGCAAATCTCCGGTGACCAAATTTGGCATATTTGCTGCTCCGAAACGATAAAAATCGACCTATTTTGGTCTAATCGAGCCCCTAGATCGGACGTTAGGGACGCTTGCATCATCGCCGGAGCATCATACGTACATATCTAAAACAGCATACTCGATACCTTAAATTTAGGTATATACAATCTTCGACTGGTCTTGGTATTGTTAGATATCGGTAAGGACCGGGTTGGAAATAGCACAGTTTCTGATGTACGCTCCGCATTGGGAAGTTTAAAAGATGAAGACAAGAGATTTGGCCGAACACTCTAATGTTGCGGCAGCATTATTATCAGCAATGGCGAACCCGAAGCGTCTTTTGATCCTTTGCAGTCTCGTTAAAGGCGAAGTTCCAGTTGGCGTTCTTGCCAATCAGGTCGGACTGAGCCAATCAGCACTTTCCCAGCATCTTTCGAAGCTTCGTGCCCAAAAGCTGGTCAAGACGCGTCGTGATGCTCAAACTATTTACTACTCCAGCACATCGGAATCCGTGATCCGTGTTCTCGAAACGCTGGAAGACATTTATTGCGAGCCGGAAAAAAGTAGATCGGCTGCCTAAGAGCTAAGATAGCTCCCGGCCTGTCGACGTATGATCTTTTGGGACAATTTAAATCTCGAAAGATCGACTTGCTTTCATTACCAGGTGTTTTACTGCTTTAACTGGCAAATCCTTGGATTTGCCAGTTTTTTCATATTGAGACTACCTCACGGTGCTTCGCGGCCCGTTTTCCTCTCCGACATGTCGACACGCATTCTTCGACGCTCAACCTGTCGCCCTCACCGTCATCTTTGCCTTGACGCCAAAAAGGCGGCTGATAATTTGACCAAGCAGTAAATATAATAGCGCGGCGTAGGCCGTAGCCGGGAAATGGCCCCCGGAATTGGCCATTGGAGAACAGCATGTCGGACCGTTTGAATGCCGCCCCCAACGATTTGCGCGCCTTCTGGATGCCGTTTACGGCCAACCGCCAGTTCAAGAAGGAACCGCGCCTCTTCGTCAGCGCCAAGGATATGTATTACACCACCCATGACGGTCGGCAGGTGCTGGATGGAACTGCGGGCCTGTGGTGCGTAAACGCCGGGCACTGCCGTCCGAAGATCACCGAGGCCATCCGCCAGCAGGCAGGCGAACTCGACTACGCACCTGCCTTCCAGCTCGGCCACCCTAAGGCTTTCGAGCTGGCGAACCGGCTGGTCGATATTGCCCCTGAGGGTATGGACCACGTTCTTTACACCAACTCCGGTTCGGAATCGGTCGAAACCGCGCTCAAGGTCGCTCTCGCCTATCACCGCGTGAAGGGCAATGGCTCGCGCTTCCGCCTCATCGGCCGCGAGCGCGGCTATCACGGTGTCAATTTCGGCGGCATCTCCGTCGGCGGCATCGTCACCAACCGCAAGATGTTCGGCACGCTGCTGACCGGCGTCGACCACATGCCGCACACCCATGTGCCCGGCAAGAACGCCTTCACGCGCGGCGAGCCAGAGCATGGCGGCGATATTGCCAGCGAACTGGAGCGTATCGTCACTCTGCATGACGCCTCGACGATCGCGGCCGTCATCGTCGAGCCGGTCGCCGGCTCCACCGGTGTGCTCATCCCGCCGAAGGGCTATCTGCAGAAACTGCGCGAAATCTGCACCAAGCACGGCATCCTGCTGATCTTCGACGAAGTCATCACCGGCTTCGGCCGTCTCGGCACCCCCTTTGCCGCCCAATATTATGATGTGAAGCCGGATATCATCACGACAGCCAAGGGCCTGACCAACGGCGTCATTCCGATGGGCGCGGTCTTCGTCACCTCGGAGATTCACGACGCCTTCATGCAGGGACCCGAGCACATGATCGAGTTCTTCCATGGCTACACCTATTCCGGCAACCCGATCGCCTCGGCCGCTGCATTGGCGACGCTGGACACCTACAAGGAAGAAGGCCTGCTCACGCGCGCAGCCGAACTCTCCGACTACTGGGCCGACGCTCTGCACTCCCTGAAAGATTGCCCGAACGTCATCGACATTAGAAACACCGGCCTGATCGGCGCCATCGAGCTCGATCCCATCGCCGGTGAACCCACCAAACGCGCCTTCACCGCCTTCCTAAAGGCCTATGAAAAGGGCCTCCTGATCCGCACCACCGGCGACATCATCGCGCTGTCGCCGCCGCTGATCATCGAGAAACATCACATCGACGAGCTGTTCGGCAAGCTGAGAGAGATCTTGCAGAATAATATCTGAGGCATAAGCTCAAACAATCTCCGCCCCTCACGCCTCCTCTTGTATGAGCAAGAGAGCCGGCATGAGGGGCGATCCATATGCGGGGGACGAAATGACTACCAAACTCGAACGCTATATCGACCAAGGCGTCGGCCGGGAGCCCGCCGATATCGTGCTGAAAAACGGTCGCTTCTTCGATCTGGTGACGGGAGAGCTGGTTGCTTCGGACATCGCCATTTGCGGCGATCGCATCGTCGGCATCTGCGGCGATTACCAGGGGCGTGAAGACATCGATATTGCCGGCCGGATCGTCGTTCCGGGCTTCATCGATACCCATCTTCATATCGAATCCTCGCTGGTGACCCCGCTCGAATTCGACCGCTGCGTTCTGCCCTATGGCGTCACGACGGTCATCTGTGATCCGCATGAGATCGCTAATGTGCTCGGCACGGACGGCATCCGCTACTTTCTCGACTGTTCGCTGGAAACCATCATCGATATCCGCGTCCAGCTTTCCTCCTGCGTACCGGCGACGCATCTGGAAACTTCCGGCGCTGACCTGCCGATCGAGAAGCTCCTGCCCTTCCGCAATCATCCCAAGGTCATCGGCCTTGCAGAATTCATGAACTTTCCCGGCGTGATCCATAAGGATCCGGTCTGCATGGCGAAGCTCGAGGCCTTCCAGGGCGGCCATATCGATGGCCACGCGCCGCTTTTGCGCGGCAATGATCTCAACGGCTATCTCTCGGCGGGTATCCGTACCGAACACGAATCGACGACATCAGAGGAGGCGCTGGAAAAGATCCGCAAAGGCATGCATATCCTCGTGCGCGAGGGCTCCGTCTCCAAGGATCTGCACGCGCTGATGCCGATCATCACGGAACGGCTGTCCCCTCATCTGGCGCTCTGCACGGACGACCGAAATCCGCTCGACATCGCCGAACAGGGCCATCTCGATTACATGATCCGCACGGCGATCGCCCATGGCGTCGAGCCGCTGGCGATCTACCGCGCCTCCTCGATCTCCGCAGCCCGCGCCTTTGGCCTTCGGGATCGCGGTCTCGTGGCGCCCGGCTGGCGCGCCGATCTCGTGGTTGTCGATAGCCTGGAAAACTGCAAGGCCGAGATTGTCTTCTCCGCAGGCCGCCGCGTTACCGCCGAACTCTTTGCGACCCGCGGTTCGGTCGAGCCGGTCGGTCTCGACAGCGTCAAGGCCCGCCCGATCAATGCCGCCGATTTCGGTGTGCCGGTAGCAGAAGGCGAGAGCTCCGTCATTGGCGTGACGCCTGGCAAGATCATCACCCAACATCGCCGCTATCGCCTGCCGACCAAAGGCAACCAGACCGCTATCGACCTCGGCAACGATATCATCAAGGTCGCCGTCATCGAGCGGCACGGCAAGAACGGCAACCATGCCAACGGCTTCGTCCAGGGTTTTGGGCTGAAGAAGGGCGCGATCGCCTCGACCGTCGGCCATGACAGCCACAATATCTGCGTCGTCGGCGTCAACGAGGATGACATGGCGCTGGCCGCCAACCGCCTCAGTGACATCAATGGCGGCTTCGTCGTCGTCGAGGATGGCGTCGTGACTGGTGAAATCGCCTTGCCCGTCGCCGGCCTGATGAGCCTCGAGCCTTATGAAAGCGTGCGCGACACGCTGCATCATCTGCGCCAGGCGGCCTATGCCCTCGGCGCAACGCTGGAAGAACCCTTCCTCCAGCTCGCCTTCCTGCCCCTGCCCGTCATTCCGCATCTGAAGATATCGGACAAGGGCCTGGTCGATGTCGACAAGTTTATGCTGATCGGCTGACGGCGGCAATCGTCCGTCCTTGTTTCGATCCCCCCACCTGGATTATCCTGTGTGCTTTCCTGCTCGGACGCCGCAGGGAGGGAATGGTGCGAAATCTCGCTTATGCGACGAGTTGGCAGCTACTTGCACTGCTGTTGACCGCGTCTCTTCCTGCATCTCAGGCCCAAGCCTTCATGCCTGACGATGTCTACACGAGCGTCTGTGTCGTTACCGGCCAGGGACCGGAAAATCGAGCCAAGGGCTTTACCGATTGTCTGGATAAGGTTCTGCCCCGCGTTTCCGGCAATTCGCGATTGGCTGACGGCCCTCTCATGCGGACCGCTCGCGAGCATGCGGCCGACTACGTCGAGGAATTCACGTATCGCGACAAGCTCGCGGGCCGTCCTATCCATGATGAGCAAGGCACCCACGACCGACCCTTCGACCTCACATGCCGCTTTCGCAAGGAACGCATCGACGATCTGCTCGAGAGGCTAGGCACCCGCCCTTGGCTCGCCAAACGGCCGGTGCTCGAAATCCTGTTGACTGTCCGTCGTGGTGACTTGAGCTATCAGGTAACAGCCGAGAGCGGTCGCGATTTGGCCATGCGCGAAGCATTCACGGCAGCGTCCGATCTCACCGGCGTCGACGTCGTTTTCCCTGCTGAGGGAAAGTTCCAAGCCGGTTCGACAGCGGGCGCCATTCCCTTATCAGGCGATTTGGAGTGGAATGAGAGCGCCCTAGGCTGGGTCGCGACATGGACGCTAAGCGATCAGCAAAGCGGTATTGAACCGCATGACGTGGCATGGCAGGTGCGAGGCGTGAGTTTCGACGATGCGTTCCGCACGGCCCTTAGAGGTGCCGCGCAGATTCTATCGGTAAACGGCGAACCCGCCGGCGCCTTGGTCCCTGTCAAACAATAGGCCTTCGGCCAACTTCGATTATTCGACCCGACCGCAATAGACGTCCAGTGCGGCAAGCGCCACCGTCGCTCCGGCATCCGCTGTGCCAAACCCCGGCATGGCGATCGTCTTGCCGAGCTTGATATCCTTGGGAACTGCGACCTTCACCGGCTTGCGGGAGAGATTGAAGACGAACAGCAGCGTCTCATCGCCCTTGGAGCGCGTGAAGGCGAGAACGCCTTCCTCCGTGTCAAGGAAGGTCATGTCGCCATCGCGCAGGACCGCATGCTCGGCACGGAAGGCAAGCGTCTGCCGATAGTGATGCAGGACGGAATCCGCATCCGCTTCCTGCTTGTCCACCGCAAGGGACGCATGCTGGTAGGGAACCGGCAGCCATGACTTGTCGGCCGTCGTAAAGCCGGCATGAGCACGGCCCGCTTCCCAGGGCATCGGCGTGCGGCATCCGTCACGCCCCTTGAAGGCCGGCCAGAAGCGAATTCCGTAGGGATCGCGCAGATCCTCGAAGGCTAACTCCGCCTCAGGCAGACCGAGTTCTTCGCCCTGATAGAGGCAGATCGAACCGCGCAATGTGGAAAGCAGCGAAATCGCGAGCTTTGCAACGCGCGGCTGCTCCTCCTCCGTTTTGGCAAAGCGGCTGACATGCCGCTGGACATCGTGGTTGGAAAAGGCCCAGCAGACCCAGCCATCAACGACATTGTCCTGAAAATCGCTGACGCAACGGCGGAAATGCGCCGGCGTGAAATCAGGCCCCAAAAGGTCGAATGTGTAGCACATATGCAGCTTGTCGCCGCCGCTGGTATAGGCGGCCACGGTCTGCAGCGAGCGCGCACCATCCCCCACTTCGCCGACGGTCGCGCGATCCTCATATTGGTCGAGCAATGCCCGGAACCGCCGCAGGAAGCTGATATTCTCCGGTTGCGTCTTGTCGTAGAGATGGTTCTGCATCCCGTAAGGGTTGCTCTCAGGGGCATCGAGCCCGCCGGTTGCGACGAGCGCCGGCGGATTGTCGCGAAGCTTCTTGTCGCAGAAATAGTAGTTGACCGTATCCAGACGAAAACCGTCCACGCCGCGATCAAGCCAGAATTTGACGGCCGAGAGCACAGCATCCTGGACCTCAAGATTGTGGAAGTTCAGGTCCGGCTGCGAGGTGAGAAAATTGTGCTGGTAATATTGCCGGCGCACGCCGTCCCACTCCCAACCCGGCCCGCCGAAAATCGACAGCCAGTTGTTCGGCGCAGTGCCATCCGGCTTCGGATCGGCCCAGACATACCAGTCCGCCTTGGGATTGTCGTGGCTTGCGCGGCTTTCGACGAACCAGGGATGCCGGTCCGACGTGTGCGAGATAACCTGGTCGATAATGACCTTCAGCCCGAGGTCGTGTGCTGCCGTCATCATCTCGTCGAAATCGGCAAGCGTGCCGAAAATCGGATCGACATCACAATAATCGGCGACGTCATAGCCCATATCGGCCATCGGTGAGGTGAAGAACGGCGCCAGCCAGATCGCATCCACTCCCAGTGTGGCAATATGAGGCAGGCGCCGGGTTATCCCCTTGATATCGCCGAGCCCGTTGGCATCCGTGTCCTGAAACGACCGCGGATAGACTTGATAGATCACGGCCCCGCGCCACCAGTCGGCTCCCGCCGCTTTATTCGTCGATTTCATCAAACCGCCTCGATATCGCACAAGGCCTGCCAGTTTGCACACTCGGGCGCAGGCGGCAAGTCGCAATCGGCCACGCTGTCAAACCCAACCTCTGGGCGATAAATTCGCAGTATCAATTTTAGAGTTTTGTGAATATGAAAGTTCACACGCTAAGCATGCCCGACTTTTTTTAACTTGAAAGCGACGTCGCTTTCGATAACTTCGCGCATTGACCTGCACGTACAGGTCACCTGCGGATCAAAAACACCCTTGTAAAACAAGGACAAGAACTCCAGAAAGGTGGGAAAACATATGGCGCATATCACCAGAAAATTTATCGCTGCGGCTTTCGTCAGCACGATATTGAGCGTTTCCGCGCATGCCGCGACCCTCAATATCCACAACGGCGGCGACCCGACTTCGCTCGATCCGCAAAAAATTTCCGGCGATTGGGAAAACCGTATCGACGGCGATATCTTCGAAGGGCTGGTGACCGAAGATCCCAAGGACAACCCAATTCCCGGCCAGGCTGCAAGCTGGACCATTTCGCCCGACCAGAAGGTCTATACCTTCAAGCTTCGCGACGGCATTAAGTGGTCGGATGGCCAACCGGTGACGGCTCAGGACTTCGTCTTTGCCTTCCAGCGCCTGATGGATCCGAAGACCGCCGCGCAATACGCCTATCTGCAGTACACGATCCTGAACGCGGAAAAGATCAACAAGGGCGAGATCAAGGATCTGACCCAGCTCGGCGTCAAGGCGATCGACGACAAGACGCTCGAAATCACGCTTGAAAACCCGACACCCTACTTCCTCAACGCCCTGATGCACTACACGGCCTATCCGCTGCCGAAGCATGTCGTGGAAGCCAAGGGCGACCAGTGGGTCAAGATCGGCAACATCGTCACCAACGGCCCGTACAAGCCCACCGAATGGGTGCCCGGTTCGCACGTCAGCATGGTCAAGAGTGACCAGTATTACGACGCCAAGGACATCAAGATCGACAACGTCAACTATTACACGTTGGAAGATCAGGCCGCTGCCTTGAAGCGCTATCGCGCCGGCGAATTCGATATCCTGACCTCCTTCCCGGCCGACCAGTTCGACTGGATCCAGAAGAACCTGCCCGGCCAGGCGCATGTGGTGCCCTTCCTTGGCACCTACTACTACGTCCTGAACTCTACCAAGCCGCCCTTCAACGACAAGCGCGTGCGCCAGGCTCTCTCCATGGCCGTCAACCGCGAGGTCATCGGCCCGAAGATTCTCGGCACCGGCGAACTGCCATCCTATTCCTGGGTACCGCCGGGTACCGCCAATTACGGTGAGCCGGCCTATGTCAGCTGGAAGGACGAGCCCTACAAGCAAAAGGTCGAAGAAGCCAAGAAGCTCCTGAAGGAAGCCGGCTTCGGTCCCGATCATCCGCTGAAGGCTCAGCTGCGCTACAACACCAACGACAACCACAAGCGCATCGCCGTTGCGATCGCCGCCATGTGGAAGCCGCTCGGCGTCGATATCGAGCTCTACAACACCGAAACCAAGGTGCATTACGATGAAATGCAGCGCGGCGAGGTGCAGATTGGCCGTGCCGGCTGGCTCGCCGACTACAACGATCCGATCAACTTCCTGAACCTGCTGTCCACCGGCGTCGAAATGAACTACGGCCGCTGGAGCAACAAGGACTACGATGCTCTGATCAAGCAGGGCAATGAAGAGATCGATCTGAAGAAGCGCGCCGAGATCTACAAGAAGGCCGAGCAGCTGGCCCTCGACGACAGCGCCGCAATCCCGATCTACTACTACGTTTCCCAGAACATCGTCGCCCCGAAGGTCCAGGGCTTCGTCGACAACATCCAGGACATCCACCGTACGCGCTGGCTGTCGGTTAAAGAATAATTGGGAACAGGCTCCCTCCCGGACACAACCGGGAGGGAGCCGTCTAAGATCATGTTTGGCTACGCTCTCCGTCGTTTGCTGTCGACAATCCCCGTTCTGTGGATTGCCGTGACAGTGTGTTTTTTCATTCTGCGCCTCGCTCCCGGCGGCCCCTTCGATGGCGAAAGGCCATTGCCGCCGGAAGTCAAAGCCAACCTCGCGGCTCACTACAACCTCGACAAGCCCCTGGTTGAGCAATACCTGATCTATGTCGGCGATGTCATGAAGGGCGACCTTGGCCCCTCCTTCGCCAATCAGGACTTCACCGTCACCCAGCAGATCATGTCCGGCTTCCCCTATACGTTGACCATCGGCGGCTCCGCCTTCGTGCTCGCGACTGTCGTCGGCGTCTTCATAGGCTGTCTCGGGGCGCTCTATCAGAACCGCGCAGCCGATTACTGGCTGGGCGGCGGCCTCCTCATCGGCCTGGTCATGCCAAGCTTCCTCATCGCCCCCATCCTTCAGCTCATCTTCGGCAATACGCTCGGCTGGCTGCCGGTCGGCGGCTGGGGCGACGGCTCGATCAAGTTCCTGATCCTGCCCATCATCGTCCTGACCCTGCCGCACGCGGCTCGCATCTCTCGCCTGATGCGAGGCTCGATGATCGAAGTGATGAGCCAGAACTTCATTCGCACCGCCAAGGCCAAGGGTATCGGCCCGCGGCTGACGATCATGCGCCACGCGCTGAAGCCGGCCATGATGCCCGTCGTCTCCTATCTCGGACCCGCGGCAAGTTACCTCCTCACCGGCTCGCTGGTGGTGGAAAGCATCTTCGGGCTCCCCGGCGTCGGCCGCTATTTCGTCGGCGCAGCGCTCAACCGCGATTATGGCATGGTTCTCGGCACGGTCGTTTTCTACATGGTCCTGATCGTGGTCCTCAACCTGCTGGTCGACATCGCCTATGCCTGGCTCGACCCGAAAGTGAGAATGCGATGATCCTCAATTCCGCCAAGAGAGAATTGCTGGAAGCGGAATTGCTTTCGGCAGAGGGGCTCGCACCCAAGGGGCGTTCCCTCACCGGCGACGCGATGCGTCGTCTCCTGCGCAACAAGGCGGCGGCACTTTCGCTGGTCATACTGGCCGCGCTGGTTCTGGTCGCCATATTCGGCCCGTATTTCCTGCCCTTCAACTATGAGGATCCGGACTGGACGTCGTTCCGCGGCGCTCCGGACTTCGCCGCCGGCCACTATTTCGGCACCGACGGCAACGGCCGCGATCTGCTAGCGCGCACGCTCTACGGCACTCGCGTCTCACTGACGGTCGCCCTTGTCGCCACCCTCGTCTCGGTCATCATCGGCGTGCTCTACGGCGCCGTTGCCGGTTATTTCGGTGGTCGCGTCGATGCGATCATGATGCGCTTCGTCGATATCATGTACGCCCTGCCTTACGTCCTCTTCGTCATTCTGCTGATGGTGATCTTCGGCCGCAACGTCTATCTGCTGTTTGCGGCGATCGGCGCACTCGAATGGCTCACCATGGCCCGTATCGTGCGCGGCCAGACCCTGTCGATCAAGCAGCGCGAATTCATCGAGGCCGCCCGCGCGTCGGGGCAGCGATCGTTCAAGATCATCCTGAAACACATCGTGCCGAACCTCGTCGGCCCGGTCGTCATCTACGCCACGCTCACCATCCCGGAAATCATCGCGACGGAGAGCTTCCTCTCCTATCTCGGCTTCGGCGTTCAGGAGCCGCTGACTTCGCTCGGCACCCTAATTGCCGAAGGTTCCGCCGGTATGGAGACGACGCCCTGGCTGCTGTTCTTCCCGGCCGGTTTCCTGGTCGCGCTGCTGATGAGCCTGCTCTTCATCGGCGACGGTCTGCGCGACGCATTCGATCCGAAGGATCGCTGACATGACAGAAACACTTCTCGAACTCAAAGACTATTCGATCACCTTCCGCACGCCTGAAGGCGAAGTGGCCGCGGTCTCGAAGATGAACCTCAAGATCGGCCGCGGCGAACGTATCGCCG
Organism: Martinezella sp. CNPSo 3957; assembly: GCF_057784395.1. NCBI lineage: Bacteria > Pseudomonadati > Pseudomonadota > Alphaproteobacteria > Hyphomicrobiales > Rhizobiaceae > Martinezella > Martinezella sp. CNPSo 3957. The sequence continues at coordinate 24,239 of NZ_JBXSOU010000018.1, forward strand.
TCGTCGGCGAGTCTGGCTCCGGCAAGAGCCAGACCTTCCTCGGCCTGATGGGCTTGCTCGCCAAAAACGGCCGCACCAGCGGCCAGGCACTGCTCGACGGCAAGGATCTGCTGACCTTGAAGCCTCGCGAGCTCGACCATGTGCGCGGCAAGGATATGGCCATGGTCTTCCAGGACCCGATGACCGCGCTTAACCCGTCGCTGCGCATCTCGCGGCAGCTGACGGAGCAGCTGGAAGTCCATGGCGGGCTTTCGGCGCGTGCCGCCTCGGCAGCAGCGCTCGACATGCTGAAACGGGTCGGCATCCCTGATCCGACACGCCGCTTCAACCTCTATCCGCACGAACTTTCGGGCGGCATGCGCCAGCGCATCGTCATCGCCATGGCGCTGCTGACCAAGCCGAAGCTCCTCATCGCCGATGAGCCGACGACCGCACTCGACGTGACGATCCAGGCGCAGATCCTCGATCTCTTCAATGAGCTGACGGCGGAAATGCATACGGCGCTCATCATGATCACCCATGACCTCGGTGTCGTCGCCGGCCTCGCCGACCGCGTGGCCGTCATGTATGCCGGCCGCATCGTCGAGGAAGCGCCGGTGGAGGAGCTGTTCGAAAATCCGGCTCATCCCTATACGGCGGCGCTTCACTCCGCGATCCCGCGGCCGGATCAGGATGTCGACGATCTCACGGTCATCCCCGGACGGCCGCCGAACCTGATGCATCTGCCGCGCGGCTGCTCCTTCTCGCCGCGCTGCGCCCATGTGCAGGACGACTGTCTGGACGCGGCCCCACCGCTCGATCCGTTGGCGGCACGCCGTTGCGCGGCCTGCTTCCACCCCCTTTCGGTTGATCAGGAACGGAGCCTCGTCCATGGCTGAGCAAACGCTTCTGAAGGTCGAGCATCTGACGACCGAATTCGAACTACCGTCGAAATCCCTCTTCAAGCCGCCGATGATCCTGACTGCGGTCAACGATGTCAGCTTCGAGCTGAAGACCGGCCGCACGCTTGGCATCGTCGGCGAATCCGGTTGCGGCAAGTCCACGCTCGGCCGCTCCATCCTGCGGCTGATCAAGGCGCAGAAGGGCCGCATCCTCTGGCAAGGCGGCAACCTGCTCGATCTCACCGAAGAGGAAATGCGCGCTGCCCGCCGCGATATGCAGATCATCTTCCAGGATCCGATCGCCTCGCTCGATCCGCGCATGACCGTCGGCGACATCATCGCCGAGCCGCTGACCGTCTTCGAACCGAAGCTGAGCCGCGCGCAGCGGCAGGATCGCGTTCGAGAGATCATGGCGGCTGTCGGCCTCGTTCCGGAGATGATCAACCGCTACCCGCACGAATTCTCGGGCGGACAGGCGCAGCGTATCGGCATTGCCCGCGCCGTCATCACCCGGCCGAAGCTTATCATCTGCGACGAGCCGGTCTCGGCTCTTGACGTCTCGATCCAGGGACAGGTCATCACGCTTCTGCGCCGCCTGCGCAAGGAGTTCGGCCTCACCCTGATCTTCATCAGCCACGATCTCTCGGTCGTGCGCCTGATCTCGGACGACGTGCTGGTGCTCTATCTCGGCAAGGTGGTCGAAGCGGGCGAGGCTGCGACGGTCTTCGACCATCCGGCGCATCCCTATACGCAGGCGCTGTTCTCCGCCGCGCCGATCCCCGACCCGAAACTGGCGCGTGGCCGCGAGCGCATCCGCCTGCAGGGCGATCCGCCCTCGCCGCTCAATCCGCCACCGGGCTGCGTCTTTTCGCCCCGCTGCTGGAAGGCGACCGATGTCTGCCGCACGAAGATGCCGCCGACGGAACAGGTGCGCCCAGGCCAGACGGCTGCCTGCTATCACATGGATCGGCCGTAAATCAGCTCCAGCAAAAGTGGACGGCGGCTGCCGCACGAAGATGCCGCCGACGGAACAGGTGCGCCCAGGCCAGACGGCTGCCTGCTATCACATGGATCGGCCGTAAATCAGCTCCAGCAAAAGTGGACGGCGGCTGCCGCCGTCCACCTTGCCCCGGCCGCTGCTTGCGCGTATGCAGCAACAAGGCAAATGCAGGAGGCAGTCTTGGGCGGGCGTTTTCTATCGATCGGCGAATGCATGGTGGAACTGTCGCAGGCCGATGACGGACACCTGCGCAAAGGCTTTGCCGGCGACACCTTCAACACCGCCTGGTATGCCCGAGCCTGCCTGCCTGAGGACTGGGCGATTGATTATTTCACCGCGCTCGGCGACGATGCCATGTCCGACGAGATGATCGCCTTCATGGGCAGGGCCGGCATCGGCACGCAGAGCATCCGCCGCCTTCGCGGCAAGACGCCCGGCCTCTACATGATCAATCTGAAGGACGGCGAACGCTCCTTCAGCTATTGGCGAGACAGCTCTGCCGCCCGCCAGCTTGCGACCGACGGCGATGCGTTACGTGCCGCAATCGAGGCCTCCGACGTCCTTTATTTTTCGGGCATTACACTCGCGATCCTGTCGCGCGAAGATGCCTTCACCTTGCTCGCAGAGCTGCGCCGTGCCAAAGCCGCCGGCAAGCTGGTCGCCTTCGATCCCAATCTGCGCCCTCGCCTCTGGTCCAGCCTGGACGCGATGCATACGATGATCGCCGAGGGAGCGCGTGCAGCGACGCTCGTCATGCCGAGCTTCGATGATGAAGCCGCGCATTTCAGTGACGATTCGATTGCCGCCACGATCCGCCGCTATCGGCAGTACGGAGCAGCGATGGTCATCGTCAAGAATGGCCCTGATGGCGCGACCATTGGCGACGGCGTTCAGGAGACGCTCGTCCCGGCGGTCAAGGTCGTCAAGGTTATCGACACCACCAGCGCCGGCGACAGTTTTAATGGCGCATTTCTGGCACATTATCTGCAGCACAGAGATGCGGTTACCGCCGCCGGCTTCGCGGCCAAGGTCGCGGCAAAGGTCATTCAGGAATACGGCGCGCTCGTCCCGCACGAGAAGCTCAAAACCGTCAGGTAAGCTGTAATATTTCCATCATGGACACCCCCCACAATAGAGTGGGCGCGGGAATCATGTTTGAAACACCGCAATCGCTGGCACCGTCATCATGAGGATGTGGTGCGGATGGACTGTTTTGGGCATGTTGCAACGCTTGTCAGACATCGATCAAACCACCTGGGCGCAGGCGGCGACACCTGTCGCAATACCCGAGCGGCTGCTCATCGTCAGCGATGCCTGGCATCCGCAGGTTAACGGTGTGGTTCGCTCCATCGAGAACACCAATCGGGAACTGACACGCATGGGCGTCGAGGTGTCGATGATCACGCCGGACGGCTTTCGCAACATCCCCTGCCCGACCTATCCGGAAATCCGGCTCTCGATCGCTAGCTATCGCAAGATTGCCGCCAAAATAGAAGCGCTCCGGCCGACTTATATCCACATTGCTACCGAGGGGCCTCTGGGACTCACGGCAAGGCGCTGGTCTCTGAGAAACGGTATGCCGTTTTCCACGAGCTATCATACCCGCTTTCCCGAATATGTCGCTGCTCGCCTGCCGATACCGGAAAGCTGGCTCTACGCCTTCGTCAAATGGTTTCACAATGCGGGCCATGGCTGCATGGTGGCGACGCCAAGTCTGGCAAACGAACTCAGGCAGCGTGGCATCCGCAACCTGCTGCCCTGGAGCCGTGGCATCGACTCCTCACTATTTCGACCGCAGCCCCAGGACGACGCGCCCTTCGACCTGCCTCGTCCGATTTTCATGACTGTAGGTCGCGTGGCGCTGGAAAAGAACTTGCCCGCTTTCCTCGACCTCGACCTGCCGGGATCGAAAGTTGTGGTCGGCGATGGCCCCGCGCGGGCGGAATTGCAGACACTCTATCCGGACGTCCATTTTCTGGGAGCGAAATTCGGCGAGGAACTGGCGCATGCCTATTCGCAGGCGGACGTGTTCGTCTTCCCGTCCAAGACCGACACTTTCGGCAACGCCATTCTGGAAGCATTGGCGAGCGGCGTTCCGGTCGCCGCCTACCCGGTTACCGGCCCTGCGGACATTCTTGGAGGAAACAGGGCGGCCGGCGTCGTGGATGCGGACCTGGCCACCGCCTGCCTCGCCGCGCTCTCATGCTCACGCGAGGCAGCGCGCTCCTTGGCACTCAATTACTCCTGGGAAGCGGCAACAACGCAATTTATCGGCAATGTCCGCATCGCCAATCATCGGGGCAGAGCTCATCCCCGCTGAACTCAGAGTCCACTTCTTTCATCATTGAATACTTGTTGACCTGACGCGCCAGAAACCAATGGCATTTCGTCCTTGGTTTCAAGGTCAGCACCTGAGATCCCGCCATAGCACCCCGCGTCAAAGCTCCTGGCCGAGATGCGAGTGCCGGAAAATATCTGCCGGTGACTAGTATCCTCAGAAAAGGAACAAACCCGTAGCCCAGGCATAAATTTGGGTGTACAATTATTTATCGCACGACCTACATAAGACCTCTCCGGGAGTTCTTGAGATGACTGACGACCTGTTAAAGCTGGATAACTTCATCTGCTTCGCGCTGTATTCGGCGAACCATGCGATGAACCGGCTCTATAAACCCATGCTGGACGCGCTCAATCTCACCTATCCGCAGTATCTCGTCATGGTGACGCTATGGGAAGAAGACGGACAGACCGTCGGCGGTATCGGTGAAAAGCTATTCCTGGAATCAAGCACGCTGACGCCGCTGTTGAAGCGTCTGGAGGCAGCCGGCTTCATCAAGCGCATCCGCAGCAAGGAAGATGAGCGCCAAGTAATGATCCAGCTGACCAGCGAAGGCAAGGCGCTGAAGAAGAAGGCGGCCACAGTTCCCCCATGCATTCTCGAAGCCACCGAGCAAACACCCGACGAACTGACACGCTTGAAGAGTGAAATCATCACTTTGCGCCAGGCGCTCAGCAGGAACGCAGCCTGACCGGATGCGCCCTCCCCGACCATCCGGTCGGGCAAGGTGCTTCAGGTTCGCTTCTTCTTGTTTTCGTAAGGATTTTCCGACGTGCGGAAATGGATGCGGATCGGTACGCCGGGCATTGCGAAATCTGCGCGCAGACCGTTGATCAGATAACGCACATATGACTCCGGCAGAGCATCCGAGCGAGTGCACGAGATCATGAAGGCCGGAGGCCGCGCCTTCACCTGCGTCATATATTTCAGCTTGATGCGGCGACCGGAAACGGCCGGTGGCGGATGCTGAACCTGCTGCGTCTCGAGCCAACGGTTGAGCCGAGCGGTCGAAACACGCTTGTTCCAGACCTTGTCGGTATCGACGATTGCCTGCATGAGGCGGTCAAGCCCCTCGCCCGTCTGACCGGCAATCGGAATGGCGCGAATGCCGCGTGCCTGCGGCAACAGCCGGTCGGTCTTTTCGCGCAGATCGGCAAGCACGGCCTGGCGATCCTCGATCATGTCCCATTTGTTAAAGGCGAGCACGGCGGCACGTCCTTCGCGGATCACGAGATCGACGATCTGCAAATCCTGCTTCTCGAAGGGAATGGTCGCGTCGAAGACGATGACGACGGTTTCGGCGAAGCGGATCGCGCGCAGCGTGTCGGCGACGGAAAGCTTCTCCAGCTTCTCGATGACCTTCGCCTTGCGGCGCATGCCGGCGGTATCGAACATCTTGACGGTACGACCGCGCCAACTCCAGTCGACGGAGATGGAATCGCGGGTAATCCCGGCTTCCGGCCCGGTCAGTAGCCTGTCTTCGCCAAGAAAGCGGTTGATGAGCGTCGACTTGCCGGCATTCGGGCGGCCGACGATCGCAACACGCAGCGGGCGCGTGTCGTCATAGGCCGGTTCTTCGTCGATCTCCTCGCCATCTTCGCCGACTTCTGAGCGCGGAATACTGACATTCGTCTCAGCCTCGTCTTCGTCCTCCGGGAAGGCGCGTTCGGGCCCGATGGCCTCGACGATAGCGTCGCGCAGATCCATCATGCCCTGGCCATGTTCGGCCGAGATCGGGCAAGGTTCGCCGAGGCCTAGCGTATAGGCATCGTAGAAGCCGCTGTCGGAGCCGCGCGCTTCGGATTTATTGGCGACGAGCACGACAGGCCGGCCGCGCTTACGCAGCATTTCGGCCAAGGTCTTGTCGACATGCGTCAGGCCCATCTTGGCATCGACGACGAAGAGCGTCAGATCGGCTTCATCGATCGCCGCTTCCGTCTGGGCGCGCATGCGGCCCTCCAGCGTCTCTTCGCCAGCTTCTTCGAGGCCGGCGGTATCGACAATGCGAAAGCGGAGATCGATCAGCTTGGCTTCACCCGGGCGGCGGTCACGCGTCACACCCGGCGTATCGTCGACGAGCGCCAGTTTCTTGCCAACCAGACGGTTGAACAGCGTGGACTTGCCGACATTCGGGCGACCGACGATCGCGACCGTAAAACTCATTGGGCGATCCTTAGCCTTTTGCGACCGGAGCCTTGCCGGATGCAGTGATGAGATCGAGCAGCATCTGAGCACGGTTGGCAACGTTGCGCGGGCTCTGCGGATCGTCGACAATCGCCTGGAACCATTGCCGCGCCTTGGCGAAATCGCCGGCCTTATAGGCGGCGAGGCCAAGAACGTCGCGCGCCGAATGGCGGAAGGCATCAGCCGGCACGGCAAGCTCCTGCGCCTCGGCGGCAACCTGATCGTAGGTGCCGGTATCGACGAGCAGATAGGCAGCCCGCAGGCGCGCCGCATCGCGGATAACGACGGGAAGATCCGTTTGCTTGCCGATCGCCGAGAAGGTGGCGATGGCCGCGGCCTTGTCACCTTTCTGCACTTGCAGCGTCGCGGCGCGCAGGCGCGCCAGCACCGGATAGGAACCAGGGCCGTTCTTTTCGATGGCGGCGAATGCGGCGAGCGCCTCATCCGTCTTGTTCTGATCGGCCAGCGTCAGCGCGGCAATGAACTGATCACCGCCGCTGCCAGCCTGGTTGCCGGCCCAATAGCGATAGGCGCTGTAGGCTGCGGTACCGAGAACGACGAGCACCGCAGCACCGATGATGAGCTTACCGAAACGGCGCCATATGAACCGCAACTGGTCCGAGCGCAGTTCCTCGTTCACCTCGCGGATGAAGCTATCGTCATTGAATGCCATTCTTGTCTCCGGCCCAGGCCAAATAGTTCAAAGCTTAGGTTTAGTGGGGCCTTCTACTCCATTTTGCGGCTGATGTAAGGGGGAATGGCAGAAATCGTCACATAACAAGCGGCGAAACCCCGATAATCCACGCATGAAGCTTCCAAATGATCAAGGCCCAGGCGACCACACCGATGACGATCGCATAGAGATCGTATTTCGCCGAGACGAAGGGACGCACGGTGATTTCGCCGGCCCGCTCGCGCCGTTTGAACGAAATGCGCAGGATCACACCCCAGGCGAGGAAGGCAGCAAAGAGCAATATGGCAGCGCCGTCGCCATTGGAGAGAAGATGCGCCAGCGCCCAGATCTTCACCGAAAGCACCATCGGATGCTTGGTCCTGGCCGCGATATGCCCCGCCGGCAGCAGCGAGGCGACAAGACAGATGAGAGCGAACAGCATCAGCAGGATGGTGATGTGGCTCATCCAGAACGGCGGCGACCAGACCGGCGTCATGTCGCGCGCCTGACCGAAGCCGTAGATCAGAATGATCAGCGCCACGATGCTCGCAATCGAATAGGCGCCCTTCCAGCCGCCTTCGCCAAGGCTGGCGATCAATGAGGTCCGCAGGCCGGGTGTCACGACGCGGATCAGATGGAGTCCGAGAAAAAGAACAATGCCGAGAATGAGCAATGCCATGGATGAAATCCTCTATGGTCTTGTTGTCACATCCTTATCGGCTGCCGCAAAAAAATGCCAGCATCACCGCAGCTTCGCCGCATTTGCGCGAAAGGAAGGAAGCGACCCTGAGCGCGCCATCCGATATCGCCAGACGATTCCTGGCGAGCCGTGCTCGATCCAATTAGTATCCGGTGCCCATGTTTCGCTTCGCTACCTGTCTCTCCCTCGCCCTTTCCTTGGGGCTGCCCGCAGCCGCCCAGGCCGATGGCAAGCCCAAGCAGCTCGTCATGATTTCCTTCGATGGCGCTCATGACAATGCACTCTGGACCAGGAGCCGCGAGATCGCTTCGCGCAACGGCGCGCATTTCACCTATTTCCTCTCCTGCACCTTCCTCATGAACAAGGCGCAGGCCAAGGCCTATCAGGGGCCGAAGCAGCGGCCGGGTAAATCCAATGTCGGCTTCGCCAAGAGCGAGGACGATGTCCGCACGCGCATCGCCAACATCTGGGGCGCACATCAGGAAGGCCACGACATCTCAAGCCATGCCTGCGGCCATTTCGACGGCAAGGGCTGGAGTGCTGCCGACTGGAAACAGGAATTCATGAATGCCCGCATTGCCCTTCGCGACGCCTGGAAGAATGTCGGCCTCGCCGACAAGGAACCCCAGGGCTGGGAAGACTTCGCCACAAATGACGTCAAGGGATTTCGCGCACCCTATCTTTCCACCAGCGACGGTCTCGTGCCGGCGGAAAAGGAGATGGGCTTTCAGTATGATGCAAGCCTGGTCACCAAAGGCCCTGCCCTGCCGCAGGTGATCGACGGCATCTATCGCTTCGGTCTGCCATTGATCCCCGAAGGTCCCGAGCATCGTCCGGTCATCGGCATGGACTACAATCTCTATGTCCGCCATTCCAAGGGTGTCGAGGACAAGGCCAACGCCAAGACGTATGAAGACCGCACTTTCGAAGCCTTCGAAGCCGCCTTCAACAAGCAATATGACGGCGAGCGCATTCCGCTGCAGCTCGGTTTCCATTTCGTCGAAATGAATGACGGCGCTTATTGGCGCGCCCTCGACCGCTTCGTCAGCGATGTCTGCCACAGGCAGGATGTTGCCTGCGTCAGCTATTCCGAGGCAATCCCGTTGATTGAGGCGCGCAGCAAGCCGCAGCAGGGGTGAAGAGCGGTCGAGCGGAGCCCGAGCCAAAGCGAAGGGCCAGTGATGCGGCAAAGGAAAGCCCTTCCGTTACCTCCAAAGTCTAAAGCCTGAAACCCAGCTCCTCCATTGAAAAAGGCTCCGTTTCCGGAGCCTTACTTCGTCAACCATCCGCGTGAATAACGCCTGCTTCACGCTCCAAATAGCGCTGATCGATCGGCGGCAATGGCTCGTCATAGATAGCCGCCTCGAAAGCCTTCAGACGCTTGTGGATCGACAGAAGCTCGATGATCGTCGTCCAGGAGCTGACGAGATACTGGAAAGAGTTGCTGACCTGACCGAAGGCCGTGGCGATCTGCTGCCAGATGCCGAGCGTGATCTTGTGCGCGACGAAAGTCGGAACCAGCACAAAATAGAGGAAGATCGCATCGAGCTGGCCGTAGGAATAGCGAGCGACATTGAAATAGGCGTAGTGGAAGTACATGCGGAAATAGTTGCGGCGAACGTTTGAGAAGAGTTCCGCCACAGTGGGTGGCTGTGCGCGGTCCTCGCGATCCTCGCCGTAGACAAGCTCTTTTCGATAGGCTGCCTCGACGCGCTGGTTGCGGAAGTTCAACCCCGGAAGCTTGATCCCGAAGAGCGCAAGCAGGAACGTGCCGAATACCGACCAAATCAGCGCCAGCCAAACGAGCGAATAGGGAATTGCGCCGATAATGGGCAGATCAGTCACGTATTTCGACAGTTCCAGCAGAATCGGCAGGAAGACGATGAGCGTCATGACGGAGCCGATCAGGCTGACGCCGAGCCCCTCGAGGTTGGTCGCAAAGCGCATCGTATCTTCCTGAACACGCTGCGATGCGCCTTCGATATGTCGGAGCTTTTCCCATTTCGACATATAGAAATTATTCATCGCCCACCGCCAGCGGAAGAGATAGTGGCTTAGGAAAAACGATGAAATAACGCTGACGGCGACGCCCACGAGACCGAGTTGCGTGAACGCCCATAACAATCCGTAGAAATCCCCATCCGTAACGCCGGGCTTTCCGCCGAGCGCATTTTGCAGGAGGTCAAAGAAGGGCCGGCGCCATACGTTTACTGCTACGTCGATCTGAACGCCGAAATAGGTGATGAAGACGATGAAAGCGGAACCCCACACGGACCATACGATCCAGGGGTTGCCCTTCGAAACCACATGCCAAAAACCGCAAAAGACCGCTGCACAGAGAATAAAGTAAAGATAAAACAAGAAATTAGTGGGAGTAACAAAGAACGCGGCCCCGACCGGCTGCTGTTCTTCCGGCAGCGGCGGATAACCCATGGACGTCACGACATGCGCGCCGACAAAATACCATAGGAAGACGCAGACGAGCGCCCAGGCGACTGCTGAGGAAAAAAATAATCTCGGATTCGGGAAGAAAGAATGAAACACGACGGTTAGGCTTCCTGTTGGTTCGAACGACCGCAATGGCGTGAATTTGAGGCGAGCCTAGGACAGTTCGCCGGGAGCGGCAACCGCCAGCAGCCTATTCTTACGTAGATGTAATCGCTTATCCCATGATCGTGATGCAGTTGTTCAGCAACGAAATTTCACCCATGGGATGAATTCCTTCCCTATACGGGCCAACCTTCTCCTCAAATCCATATCGTCCGCAAACCGCCCCTCTTGCAGGATACTATCTTACGATATATATCTTACGACATGACTAACGATATAAACCCTCAACTTCACAAGGAGAAACGATATGAGAGGTTTCAGAGATCGCATGTTCGGAGATAGCTTTGACATGGTCGAGGCATATATCCTACGACATGGCCGAGGCCGTGAATCACGCGGCGAGCATAGGAGAGACTTCATGAGAGGCTTCAAGGGCGGCATGTTCGGCGGCGGGTTTCGCACCGGGCGCAAGTTCGATGCAGCCGACCTGCAGCTCATCATCCTCGCTTTGCTCTCCGAGCAGCCCCGCCACGGCTATGAACTGATCAAGACCTTCGAGGAGCGCTCCGGCGGCTTCTATGTTCCGAGCCCGGGCGTCATCTACCCGGCGCTGACCTATCTCGAGGAGACCGGCCAGGCCGAAGTCGAGGTCAGCGGCACGAAGAAGCTCTACCGCATCACCGAAAGCGGCCAGAAGCGCGTCGACGACAATCGTGATCTGGTCGAGATAACGCTCGCCAAGCTCACCGCCATCGGCGAGAAAATGGCCCGCGTCCGCGAGGTCTTCGATGGCGGGGATGAGGACGGTCGCGACAATCCGTTCGATCGCCATGGCAGCGGCGATGTTCATCGCGCTCGCCACCTGCTGCGTTCCGCACTTCGCTCAAAGTTCCCCTGGAGCAAGGCCGAAGGCGCCCGCATCGCTGATATCCTCGAGCGCGCCGCCGCTGACATTATCCGCGGGGAAACGAAGACCGAGGACAGCCCGAAGGCCGACGAATGAGCTACGACATGTTGCGCAAAAGTGCGCAGCGGTTTTGCGATAACGACATGCGCAAATTAGATACCTGAAGCGCAGGACACGAAACTCAAATATTCGCGAAGCGCTTCAGGACCTCACTTGTCCGGCAATGTCAGAATGACAGGTCCGTTGCGGGTGGCAATGATCGTGTGCTCGTACTGAACCGTGGGCGCCTGCGGATCGGCGTAGAGCGTCCAGGCATCATCGCCGCCCTCTGCCCAGATCGCGCCGAGTGAAAGAAACGGCTCGACGGTAAAGACAAGCCCATCCTCAATGATCCGGCTCTCGGAAGGGTCCGCCCAGGTGGAAACCTCGGCGGGCTCTTCGTGCAGCGAGCGGCCGATGCCATGGCTGGCGAGATTGGCGATCAGCGTGTAGCGGTTCTTCTGGGCGAATGCGCCGACGGCCTGCCCGATCTTCGCAAGCGGCGCACCGCTTTTCACCTGGTTGAGGCCGACCCAGAGCGCCCTCCTGCCATCCCGGCACAGGCGCTCGATTTTCGGCTTGACCGGCGGCACGGTAAAGGATGCGCCGGTATCGGAGAAGAAGCCGTCCTTCTCGGCCGATACATCGAGATTGACCAGATCCCCCGCCTTGATCACGCGTGGACCCGGAATGCCATGCGCCACTTCCTCGTTGACGCTGATACAGGTCGCGCCGGGGAACTTGTAGACCAGTTCAGGCGCCGATTGCGCGCCAGCATCCTCCAGCACCTTGCGGCCGATAACGTCCAGCTCCAGCGTGGTGATGCCCGGCTCCAGGGCCGAGGCCATAGCCTGCAGCGCATTGGCGCAGATGCGGCCGATATCTTTGAGCTTGGTCAGTTCTTCTTCGGTCGAAACGATCATTTACGGCTTCCGGCACTCCCGCTCTCTCAGCAGCGGTTTGGCGAGAGGCTCAAGGTGGCTTTCGCCCCTTCCCTCCCGGCAGTCAACGTTTTTCTAAGGCTTTCTGCCAGATAGCGCGACTTTCCGATTCCGAAAGAGCTCAGGAGCGCGGGTCGTCCGACAGCAATGCCCAGCGCTCGTGGTCGCACCAGACGCCGCCGATCTTCAGATATTTCGGCGAGAACCCTTCCTTGCGGAAACCCAGCCGCTTGACCAGCGCGATCGAGGGATGATTGCCCGGCTGGATATTGGCCTCCAGCCGATGCAGGCCGACCGCGTCGAAGGCGTGGGCGACCGCCAGCCGAACGGCCTCCGTCATAAAGCCCTGGCCAGCAAATCCGACCATGCCATGATAGCCGAGAAAGGCGCTGCGGAAGCCTCCCCAAACCATCTGACTGATATTGACGACGCCGACAATCCCGCCGGAGCCCGGATCGCGCGCGACGAGACCTATATTCGGGCCCGTCACCGTCTGGCCGAACCATGCGTCGAAACCGTCGCGATCGAGGAAAGGATAGGCCCAGGGCACATGATGGGCGCGGCTGGCGATATTGGCGGCGATCAGCTCGTCCGCATCCGATTGCCTGACAGGCGCGATGATCACTTGCTGCATGGCTCGCTCCGTCCTTGTTCGGGAGCGAGCCTTAGCAAATCGAATCCGAAATCAAAAGCTTCGCTGAAAGAACGGAATCATTTTCCGAACCGCTTCATAGCGAAGATAAAGTCCGCCCCAGGCGATCACGCCGAGATAAACGCCGAACAGCAGATGCGAGAAGATCGGACTGCCAACCCTCAGATGTGTCGCAATCGCGCCGCCGAGAAGACCTGTCAGCAGGATGGCGCCAAGGACCGACGTTCTCGGGATCGCGTAGAGAATGGCACACGCGAGCGTAATAACGCCGAGCAGCCGCGCGAGCGCCGGATCGGCGGAATAGCCGAGCCCCGCCATCGTCTCCGTGACAACCGGCAGCGGAACGAGCTTGATCACGCCGTCGAACAGCAAGAAGGCGATGACCAGTCCGCTAAGGATCGTGCCCGCCACGCGCTGAGCCCGCGTGACCGAAGGCAAGGATGAATCGACTGCATAAGACATTGTCGTATCCCCCGGAATTGAATGGGAAAGTCAGATTCTGGCTGCCAGTGCCGCGAGCTGCTCGGCGCACTGGCCCCATCCCTGATGGAAGCCCATCTTCTCATGCGCTTCGCGATCTTCAGCCGACCAATGCAGGACAGTCGCGGTATAGCGGGTCTTGCTAGCGCCGAGATCGTCGAGCTGGATCGTCACCACCATGAAGGGCTTTGCCGACGGCACCCAGGCGCTGGCGAAGGCATCGGTGAAGACGATCCGCTCATTCGGAACGACTTCCAGATAAACGCCGTTGCCCGGATAATCCTCCCCCTCGGGGCTGCGCATGGTAATCGAGCTTGAGCCCCCAGCTCGAACGTCGACGCTGGCGGCCGACACTGTCCATGGCAGAGGCGCGAACCATTGCTTCAGAAGCTCCACTTCGGTCCAACAACGGAAAATCTTCTCGCGCGGCGCATCGATGACGCGGGTCAGGGAAAGCTCGTGGCGCTGGGGTTGCTCAGTCATGTCTTGTTTCTCTCTGCTGTTTGACGCGGCCTGTTCGGCCTATACCTTAATGACGTTCGAGATCGCCGTTTCCCGACAGCACAGACGCAAATTTTTTGATTATTTTGCAGCCGCAAGAGCATCCGCGCTCAGACGATCGAGCTGATAACGAATATGGGCTGCTTCAGCGGGCGAACGGGCGAGCGCGATCGCCCTGTCGAAGGCGACGCGTGCCTCCTGCGCGCGGCCGAGCTGCGCGAGCAAGCCGCCCCTGACGCCATGAAAGTAGAAGTAGCTGTCGAGCTGTGCTTCCAGCGTTGCAATCAGCGCCAGAGCCACCTCCGGCCCCTTCAGTTTGGAGAGCGCGACCGAACGATTGAGCGTGACGACGGGAGACGGCGTCAGCCGCTCCAGCATCTGGTAGAGAAGATCGATCTCCTCCCAATCCGTATCGACGGCGCGCTTCGCCCTTGAATGCAGCGCTGCGATCGCCGCCTGCACCTGATAGGGACCGGGCTTGCGGTGACGGATTGCCTTGTCGAGCAGCGCCAGCGCCTCGTCGATCAACGTCTGGTCCCAAAGCGAGCGATCCTGATCTTCTAGAAGGATGATCTGCCCGTCCGCATCGAACCGCGCATCCTTGCGCGATTGCTGCAGGAGCATCAGCGCCAGCAGCGCCATGGTCTCCGGCTCGGAGGGAAAGATCCGCAACAGCAACCGGCCAAGCCGGATCGCCTCGTCGGCGAAGGCGGTCGCCTCGCGATGCGTCCCGCCGGCCGAATAGCCTTCGTTGTAGATGAGGTAGATCATGGCGCTGACGAGTGCCAGCCTTTCGCTCCGCTCTACCGCGCCCGGCGTCTCAAAAGGAACGCCTGCTGCGGCGACGCGCGCCTTCGCGCGGGTAATACGCTGCTCCATCGCGCTTTCGCTGACGAGGAAGGCGCGGGCGATCTGCTGCACCGAAAGGCCGGAAACGATGCGCAGTGCCAGCGCAATCTGTTGCGTCGCCGGCAAATCCGGATGGCAGCAGATGAAGAGCAATCGCAAAATATCGTCGCGATATCCGGAGCCATCGAGCCGCTCGGCGAGATCGCTTTCGGCATCGCTCGTATCGGAGATCGCCTCCTCATCCGGCAGGCTCTGCAGTCTCGCCTGTTTGCGTACCGTATCGATACCGCTGTTGCGGCCGACAAAGATCAGCCAGGCGACGGGATCGCGCGGCGGTCCCTTATCGGGCCAGGTTTTCAAGGCCCTGAGGCAGGCCTCCTGAAAGGCCTCCTCGGCGGTGTCGAGATTGCGGAAATAACGCAAGAGCGCGCCCATCACCTGTGGCCGGGCATTGGTAAGCGCGATGTCGATCCAGGCAATATCGGTCATGTTGCAACAGCTCCCGGCCGGAAGACGTAAAGCGGACGGATTTCATAGGAACCGACGCCGGGATTGGCTGCGGCAAGCTCCTTCGAAAAACCGATGGCTTCGTCGAGGGTTTCGAAATCGACCACATAGAAGCCGAGCAACTGCTCCTTCGTTTCCGCAAAGGGACCGTCGATCACGATCGGCTCGTTCTTGCCCTTGCGCAGGGTCGTTGCTGCCGTCGTCGGCATCAGCCGTGCCACGGGCCCTAGCTTGCCAGCCTTTGCCAGCGGCTCCTGCACGGCAATCAACCGTGCCATCGTCGCGTCTTCCTGCTCCTTGGACCAGGCAAACACGGTATCTTCGTCGTTGTAGCATAGGATCGCGTAAAGCATTGAGATTCCCTTCTCCCTTTAAAGACGAAGGAATATCACCTGCACCGACAGGCTACGTCAAAAAAATATAGAAGAGGGCGTCAGGAGTTTCCGCGCCGGATCGCCAGGATACCGGCTTTCGCATCAAACTCCGCAATGGCTCCAATAAAAGCGCTTGCCGGCCGATCGCCGTGCCCGAGCGGCAAGCCGCCGAGGATCGGCACCTTCAGTTCGGCAAGATGTTCGCGCAGGATATCGATCACCGAATAAGGGCGATCGAACTCGAAATCAGTAAACTGGCCGATGGCGACACCTGCCAGGCCGTCCAGATGGCCCGCCTTGCGAAGCATCGTCATCTGCCGGTCCACCTGGCCGGGATACAGACCGATGGCCTCAAGCAGCAGGATCGCGCCGTGCATATCCGGCAACGCCCAGCCGGCCGATGCCGCCACCATATCGAGATTGCCGCCAATCAGCCGACCCTCGGCCGTTCCGCTTGTCGTCAATCGCGATGTCGGCTCTTCCGGGCGCGCGGCGATGACGAGGTCATCGGTTGTCATCAACGCTTGTCGCAGCGAGTCATGCGTATAGGTGCTAACGCTCTCTTCACCCGGCCCGACGAAAAATGCGCCGTGAATGCCGACTTGTTGGCAATGCCTCAGCAGGCTCAAATGCAATGCTGTGATGTCGCTGAAGCCGATAACGAACTTCGGATCACGTCGAACTGCAGCAAAATCTACTTGATCGGCAATGCGATATGACCCTTTGCCGCCGCGTGTGGTGAAGATCGCCCGAACCTCGGGATCGCGAATTGCAGCGTTGAGATCCGCCAGCCGCTCCTCATCGGTACCGGCAAGATAGCTCCATTTGCTAAAGGCGTGTTCGCCGAAATCGACGTTCAGCCCCCAGCCTTTCAGGATTCCGGCATGCCTCAGAACCATATCTCTGTCGGGCGAGCTTGCGGGCGACACAAAGCGCACCTTGTCGCCCGGCCGTAGTGGCGGCGGCATCAGCATTGGACTGACCTCTGCGCAATCGAGTGATTCTAAGCTGCGATCTTGGCACGGAATCACGACCGGCGTCAGCCGCAGATTGACCGTTGGCGAGCCCTTATCTCAAGGATTGATGACGGCCGCAGCCGTTAGCGGTGCCGGCCGCTTGCCCTTGGCATCGGCCTCCACCGTCCGACCGGCCTCCGTCTTGCCCTTCCATAAAGGCAGACCGATCGATTGCGACACGGCTGGGTCGCTTGTAAACACCGGACAGCCGCGCTCGATCAGCCGTTCGAGAACCTCCCGGTCCTTGCGCACATGCAGCCGCGCCAGATTTTCCTGATTGTAGACGTGCCCGCCGGAATCGGGATTGATGCCGGTGATGATGACTTCGGTCGCGCCGTTATAGATCGCGAAGAGCACGGCATTGATGCCGTTCGAGCATTTGTCGTCCGCACCAAGCTCGCTGCATTTCACCCCGCCGACGCGGTCGAGCAGCGCCATGCGCTTGTAGCGATCGACGATCTCCAGCTTGTCGTAGCTGTAATTGAACTTCCGCAACCCCTCTTCCAACCGCTCGCGCTCTTTCCGCCAGAGCAGGACGTAGAGCATCTTGGTCCGTTCGCCGTTCAGAACGCGGCGCACCTCGACGGCATTGGTGTTCGTGCCTTCGATCTGGTTGAACTGGACGAGCGTCACGTCGGGCGCCTCGATCCCCCAGGCCTTCGTCACCATCTGCGAACCGTTGATGGTGATAACCTTGAAGCTTTCGTCGAAATCCGCCGGCTTGTTCGAAACCGGCGCCGAGCCGACGACGAGAACAGGCCCATCGAACCGCTCAGCCAGCATCGGCGGCTTCGGCCGGGTCAAATGATATTTGATCTGCCGATAGTAATGTTTCTTCAGTTCAGAAAATTGAGCAGCCATTATTCGCTTTATCGTCTCTTGAGAAGGCGTCCGCCCTCAAAGGGCGCGGTCCGGCGAAATGTGACCCGGAAACCTCCCCGAGCCACAATACGAGTATCGCTGCGCGCACTTATATAAGCAAAATAAAGAAATCTTACACGACATAACCTGGGGTGAGCAGCCGATGAGTGCCGATCACCCCTGCCGTGTACTCAAGGTGCGCGAGACGGCGTTCTTCCAGCCTTTGAGCTTCGCGTTTCGAGTCTTGTTATCCATGCCGGGCTCAAAACGCTTATCGCGTGCCCAGGCTTTGGCAAAACCGGCGCGATCCGGCCAGACGCCGGCGCGGCTGCCAGCAAGCCAGGCGGCGCCCAGCGCGGTCGTCTCGAGGATCGTCGGGCGATCGACCGGTGCGTCCAGCAAATCGGCAAGTCGCTGCATCGTCCAGTCGGAGGCGACCATGCCGCCGTCGACGCGCAATACTGTCCCTTGCCCGTTGCCGTTGCGCCAATCCCTATGCATGGCATCCAGGAGATCGCGAGACTGGTAGCAGACAGCCTCCAGCGCCGCCCGGACGATTTCCTCAGGTCCGGTATTGCGCGTCAGGCCGAAGATCGCGCCGCGTGCATCCGGGTCCCAATGCGGTGCGCCGAGACCGGTAAAGGCTGGCACCAGATAGACCTCCTGCAGCGGATCGGCCTTGGCCGCCAGTTCGCCGGAATCCGAGGCACGCTGGATGGCTTTCAGACCATCCCGCAGCCACTGTACCGCAGCGCCGGCGATGAAGATCGAGCCTTCGAGGGCATAGGTCGTCTCGCCATTCAGCCGATAGGCGATGGTGGTCAAAAGGCGGTTTTTCGAGCGCACCATGTCCGCGCCGGTATTCAGTAACGCGAAGCAGCCGGTGCCATAGGTGGATTTCATCATGCCGCGTTCGAAGCAGGCCTGGCCGATCGTCGCCGCCTGCTGATCGCCGGCAACGCCGAGGATTGGGATTTCAGCGCCGAAATGCGTGGCCTCCGTGACGCCGAAATCAGCGGCGCAATCCTTCACTTCAGGCAGCATGGCAGCGGGAACGCGCAGGATATCGAGCAGCTCCTTATCCCATTCGTTCGCGCCGATATTATACATCAGCGTCCGCGAGGCATTGGTCGCATCGGTGGCGAAGCTCTTGCCCCCTGTCAGCCGCCAGATCAGGAAAGTATCGACGGTGCCGAAGCAAAGCTCGCCCTTGGCGGCGCGGGCACGCGCGCCCTTCACGTTGCTCAAGAGCCAGGACAGTTTGGTGCCGGAAAAATAGGGATCGAGCAGCAGGCCGGTACGGCGGGTAAAGAGCTTTTCCAGGTCCTGACGCTTCAGTTTCTCACAATAGCTCGCCGTGCGGCGGTCCTGCCAGACGATGGCGTTGTGGATTGGCTTGCCCGTCTCGCGATCCCAGACGACCACGGTCTCGCGCTGGTTGGTAATGCCGAGGGCAGCAATATCCTTGGCGGTGATGCCGGCGGCTTCGATGGCCTTGCGGACGGTAACGAGAACGGACGACCAGATTTCTTCCGGATCGTGCTCCACCCAGCCCGGCTTCGGATAATGCTGGGTGAACTCCTTCTGTCCGACGCCGGCAACCTTCATCTTGCCGTCGAAAACGATGGCCCGCGTCGACGTCGTTCCCTGATCGATCGCCAAGACATAACCGCTCATGCATTCCTCCCGCCTGTTGCATCCCGAAACAACAGATACGCGAGCAAAACGAATGTGAAAAGAAAGCAAAACGAAATTTTTCGCTGAAATATGCGCTTTCCTGTTCACGGCATCGTGGCCAAAGGGCTGGCAGCATTACGATTGCCATATCCGCGGGTTTGGGACTAGGCTGAAACGGTTTTGCACTGCAGCAGGAAGCTGCGCTGTCCAAGGAGAAGATCATGGCAAGAACAGTTGTCGTCACCGGTTCCACAAGCGGTATCGGCCTCGCCATCGCGGCCGCCTTCGCCGCCAAGGGCGATAACGTCGTCATCAACGGCTTCGGAAAGCCGGAAGAGATCGATGCGATCAAGACGAAGCTCGAAGCCTCCGGCGGCGGCAAGGTGACCTATCATCCGGCCGACATGACGAAGCCCGCCGAGATCGCTGATCTGATCGCGACTGCCAACTCCACCTTCGGCAGCGTCGATGTTCTCGTCAACAATGCCGGCATTCAGCATGTCGAGAAAATCGAGGATTTCCCGATAGAGAAATGGGATCAGATCATCGCAATCAATCTCTCCAGCTCCTTCCACACCATCCGCGCTGCCATTCCGCTGATGAAGGCGAAGAAATACGGGCGCATCATCAACATCGCCTCGGCGCATGGCTTGGTCGCCTCGCCCTTCAAATCCGCCTACGTCGCGGCAAAACATGGTATATTAGGCCTGACCAAGACGGCGGCGCTCGAGCTTGCCGAATTCGGCGTGACGGTAAACGCCATTTGCCCCGGCTACGTCCTGACCCCGCTTGTCGAAAAGCAGATCCCGGATACCGCCAAGGCACGCGGCATGACCGAGGAGCAGGTCAAGAACGAAGTCATCCTCAAGGCCCAGCCGACGCATGAGTTCGTCAAGGCCGAGGAGATCGGCGCCCTATCGCTCTACCTCGCAAGCGACGAGGCACGCCAGGTCACCGGCACGCACGTCTCGATTGACGGTGGCTGGACCGCGGAATAACCATTTGCGGTTAGGGCCGGATTCGTTCGCGCATCCGGCCCGACCAATAGATGAAACGGGAACGACATGAGCGACAGCATCCGCTTTATCCTCAACGGCGAGGATATCATTCTATCCAGCCTGCGCCCTACCGAGACGCTGCTCGATTTCCTGCGTCTCAACCGGCGGCTGACGGGAACGAAGGAAGGATGCGCGGAGGGCGATTGCGGCGCCTGCACGGTGCTGGTGGGCCGGCTGATCGATGGCGGGCTGTACTATGAATCCGTCAATGCCTGCATCCGTTTCGTCGGCTCACTGCATGCGACCCACGTCGTCACCGTTGAGTATCTTGCAGCTCAAAATGGCACGCTTCACCCTGTGCAGCAGGCGCTGGTCGATTGCCACGGCTCGCAATGCGGTTTCTGCACGCCGGGCTTCGTCATGTCGCTCTATGGCCTCTGGCTGACGACGGAAAAGCCCAGCCGGGCGCAGATCGAAAAATCGCTTCAGGGCAATCTCTGTCGATGCACGGGCTATGAGCCGATCGTCAAGGCCGCCGAACAGGTGAGCCAGAAGCGGCCGAGCGCGCTCTTCGATCCGCTCGAAAAGACCAGGGCTGATATCATCGCCCGCCTCTGGGCCATGCAGGGCGGCGATAACATCGAGATTTCCGAGGGCGAGGATCGCCTCATCGTGCCCGGTTCAGTATCGGCACTGGCGCAGGTGCTTGCCGACGAGCCGACCGCGACCGTCGTTGCCGGCTCGACCGATGTCGGCCTATGGGTTACCAAGCAGATGCGCCGCCTGAACCCCGTCGTCTTCATCAACCATCTAACCGACCTGCAGAAAATTACCCTTGAAGATGCAGGCCTGACCATCGGCGCCGGCGTCACCTACAGCCGCGCCTTTGCTGTTATCGCCGAAAAGATCCCGGCCTTTGCCAACCTCATCAACCGTATCGGCGGCGAGCAGGTGCGCAACATGGGCACGATCGGCGGCAATATCGCCAACGGCTCGCCGATCGGCGACACGCCGCCGCCGCTGATCGCCCTTGGCGCGACGGTTAGGTTGCGTTCGACGGCAGGCACGCGCAACCTGCCGCTCGAAGATTTTTTCATCGATTACGGCAAGCAGGACCGCAATCCCGGCGAATTCGTCGAGAGCATCTTCGTGCCCTATCCGGCCAAGGATGCGCATTTCGCCGTCTACAAGATCTCCAAGCGCCGTGACGAGGATATTTCGGCCGCCTGCGGCGCCTTCCATCTGTCACTGGACACCGCTGGCAATGTCGCAGATATCAGCATCGCCTTCGGCGGCATGGCCGGTACGCCGAAGCGCGCTCGCACGGTCGAGGCGGAATTGATCGGTAAGCCGTGGACGGAAGCAACCGTTATGGCCGCACGCGATGCCTTCGACGCCGATTATACGCCGCTCACCGATTGGCGCGCCTCGGCCGAATACCGACAACTGACCGCCAAGAACCTCCTCATCCGCTTCTATCTGGAAACATCGGGTGCGCCGCAGGAATTGAAGCGTTTCGCGACGGCGGAGGCCTGAGCCATGGATAAATCCACCTTCGAGGAGCGTAAGGTCATCAACGGCTCGATGCATGGGTCGCTGAAGCATGATTCGGCACATAAGCACGTCACCGGAGCCGCCGATTATATCGACGACATTCCCGAACCCGCTGGCCTGCTGCACGGCGCGCTCGGCCTTTCCGATCGCGCTCATGCCGAGATCGCCGGCATCGATCTGTCGGCCGTCAAAGCCTATCCCGGTGTCGTCTGGGTCTTCACGGGCGCCGATATTCCCGGCGTCAACGACACCAGCTCCAACGGCATGCATGACGAGCCGCTGCTTGCCGAGACCAAAGTCGAATTCCACGGCCAGCCCATCTTCGCCGTCATCGCCGAAACCAGAGATGCCGCCCGGCGTGCCGCGCGCCTTGCCAAGATCGATTATCGCGACCTGCCGCATTGGAGCGATATCGACGGCGCGCTCGCCAATGGCGCACCGCTCGTCTACGAGCCGATGACCCTGAAGCGCGGCGAGCCCGAAACCGAGATGGCGAATTCCAAGCATCGGATCAAGGCGCAGATGCGCATCGGTGGTCAGGAGCACTTCTATCTCGAAAGCCATATCGCCATGGCGATCCCCGGCGAGGACGACGAAGTCGCCGTCTGGTCGTCGACGCAGCATCCGAGCGAAATCCAGCACATTGTCGGCCATGTCCTGAACATCCCGTCCAACGCCGTCACCGTCAACGTGCGCCGCATGGGCGGCGGTTTCGGCGGCAAGGAAACGCAGGGCAACCAGTTCGCGGCGCTGGCCGCAGTCGCCGCCAAGAAACTCGGCTGCGCCGTGAAATTCCGGCCCGACCGCGATGAGGACATGAGCGCCACCGGCAAGCGGCACGATTTCCTGGTGGACTACGAAGTCGGTTTCGACGACGAAGGCCGCATCCACGCCGTCGACGCCACCTATGCCGCACGCTGCGGCTTCTCCTCCGATCTTTCCGGCCCAGTGACGGACCGCGCGCTATTCCATGCGGATTCCAGCTATTTCTACCCGCATGTCCATCTGGTCTCGAAGCCGCTGAAGACGCATACCGTCTCCAATACCGCCTTCCGCGGCTTCGGCGGCCCACAAGGGATGGTCGGCGGCGAGCGCATGATCGAGGAGATCGCCTATGCGCTCGGCAAGGACCCGCTCGAAATCCGACGCGCCAATTTCTACGGCCAGCCGGGCTCGGGCCGGACGCTGACCCCTTATCATCAGGAGGTGACGGACAACATCATCAGCCGCGTCGTCGACGAGCTCGAACAGAGTTCCGACTATCAGGCGCGGCGCAAGGCCATCATCGAATTCAACCGTTCCAGCCGCTTCATCCGCAAGGGCATCGCGCTGACGCCGGTGAAATTCGGCATCTCCTTCACCATGACCGCCTTCAACCAGGCCGGCGCGCTGGTGCACATCTATCAGGATGGTTCCATCCATCTGAACCACGGCGGCACCGAAATGGGCCAGGGCCTCTATACGAAGGTGGCGCAAGTTCTGGCCGATAGCTTCCAGGTCGATATCGACCGCGTGAAGATCACCGCGACGACTACAGGCAAGGTGCCGAATACATCGGCGACGGCGGCCTCCTCCGGCTCCGACCTGAACGGCATGGCAGCCTATGACGCTGCCCGGCAGATCAAGGAAAGGCTCGTGGCCTTCGCAGCCGAAAAATGGGGTGTCGGCGAAGAGGAGGTACGGTTTCTGCCAAACCGCGTGCGTGTCGGCGAAGAGGAAATCCCCTTCCCCGATTTCGTCAAGCAGGCCTATTTCGCCCGCGTCCAGCTCTCGGCCGCCGGCTTCTACAAAACGCCGAAGATCCATTGGGATCGCAAGGCCGGCCGCGGCACGCCCTTCTATTATTTCTCCTATGGCGCCGCCTGCTCGGAAGTGTCGATCGATACGTTGACGGGCGAATATCTGATTGACCGCGCCGATATCCTTCATGACGTCGGTCGCTCCCTCAACCCTGCGATCGATATCGGCCAAGTCGAAGGTGCCTTCGTGCAGGGCATGGGCTGGCTGACGACGGAGGAGCTCTGGTGGGATGCGAAGGGCCGGCTGCGCACCCACGCGCCGTCCACCTACAAGATCCCACTCGCTTCCGACCGTCCGAAGATTTTCAATGTGCGGCTGGCGGAATGGTCCGAAAATACCGAGGCCACTATCGGCCGCTCGAAGGCCGTGGGCGAGCCGCCCTTCATGCTCAGCATATCTGTGTTGGAGGCACTATCGATGGCGGTCGCCAGCGTCGCGGATTATCGCACCTGCCCGCGCCTCGATGCGCCGGCAACACCGGAACGGGTGCTCATGGCAGTCGAGCGGCTGAAGGAGATGTGATTGTCCTTCTCTGGGCTTTCACTCCCTACCACCTACAGCAGTCGGCAGTCTTCATAACGTGGCTCCCGCCCATCAAGAAATCCAAGGTCCCGCTTCAGGCGGTCCGGCATCTCATCGAGATCGAGATGCGGCGACGGCTCCGCGTGGCTGACGAAGGCCTGCGTCACCGATTCCAGAAGACGAGCCAGAATCCTTGGCCTTGCGGTTTCCAGCTGTTCCACGACATAGCAATCCATGACGATACCTCAGTCAGATCAATGATATGAATTGCAGTCTGGCGCGAAAAATGCTGAAATTCCAATCGAACTATCGTCTGCATGCATAAAGAGAACTTATCCATGAAATTGTCCATGCGCTTTCCGCTGAATGCGCTCCGCGTCTTTGAGGCCGCCGCCCGGCACGGCAGTTTCACGCGGGCGGGCGAAGAGCTTGGCATGACGCAGACGGCGGTCAGCTATCAGATCAAGCTGCTGGAAGAGACTTTGGGCGAGCCGCTATTCCTGCGCCGCCCGCGGCAGATTCTGTTGACCAAGGCCGGAGAGCAGCTTGCACCGAAAGTGTCGGAAGCCTTTGCCATGCTGCAGGAGGCCATGACTTCGATCAGAGGCGAAGTCGAAACGACGCTATGCATCCATTCGACCCCCACCTTCGCCTCGCAATGGCTGGCCCGTCATCTCGGTTCGTTTCAGCTGAAGCATCCCAATATCGCCGTCCGGCTGGATACCTCGGGCTCGATCATAGACTTCGCCCGGGAGTCAGCCGACATCGCCATCCGCACCGGCCGTGGCCAGTGGCCCGGCCTACGCTCGCACCTCCTGATGAAGGTCTATTTTACGCCGATGCTGAGTCCAGCGCTTGCGGAAACGATCGGCGGCGTACATGAACCAGCCGATCTGCTGAAGCTTCGCATCATCGACGCGGGTGACCCATGGTGGGCTCAATGGTTCAAAGAGGCCGGCGTTCCCGATCCCGGCCTTCAGGGCCGGCCGCGAAGCAGATTAGGCGCCCAGTCCTTCGAGGCGAGCGCGGCATTGGCCGGTCAGGGTGTCGCCATCCTGACCCCGGAATTCTATGCGGATGATCTGGCGTCCGGCCGGCTGATTCAGCCCTTCGATATTCTTTCGTCCGACAATACGGACTACTGGATCGCCTATCCGGAAAACAGGCGTCATACGCCGAGAATCCGCGCCTTCAGGGATTGGCTCCTCTGCGAATTCGGCATGCCGCTGGAATAGCGCTCAGTAATCCATGTCGGGCGCATAAAAGCAGCGCGGGGTGTTCTCGTCCGGAAACAGACAGAGATGATAGGCTCCGTCCGGGGAGCGCATCGTCTTACCCTGCGGCAGATTGAAGATATGCGCGTGCGTTACATAGCGATGGTCGCCAGGATTGAGCGTCACTCGATAGCCGCCGGGTACAATGGTGACAGTACGTGACGGAATCATCTCGCAATCGCCCGTCTTGCTGTCCCCATTGCAGCAATATGGATCATAGGACCAGCCGGAGGGCGCCTCGTGCGCCAGGGCGAAGGCTGCGGAGAGAAGAAAAAATACGAACGCCAGAATACCTCGCATGGGCAATTCTCCGTCGAAAAAATAGACGGCTGCCGCGGACTCGGCCCGCTCCAAGCAGCCAAGGGCATTTTATTAAAAAGCTGCCATAATCTGATCTAATGCGCCCCGGGCGCTAGACAAGGTAGCTGCTTTTTACCGGCACATCAAACACCCCTCTTCCATCCGCTCTCAACATTCTGCAAGGTATCGAGTCGGAGGAAGAAAAAGGGGAACTGAATGTATGAATACGCCATAGCGTGGGAATGGCTGGCCTTTGCCGCCCGCTGGTTCCACGTCATAACCGCCATTGCCTGGATCGGTTCGTCTTTCTACTTCATCGCGCTCGATCTCGGACTGGTGAAGCGCCCGCATCTTCCGCCCGGCGCCTATGGCGAGGAATGGCAGGTTCACGGTGGCGGTTTCTATCACATCCAGAAATATCTCGTGGCTCCCGCGCAGATGCCGGAACACCTGACCTGGTTCAAGTACGAGAGCTATTTCACCTGGCTATCTGGCTTCCTGATGCTGTGCATCGTCTATTACGGCGGCGCCAACCTCTTTCTCATCGACCGGCATGTGCTCGACGTCAGCGTTCCCGTCGCCATCCTGATTTCGCTGGCGTCGCTCGCCATCGGCTGGATCATCTACGATCTGCTCTGTAAGTCGCCGCTCGGCAACAACACCTGGGGGCTGATGGTTGTGCTTTATGCCGTCCTGGTCTTCATGGCCTGGGGCTATACGCATCTTTTCACCGGCCGCGCCGCCTTCCTGCATCTCGGTGCTTTTACCGCGACGATCATGTCTGCCAACGTCTTCATGATCATCATTCCCAACCAGAAGATCGTCGTCGCCGACCTCATCGCCGGCCGCACGCCGGACCCGAAATACGGCCGCATTGCCAAGCAGCGCTCACTCCACAACAACTACCTGACGCTGCCCGTCATCTTCTTCATGTTGTCGAACCACTATCCGCTGGCGTTCGGCACGCAGTTCAACTGGATTATCGCAGCGCTGGTGTTCCTGATGGGCGTCACCATCCGTCACTGGTTCAACACCACGCATGCGCGCAAAGGCCGCCCGACCTGGACCTGGATCGTCACGATAGTCCTTTTCATCGTCATCATGTGGCTTTCGACCGTTCCGAAGGTGCTGACCGGCGAGAAGGAAGCCAATGCGATCGCCCCCGCCTTCCAGCAATTCGCCTCCGATGCACATTTCCCAGCGGTCAAGCAAATGGTCTCGGCGCGCTGTTCCATGTGCCATGCGGCCGAACCAGTCTATGAGGGGATTGTCCGCCCGCCGAAGGGCGTAACGCTGGAAAATGACGCGGAAATCGCTATGCATGCCCGGGAGATCTATATCCAGGCTGGCCGCAGCCATGCCATGCCGCCCGGCAACGTCACCGACGTCACGCCGGAGGAACGCAAGCTGCTGGTTGCCTGGTTTGAAAGCTCCATCGGAGAAAAGAGCCAATGACCACCCTTCTGCGCGGCCGCCTGCTTTCCTTCAAGCGCCTGCCGCAAAGCCTCGATGATACCGACAGCTACGCTTATGAAAGCGATGGCGGGCTGCTGATCGAAAACGGCTTGATCGTCGCGACAGGCGCCTATGCCGATATCAAGGCGCAGGCACCGAAAGGTGTCACAGAAATCGACCATCGGCCGCGTCTGATCCTGCCGGGGTTCATCGACATGCACCTGCATTTCCCGCAGATGCAGGTGATCGCCTCCTACGCCGCCAACCTTCTGGAATGGCTGAACACCTACACCTTCCCGGAGGAATGCCGCTTCGTTGAAAGCGCACATGCGGAACGTATCGCCACGCATTTCTACGACGAGATGATCCGCCACGGCACGACGACGGCCGTCGCCTACTGCTCGGTCCATAAAACCTCCGCCGACGCCTATTTTGCCGAAGCCATGCGCCGCAACATGCGCATGGTGGGCGGCAAGGTGATGATGGATCGCCATGCCCCGCAGGGCCTGCTCGATACGCCCGAGATGGGCTACGACGAGACCCGGCAGGTGATATCTGACTGGCACGGCAAGGGCCGCAACCATGTCGCCATCACTCCACGTTTCGCCATCACCTCCACGCCGGCGCAGATGGAGGCAACGGCCGCGCTTGCCCGCGAATTTCCGGATCTGCATATCCAGACGCATCTTTCCGAGAATCACGACGAGATCGCCTTTACCTGCGAGCTCTATCCGGAGGCGATCGACTACACCGATATCTATGCCCGCTACGGACTGCTCGGCCCCAAGAGCCTGTTCGGCCATGCGATCCATCTTTCCGACCGCGAAGCCGATGCGATGAGCGAAGCCGGCGCGGTCGCCGTGCATTGCCCGACCTCGAACCTCTTCCTTGGCTCCGGCCTCTTCCCGCTGAAGGCGCTGGCCCGCCGCGAGAAGCCCGTTCGCATCGGTGTCGCCACCGATATCGGCGGCGGCTCAAACTATTCCATGCTGCGCACCATGGATGAGGCCTACAAGATCCAGCAGCTGCTCGGCGAGCGGCTGAACCCGTTGGAGAGCTTTTATTACATGACCCGTGGGAATGCCGAGTCTCTCTCCCTCGTCGATAAGATCGGCACGCTCGACGCCGGAACCGAAGCCGATCTGATCGTGCTCAACGCAGCCGCAACCCCGGCCATGGCGCTGAAGATGGAAGTGACGAAGAGCCTCACCGAAGAACTGTTCCTGTTGCAGACCATGGGCGACGACCGGGCCGTCGTCGAAACCTATGTTGCTGGAAAGCCGATGAAATCGATCCTGCAATGAGGCAATCCGAACCCGCCTCCATGTAACCGTCCAGAAGGCAAAGAGCCATGACCGCGCCGCTTACCATCGCCGAATTGAAGACGCTTGCGCAGCGGCGTGTACCGAAAATGTTCTTCCAATATGCCGATTCCGGTTCGTGGACGGAATCGACCTACCGGGCAAACGAGGCTGATTTCGCCAAGATCAAGCTACGCCAGCGCGTCCTCGTCGACATGTCGAACCGGTCGCTGGCAACCACCATGGTCGGCCAGAAGGCCTCGATGCCGGTGGCGCTGGCGCCGACAGGGATGACCGGCATGCAACATGCGGATGGCGAAATGCTGGCGGCGCGTGCAGCCGAGGAGTTCGGTATTCCCTTCACGCTGTCGACCATGAGCATATGCTCGATCGAGGATATCGCCTCGGTGACGAAGCAGCCCTTCTGGTTTCAGCTCTACGTTATGAAGGACCGCGATTTCGTCCTGAACCTCATCCAGCGCGCCAAGGCGGCGAAATGCTCGGCGCTGGTGCTGACGGCCGACCTGCAAATCCTCGGCCAGCGCCATAACGATATCCGCAACGGATTGTCGGCACCGCCGAAAATGACAGTGAAAAATCTCTGGCAGATGGCGATGCGGCCGGGCTGGTGCATGGGTATGCTGAAGACCAAGCGCCGCTCGTTCGGCAATATCATCGGCCATGCCAAGGATATTTCCGACATGACGACACTGTCGCACTGGACGCATTCGCAGTTCGACCCCAAGCTCTCCTGGAGCGATGTCGGCTGGATCAAGGAGCAATGGGGTGGCCCGCTGATCATCAAGGGCATTCTCGATGTCGAGGACGCAAAGGCAGCCGTCGATGTCGGCGCCGATGCCATCATCGTCTCCAATCACGGCGGCCGGCAACTTGACGGCGCCCATTCCTCCATCAGCATGCTGCCACGGATTGTCGATGCTGTCGGCGACAAGATCGAGGTGCATATGGATGGCGGCATCCGCTCAGGTCAGGACGTACTCAAGGCCGTAGCACTCGGCGCCAAGGGCACCTTCATCGGCCGCCCCTTCCTCTATGGCCTCGGCGCCATGGGCAAGGAAGGGGTGACGCTCGCACTTGAGATCATCCGCAAGGAGCTGGATATTTCCATGGCACTCTGCGGCAAACGGGATATCAAGGCCGTGGATCGGTCGATTCTGGCTGATTTCTAACGCAGCCAGCCTGTGGCCAGACCGCTCGCCCACTCCTCGCGGCCATTCTGCGCCGCGAGCTTCGCCATCGCCATATGATCGTAGGAGACCTGCCGGAAGACCGGTAGCCAAGTATTCCCGATCTTTTCCAGAATGGCGTAAGAAGCAAAGGGATGACCGGCTTCCACCTTATGAAAATAGGGCAGATCATCGTTGTAGGCGGGGCAGCCGACGCTGCCGGGATTGACGATCAGGCGCCCATCGGAAAGCCTGACGAGACGCGGAATATGGGTATGCCCGCACAGGATCAATGGAAAATCGATGCCGGCAGCCAGCGCCTCGATCTCTTCCAGCGGCTTCAGATAGACCTGACCGTCCGGTGAGACGGATTCGAGCCAATAGACATTGTCATCAGCCGGGGTCGCGTGGCAGAGATAGGCCTCATCCAGATAAACTGTGCTGATCGGTAAGGCGCGCAGCCATTCGAGGTGGCGCTCCGTCAGTTCAGAATGCGCTGCCCGATCTGAAATATGCATCGCCTCGGGCGCCAGTTCGATCAGATGGCGGTCGTGATTGCCGCGCACCGTCGGCGCATTCAATTCCAGCAGCATGTCCGCCGTCTTGCCCGCCGTAAGCGGCCCGCTGAAGCAGTCGCCGAGATTGACGATGTCGGTGATGCCCTGTCTGCGGATATCCGCAAGCACCGCTTCAAGTGCTAGATGATTGCCATGGATGTCCGCAATGGCTGCAAAGCGCATGTCTCAGCTCCCGCGATAGGTGGAATAGCCGTAGGGCGAGATCAGCAGCGGCACGTGGTAATGCGCCGTCGTATCGGCGATGCCGAAGCGGATGGGTACGAGATCGAGGAAAGCCGGCTCCGGCAGCTTGGTGCCAGTGGCACGCAGATAATCCCCGGCCCGAAACAGCAGCTCGTAGGTGCCTGCAACGAAGCTTTCGCCGATGAGAATTGGACCACCATCCACGCGGCCGTCCGAGTTGGTCGTAACCGTCTTCACATGCCTGCGGGCATCGCCCTCAATCCTGAAGAGATCGATCACCAGACCTTCGGCCGGCTTGCCGAGAGCGGTATCGAGCACATGGGTGGTCAGTCCGGTCATAGTGTCGGTGCTCCGATGATGAAGGGCGTGTCGAAGAAGTATTCTTCCAGATTGCTTCCAGGCCCATCGCGATCCACGATAAGGAAATCGCTCGGCTCGTCGAGTGCCATCAAGGGATAATGCCAGACATTGACCCGATAGTTCACGCCCTGGTCGCCACGCGCCAGGAAAACCTTCGGCCTGCCGGGCTTGCCGCTCTCATCCTCTGCGACGACGACAAGAAACGGACGGTCGTTCAGCGGCACGAAACATTGGCTGCCGAAGGGATGGCGCTCCATCATGTCGATCGAGAAGGGAAAAGCACGCGGCTGGCCGCGAAAAAGGTTCAGGATAACCCGCGCGCCCTCTCCGATAGCCTCGGCGGCGGACAAAGCATGAAAACGCTCGGTCGTGCCGCCATTGATGTACCGCATGGTTGCTGGATCGGCCTCGATGACATCGCCGAATGGTGCGAATGCGGCCTTTGTCAAAGGATTGATATCGAGATGCTGTGTCATTGAATGATTATTCGCCTTCCGCTCGCCAATGGCGAATGGAGTCCAGTTGCAGGAGCAACTCCGGAAGAGATTTGTGGGCAATATCCCACAGGGCCGCCAACTCGATGTCGACATACCCTTGCGCAATCCGATTCCGGAAGTCCTGCATGACATGCCAAGGCAGCTCCGGATGGTCAACGACAAACTCCGGATAGTCCTCGGCAATGCGCGTGGCAGCCTCGCCGATCAACAGAAGATTCATGCCGACGGCGCGCTGTTTCTCGACATTCTTGAAAAAGGCGGCTTGATCGGTTTCGAGGAGGAAATGGCCGGTTTCGGATGCAGCCTGCTGCATGCGTTCGAGGTAGGTAACCAGTCGATCCAAGCTCATGCTGGCTTTCCTCCGCCAGCAATACCCGATTCCGGTGCGATGGCGCGCCTCTTGGCGTCACCAATCATCCTCCGCTTCTATCTCTATCCAATGCTTTTCGTGGCCCCATGGCTCAGTATCCTGCCAAGCGGATACTAAGCCATGAGTAGACCGAAAAATAGCGCGTACCTCAACGGGAAATCAGCCCAGGGACATGATCAGGAAGGATCTCGGTCCTGAGACCAAGCGTCAGGCTTCAGGCAGCATGGATTGCAGACGCAGCAAGGCGATCTTTTCGACCTGCGCCGCCGCAGTCGCGAGTTCCGCATCCCTGCTATTGTCTATCCGCGTCTCGAAGGCGGCAAGAATATCGTCCTTGCCGAGCCCCTTCACTGCGATGATGAAGGGGAAGCCGAATTTCGTCACATAGGCGGCATTGAGTTCGGTAAACCGGGCGTGCTCCTCGGGGCTCAGCCGGTCGAGCCCGGCACCGGCCTGCTCCTTGCGGCTATCCTCGGTCAGCTGGCCGGCAATCGCCAGCCGCCCAGCGAGATCGGGGTGTGCCCGCAGCACGCCAAGTCGCTCCGCCTCGCCGGCGGCGCGGAAGACTCGCACCAGCGCGGCATGCACGCCGCCGGAGGTCAATGGCTCCGCAATGGCACCGTGATCGTAGGCGCGCTGGGCAACGAAAGGCGAATGTTCGAAGACACCGCCGAAGCGGTCGACAAAATCATCCCTCGAGATCATATCAGCGCGCGCCCCCGGGAAGGTGATTTTCATACCAGTGGTTGGCGATCTCGATTCGCTTGGGGATCCAGACCTTGTCGTGCTTCTGGACATATTCGATGAACCGGCGCAGGGCCGCGGCGCGACCGGGGCGGCCGACGAGGCGGCAATGCAGACCGACGGACATCATCTTCGGGCTGCCATGCTTGCCCTCTTCATAGAGTGTGTCGAAGGCATCCTTGAGATAGGTGAAGAACTGGTCACCGGAATTGAAGCCCTGCGGCGTCGCAAAGCGCATATCGTTGGTTTCGAGCGTATAGGGGATGATCAGGAACGGCTTGCCGTTCAGACCATCGACCCAGAAGGGCAGATCGTCGGCATAGGAATCGGAGGAATAGAGGAAACCGCCCTCCTCCATGACGAGCCGCAGCGTATTGTCGGACGGCTTGCCCTGGTATATGCCGTAGGGCCGCTCGCCGGTGAGTTCGGTATGCAGCCGCACGGCTTCGAGAATGTGCTTGCGCTCCAGATCCTCGGAGAAATCCTTGTATTCCAGCCAGCGATAGCCGTGGCTGGCGATTTCCCAGCCGGCTTCCTTCATCGCGGCAACCGCTTCCGGATTGCGCGCCATGGCCAGCGTCACGCCATAGACCGTCGCCTGAACCTTGAGTTCGGTGAACATGCGCCACAGCCGCCAGAAGCCAGCGCGCGAACCGTATTCGTAGATCGATTCCATATTGAGATTGCGCTGGTTCGGCCAGGAGGCCGCGCCAACGATCTCGGACAGCAGGTTTTCCGACCCAGGATCACCGTCGAGAATGCAGCTTTCCCCGCCCTCCTCATAATTGATCACAAACTGCACCGCGATGCGGGCATCGCCAGGCCATTTCGGATCCGGCGTGTGGCGGCCGTAGCCGATGAGATTACGGGGATAGATTTCCGACATTGGATGCACCTTCTCTGATCGAGGAACGGTAGCATCCACGCCGCGAAAGTCGAGACGGAAAGTGGGAAAATCACTTTCGCTTCAAAGCGGGGTATTGGCGTGAACACCATCCGCTAATCTAGGCGATCTTGCGGGCACTGACCTTTCCCATAGGATGCAGCGAGTGCACCCGGAAGGGGCCGCCGGCACCTTCTTCCATCATGAGCGCGATGTTGGAAACGGGGATGGGCGCAGCCAAGGCAGGCTCGAAGAAATCGCGCAGCGCACGCTCGATGCGCGCCATGTCGGCGGGGCTTACCGTACCCGTCAGCATCATCTGGAAACGGAACTCGTCCATGACGTGCGGATGCCCCCAGCGATGCAGATTGGCAAATTGCGTCGCCGACAGGCCATCCGGATCGATGCGCTCTATTTCGGCTTCGCTCAAAGGAGCCCGGTATTGATCGAAGGTCTGCACCAGCGATGCCGCCAGGAAATGCATCTGCTGGCTTGGCGCGGAGGGAACGAGGCCCAGCGCGCTGCCGAGCCGCGCGACTTCAAGCCTCGGGATTTCGAAGGGCGCGACCGTGCCCGAGAACCGCATCAGATCGCGCAGCAGCCCCGCCTCGGACATATCCTCGGCCAACCGGAACGGCGCCTTTAAAATTCCCATGAACCCATAGCGGCGCGGAACCGCGGTGTAGAAGGCGATCTCATGGATACCAAGCCCACGGACCGCCGGCGGATCGACCATCTCGCCGGAATAGACGTTGCGGCCGAGCCAATTCGCCGCCACAAGCGTCAGCGGATCGCTCGCAGACGGTGTGAAGCAAATGGCATACCGCATAAAATTCCTCCAGGGCGTAACGTCAGGCAGACCGAACCGGCACCGATGGCCAAGGAGATAGGTGATTTGCGTGACAGATTAACGACCCGAAAGAGGCTTGAATTCACGTTTTATGTGATATGACTGAAATATGACTCGCTAAAGTGAAACTCTGCGGCAAGTTGAAGCGACCGGGTGCGCCCACCGCCTCACGCACCGCCGCCTCCGCAAGCCTATGCGCCAGCCCAAAGCTCACCTTGAAGCCACCAGTCAGGGCAATCAGCGAGGGATGATCGGGATGCGCACCCACCATCGGATCGCGATCCACAGCCTTAGGACGCAGGGCGGCCCAACGCTCGACGACGTCCGCGCCAGCCAGCACCGGCACCATGATGCGCGCCGCAGTAAGCAAGTTATCGAGCTGCTCGTCCGTCGATAAGGGATCGTCAAATCGGTTCTCGCTCGTACTGCCGACCGCGACCAATCCATTCTCATGCGGAACGATGTAGAGACCATCGCGGAAGATAACAGGCATGTCGCCGTCGACATCAGCCTTCAGCATCGCCGCCTGCCCTTTGACCGGTTGGCCGAGCGAGGCTTTGCGTCCCACCGTCAATTCATCAAGGATCGGAAACGAGCGAAAGCCGGCAGAAAGGATGCAACGGCCGAAACGAATGTCGCCATCGCTTGAACGTACAATGCCCCGCTCCGGTTCGATACTCTCGACGGTAACGCCCTCGCAAAGCCGGACATGTCGTGCCGCGGCCAGAAACCTCCACATGACCTCTAGAAACGCGCGCGGCGCGACGCGGGCCGCCAGCGTATCGTGGACAAATCCGTTTTCGGCAAGGGACGGCTCGATCCAGCCTTCGACGGGCGCCGCATCCAGCACATGCCAGTGAAACTGCCGATCCCCATGCCGCCAATGCGTTTCCGCATCATGGGAATGGCCAAGGGCGATCTGCCTCAGATGCGGCTTCGGCAGCGGAATCAACCGGCCGGCACGGCGATAACCGGCTGAAAGGCCGGTCTCCGCTTCCAGGGCCGAGATCTCTTCCTCGAGTGCGACAAGCGCATCGAACTGAAACTGCTTCTTCTCGGACCATTTATCCGGCATGTGCGGCATCAGCGCGCCAAGCAGGCCACCGCTCGCCCCCTGCCCGAGACGGCCCGCTTCGACAAGCGTTGCCCGGATACCAAGGCGCTCGGCATGAACGGCCGCCCACAGGCCCATGATCCCACCACCGACAATCAGCAGATCGACGAACGATTGACCGGCAGGTCTTGGAGGATTATCCGCTCTTTCCATGACAGATCCAGTTTCCGATCGGACCAAGGCGTCCGAAACCAATGTGGCAAGCCCGGAGCTCGAATGGCGCGACGGCGATATGCCCTATTCGACCGCATTTGGCGACCATTTTTATTGCCAGACCGACGGCCGGCTGGAATGCGGTCACGTCTTCCTGGCCGGCAATGGACTGCCTGCCCGCTGGCACGGACAGCGAGATTTCCTTATCGGCGAACTCGGCTTCGGCACCGGCCTGAACTTCTGCGAGACCTGGCGCCAGTGGCGGCAGAAGGCTGCCCCTGGTTCGAACCTGCACTTCATGTCCTTCGAACTCTATCCGATGCGGGCCGAGGAAATCGACCGTGCCTTGTCGCACTGGCCCGAAATCGACAGCGAGCGCCAGGCGCTTGCCGCCGCGTGGCCGGACAACCCGCAGGGTGTCGTGTCGCTGAGGCTAGATGCGCATACGCGCCTCAGCGTCATCTGCGGTCCGGCTCTCGAAGGTGTCAGCCGCGCCGAACAGGGCTTTGACGCCTGGTATCTCGACGGTTTCGCGCCCTCCCGCAATGCCGACATGTGGTCGCCGGAATTGATGCAGGCACTCCACGACAAGACGGTTCCGAACGGTACCTTCGCCACCTATGCAGCGGCTGGCTTCGTGCGACGAAACCTGCAGGCGGCAGGATTTGTGGTGGAGCGACGCCAAGGCTTTGCCGGCAAGCGCGAAATGCTCTGCGGCATCAAGCCCGCCTGAGGCCGGAGCCGATGTACCGCGCCAGGCGGCAACCATCTCGAGGATTCAGATCAGCTCGCCAAGATGCTGGCGAACCCACTTGGCCTCTTCCGAGGCCGTCCGCCGGAAGTGCCGTTTGAAATCCCGGCTGAACTGGGCAGCACTGGCATAGCCGACCGATGCCGCCACTTCCGCAATCGTTTTGTCGTGACGCGCGATCATCAACCGCGCCTCATGCAGCCGCATTGCCTTCAGATATTGCATCGGACTGCTGCCCGTCAGGGCTTTGAAATGGACGTGATAGGAGGGAACGCTCATCCCCGCCTCACGCGCCAGCGCGGCAACCGAAATCTCGGAACTGTAGGTATCGCGCAATCGGGCCAGACTTCGCACGATCTTCCCGGAAATGCCCTGCTGTTGAAGAGCTGAGATCATCGCTCCGCCTTGCGGGCCGACCAGAACCCGGTAGTGCAGCTCGCGCAGGATGCCTGTTCCCAGAACCGCAAGCTCGACAGGATCGCTGAGCGCCCGCAGCAAACGCAGCAAGACATCCTCGATCATCGGCTCCATTCTGCTCGATATCAGGCTTCTCACTTTGCCGGTCGCTGCTCCGGACTGTCTCGCCCCCACGTCCGAGGCGATCTCCGCAGCGAGAAGCATGTCGAACTCGAGATAAACGGCAAGCAAAGGGCGTTCTACGCTGGCTGACGATTCCATCCGGAACGGAACGGGCACCGACACGGCCAGATAATGCTCCTCATCGTAGAGATAGACCTCGCCTTCAAGCACGCCCTGCTTTCGGCCCTGCAGGACGAAGACCGCGCCAGGTTTGTAGAGCACGGGAACATCATGAAGGGTCGCTTCGGTCCTGAGAATGCGGACACCGGCAAGTGCCGTTGGATTGTATCCCTGGCCGGGCGCAAGAAGGCCTGCCAGCTCTACCAACTCCCGGCGCTTTGAACCCTCATCGCTCCGTTTCATAGGATTTGGCAAGATATCCATAGCTTTTGCAATCGCCCGCGATGATTTCGAAGATTATCTGTCATAGGCATCAAGCAATCAAGACGAGATATCGATCATGTTACAGAAGACTTTTTTCATCACTGGAGCGAATTCGGGCTTCGGCTTCGCAATTGCGGCCGCCGCGATCCGGAATGGCCACAAGGTTATTGGCACCATCCGCTCGGAACAGTCGCGGGCAGCCCTCGCGGAACGCTTGCCGGCAGTACAGCCCATCCTATGCGACGTGACGGAATTTGACCGCATAGCCGACGTCGTTCGACAGACGGAAGAAGACCATGGACCGGTCGACGTGCTGATCAACAACGCCGGCTACGGCCACGAGGGAATTCTTGAAGAGTCGCCTCTCGAGGAGATGCGCCACCAGTTCGACGTGAACGTCTTCGGCGCCGTTGCGGTCGCAAGGGCCTTCCTGCCGCGCTTCCGCGAAAGGCGCAGCGGCTTCATCGTCAACGTCACTTCCATGGGCGGCATGATCACCATGCCCGGCATCGCCTATTATTGCGGAAGCAAATTTGCGCTTCAGGGTATCTCGGAGGTCATGCGAGCAGAAATGGCGCCATTCGGCGTTCGAGTGACCGCCCTCTGCCCCGGCTCCTTCCGGACCGACTGGGCCGGGCGCTCGATGGTCCGGACCGAACGATCAATCGCGGATTATGACGCGCTGTTCGATCCGATCCGGCAGGCGCGGCAATCCAAAAGCGGTAAGCAGCTCGGCGATCCTGACAAGCTCGCAGATGCCGTTCTGGGCTTGATCGAGTCCGACACGCCTCCACCGCAGCTCCTGCTGGGCAGCGATGCTCTTGGACTTGTATCGGACAGGATCGAGCGCCTCAAGCAGGAGATCGAAGCCTGGAAGGCCGTTACCGTTTCCACCGATGGCTGATGCCTGCGACGGTTGCGCCGCATTCAGCCATGCGCTCAAGTCTAAAGATCGGAACCCTAGTTCTTGGACCGATCCTCCCGGAAACCGATATCACCGAGATATTGCTGGATCTTCGTCTCAAGGAGTTCGGGGCTGATCGGCTTGGATATGCAATCGTCCATGCCCGACTGCATGCACATCATGCGATCGACATCCAGGGCCTGCGCGGTCACCCCGACGATGGGAACATGCCATCCCTGCCCGGCCTGCGTCTCGAACTGCCGGATCGTGCGGGTCGCCTGATGACCATTCATGACCGGCATGGACACATCCATGAGGATCAGCGACGGCCGGAGCTGACGCCATGCGTCCACGGCCGCCTGGCCATTCTCCACGACGAGAAACCGCAGGCCAGTTGCCTGCAGGATCTGCGTGAAGACGATCTGGTTCACCTCATTATCCTCAGCGACGAGGACGTCGATGGCATTGCCTGACTTGGCCGACGTCATCCGATCGGTGGCTTCGATCGCGGCTGCGGCTTCCGTCTCTATCGGTAGCCGACGTTCAACCGGGGCCAATCGCTCCCCCAGTTTCTTCCGCCGCGACGCGCGCACGACATCGATGATCGTGCCGCGCAGCACATTGGCTCTCACAGGCTTCATAAGATGTGCCTGGCCGTTGACGGCGGCGAATTCCCTATCGCTACCGGCGACGCCCATCGACGTCAGGAACACGATCGGCAGCGTGTCGAAACGCGGATCGGCGCGCAATGCGCTCGCGATCTGATAGCCATTCATGCCTGATATGCTGTAGTCGACGATAATCGCATCGACCGACACGCCCATATCGAAGGCAGCTTCCAGAATGGCGAGCGCGGTCCTGCCATCCTCGGCGACATGCCCGTCGAAACCCCATTGCATCAACTGTTCGCTCAAGATGCGCCGATGGATCGCGTCGTCTTCCACGATCAGAACGCGGGCATCCCTGACATTGGTCGGCAGCTCCGCGACTTTGCCGCGCGCGGCAACCAGCGGCATCGGCAGATGGACGGTGAAAGCCGATCCCTTGCCCCATTCGCTCTCTACCGACAGCGAACCGCCGAACAGATCGACGAGGCCAGCCGTGATGGCGAGACCAAGACCCGAGCCCTCAAGCCGCCGCGCAAAGGACGAATCCACCAATGAGAATTTGTCGAAGATCGTATCGAGCTTTTCTTCCGGAATGCCGATTCCGGTGTCTTCGACGCGCAGCATGAGCAATATATTGTCGTCTGCTTCCGGCCGGCTATCCAGTTCGACCAGCACATGACCTCGCTCCGTGAACTTGATCGCGTTGCCGACGAGATTGGTCACGATCTGCCGAAAGCGGCCGGCATCGCCGAGTATCGCCGCCGGCACGCCGGGAGCGATACGCGCCATCAGCTCGATATTCTTTTCCGATGCCGCGGCAGCCAACAAGGTCACGATATCCTCGACGGCCTCGGCGGGATCGAATGCCATCTTGCGCAGATGCATTTCGCCGGTATCGATGCGGGAAAAATCGAGAATGTCGTTGATGATGGTCAGCAGCGCATTGCCCGACTTGACGATGATATCGACGAAGGTCTTCTGCCTCGCATCGAGATCGGTCTTGCCAAGCAGTTCCGCCATGCCGAGAACGCCGTTCATCGGCGTGCGGATTTCATGGCTCATATGGGTCAGAAACTCGGATTTCGCCCGGTCCGCAGCATTGCTGCGCGCCAGGAGCAGCTGCAAATCCGCCTCCCGTTCCTTCATCTCGGTGACATCGGTCAGCGCCACGGTCCAACGACGATGCTCGCCGAGGGCGGCATCAAGCCGCATCCAGCGGTCGCCCTTGATCTGGAATACGCAGGAGATCGGCTTGCCGGCAGCAATGCTTTCCCCCCAGGACGCCCGCAAAGCCTCGGCATCCTCACCGAAGTCTCCGCGTTGCGCGCAATAATCGAAGGCCGCGGACCAGTTTTTACCGACCTCGAGGAAATCGGCTGGCAGCTTCAACATATCCTTCAGCCGGTCGTTGGCCAGCATGATCGTACCGTCCTGAACGATCAGCAGGCCTTGGGACATGGCCTGCATGGCATCGGCCATGAGTTCGCCGAGGCGTTCCAGCGCCAGCCGGGCTTCGGTGATCTCGCGGAATTGCTGCTTGACGGCGGAGATGTCCGTATAAGACATCAGCGTCCGCCCATTGGCGATGCGGCGCGCATCGATGATGACGGATTTGCCGTCGGCAAAATTCACTTCCGTCTGCAGATGCTCGCCCGCCTTGCGCAGTGCCGCCAGGCGCGCCTGATAGATATCGTCAAGGCTGCGGCCGTCGGAGCCGAAGCGCGCCAGATCATAGTGTTTGGCGATGAGATCCCGATAGGGACGGCCTTCGAAGCGCTCATCCTTCGAGAATTCGAAAATGTCGTAGAAGGCGTCATTCACGTATTCGACGACGTAGTCGCTGTCGTAGATCAGAACACCGATCGGCATAGAGCGAAGAATATTGTCGAGATCCTGATGCAGTCTCCTCGCAGGCGCATCCAGAAACACACCGAAAATATAGACGCGGTCTTCCGAAGGGGAAAAACTCTCGATCTGGATGCGCGATCGCTCGCGACCCGATGCGTCGAAGCACAGTGCCACCTCTTCCGAACCGAAGACCAGTGCCCGGCGCTCCCTGTCTTCCCTGTCGGCGCTCTCGCCCATATCGAGAAGATCGTGACTGCGATTGCCGATGAAATCGGAGATATCGTGCCCGAAGAACCGCGCATAGGCATCGTTGACGGCGACGTAACGAAGCTCGCTGTTCTTGATGTAGGCGGGCCTGTCCAGACTGGCGATCCGGCGGCACGCTATGTCGAGCAGTTCACCGTCCAAAGTCAAACGGAGCCTCTCTTTTCACCGCGCATGATAGTTCATGGAACGACGCTCTAGCACAATTGGCTTTAACAAGGCGTTAACCATGTTTAAACCACCGCGCCGACGTCGCGTTCAGACCATGCACTGTCCTATAACGGTCATGCCTTGGTCGCAAACGACGACGGCATACCGGGGGAAACTCTGCCAAGAATCCGTCGACGGATCATTGGGAGCGAGCGCCATGAGCGACGAAGAAAGCCTGACCTTGAACGAAGCACAGATCGCAACGGCAACGGGCGAACGGCGGCGGCGGGCTGGAGGACGTGGAGCCGAGCGCAGCCGCAAACCGAGCGGCACGAAATACCTCAACCTCGTCAACAATCTCGCTCGCACGGAACTGCTGTCGCCCGAAGCGCTCGACGATATCCACGAGGCGTCGCTGACCATTCTCGAAGAGATCGGCATGGATATCATCCTGCCGGAAGCGCG
The DNA here is from genome assembly GCF_057784395.1 of Martinezella sp. CNPSo 3957. Classification (NCBI taxonomy): domain Bacteria; kingdom Pseudomonadati; phylum Pseudomonadota; class Alphaproteobacteria; order Hyphomicrobiales; family Rhizobiaceae; genus Martinezella; species Martinezella sp. CNPSo 3957. The sequence goes on from NZ_JBXSOU010000018.1 coordinate 65,445, forward strand.
CGAGCGCATGAAGGCTGCCGGCGCGGACGTTACGCCCGGCAGGGAACGCGTTCGTTTCGACCGCAACATGATCATGGAGCTGATCGCTTCGATCCCCTCGAACTTCACGCTGCACGCCCGAAATCCCCTTAGAAACGTTGAAATCGGGGGCCGCAATCTCGTCTTCGCGCAGGTTGCCTCCGCCCCCTTCGTCGCCGACCGCGACGGCGGCAGGAGAGCCGGCAATCAGGAGGACTTCCGCAAGCTTATCAAGCTCGCCCAGTCCTTCGACGTCATCCATATGACCGGTGGCTACCCGGTCGAACCTATCGACATCCATGCCTCTGTACGCCATCTCGATTGCCTTTCCGACATCGTGAAGCTCACCGACAAGGCCTTTCATTGCTATTCGCTCGGCCAGCAGCGCAATCTCGATGCCATCGAGATCGCCCGCATCGGCCGCGGCATCACAATGGAACAGATGGAGCGCGAGCCCTCGCTCTTTACCATCATCAACTCCTCCTCGCCGCTGCGTCTCGACGGGCCGATGCTGCAGGGGATCATCGAAATGTCCTCGCGCGGTCAGGTGGTCGTGGTGACGCCGTTCACGCTGGCGGGCGCCATGGCGCCGGTGACGATCGCCGGCGCGCTGGTGCAGCAGAATGCCGAGGCGCTCTGCGGCCTCGCCTTCACCCAGATGGTGCGCAAGGGCGCACCGGTCATGTATGGCGGCTTCACCTCGAATGTCGACATGAAGACGGGCGCCCCCGCCTTCGGCACGCCGGAATATATGAAGGCTGTCATCGCGGGCGGCCAGCTCGCCCGCCGCTACGGCATCCCCTACCGCACTTCGAACACCAACGCCTCCAACACGCTCGATGCGCAGGCCGCCTACGAATCGGCGCTGTCATTATGGGCATTGACCCAGGGCGGCGGCAATTTCGTGCTGCATGCGGCCGGCTGGAGCGAGGGCGGGCTGACCGCCTCCTTCGAGAAATTCATCCTTGATGTCGACATGCTGCAGATGGTCGCGGAATTCCTGAAGCCGCTCGATGTCAGCGCCGACGCCCTGGCGCTGGATGCCGTGCGCGATGTCGGCCCCGGCGGCCACTATTTCGGCACGGCGCACACGCTCGCCCGCTACGAAACCGCCTTCTATTCGCCGATCCTGTCGGACTGGCGAAACAACGAGACATGGACGGAAGCCGGGAGCCCTACGACTTACGATCACGCCAACCGCGTCTATAAGGAAACGCTTGAGCGTTATGAACGGCCCCCACTCGATCCGGCAATCGAGGAAGAACTCGATGCATTTGTCGCGAAGCGCAAGGCAGAGGGCGGCGTCCCTACAGATTTCTGATTGAAAATCAAAGGCTTTACGCCTCAAATCATGAACGAAATTTAATGTCGCGAACCTGTTTTTGGCCGCGACTTCGCCCCCTTTCCTGCACAACGTCAAACTCGGCTTAGGCTAGGAGCCAGCCTGTGTTTTGGGAAAGGGATGTCAATGTCTGTGCTTCGCACATTAACGACGGCCGGTTTGATCGCGCTGACGCTTGGCAGCGCCGCCACCGCAACCGCCACTACCGCCAACGCGTCCGACCGCGGGGCCTTCTTCGGCGGTCTTGCCGCCGGTGTTGTGGGCGGCGCCTTGATCGCCGGGGCTGCGCGGCCCGCCTACCCGGCTTATTATCCGGCATATCCGGCCTACTACGACGGCCCAGCCTACGAGCGCGTCTATGTACGCCCCTACCCCAGCTGCTACTGGGCATGGCGTCACGATGGCTGGGGCCGTCCTTATCGTGTCGAGGTTTGCCGCTAGAGCAATTCCAGGAAAAGCGCGCGGCGGTTTTCCGTCCGGAATTGCGAGAAAACAAAGAGATAGAGCCATTTCGCGATTCGAAGAAAAGCGAAATGGCTCTAGGATCAGCAATCTCTGCATTGAGCGCATGCGCCCACATCAGATCTCGGATGCCGCCGGATTTCGGCGGCATTTTTGTATGCCTGGTGAAAAGCTTTCGCTTACACCTCTTGACATTCCTCGCATTTAAGACCAAATGCGCCTCAGCTTTCACCTTCCGGCCGCCGCGTGAGCGTGCCCTGCGGGACAATCTGTACGCAAGAGAAGGACAAAAGCGCTTTTATGAATGAGGCCGCGCCAAGCGCTGCGGCCGATGCGCTGGGAAAGCTATTTCCAACTTACAAGTTCCCACTTCACGCGGGGTTCTTGACGCCAGAGACAGACCGGACCGCATGGTGCGATCCGGCCTATTTGCTTTGGCGCCCCGAAAGGTATTGAATTGACCGATTTTCACTCGCTTGGTCTCTCCAAGCAGATCGTCGATACACTGTCGCAGAACAACTTTGCGACGCCAACGCCCATCCAGGCTCAAGCCATCCCGCTCGTTCTCCAGGGCCGTGATCTCATCGGCCTCGCCCAGACCGGCACCGGCAAGACGGCCGCTTTCGGCCTGCCGATCATCGAGATGCTGCTGAAGGAAGCCAAGCGACCCGACAACCGCACCGTCCGCACGCTGATCCTCGCTCCGACCCGCGAACTGGTAAACCAGATCGCTGATAACCTCCGTCTCTTCATGCGCAAGACGCAGCTGCGGATCAACCTCGTGGTCGGCGGCGCGTCGATCAACAAACAGCAGCTTCAACTCGAGCGCGGCACCGATATTCTGGTCGCAACGCCCGGCCGCCTCCTCGATCTCATCAACCGCCGCGCCCTCTCGCTAGGCCATGTCACCCACCTCGTCCTCGACGAAGCCGACCAGATGCTCGATCTCGGCTTCATCCACGACCTGCGCAAGATCGCCAAGATGGTTCCGGCCAAGCGCCAGACCCTACTCTTCTCGGCCACCATGCCGAAGGCGATCGCTGACCTCGCATCCGATTACCTGACCAATCCGGTCAAGGTCGAAGTCTCGCCTCCGGGCAAGGCGGCCGACAAGGTGGAGCAATATGTCCACTTCGTTGCCGGCCAGAACCACAAGACCGAAATCCTCAAGGAAACGATCTCGGCCAATCCGGATGGCCGCGCCATCGTCTTCCTGCGCACCAAGCACGGCGCCGAGAAGCTGATGAAGCACCTCGATCACGTTGGCTTTGCCGCTGCCTCCATTCACGGCAACAAGAGCCAGGGTCAGCGCGAGCGCGCGCTCAAGGGCTTCCGTGATGGCGATGTCCGCGTTCTCGTCGCAACCGACGTCGCCGCCCGCGGCATCGACATCCCCGGCGTTTCGCATGTCTACAACTTCGATCTGCCGGAAGTGCCCGACGCCTACGTTCACCGCATCGGCCGCACCGCCCGTGCCGGCCGCGACGGCATCGCCATCGCCTTCTGTTCGCCCGATGAAATCCGCCTGCTGCGCGACATCGAGCGCCTGATGGGCATCGAAATCGCCGTTGCCAGTGGCGAAGCGCCCGCCGATCGCGGTCGCCCCGTTCGCGGTAAGGGTCGCGGTGGCCAAGGTCAGGGTCAGAGCCGTGGCGCAGGCCAGGGTCGCGCCGAAGGCCGCCCGGCTCGTCCGGCCCGCCGTCCGTTCTTCGACAAGGAAAACGGCGAGGCTCGTGGTGAGGCTGGCGATCGCCAGGATCGCCGCCCGCGCAATGATCGCCCGCAGCGCGAAAACAATCGCAATGCCGATTTCCGTGGCCAGCGTCGCAACGAACCGACGCCGCGTCCGGAACCCGACAACGACCTCGCTTCGACCTCGGACTTCCGTCCCGCTCGCAAGCAGCACAACGGCCAGTCCAACGGCAACGGTGCCGCGCATGAGGGCGGAGCCCATCGCGGCCAACGCCATTCCCATGGCCGTCCCGCAGGCCGCCACAACGAAGAGCGCGGCGCCCAGGGCGAACAGCGCAATGGCGGCAACGGCCGCATGAAGCGTCGTGGCCCAGGCAATGGCGGCCAGCGCCGCGAACGTGCCTGATAGAGTTCAAGGGGGCCGATTGGCCCCCTTTTTTACGCCTCACACATCTACCCAAATGACTACCGATTCAGTCATGAGCGTAAATTCGAAACTTCGAAGCTACCCGACATTCCATTTCGCTTCGCGACCAATGTTTGGATAACTGTTTCCTGCCTGCAGACACTTCCCGGCATAGCTTGGAGCATGTCTGGAGGCTTGGGAGACGGTGCATTGCAAACGACGGCAACACAGCCAATGTCGGCAAGCGACTGGGGGCAGCTCATGCTTCTCGGCGCGCTGTGGGGCGGATCATTCTTCTTTGCCCGTGTTGCAGTCGCAGAAATCCCGCCGCTGGCGCTGGTCCTCTATAGGGTTTCGATTGCCGCGCTTGTCCTGCATCTCTGGTTGCGCCTGCGCAACATTTCCTTTGCGCCCGCCATTGCAAGATCAGCTTCGTTCCTGGGGCTGGCGCTGCTTAACAACATCATCCCGTTTTCGCTGATATTCAGCGGTCAAACGGAGATCGGAGCGGGTCTTGCCTCGGTGCTCTATGCGACCACGCCCCTGTGGACGGTCCTGGTCGCAAATCTGCTGACGAAAGACGAAAAGCTTTCCGCCAGCAAACTTGCGGGCGTGGCTCTCGGGATTGGCGGCGCCGCCATCATGATCGGCCCAGGGCTCCTCGCCAATCTCGGCGGACCAACATGGGCAAAGCTTGCGGTCATCGGAGCGGCAATTTCCTATGCGTTTGCAGCCGTTTTCGCGAAGCGATTTCGGGATATGAAGCCGGTCATTGTCGCGACCGGCCAACTGAGTGCCTCGACCATCGTTATGATGCCGACCGTCCTTCTTCTCTACAATCCGAGTGAGATCGTAAGTACGAATATCTCGATCTGGTTGTCCATCGGCACTCTCGCAATCTTGACGACTGCCTTCGCCTTCATTCTCTACTTCAATCTCATCGCCTCTGCCGGGGCGACAAATGCGTCGCTGGTGACACTGCTCGTGCCGGCAAGCGCAATCATCTTGAGTACAGCATTCCTTGGAGAGCGTCTGGAACCTTACGAGTTCCTCGGGTTGGCCCTGATCGTCTCTAGCCTGGTGGTTGTCGATGGCAGGCTTCTGCGATGGCGGCAACGGATCGATGCCCACAAGAAGCCATAGAGCCTATTCCGGCACGACTTCCGCCTGACGCCGGTTGGTGAGATAAACACCGATCACCACAATTACCGTGCCAACGATAATCGGCAATGTCAGCGGCTCGCCGAAGGCGATGGCAGCCTCGATGGCGACGGCAGGCGGCATCAGATAGATCAGCGATGCGGCGCGCGACACCTGTCCGCGGCGGATGAGATAGAGCAGCAGACCGACGGCGCCCATGGACAGGCCGAAGACCGACCAGAGCAGTGACAGGATCGCCGTCTGGGTGCCGTCGAAGCGCAGGCCTTCGAAAATGAAGGCGAGCGGCACGGTGACGATCAGCGCGCCGACATATTGCAAGGTCGCAATGGTTCTGAGGTCGCCGGTCTGCAGGTGCCGCTTCTGGTAGAGCGTACCGTAAGTCACAGAAACCATAGCCAACAGATTGACGACGAGTGGCACCGCCGATTGCCAGAGATTGGCCGTATCCGTCGCTAGAAGTTTCGGCGAGATCGCGATGGCAATGCCGAGGAAGCCGAGCAGCAGGCCGACCTTCTGGATCGGCCGCAGCCGCTCACCGACGAGAAGCGGTGCGGTCATGGCGGTCATCAGCGGCTGCAGCGCCGCAATGATCCCGGAAATGCCGGCCGGCACGCCCTCGGCAATCGCCCACCAAAGCCCCGCCAGATAAATGCCATGTAGGAAAATCCCGGAATAGATGGCCCGGAACACGCTCGTCCAGTCACGCGGCCACCTAGCCCGAGCGATCGAACAGAGCAGCACGAAGGCAAGCGCCGACAGGCTGTGGCGAATCATCAGGAAGGTGAAAGGGCCTGCATGCTGCGAGGCATATTTGGCGACGATCCAGCCGGTGGACCAGAGGAGGACGAAAATCGCCGGCGCGAGTTTATCGAGGGACATGAAAATCGGACCGATATATTTGGCGCTTCGGATCCGGAATCCTGATCGGCTCGGGGTGTCGCGCGGAGGGGTTGAAGGCTGATAGCCGATGGCGGTGGCGCGGTCAAAATCGATCTGCTGAACACAGCAATCAATTTTTCTTCACGTCCGGCAAGCTACCGCCCTGGCTTCAGAAGCCTCAGCCACTACCCAGGCGCTCAGTCCGCAAAAGAAGCAGATGCTTAAATTTTGATCCGAACATTGCGACAAGAGCCGGCAGGCAACAGCGCCATTACTCTTAAATGCCTGTAAATCCGGCATTTTTCGATATTCAGAAATTCGCTATGGCAACTGCGCATAGTTCTTGCATTGTAAAAACCGTTGTATTCAAATGGGTAAAAACACGGGGACCGCACCTTTGGCATTTGATGAAATGATTACTGCGGATGAAAGTCCGCGCGCGCCTTACGAGAAATACTTCGAGTGGTACTCAGGCCAGGACAGGGGCCATCTCATTGCCAAATCCCGCGATGCGGAAACCATCTTCCGAAAAACGGGCATTACCTTCGCGGTCTACGGACACGCAGACTCCTCCGAAAAGCTCATTCCCTTCGACATCATCCCCCGCATCATATCAGGCCGCGAATGGCGCAAGCTCGCCCAGGGCATCGAACAGCGGGTCGTCGCCCTCAACGCCTTCCTCGACGACATCTACCACAAGCAGGAAATCATCCGCGCCGGCCGCATCCCGCGCGAGCTGATCGAAAAGAACGACGCCTTCCTGCCTGAAATGATCGGCTTTCGTCCGCCGGGCGGTGTCTACACCCATATCGTCGGCACCGACATCGTGCGCACCGGCGAAGACCAGTTCTATGTGCTCGAGGACAATGCCCGCACGCCTTCCGGCGTCAGCTACATGCTGGAAAACCGCGAAACGATGATGCAGATGTTCCCCGAACTGTTTCACCAGAACAAGGTGCAGCGCGTCGAGGACTATCCGCTGCTGCTACGCCAGAGCCTGGCATCGCTCGCCCCTCCCGGATGCAAGGGCAAGCCGCGCGTCGCCGTGCTGACGCCGGGCATCTATAACTCCGCCTATTACGAGCATTCTTTCCTCGCCGACATGATGGGCGTGGAGCTCGTGGAAGGCTCCGATCTGCGCGTCATCGACGGCAAGGTGAAGATGCGCACGACACGTGGCTACGAGGCGATCGACGTGCTCTACCGCCGCGTCGATGACGATTTCCTCGATCCCCTCACCTTCCGCCCGGATTCCGCGCTCGGTATTCCCGGCATTATGGATGTCTACCGCGCCGGCAACATCACCATCGCCAATGCGCCCGGCACCGGCATTTCCGACGACAAAGCGATCTATTCCTACATGCCTGAAATCGTCGAATTCTACACCGGCCGCAAGCCGATCCTCGAGAACGTGCCGACCTGGCGCTGTTCGGAGCCCGACAGCCTGCAATATGTGCTCGATAATCTTGCCGATCTCGTCGTCAAGGAAGTTCACGGCTCCGGCGGCTATGGCATGCTCGTCGGACCGACGGCCACGAAGAAGGAGCGGACGGCCTTTGCCGAGAAACTCAAGAGCAAGCCGAACAACTACATCGCGCAGCCGACCCTTTCGCTCTCGACCGTGCCGATCCTGGTCAACAAGGGCATTGCGCCAAGGCATGTCGATTTGCGGCCCTATGTCCTCGTCTCCGACAAGGTGCGGATCATCCCAGGCGGGCTGACCCGCGTGGCGCTGAAGGAAGGCTCGCTGGTGGTCAACTCCAGCCAGGGCGGCGGCACCAAAGACACCTGGGTTCTGGAGGACTGATCGGACATGCTGGGAAGAACCGCGAATGGCCTCTACTGGATGTTCCGTTACATCGAGCGCGCCGAAAACATAGCCCGCCTGGTCGATGCCGGCCAGCGCATGTCGCTGACCCGCAGCGACGCCGTCGATGATGACTGGGACGGTGTCCTGCAAAGCGCCGGAGTGCGCGAAGCCTACGATGAGGTGCACAACAAGCTGACCGGGACCGACGCGATCGATTATCTGATGCGCGACCGCTCCAATCCGTCGAGCGTCATGTCCTGCATCGAATATGGCCGCAACAATGCCCGCATGGTGCGCACGGCGCTGACCCGCGACACCTGGGAGGCGACCAACGAATGCTGGATCGAGCTGAAGTCGCTGCTCGGCAGGAAGCTGAAGACGGCAGAGCTGCCCGAGACGATCGACGTCATCAAGCGGCGCGCCGGATTGATCCGCGGCGCCTTCCACGGCTCGATGCTGCGCAACGAGCTCTATAACTTTGCCCGCATCGGCACCTTCATCGAGCGCGCCGACAACACGGCCCGCATCCTCGACGTGAAGTATTACGTCCTGCTGCCGTCCGTCTCGCATGTCGGCTCTTCGCTCGACAATGCGCAATGGGAGTCGATCCTCAGATCGGTTTCCGCGCACCGGGCCTATAAATGGGCTTACGATCCCGAATATAAGCCGGCCAACATTGCCGACTTCCTGATCCTCAACGGGCAAATGCCGCGCTCGCTTGCCTATTGCTATGAGAAGATCGTCAGCAATATCGGCTATCTCAGCGCCGAACATGAAAAACGGTTGCCGGCGCACGATACCGCGGAGGCCATCCGCCAGTCGCTGCAGAAGCTGACGATCAAGCGCATCATGGACCAGGGCCTGCATGAGTTCCTCGAGGATTTCGTAGCCCACAACAACAAGCTGGGCGCCGAGATCTCCGACGGCTACCGGTTCTACGAATAGGCGGGCGATATCATGAGACTGACGATCAGCCATATCACGGAATATCGCTACGACGAGCCAGCGCAGTTTTCCCTGCAACGGCTTCACCTGACGCCGCTGACGGGCGTGGGACAGACGGTTATCGACTGGAAGCTTTCGGTCGAAGGGGCCAAGCCGGAAGTGGAATATGACGACCAGTTCGGCAATCGCGCCACGCTGGTTTCCCTCGACGGGCAGCAGGACGCAACAAAGATCATTGCCTCAGGCGAAGTCGAGACGCAGGACCTCAACGGCGTCGTCGGGCCGCATGAGGGCTTCAGCCCGCTCTGGCTCTTTCTGCGGGACTCGCCGCGCACTAAGGCGGGCAAGCTGACGAAGGAACTGCTGCGCAGCGTTTCAGGCGACAACGAACTCGGCAAGATGCATGCGCTGATGAAAGCGATCCACGAGACCGTGGAATACAAGCCAGGCACCAGCAATACCGAGACAACGGCGGAACAGGCATTGGAGGCAAAGAGCGGAGTCTGCCAGGACCATGCGCACATCTTTCTAGCCGGCGCCCGTGCATTGCAGATCCCTGCCCGTTACGTTTCCGGCTACCTGATGATGGAAGGCAAGAACGAGCAGGCTGCTACCCATGCCTGGGCAGAGGCGCATATTGCCGGCCTCGGCTGGGTCGGCTTCGATCCGGCCAATGACGTCTGCCCCGACGCCCGCTACGTCCGCATCGCGACCGGCCTCTGCTATCGCGACGCCGCTCCCGTGTCCGGCATGCGGATCGGCACGCCGGGCGAAACCCTTATGGTCAAGGTATCGGTGGCAAGCCAGGGGCAGAGTCAGAGCCAGAGTTAGCGGCTCACAGAAGAAAAAGGGCGGAGCTTTCGCCCCGCCCCCTTTCTTAATTCAAAACACCAATCTCAATGGCTGTCGCGGTTGTTCGGAATTTCCGAGCCGCGCGGGCCGACGAGGAAGTCGAGGTCGGCGCCGGTGTCGGCCTGCATGACCGACTTCACGTAAAGACCGCCATAGCCGCCGGTGAGCGGCTTGACCGGAGAAACCCAGGCGGCGCGGCGCTTCGCCAGTTCCTCATCCGACACTTCGAGTTGGATGGTGCGGGCGGGAACGTCGACGGCGATGATGTCGCCGTTCTGGACCAGCGCCAGCGGGCCACCATCGGCAGCTTCCGGAGCCGTGTGCAGGATGACGGTGCCGTAAGCGGTGCCGGACATGCGCGCATCGGAAATGCGGATCATGTCGGTGATGCCCTTCTTCAGCACCTTCGGCGGCAGGCCCATGTTGCCGACTTCGGCCATGCCCGGATAACCCTTCGGGCCGCAGTACTTCAGCACCATGACGCAGTTCTCGTCGATGTCGAGATCGTCACGGTTGATACGGGCGTGATAGTCCTCGATGCTTTCGAAAACTACGGCGCGGCCCTTGTGCTGCATCAGATGCGGCGAAGCGGCCGAAGGCTTCAGGACAGCGCCCTTCGGTGCGAGATTGCCGCGCAGAACGGCGATACCGCCCGACTGCGTCAGCGCCTTTTCGCGCGGGACGATAACGTCGTCATTGTAGTTTACGACATCCTTGACGCCTGCCCAGATCGTGTCGCCCGTGACCGTCATGGCGTCCTTGTGGAGCAGGCCCATTTCGCCGACTGCCTTGATGACGACGGGCAGACCGCCGGCATAGTAGAACTCTTCCATCAGATGCTTGCCCGAAGGCTGCAGGTTGACGATGGTTGGCACTTCGCGGCCCAGACGATCCCAATCGTCAAGCGACAGGTCGACGCCGACGCGGCCCGCGAGCGCGAGGAGGTGCAGAACGGCGTTGGTCGAGCCGCCGACGGCGCCGTTGACGCGGATCGCGTTTTCGAAGGCTTCCTTGGTCAGGATGTCCGATGGTTTCAGGTCTTCCTTGACCATGTCGACGATACGGCGGCCGGAAAGTTGCGAGATAACACGACGGCGCGCATCGACAGCCGGGATCGCGGCATTGCCGGGCAAGGTCATGCCGAGCGCTTCGGCCATAGACGCCATGGTCGAGGCTGTACCCATGGTCATGCAGCTGCCGGCCGAGCGGGCCATGCCCTGCTCCGCATCCATGAATTCATCCAGCGACATCTCGCCGGACTTCACCATTTCCGAGAACTGCCAGATCGCCGTGCCGGAGCCGACATCCTTACCGCGCCACTTGCCATTCAGCATCGGCCCGCCGGAAACGAGGATGACCGGAATGTCGACGGAAGCCGCGCCCATCAACAGGCTCGGCGTGGTCTTGTCGCAGCCGCCGAGCAGCACGACGCCATCGACCGGATTGCCGCGGATCGCTTCTTCCACGTCCATGGCAGCGAGGTTGCGGAACATCATGGCCGTCGGGCGCAGCGTGCTTTCGCCGACGGAGAAGACCGGGAATTCCACGGGGAAACCGCCCGCCTCGTAGACACCGCGCTTCACACGCTCTGCAAGATCGCGCAGATGCGCGTTGCAGGGCGTCAGTTCCGACCAGGTGTTACAGATACCGATGATCGGACGGCCGTCGAACGTATCGGCCGGCAGGCCCTGGTTCTTCATCCAGGAGCGATGCATGATCGCATTCTTGCCGGTGCCGCCGAACCAATCGTAGGAGCGCAGCTTGCGCGGCCATTCAGCTTTCTTTTTCATGTCTCAGTACCCTTTGCGTCGCCCAGGCCGCCTCGTTCGCGCCTGGACTTTGAAATCGATGATCAGGCGAGCGTGTAAGCCGTCTTGACGGTGGTGAAGAATTCGGCGGCATATTTGCCCTGCTCGCGCGGACCGAAGGACGAGCCCTTGCGGCCGCCGAACGGCACGTGGAAGTCGACGCCGGCCGTCGGCAGGTTGACCATCACCATACCCGCTTCCGCATTGCGCTTGAAATGCGTCGCATGCTTCAGACTCGTCGTGGCAATGCCCGAGGACAGGCCAAACGGCGTGTCGTTGGCTGTTGCCAAGGCTTCTTCGTAATCCTTGACGCGGATGACGGAAGCAACCGGGCCGAAGATCTCTTCGCGGCTGATGCGCATCTGGTTCGTCGCTTCCGTGAACAGCGTCGGCTGCAGATAGAAGCCGGGTGTGTCGCGGCTGACGAGTTCGCCGCCGAAGGCAAGCTTGGCGCCTTCTTGGCGGCCGATCTCGATATAATCAGTATCCGTCTTCAGCTGCTTGGCATCGACGACGGGGCCGATATGCGTGCCCGACTTCATGGCATTGTCGACGTTGAGCGTCTTCAGCTTTTCCGTCAGGGCCGCCACGAACCGGTCGTGAATGCCCTCGGTGACGATGAGACGCGACGAGGCCGTGCAGCGCTGGCCGGTCGAGAAGAAGGCGGAATTGGCAGCCGCTTCGACGGCGACCGTCAGATCGGCATCGTCAAGCACGACCATCGGGTTCTTGCCGCCCATTTCGAGCTGGTACTTACGACCGTGCTCGACGGAGGAAAGCGCGACGCGCTTGCCGGTGCCGACCGAGCCGGTGAAGGTGATACCCGAAAGAACCGGGCTGTCGAGCATAGCCTGACCGACGACCGAGCCCTTGCCCATGACGAGGTTCAGCACGCCCTTCGGCAGACCGGCGCGGTTCAGAATATCGACGATTGCCCACGAGCAGCCGGGCACGAGATCGGCCGGCTTGAAGACGATGGTGTTGCCATAGCAGAGCGCCGGCGCGATCTTCCAAGCAGGAATGGCGATCGGGAAGTTCCAGGGGGTGATGATGCCGATGACGCCGAGCGGCTCGCGGGTGATCTCGACGCCGATGTTCGGGCGCACGGAGGGCACCACCTCGCCTGCCAGGCGCAGCGCTTCGCCAGCGAAGAATTCGAAGATCTGCGCGGCGCGGATGGTCTCGCCGATCGCTTCCGGCAGCGTCTTGCCCTCTTCGCGGGCGAGCAGCGCGCCGAGTTCATCCTTGCGTGCCAGGATCTCGTCGCCGGCCTTCTTCAGGATCGTGTGGCGCTCCAGAATACCAGAACGCGACCAAGCCGGAAAAGCAGCCTTGGCGGCAGCGATCGCATCCGTGACATCCTGCGCGCTTGCGCTCGCATAGAGGCCGACGACCTCGTTCGTATCCGACGGGTTGATGTTTTCGGTGCCGTTCGTCCCCGTCCACTCGCCGGCGATCAAGTTCTGATGAATGGTCATGGCGTCATGCCTTCCTGGATCGTATTGGAAATGCTCGGCCGATCCCTTGCGGCCGGGCTCGATGCATTACAGCTGGCGAACAGCCACTTCTTCCTCGGCATCGATCGCCAGCGGATTGCGCAGCGGCAGGCCAAATTCGCCAACTTCGATTTCAAAGACGTCGCCGACTTCGGGCTTGATGCCTTCCGCAAAGGAAAGCGTCGCCGTGCCGAACATGTGCACATGCACATCGCCGGGAACACGGAAGATGCCGTACTTGAAGTGGTGATATTCAAGGTTCGCAAAGGTATGCGACATGTTCGCTTCGCCCGATAGGAACGGCTTTTCGAAGATCACCTTGTCGCCGCGCTTGATGCGCGACGTGCCGCGAATATCCTCGGGTGCCACACCAACGCGGATTTCCGGGCCGAAGCTTGCCGGACGCAGCTTGGAATGGGCGAGATAGAGATAGTTGATCCGCTCGGTGACGTGATCGGAAAATTCGTTCGACAGCGCAAAACCGATGCGGAACGGCGTGCCGTCCTTAGCGATGACATAGATGCCAGCCATTTCGGGCTCTTCGCCCCCATCGAGCGCAAAGGACGGAGACACGAGTGCTGCACCCGGGGACGCTGCGCCATAGCCGTTGCCCTTGTAGAACCATTCGGGCTGCACGCCCTTCTCGCCCGCCTTCGGCTTGCCGCCCTCGATGCCCATCTTGAACATCTTCATGGAGTCGGTCAGCGTCTCCTCGGCGGCTTCCGTCGTCTTCTTGTGCATGGAATCGCGCGTGGCAGCGGAGCCAAGATGCGTCAGGCCGGTGCCTGTCAGGTGCAGGTGAGCTGCGTCGGGATGCGTGATCGGCGGCAGGAAGCGGCCTTCGGCATAGGCCTTGTCGAGATCGATTGACTCGCCGAGACCATGGGCCTCGATGACTGAAGCGAGCGACTTGCCGCTATCGGCGGCTTCCATTGCAAGCTTGTAGACACTGCCGCCATTGACGACGGCCTTGGCAGCTTCGCCGGGTCCGTTGCGGACCGCAACGACGATCTCGCCGTTCGAACCCTTGATCTGCGAGATGAGCATGTCTTTCATCCTTTCCTAACAGACAGAGATCGGATGCGTTCTACCGTTCCGGCTCTCAGCGAGAGCCGGACTCTGTCATGGATTTGGTTTTAAAAGCTGGGTTGATCGCTAAACGATCAACCCTTGTTCTTGTTGTAGACGTCGATGAACACGGCAGCGAGCAACACCGCACCCTTGATCATCTTCTGGGAGTCCGTCTGGTAGCCGAGGATCGACATGCCCTGGTTCAAGACACCCATGATTAAGGCGCCAATGACGGCACCCGTTACCTTGCCGACGCCGCCGGAGGCTGAAGCGCCACCGATGAAGCAGGCTGCGATGACGTCGAGTTCGAGGCCGTCACCGCCCTTTGCGGTTGCCGAATTCAGGCGCGTCGCGATGATGATGCCGGCGATGCTCGCCAGGATGCCCATGTTGATGAAGGTGTAGAAGGTCAGGCGGCGGGTATCGATACCCGAGAGCTTCGTCGCCTTTTCATTGCCGCCCATGGCATAGATGCGGCGGCCGATCGTCGTGCGCTGTGTGGCGAAGCTGTAGAGCGCGATCAAAAGCAGCATGAGAACTAGAACGTTCGGCAAGCCCCTGTAGGAGGAGATCTGGTAGCCGATGAAGATGGCGGCGGCAGCAACCACCAGATTCTGGGCGACGAAGAAGCTGAATGGTTCGACATCGATGCCGTGCTTTTCGTTAACGGTGCGGCGGCGCCATGACAGGAAGAACATGACGATCGGGATGGCGACCGTCAGCAAGATCGATGTCGAATGGATACCGCCCATATCGACGAAATCCGGAATGAAGCCCGTTGCGACGATCTGGAACGCCGGCGGGAACGGACCGATGCTGCTGCCGTTGCCGGTCGTGTTGATGATGGTATAGGTCAGGCCGCGGAAAACCAGCATGCCCGACAATGTCACGATGAACGACGGAATGCGGTGATAGGCGATGAAATATCCATGCCAGGCGCCGACCGCGGCACCCATCAGCAGACAAATGACCGTCGCGAGTGCGAGATTCATATGCATCTGCACGACAAGAACGCCGGCGACCGCCCCGACGAAACCGACGACGGAGCCGACGGAAAGATCGATATGGCCGGCCACGATAACAAGCAGCATGCCGAGCGCCATGATGACGATGAACGAGTTCTGCAGCACGATGTTGGTCAGGTTCTGCGGCCTGAACAGAACGCCGTTCGTCAAGTACTGGAACAGCAACATGATGACGACGAGCGCGATCAACATGCCGTATTCACGGATGTTGTTGCGGATATGGTCGCCGATGGAAACGACGTGGCTGCTTTCTGTGGCTGGGTTGGCCGAACTCATTGTTGTTTCTCCCCTGAGCGCATGATAGCGCGCATGATGCTCTCCTGGCTTGCCTCTGCCTTCGGCAGTTCGGCGACGATGCGACCTTCGTTCATAACGTAGATGCGGTCGCAGGTGCCGAGAAGCTCGGGCATTTCTGATGAAATCATCAGAACGCCCTTTCCGTCAGCGGCAAGCTGGTTGATGATGGAATAGATTTCGTATTTGGCGCCGACGTCGATACCGCGCGTCGGCTCATCGAGGATCAGCACTTCCGGATCCGAGAACAGCCACTTCGACAGCACTACCTTCTGCTGGTTGCCGCCGGAAAGATTGCCCGCTTCCTGGAAGACGCCGGCCGAACGGATGCGCAGCTTGGAACGATAGTTCGTCGCCACCTGCAGTTCCCGCACGTCATCGATGACGGTTGCCTTGGAAACGCCAAGCAGATTGGCAAGCGTCGTATTGTGCAGGATGCTGTTGGTCAGAACCAGGCCCAGCTGCTTGCGGTCTTCGGTCACATAGGCAAGACCGGCATCAATCGCCCTACGCACCGTGCTGGTATCGACCGGCTTGCCGTCAAGGAGGACTTCGCCGCTGATCTTGTGGCCATAGGACTTGCCGAAGACGCTCATGGCGAATTCGGTACGGCCTGCGCCCATCAGACCGGCAATGCCGACCACTTCGCCCTTGCGCACATTGATGTTGATATCGTGCAGCACCTGACGATCGCGATGTTGCTGGTGGAAGGCGTTCCAGTTCCTGACTTCGAAGATCGTTTCGCCGATCGGCACCGAGCGTGGCGGATAGCGATCAGCCAGCTCACGCCCGACCATGTTGCGAATGATGATGTCTTCGCTGATCTCTTCCTCGTGACAGTCGAGTGCCTTCACTGTCATGCCGTCGCGCAACACCGTGATCTGGTCGGCCACCTTGCGCACTTCGTTGAGCTTGTGCGTGATGATGATCGACGTGATGCCTTGATTGCGGAACTCCATAAGGAGATTGAGCAGCGCATCGGAATCGTTTTCGTTCAGCGATGCCGTCGGCTCGTCGAGGATGAGCAGCTTGACGCTCTTCGATAGAGCCTTGGCGATCTCGACGAGCTGCTGCTTGCCGACACCGATGTCGGTTACGAGCGTATTCGGAGATTCCTTAAGGCCCACCTTGGAAAGAAGCTGTTTGGTTCGGCTGAAGGTTTCCTGCCAATTGATCATGCCATTGGCGACGACCTCGTTGCCGAGGAAGATATTTTCGGCAATCGACAGAAGCGGAACGAGCGCCAGCTCCTGGTGAATGATGATGATGCCGACGTCTTCGGAATCCTTGATGGTCTTAAACTGGCGGACCGCGCCATCGTAATAGATATCGCCGTCGTACGTGCCGGCCGGGTAGACGCCCGACAGCACCTTCATGAGGGTGGATTTGCCGGCTCCGTTTTCGCCGACCAAAGCATGAATCTCGCCCTGACGGACTTTCAAATTGACATTTTCCAAAGCGTTCACACCGGGGAACGACTTGGTGATGGTCCGCATTTCGAGGATGGTATTGTCCATTGTCCGTATCCAACGCCGCGATCAAACATAGCAGACCGCGCGATCGTCTTAAATATCAAAGCCAGGGCTCGCATTGAGCGAGCCCTGACCGCTATGTCGGAAGATTACTTCAGCTGATCAGCCTTGTAGTAACCGCCCTCAACGAGAACCTTCTCGTAGTTGGTCTTGTCGACTGCGACCGGGGTCAGCAGGTAGGACGGAACAACCTTGACACCGTTGTCGTAGGTCTTGGTGTCGTTGACTTCGGGCGTCTTGCCTTCCATCAGAGCGTTGACCATACCGACTGTGACCTTTGCGAGGTCGCGGGTGTCCTTGAAGATCGTCGAGTGCTGCTCGCCAGCGATGATCGACTTCACCGACGGGATTTCGGAGTCCTGACCGGTAACGATCGGAAGCTTCACGCCGCCGGAACCATAGCCGACGCCCTTGAGCGCGGAGAGGATGCCGATCGACAGGCCATCATACGGAGACAGAACGGCGTCGACGTGGCTGTCGGTGTAGTAGGCCGAGAGCAGGTTGTCCATGCGGGCCTGGGCCGTTGCCGGATCCCAACGCAGCGTACCGACCTTGTCCATGCCCATCTGGCCGGACTTTACGACCAGCTTGCCGCTGTCGATGTAGGGCTTCAGGACCGACATTGCGCCGTCATAGAAGAAGAAGGCGTTGTTGTCGTCCGGAGAACCGCCGAACAGCTCGATGTTGAACGGGCCCTTGCCGTCCTTGAGGCCGAGTGCGTCGACGATCGAGTTTGCCTGCAGAACGCCGACCTTGAAGTTGTCGAACGTCGCATAATAGTCGACGTTGCCGCTGTTGCGGATCAGGCGGTCATAGGCGATGACCTTGATGCCCGCATCGTGAGCCTTCTGCAGGACGTCGGACAGCGTGGTGCCGTCGATCGAAGCGATGACGAGGACCTTATCGCCCTTGGTGACCATGTTCTCGATCTGCGAGAGCTGGTTCGGGATATCGTCGTCGCCATACTGAAGGTCGGTGCCGTAACCAGCAGCCTGGAGCTGCTTGACGATGTTGTTGCCGTCATCGATCCAGCGCGCCGAAGCCTTGGTCGGCATGGCGATGCCTACCGTGCCCTTATCCGCCGCGAAGGCAGGTACCACCAGCGTAGCGACGCCGAACGCAGCGCCGGCCATCAATGAGATAATGGATTTCATTACTCTCTCCCTTGTTGTTAAATGCGGCGGACAAAAAATGCCCGCCCGAAACTGCGGCAGGTTCCGTAGAAGGAATGATTTACTTCTAATTGTGAGAAACGAAGTAGGTCTCCTCCACGCTCTCACGGTTTATGAGCTGTACCCAGCGCACAATCGGCAAACTCGTACGATTTCGTATAACTGTCAAATAGAATAACTGGCAAAACATATACCAACTTTGGTATAATGTTAAAAAATAGTACTTTTTTGCCGGCGAAGGGGAAAAATGGCCGTTATGGAGAAAATATATAACGATTATTTGAGCGAAGGCATCGAGATTCATTCCGATAATTTTCGCGACGACGCGTTGTTGAAAGCCGGTTTGAAGCTCAATCACCTGCGGATGATCGTCACGATCGAGGATCACGGGCAAATTTCCGCGGCCGCTGAGTCCATGAACATGTCACAACCTGCGGCTTCACGTATGCTCTCAGAAATGGAGTCGATTGTCAAAAGCCCGCTTTACGAGCGTGTCGCCAGAGGCGTCGTTTTGACCCCTTTCGGGCTCGCTTTGGCCAAGCGGGCACGAAAGATCCTGCTGGAGCTGCGCGAGGCAGGCCGGGAGCTTGGCGCCTTGCGAACCGGCAGGGGTGGCTCGGTCTTTCTGGGGGCGGTGACCGCGCCGGCAATCAGCCTTGTCGTCCCGGCCATCCAGCGCGTGACGCGCACCTATCCCGGCATAGAGATCAATATCGAAGTCGAGAACAGCAATGTGCTCGCGCGCGAGCTGCTAGCGGCCCGCCATGACTTCATCATCAGCCGCATCCCGGACGATCTCGATCCGCGTCTGTTCACGGCCCATGAGATCGGCGTCGAAAAGGCCTGCCTGGTGGTTCGCAACGGCCATCCGCTGCTTGAAAGAGGTGTAGCCAGCCTGCCCGATCTGGCCGGCTACGACTGGGTATTCCAACCGCCGGGCACATTGCTTCGCCGCAAGGTGGAAGACATTTTCCTCGCTGCCGGCGTGCCCTTGCCGGAAAATGTCGTCAACACCTCATCCTTGCTGCTGACGTTGGCGGTGGTCTGCAAGACGGATGCGATCGCGCCGATTGCGCTCGACATGGCGCAATTCATCTGCGGGCAGACGTCTCAGGCGGGCGAATCCTCCATCCTGCCGATTGATTTCGACATCGACGTCAGGCCCTATAGCCTCATCACCGCCCGCGAACGCGCCATGCCGCCGAGCGCGCGGCTGCTGCATGACATGATCCTGGAAGAGAGCCGGCATCTCTCGCCGACATGAACGAAGAACCGTTGCCGCCATAAGCTCCACGCCAACTTGCGCTCCTATGAAGCTTGGCGTGGAGACCACTCATGCTGTTCAAGCAATCATTGTTTCAATCCGTGCTCGATCGCCTCGATAGCGAAGAGGAGCCCGCGGAACAGGAAGAGGCCGCGCACCGCATCCGCGGCTTGAACGTCAGCTTTGCCGCAACGGTGCTGGGCGGTGAGACGCCGGACGCCCATCGGCCAGACGAAGCCTACCGCGACAATCTCGGCGACCCTAACATTCTGCCGGAGCCGGAACCTGCTCCGCAAGAACCGGCACTGCCGGTCATGCCCGAGCATCTGGCACGAACATCGCGGGAAGAAGTCGCCGCCGAGCTCGCAATTACCTCTGACCTCACGCGCGAAGCCCTGCAGGAAAAACGCCGCAGCTTCGCGAAAGCCAATCACCCCGACGGCGTCGCCGCCCTCTTCCGCGAACAGGCGACGATCCGCATGACGCTCGCCAATCAGCTGATCGACGAAGCCATACGTCGCCTCAGACGATGATTATTTCTTGTCTTCGGAGGGCGGCTCATCATCCTCGGCAGCATCGTCCTGCGCCGGCGCATCGCTGGTCGTTGCGGGCGGTTGCGGCTTGAAATTCAAGAGCAGCATCCACGCCGAATAGGCGCCGAGCGCGCCAGACAGCATTGCCCAGAACGGCTGCGAGCCCAGCGTTTCGACGGCTGCCCAGCCAAAGCAGACGGCCACGATGAGAATGCGCACCCAAAGCGGCTTGTAGATGGGATGGCTGGGATCGATCAGTTGCATGGGTCACTTTTGCCTGTTTAAGAAGACATGTCTTTAGCGCATCCTCAGGAAAATTGTGAAGTCGTCCGCATAAAATAAGGTTTCGCGTCCGGATTTCGGCTAAGTGGAGAGCCGGAATTTTCAGAATTGTGAAGTCCAGGCTGCTTGACGCCGTCGCCGGAAAATGGAATGAAAATTCCAGAGCAATTGATATTCGGTCCATTTATTCCGAATTCAGGGAGGTAATAATGACTGTCAGATTTGGTCTGCTCGGCGCCGGACGCATTGGCAAGGTGCATGCGAAAGCCGTCAGCGGCGATGCCAACGCCGAGCTCGTCGCCGTCGCGGATGCCTTTCCGGCGGCGGCGGAAGCAATCGCGTCCGCCTATGGCTGCGAAGTCCGCACGATCGAGGCGATCGAGGCCGCCAAGGATATCGATGCTGTCGTCATCTGCACGCCGACGGATACCCATGCCGATCTGATCGAGCGCTTCTCCCGTGCCGGTAAGGCCATCTTCTGCGAAAAGCCTGTCGATCTCGACGTCGCGCGCGTCCAGGCCTGCATCAAGGTTGTCAATGAGACCAAGGGCAAGCTGATGGTCGGTTTCAACCGCCGCTTCGACCCACATTTCATGGCTGTCAAGAAAGCCATCGACGAGGGCCGCATCGGCACGGTCGAAATGGTGACGATCACCTCGCGCGATCCGGGCGCCCCGCCGGTCGATTACATCAAGCGCTCCGGCGGCATCTTCCGCGACATGACGATCCAT
Organism: Martinezella sp. CNPSo 3957; assembly: GCF_057784395.1. NCBI lineage: Bacteria > Pseudomonadati > Pseudomonadota > Alphaproteobacteria > Hyphomicrobiales > Rhizobiaceae > Martinezella > Martinezella sp. CNPSo 3957. The sequence continues at coordinate 86,220 of NZ_JBXSOU010000018.1, forward strand.
GACTTCGACATGGCGCGCTTCCTGCTCGGCGAAGAACCGGTCGCCGTCACCGCGACTGCCGCAGTTCTGGTCGACAAGGCGATCGGCGAAGCCGGCGATTACGACAGCGTTTCGGTCATCCTTCAGACGGCATCGGGCAAGCAGGCAATCATCTCCAACTCGCGCCGCGCCACTTACGGCTACGATCAGCGGATCGAAATCCATGGCTCGAAGGGCCTGGTTTCGGCTGAAAACCAACGCCCCTTCTCCATCGAAGTCGCCAACGGCGATGGCTACACCCGCCCGCCGCTGCATGATTTCTTCATGACACGCTACACCGAAGCCTATGCCAACGAGATCGCAAGCTTCATCGCCGCGATCGAAAAGGGCGCCACCATCACACCATCGGGCGCCGATGGTCTTGCCGCACTGAAGCTGGCGGATGCCGCCTTGCAGTCGGTCAAGGAAGGCCGCCTCGTCAAGATCGACTGAGCCGCCTCCATTCCTCCAGGAATGCGATCCTCCCAAAAGTCCGCCGTGATCTCCATTCGCGGCGGACTTTTTCTTTGGCGCGATCCAGAGCTCCCGAAGAGGCTTCGGTAAAAACCTCTTGCGAATCACATAAGTCCGTGCTTATCTATTTCCATGATAGAGAATGAGATATTCCGGGCCTTGGCCGATCCGACCCGCCGCGCCATCTTCGAGAAGCTGGCGACAGGCGGCATGAATGCCAGCGCCCTGCGAGACGGTATCGACATCAGCCAGCCGGCCATGTCCCAGCATCTCGCGGTTCTGCGGAGCGCCGGGCTGGTCAGGGAAGAACGACAGGGGCGTTTCGTGAATTACGAAGTCGATCCGGAGGGACTTGCCCTCATCGCCCAATGGCTAGCGAAATACCGTGCATATTGGCCGGCCCGCATCGAAGCTCTCAAGGTGTTGCTGAAGGATATGGATCAATGAACAATCCCAAGATCGCCGAGCGAAAGAACGGCATCGAGCTGGAATACCAGCTCGACGAACCGCCGCAAAAAGTCTGGCGTGCAATCAGCACCCCTGAGCTTCGCCAAAACTGGTTGCCGCAGGAGGCCTTGGCCAATCCCGAGGCTATATCGGTCACGCCGGGCAAGGAAGTCACCTACCGGCTGCGGGACGATGCAGCACCCTTCCTCGAAAGCACCGTGACTTTCAAAATATCTTCGAATGCAAACGGCGGCACCAGCCTGCGGATCATCCACGAGCTCGATGACGTTCGGCTTCGCGAAACGGAAAGAGCTGCAGCAAACAATAACAGCCTGACCGTCATGCGCGCCGCCTGACGCGCTACATCCATCAACAATTTCAAGAACATTGGAGTTCGCCGATGCGCGAAGCGATGCAACTCGTCCCTATGGTCGTTGAGCAGTCCAGCAGAGGGGAGCGATCTTTCGACATCTACTCCCGCCTGCTGCGCGAGAGAATCATCTTCCTGAATGGTGAGGTCAACGACGACGTCTCGGCCCTCGTCTGCGCGCAACTGCTGTTTCTCGAGGCCGAAAATCCCAAGAGACCGATCCACCTTTATATCAATTCGCCCGGTGGCGTCGTAACCAGCGGTCTGGCGATGTATGACACCATGCGTTACGTTCGTGCACCGGTTCATACGCTATGCATGGGAACCGCCCGTTCGATGGGCTCCTTCCTCTTGATGTCTGGTCAACCGGGCGAGCGCACCGCGCTTCCAAATGCCAGCATCCATATTCACCAGCCATTGGGCGGTTTCCAGGGACAGGCATCGGACATCTTTATTCACGCCGAAGAAATGAGGCGAACGAAGCATCGCATGACGCGGCTTTATGCCGAACATTGCGGACGCTCCTATGAGGAATTGGAACGCGCCATGGACCGCGATCACTTCATGACGGCGGAAGAGGCTCTGGAATGGGGGCTGATCGACCGTATTCTTCAGGTCCGCGAAGACGAACAGCCTTTGGGCTTGGCGGACTGATTGGGATGACAATCCTGCGGCCAAGCGCATGGCCACAGCTTGCGGCGCCCTCGCCTCTCAACCCGCCTGGTCGCGCAGCTCGACGACCGAGGCTCCCCTCTTCACGATGTCATTGTCGATGATCGAAAATGCGCGGTTCAGATGCCCTTCGAAAACGAGCGTCGGCTCGTCGGCGATGACGCGCAGCTCCGGCATGCCCTCCATGCGCACGACATGCGATTCCGCCAGACCCTCGGTTATGCCCTCGATCAGCAGATCATAGTACCTTACGCCGGGACCGGTGATGACGATCGGCATCCGCTCGTGCAGACTCAAGACACGCGAAAGGCCATTGCCGAGCGCCAGGCCCGCCTGGCGGAAGGCCAGTACGTTGCGGCGCCCGCCCTGGCGCGCACTCGTAGCGATCTTGTCGAGCTCGGCAATCGGCACGAACTTCGCCGGGATCGTGTCGAGCGGCACGTCGAAGGCCGTCCGCAGCATGGCGTAGAAACCGGCATAGGCCTCGATACATCCCCGCGCGCCGCAACGACAAAGACCGCCGCCGGGCACATGCATCATATGCCCGAAATTGGGCGCCGATATATGATGGCCGCCTTCATGTTCCCGGCGCACGATGCCGAGCCCGATACTATGGCCGAGCGACAGCGCCGCCAGCGAACGGAAGTCGCCGCGGGTGTTGATTTCTTCCTGCCGCCCGAGGGCTGCAGCCACAAGCAGGGTTTCGTTGCCGAGAATGATTTGCGCCGTCCATTCATCGCGCAGCACGTCAGCGAAGTCGATCTCGTCACGCCCGAAGATCGGAGACCAGCGCAGTACCGGCGCCGAAGTATCGACGAGCCCCTTGCTGCTGATCGAGATCATCAGCACCTTATCGCGCGGCAATCGCGATCGGGTGACAATGCGGTTCAAGGCATCGCGCAAGGCTGCCACGAAGCGCTCGACGCCCGCAACGTTCTGTTGCCTATCCTCGGTAAAGCGGTCGATCAGGCGGCCGGTATAATCGACGAGAGAATATTGCACCGCATCCGACGAGATGACGACGACGATGAGATAGCCGCACTCGCGCCGCTGCGAAAACAAAACACGCGGGCGCCCGCGGCCGCTGGCCGGCTGCTGCTCCGCCTTTTCGATGATCTGCGCCCGCTCGAGATCGGCAGTGATGACCGATACGGTCGCGGAAGAGAGCTTGGTGAAATCAGAGAGCTCGGTATGGGCGAGCGGGCCGTGCCGGCGCAGCGCCGACAAGACCAAGGCGCTGTTCTTCTGACGGACCAATTCGGTGCTCGATTTGGCCAGCATCGGCAAACTCCCTGCTCATTCAACCCTCCTCCTGCGCAGCCGCTGATAGCTTTTTCGGACGACCGATGAAACCTAGCGGCGCGGGTGTTGACAGCTGAAAAAATCTCTGACACTAAATTTCTCGACTGTCGAGAAAAAAGTCCAAGACTTTTCTTGTCAGCATTTCGCCGCGGCCGACGGGAGTTCAGGATACGTGCGGTCGCATTCACTCGGGAGGATCACATGAAAGCTTTCATCAAGCTGGCTGCGGGCGCGGCCATCGTTTTGACCATGCAGACGGCCGCCTTCGCCAAGGATCTCGTCGTCGGCGTTTCCTGGTCGAATTTCCAGGAAGAACGTTGGAAGACCGATGAGGCAGCCATCAAGAAGGCTCTGGCAGCCGTCGGGGCCAAATACATTTCCGCCGACGCCCAGTCGTCCGCTTCCAAGCAGCTGACCGACGTCGAGTCGCTAATTTCGCAGGGTGCCAACGCCCTTATCATTCTCGCCCAGGATTCCGATGCCATCGGCCCAGCCGTTGAAAAGGCTGCCGACGAAGGCATTCCGGTTGTCGGCTATGACCGCCTGATCGAAAATCCGGCCGCCTTCTACATCACCTTCGACAACAAGGAAGTGGGCCGCATGCAGGCTCGCGAAGTCCTGAAGGCAAAGCCGGAAGGCAACTACGTCTTCATCAAGGGTTCGTCGTCCGACCCGAACGCCGACTTCCTCTTCTCCGGCCAGATGGAAGTGCTGAAGCCCTCCATCGACGCCGGCAAGATCAAGAACGTCGGCGAAGCCTATACGGACGGCTGGCTGCCTCAGAACGCGCAGCGCAACATGGAACAGTTCCTGACCGCCAACAACAACAAGGTTGACGCGGTCGTCGCCTCCAACGACGGCACCGCCGGCGGCGCTGTTGCTGCACTCGACGCCCAGGGCCTTGCAGGTTCCGTTCCGGTTTCCGGCCAGGACGCCGACAAGGCAGCGCTCAACCGCATCGCGCTTGGCACGCAGACCGTTTCCATCTGGAAGGACTCGCGCGAACTCGGCAAGCGTGCCGCTGAAATCGCCATCGATCTTGCCAAGGGCAAGAAGCTGGACGAGATCTCCGGCGTTCAGACCTTCAACGGCGGCCCGAAGCACGTCGCCATGAAGTCGGTCTTCCTGACCCCGGTTGCTATCACCAAGGACAATCTGAACGTCGTCATCGACGCCGGCTGGATCTCCAAGGCTGAAGCCTGCCAGGGTGTCAAGGCAGGCGCTGTCGCGGCCTGCAAATAAACCGACTTTAGAACGAGCTTACTCATCGAAAGAGCGACGCCGCAGCGGCACACCGTTGCGGCGTCGAATGCGGATTGGAAGCCGACAACCCTCCCTTGCAGCTGGAGGCGGAGCTTCCCCGCAGTGTGGTATGCCGCCGCATCCCTTTGTCCATCGGACGGCGGTCATCGGGACCGGATAAAGGCCGGGTTGCAGGCGATGGCAGACATTTTTGAGATTGGCGCGATTGCCAGCGACTGCCAGAATGCGTCGCCGGCCGCGCCCGACAGAGGGAGAACGGCAAAGCGATGGCCGACATGACACAGTCCACTACATCGAGCGGGCCTAGGAACGCGGATGCCGGCGCGATCACCCGGTTTCTGCGCGCCACGGAAATCGATACCCGCCTGCTCGGCATGATAGGAGCGCTACTGATCATCTGGATCGGTTTTGATCTCTATCTCAGGGTCTTCGACGGCCGGGAATTTCTGACGGCGAGAAACCTTTGGAACCTTTCGGTGCAGACCTGCGAAATCGCGGTTCTCGCCACGGGCATGGTGTTGGTCATCGTCACGCGCAACATCGACCTGTCGGTAGGCTCCGTGCTCGGTTTCGTCGCCATGATCATGGGCGTCATGCAGGCAAAATGGCTGCCGCAATATCTCGGCTTCGACAGCTCCTGGACGTGGATCATCACCCTCCTCTGCGGCCTGGCGATCGGCACGGCCATCGGCACCTTCCAGGGCGCGATCATCGCCTTCATGAACGTTCCCTCCTTCATCGTGACGCTTGGCGGCCTTCTCGTCTGGCGCGGCCTTGCGTGGTACGTCACCAGCGGTCAGACCGTGGCGCCGATGGATTCCACCTTCGTTATCATGGGCGGCAGCGGCGCCACCGGCTCGATCGGCGCCACCTGGAGCTGGGTGGTCGGCGTGATTTCCTGCCTGCTAATCATTGTCGGCATCGTCGGCTCACGCCAGCAAAGAAAGCGCTTCCACTTTCCGCGCCGCCCCCTCTGGGCGGAATACTTCCTGGCCGGCCTTGGCTCCCTGCTCGTCCTCGGTACCGTCTATCTCTTCAATAGTTATGACTGGCCGGTCGGCATCGCCAAGCGCTACGCCACCGAGCACAATATCACGTGGCCCGAGAACGGCCTCGATATCCCCTATGGCATCGCGGTGCCGGTCCTTATCGCCGTTCTCATCGGCATCGCGATGACGTTCATCGCGACCCGCCTGCGTTTCGGCCGCTACGTCTTCGCGATCGGCGGCAATCCGGAAGCGGCAGAGCTTGCCGGCATCAAGACCCGCTGGGTCATCGTGAAGATCTTCGCGCTGATGGGCCTGCTCGCCGCCGTAGCCGCCGCGATTTCGACCGCCCGCCTCAATTCGGCTGTGAACTCACAGGGAACCACTTACGAACTCTTCACCATCGCTGCTGCCGTCATCGGCGGCACGTCGCTCGCCGGCGGCAGCGGCACGGTCGCCGGCGCCATGCTTGGCGCGCTGGTCATGCAGTCGCTGCAATCGGGCATGGGGCTCGCCAATGTCGACACACCGATTCAAAACGTCGTCGTCGGGGTGGTCTTGGTGGTCGCCGTCTGGCTCGACATCGTCTACCGCTCGCGCGCCAAGTAAAAGGAATTCTGAACCATGACGGATCAAACCACTCCGCTTGTGGAAATGAAGAACATTTCCATCTCCTTCGGCGGCATCCACGCGGTCGACAACGCCTCGGTGGACCTCTACCCCGGCGAAGTTGTCGCCCTTCTCGGCCATAACGGCGCCGGCAAATCGACGCTGATCAAGATTCTCTCCGGCGCCTACAAGCGCGACAGCGGCGATATCCTGATCAACGGCGAGCCCGCCGATATCCGCACCCCGCGCGACGCCAAAAAATACGGCATCGAGACGATCTACCAGACGCTCGCCGTCGCCGACAATGTCGACGCCGCCGCCAACCTCTATCTTGGCCGCGAACTGCAGACACGCTGGGGTACGCTCGACGACGTCGCGATGGAAGCCAAGGCCCGCGAAGTGATGGGACGCCTCAACCCCAACTTCAAGCGCTTCAAGGAGCCGGTGAAGGCGCTTTCCGGCGGCCAGCGCCAGTCGGTGGCGATCGCCCGCGCCATCCTCTTCGACGCCCGCATCCTGATCATGGACGAGCCGACGGCGGCGCTTGGCCCGCAGGAGACGGCGCAGGTCGGCGAGCTGATCAAGCAGTTGAAGAAGGAGGGCATCGGCATCTTCCTCATCAGCCACGACATCCACGACGTTTTCGACCTCGCCGACCGCGTGTCGGTCATGAAGAACGGCCAGGTCGTCGGCCATGCCCGCACGGAAGACGTCACCAAGGACGAAGTGTTGGGCATGATCATCCTCGGCAAGGTGCCGCCAAAGGCCATCCCCGGCCCCGGCGCCATGAAGGAATGAGCCGGAACGGTCGATAACACCAAGGCCGCGCGCTCAAAGCCCGCGGCCTTATCCCAACAAAACGTCCGATCTCACGCTTTCCTGAATTTTCCGCATTGAAGCCAAGCCTTTCCTGGGCTAAGAACCAGCCATCGGACAGGCGATTCAAACCGCCACGGCATGCACCCGTAGCTCAGCTGGATAGAGTGTTGGATTCCGATTCCAAAGGTCACAGGTTCGAATCCTGTCGGGTGCGCCATTTTCTCCGGGGTCCGTGCCAATGCAGAATAAGTTGGACCTCAATGCTACCTCCCGGCAATCGCAAAGGCTCGGCGCCGAGATAGCCATTCCGTTGCGCCACCAGCAAACGCCCGCCTACATAAAGCCCGGATTTCGCGGCAGATATTGCGTCCAGTCGCCATAGCCGGGCGATACCATCAGTAGCATGGGGAAGGTGATCCGCATGCCTTGATCGATCGCAAGGCTCAAGGCGCCGTCGCATGTGCCTGGCAGGAACGCCGATATCTTCTCGGCGGAGCCATCTGCCGCCAGCGTCAACGCCGTCGCAAAGGCATCGCGGAGAAAGTCGGGCCGCATGACCGCTAGGGGACCGATGTGCCCGTTGAAACCGATATAGCCGTAGCCGGCGATATCGTTGCCGGCGTAGAGCAAAAACCCTTTGGTCGCCGGGTCGTCGAGCAGATAGCGGTGATGTTTCTCCCGCGAGACGCCAATGGCGCGGGAATCGATCCGGACGAGATTTTCCATAGTCACAGCGCCGTTGTCGATCGCGATGGCGCGCAATGGCGGTGCTGGCAAGGTCTGCTTTATCCGTTCGCGCTCGACATTGAAAAAGTAAATCGGCATCTTGGGAAAGAGGCCGTGCCGCATGTAAAGGCCCTGCGAGACACGATTGAAGGTGAAGGTAATCAGTGCCTTGTGAGCCGCTCCGGATTTCCGGGCGTGCTCCATGGTCCGCTCCAACAGTTCATTTCCGATGCCCTGCCCCTGTCGAGCGGGGTCGACGAACAGCTGGGCGAGGAACCAAACATCGCCGCAAACCCAACTCCAGGCAAAGCCGAGAATTTCGCCCTCGTCTTCCGCGACCCAGAGTCCATCAGGGTCGTCCTTCAGCGAAAACAGCTGAAAGCCGAGAGGGCTCGCCGTCGCCATCGCGCCGAAGCCATGCCGGACGGTAAGATCGTTGATGCTGGCAACCACCAGAGTATCGGTCGCGGCCAAATCTTCCGCGCAAGCAGGTCTGTAAACAAGCGGCATTGGATAACCCCGCAAATGTTTCCGCGACAGAGCGCGCCGCGAAGCTGATCGTGTCAGCCATTCATGGGTGCGATAATAACACACCCGTTGTCGCTTTCATCCTGCCGGATGCGCGGCGAGAGGCACTTTATCCGGCGATTTCGACCTGAAAGCGTAACAGGAACGTCAGACGGCAGGAGCTTTCCTGCCGCACCGATATTACGATCCGAGAAGGTCTGGTGGCGGCTGAGCCATGGTGACAGCCAGCCTTGCTTTCAGTTCAGTGGTTCTTGTTCGGCCCTTTGCCCGTCGCGAAGCTGCAGGTCTTGATCTTGCAGCTGGGATCGTCGCTCGTCGGCACACTGGCGCTGGCCATCGCACCCTGTCCGAGGCAAGCCATCGAATTCGAAACGGTCCGATGGTACATCATCAGGCCCGGATGGTGCGAGGGATATCTCAGCACGATCGATCCTTCCCGGGCCATCTTTTCATGCACGGCGGCGCAGGTCATCGACTTGGAATTATAGGCCGACATGGCCATCGCGTTCGTGGAGAACAGTCCAATTGCGGCAAGTATGATGATCGTCTTCATGGGGCTTCCTTTGGTCGCGCCGAAGGGCGCTATCGAAAATGAGATAGTCGTTGATTAGCATTGGATTTATGACAGTGAACCGACTTCCCTTTATCGGCTGTTTGACCACTGCCAAGGGTGACCTGGCGCCCGTTTGGGTACGATTGCGCCGGAGGTCACGATGCATCGCATGGTGCCTGTCGGCAGGATGCGGTGCGAACGGAGATTTAGAAATCGCCCGTCACGACAGATAGGGCCCGATATGAAGACCGGGCCTCATTTCTGAAGATCAGCCGAGACCAAAAGCCTCAGAAAGTCCGTTCGAAGCGCAGGATACCCGAGAAGGTATCGTCGCTCGGCAGATCGTAGTGAACGTAGGTGAATTCCGGCTCGACCAGCAGGTTCTTGACCGGATTGAATTTGACGTTCGTGGTCGCTTCGAAGATCTTCGAGTCGGTATAGGCAAGCTGCAGGTTCCACTTCAGCTTGTCGTTGATCGGAACGCCGACGCCACCCCAGACGGCCCAGTCGCCCCAGCCGCAATCCGCGCCGTGAACGACGCCGTCGGAAGTCGTGCAGGCCGAGACGTTCTGGTTCGAGCCGGCATATTGGTTGAGCTTGTCGCCATCGGTGTTCCAGCCGCCCATCAGGAAGGCGGAGAAGACGCCGAAGTCGGCATCGATACGAGCCTTGATGGCACCTTCTTCGACGATAGAGTCATAACCGCCGACCACGCGGAACTGCCATGCGCCAGCCTTGTAGCCGAGACCGGCCACTACATTCGGAGCGTAGTGATCGCTCTTGGAGAGCTGCCAGCTGCCGCCATAGGCGCTTGTGGTCGTGCCGGAATTGCTGTCTTCGAGCGAGATGACACCAGTAAAGCCCGTGCCGCTATCGTAGTTATAGGTGAGCTGGTTCAATTCATACGGGCCGTCATAGATGACGTCGTCCTGGATCACATCGCCGGCATAGCCGATGAACTGGTTGTACTGCGAGTCCGTCTTACCCACGCTGAAGCCGCCGAGGGTAATGTAGGCCCACAGCAAGTTCGTGCCGGTGGAGCCACCGTCGTTCCAGTCCCAACGCACGATGGTCTCGGTCTTCAGCGGGCCATATTCGGTGTCGGTCGCCGTGTTGAGGTTGAGCTCGGCGCGGGTATGCCACTTGGTGCCGAAGTTGCTGGCGCGATTGTAGGGGTCTTTCCACTGGCCTTCGGTACGGACCTTGCCGCCGACCCTCAGACACGTCTCCGTACCGGGAATGAAGAAGTAGCCGGCGCCGAACGCGTCGCAGATGCGGACATACTCCAGCGGCTCCGGTTCTGCAGCAACGATAGCATCGGCAGCATGCGCGCCGGATACGACGCATAGCGCAGCAGCAGAACCGATAAGCAAGCTCTTGATGTTCATGGTAACTCCATCCGTCGAATGAACTTGCGCGATGGACGAACCTGGGGGTCGCTCGACATCAAGTTCCAGTGCCAAATTCGAAGCACAAGGCTTCGCTTCCGATTAGTAAGCTGCATTTACTATTTTGCTTTTACAAGGGCGTGGAGAGGTCCCAAAACATATATGACAGCAGCTTCATATGGCGCGTTGCGCAAACGACGCACATGTGTATGAGCGATGACAATCGGGTGACAATTAGATGACAAAGCAAGGCAATTAGGCCCCGTGTGCTATGCTCTGCCGAGATACATCGCTGGGCTGACAGCGATAAGTCTTGCTAGACTTCAAACTACAAGCAGCACACACATCCATCGGAAATCGCAGGCAGGATCATCATGCCGAAGATCGATATTGCAGCTGTACCCGAAATCAAGGGCACGCGCTATCCAGCCCCCTTCAATGAACCTTGCGCCGAGCGCATACGCCAGCGTCTGGGTGATGCCGGCGGCCTCGCGGATTTCGGGGTCAATCTCATGCGGCTGCCGCCTGGCAATTGGTCAAGCCAGCGGCACTGGCATTCGGAGGAGGACGAATTCGTTTATGTGCTGAAGGGCGAACTGACGCTCATCGAGGATGGCGGCGAGACCATGCTGCGCGCTGGCGATTGTGCCGCCTTCCCGAAAGGCTCGGGCAACGGCCATCACATGATCAACAAGTCGAGCACCACGGCTGTCTATCTCGAGGTCGGAACGCGCTCTCCGACCGACCTCATCACCTGTTCCGATGTCGATATGATGAGCTCGAGCACCGATGGCCGCTTCGTGCATAAGGACGGCATGCCCTATCCGGACGGCTAAGTCGGCTCATCGATATCAGCCGCAACTAGCCGATAGGACAGGAGATGCGTCGGCGCTCCATGCAGCATGACTTCGCGCTCGAAATGGAATCCACATTTTTCCAGCACGCGCCGGGAGGCGAGATTGACGGGACGTACAAGCCCGATAACGCGCTTCGCCTGCAGATCGTTATGGGCGAAAGCCAGCGCCTCCTTCACCAGCTCGGTCGCGTAGCCGCTTCCCCAATGATCGGGATGTAGATGATAGGAAAGATTGAGCCCCTCAAATTCCGTTGAAATGGTAACGCCTCCGAAGCCGATCAGCTGCCCCTCCGCTTCGATCGCCCAGCGCCCGAACCCATGCAGGCGCCAATGCGTCCGGTCACGGGCGAGACGCCGAGCGCTCTCTTCAGGAGAATCCGGTCTCGGATCCGGCCTGTGGGCGACCAGTTCGGGCCGCTGGAACAAGGCAGCAAGAAAGTCGATATCGAGCTCTTCCGGCATCCGCAAGGAAAGGCGTGAGGTACGACGGATCATGGCGCCTCCGCTCGAAGGATCAAACAGCTTCCGCGAGTTCAGGCGGATCGTAGCAGCAGGCATCCGTGGAAACGCCCATGCGGCACCCGCTGGCCTCGAGCGCTTCCTTGACAACCTCAACGAAAAGCCGGCGGAACCATACCGAGCGGCTGTCGGCTTGATCGACGCGACGATAGAGCATCGTCACAGGGTCGGCAGGCAGCTCGAACGGCGGCTCCGAAATCGTCAGGTCGTGCAGTTGCGCCATACAGCGGGCAATCGCTTCGGGAACCGTCGCAATGGCTGGAATGGCCCGGAGCGTCGTCGGCAGCGCGGAAAATCGGGGGACCGTCGCCACGACCTGCCGGCGATGGCCGAGGCGTGCGAGAGCGACATCGACGCCGGTGGATATGGCGCCTTCGAGCGAAACGGTGACATGCGGCGCATTGGCGAAATGCTTCAGGCTCAGCGGCGCCGCACATTTGAGATGCCGGCCATCGTAGATGCAGAGCGACGCCTGTTGGAACAGCGGCGCGCGAACATGCCAGGAGGCCGGTTCGTCATGCACCGAGATGCTGAAGTCGAAGGCGCCCTCGTCCAGCAGGCGCACGGCGTCGCGCCGGTCGAACGCCACGCTGGTCAGCCGCGCATTCGGCGCAAGCTGGCGCAACCGCGCCACCAGCGGTCCGAAGAAGGAGGATTCGAGATTGTCGCAGAGCCCGATGCGGAACTCGCCGTGCCAGTTTTCAGGATCGAAGGCTGCCGGCGGGCGGATGGCGCGCTCGATGCCGGAGAGCGCATCCTCGATTGCCGGCGCGATGGATAGCGCCCGCGGCGTGGGCTGCAAGCCGCGCCCGACGCGCACGAACAATTCATCATCCAGCGTCTCGCGCAGCCGGCGAAGTGCGGCAGAAAGACCAGGCTGACCGAGCAGCAGCCGCTCGGCCGCACGGCTCACATTCCGCTCCTGCATCAGCACGGAGAAGGCCAGCAGCAGATTGAGATCGATTTTTCGAAGCGTGGCATCATTCATCATTATGAGTAATACCTGACATGGTTACTATCAATTTGCAATAGGGTTTGAAGATGTACATTTTCTCGTTCCCTGCCGCTTTCACCCTCCCAAGAGATGGCAGCCTAGAAAGGAACGATCCCGATGACTTCTTCCCAAACCCGCAGCGGGGCGGGATTGGCGTTGCTGCTGCTATGCGCCGCCAATTTCCTCGACGCCATGGACGTCTCCACCATTGGCGTGGCCCTGCCCGCAATCCAGAAAGAGCTCGGCATGCAGGCGACCTCGCTGCAATGGGCCGTCAGCGCCTATGTGCTCGGCTATGGCGGCTTCCTGCTGCTCGGCGGCCGCGTTGCCGATCTCTTCGGCCACCGCCGCGTCTTCCTCTGGTCGCTCGGCGTCTTCGCCGCCGCCAGCATTGCCGGCGGTTTCGTCGATAGCGCCCCGACCCTGATCGCCGCCCGCCTGATCAAGGGCATTGCCGCTGCCTTCACAGCACCTGCCGCCCTCGCCCTCCTTCTCTCCGTCTTTGGAGAAGGCAATGCCCGCGCGAAGGCCCTAGGCGTCTTCTCCTCCACCGGTGCTGCCGGCTTCGTGCTCGGCATGGTGCTGGGCGGAGCGGCAACGCTCATCAGCTGGCGCGCGACGCTCGTCATGGGGGCGCCCGTCGCCATCCTGGCGCTAATCGTCGCCCCGCTCGTCCTGCCTGCCGATCATAAGCGAAACGGCCCACGCGCCCGCTTCGACTGGGCAGGCGCCCTGACGATCACGCCCGGCCTGCTGCTCTTCGTCTTCGGCGTCACCAATGCCGCTGCCGATGGCTGGCAGGCCTTTGCGACCTGGGGCTCGCTCCTCGCCGCATTGATCCTGATCGTGCTGTTCCTGATCGTGGAATCGCGCCATCATGATCCGATGGTGCCGCTTGCCATGTTCCGCCGCACCAAGCTCAGCCATGCCAATGCCATCGCCGCGCTGTATCAGGGAGCCTATGTAGGCTTCCAGTTCATCGCGACGCTCTATTATCAGACCGTCGTCGGCTGGTCGGCCTTTGCAACCGGCTTCGCCTTCGCCATCGGCGGCACCTGCGTCATGTTCCTGGCACCACGCTTTGCGACGATCGGCCAGAACCGCGGCACGACACTTCTCATGACCTTCGGCGTGGGACTGCAGGCCATCAGCTATCTCTTCTGGGTGCTGTCGGCTGGGCATATTGATACGGTAGTGCTCGTGGCCATCTCGCAGCTCCTGCTCGGCATCGGTTATGCCATGACCTATCCGTCGATCCAGGTCGCGGCCCTTTCTGACGTCGGCGACGACGAATCCGGCCTGGCTTCGGGCATGCTTTTTGCCTCCTTCCAGATCGGCGGCGGCATCATTCTGGCGGCGGCATCGGCCGTCTTCAGCGCAGCTCCGAACTTCGGCTGGAATCCCTATGTCGCTGGCATCGGTTTCGTGACGATCCTTGCTGCCGCCATCACGCTGCTCGCAGCGGTCGGCCCGCGTTCGTCCGCCGCTAAGGCCGCAAATTATCAGGCTGCAGAATAGCTCGAAGCAAGATGGCCCGCCTCTCCGGCGGGTCAATCCTTCTCGGCACCAGCGGCTTCGGCGGCGCGGCGCAGGAGGAGATCACGCTCCCTCTGATTTTCAGCAAGCGCGGCTGCCGTCTCGAAGGCTTGCCGCGCTTCATCATATCGACGGAGCTTGTAAAGAAGATCGCCGCGAACGCTCGGCAGAAGATGATAATCCTTCAATGCTGGCTCGTCGCGGAGGTTTTCGATGATCTCCAATGCCATCTCGGGACCTACGGCCATGCCGACCGCGACAGCGCGATTGAGTTGGACGATCGGGGAAGGAACAAGCAAGGCAAGCTCCGCATAGAGATCGGCAATCCGCCTCCAGTCGGTTTCATCGGCCGTTCCCGCTCTTGCGTGACATGCGATGATCGCGGCTTGCAACGCGTAAACTCCACCGGCACCGCCGAGCTCATGCACCCGCATCAGCGCTTTCAGGCCGCGCCGGATCTGCAGCCGATCCCAGCGGTCACGATTTTGATCGAGCAACAGAATCGGATTGCCGTCGGCGTCCGTCCTAGCCGCGGCTCGGGACGCATTCAGCTCCATCAGCGCCAGCAAAGCATGTGCCTCCGGCTCCTGCGGTGCCACGGACGTCAATATTCGCCCGAGCCGCAACGCCTCGCTGCACAATTGCAGCCGCATCCAATTCTCGCCGCGCGCAGCCGTATATCCCTCGTTGAAGATCAGATAGACGACCTCCAGCACCGAGGCGAGGCGCTGTGACAGCTCCTCGCCGTGCGGCGTCTCGTAGGAAAGCCCGGATTCCGACAAGGTCTTCTTGGCGCGGACGATACGCTGGGCAATCGTTGCCTCAGACACCAGAAACGCCCGGGCGATTTCCTCGGTCGTCAAGCCGCAGATCATTCGCAGGGCAAGCGCCACCCGCGCCTCGCGCGAGATCAGCGGATGGCATGCCGTGAAGATCAAGCGCAGCATTTCATCGCCGATATCGTCGTCGAGAGAAGTATCTAGATCGGGCATGATCTGCTCGTCCTCCTCCATCTCCCGAACGATCATTTCGTGTTTCTGGTCCAGCATCCGACGCCGCCGCAAATGGTCGAGCGCCCGGCGCTTAGCCGTGGTCATAAGCCATGCGCCGGGTCGCTCGGGGATGCCCGTCTTCGGCCATCGTTCCAAGGCGACAATCAACGCCTCCTGCGTCAGATCCTCAGCCAGCGGCACGTCGCGCAGCAACCGCGCGAGACTGGTGATCAGCCGCGGCTGTTCGATCCGCCAGACGGCCAGGATCGCCTGATGGGCGCCGGCGGCTTTCAAGGCCGCCCGCCCCGATGACAGATCGAGGGTATCACGCCCTTGCTTCAGCGAGCGGGTCGCACACACCTTCGGCATTTGGTTCGAAGTAGGCGCGTACTTCACATGTGCCTTCCCAGCCGGGCATGAAATCCTTGTGCAGCTGCATGAACTCGACTGCCAGCGCCAGGGCCTCTTCCTTGCTTTGCAGCTCGAAGATCGCATAGCCGCCGACGACCTCCTTGGCCTCGACGAAAGGGCCGTCGACGACGTTTAATTTGCCGGCCTTGATCGTGACGCGGGCGCCCGTCGCAAGCGGCATCAGTCCCGCCGTATCGATCATGCGGCCGGCCTTGATTTCTCGATCGGCGAGCTTGTGCATGGCTTCTAGCAGCTCCGGCGTCGGATGCATGTGGTCGCTAGAGGTGACGATAGACATGAAACGCATGGGAAGTATCCTCCGGAAGCGAGGTGCCGGCACCATTGCCGCTCAACAAGCCCGCTCATATTGACGACGAAGCAGCGCTCTGGAAATCGACAGTCGTTGCAAAAAAATCAGATCGCAGCCGCACAGCGGTAAATTCAACACCCATCCGTTTATCTCATCGGTGAGGCGACACCGGACCGCCTCATAGAAAAAGCAGCCAAGCGACCAGACAAACCCTCCCCTCGTTTTGTTGACTTCCCATGATCGTTGCAAGATGGTGAGACGAAATCGATCCGCGGAGTTTGAAAGCCGACGTTTCCCCTGGAGCGGGCCTTCCGTAAAGCTTCGCAGACAACACGGCAGGAGCTGTTTCATGTTCGACCATATTTCGATCGGCGTCAAAGACCTGGCGCGGGCGCAGAAATTTTATGACGCGGCCCTTTCTCCTCTCGGCTATGAGCGCGTCACCAACTTCGACGGTACGGTCGGATATGGCGCGGAACGCGCGCAATTCTGGGTGAGCGAGGTGGAACGTCCCGTGCCGGCCGATCGCGGCTCCGGGCTGCATTTCTGTTTCGTGGCCCCGAGCCAGGCAGCCGTGGACGCCTTCTATGCCGCAGGCATCGCCAATGGCGGCGAAGACAACGGCAAGCCGGGCATCAGGCCGGACTATAGCCAATTCTACTATGCCGCCTTCGTCATCGATCCCGACGGCTACCGGCTGGAAGCCTATTTCAAGACCGGCGAATAGATCGCCGCCCGGGACAAAGCGAAACGCGAACACTTTGCCGCATGCATCCGGCGCGGTTGTGCGGCCTTGATAGGCCTTCCCGATCATTGCCTTTCAGCCTGGCTTAAGGCTTCTGTCATAATAGTCGCCGATTGTAGTTTCCTGACGCCTTCACAACGCGGGCGGGCATTCATTTTGAACGTGTTTAGACAGCGGCCAGCTTTTAGATGTGCGACAACTCCATTGCTTCCACAAAACGGAATGCGCCGGTAAGCAGATACTTTTTTGTGTTTCTCGCGCTGTTCGTGCTCTGGTGGGCGCTGCTGTTTGTCTTCTATCGATTTCCGGGCATCGATCTCGCTGTTGCTAAAAGCGTCTTCACGGCGGAGCCTTGTGCATCAGCCGCCCCCGTTGGTAACGTCTGCGGTAGCTTTGTGCTCGCCAAAAACCCTTTCCTCCGGATCGTGCGAGAGGTGACACTCGCCCTGCCATACATCGCCATTCTTGTCCTGTTCGCCGCACTGATTTCATCTCGGTATAAATACGGCGCAGGCTGGCGGACATTGAAAGCGGATCGGTATATCGCCGCACTGATATCGCTTGGCGTCGGCTGCGGCCTCATCGTCAACGCGCTGCTCAAAACCTATGGCGGCAGGCCAAGACCGCGCACCACGGATATCTTCGGCGGTTCGCTGGATTTCGTTCAGGCAGGTTCGTTCACCGGTCGATGTCTTGCAAACTGTTCCTTCGTCTCGGGCGAAGCGTCGTCTGGCGGCTGGCTGCTTTGCCTGGTGCTGCTTCTGCCGCCGCGGCTGCGCTTCTCCGTGGGTATCCCGCTCGCCATTATCTCGATCATGATGCCGGTCATGCGCGTGATGACAGGAGCCCATTATCTGTCCGACGCGGTGCTCGGCTGGCTCTTGTCTTTGGTGCTCTTTGCCGCGGCCATAGCGATCATCGATTTCCTGCGGTCGGGAACGCGGGCCTGATCCCGAAGCTGGCTCGGCTTAGCCGGCATTGCGCATGCGGATCAATCGGCCGCGCCTTGCCGCCTTGCGGACACGAACCGCCATTTCGCTCAGCGCAAATGGCTTCACCAGATAATCGACGGCGCCGATATCCATGGCTCTCATCTGATCCGACAGCTGATCATAGGCCGACATGACAATGATCGGGGTCGCATCCCCGCGCGCTTCCATGAGTTTGAGCAGATCGAGGCCGCTGCCATCGGGCAATCGAAGATCGAGAAGCATCACGTCGTGCGCTTCGGCCGCAATGACAAGCTTGGCAGACTCCAAATCCATGGACCAATCGACCGACCAGCCATCGGCATTCAGATGATCCTGCACGGCGTTGCCTATCAGTGTGTTGTCTTCGACCAATAGAAGCCGCACGATTGCATCCCCAATTGCAATCGGGAACCTATGGGACGTATTTCTGACGACAACCTGAACTTTCGACACAACATCGACAAAAAGGAAAGACAGCCTGAATTCGAGCCAACCGGCTCCGCGCGGCAAATCGCCGTTCAGGTAAATGTCAGGATTGATCACCATGGTGGCGTGCTTTGACCGCCAAAGCACACCTGTAGTGATGGGCTTTTCTGCGTCAACCGCCAGCCCATGCCTCGGAGACAATCATTGACCAACGAAAAAGTAGAACCTGGCCGACAAAAATTCGCGCCAGCAATCGGCAGTATCACGCTGTGCCTTGTAGCGACGCTTTATGTACTCCTTGTGACAAACCGGATGTTCTGGACCAAGGCTTACGGCTATTTCATCGCCGAGCCGGCCGCCTTTGCCGCTTTCGTCATTGGTATCTCCGCGGCGATCATGGCGCTCTTTACATTCTTCTCCGCCAAATACGTCACGAAGCCGGTTCTTATCTTCTTCGTGCTGGTGGCTTCGGTATCTTCCTGGTTCAACGACCAGTTCGGCGTCATTATCGACAAGGAGATGATCCGCAACGCGGCTGTTTCGACAGGCGCAGAAAGCAGCCATCTGATCACGACGCGCTTCATCACCTATGTTTTGCTGACGGGTGTCTTGCCGTCTCTGCTCATCGTGTGGGTCCGGATCGTCCACCGCCCGATCCTCAAGAAGCTCGCCTACAATACCGCCGTCATCCTCGCCTGCTCGGCGATCTTCGTCGCCGCCGGAACGACGTTCTATAAGACCTACGCCGGCATCGGCCGTGCTCACCGAGACATGATGGATACGCTCAATCCTGTGATGCCGATCACAAGCGCGGTGCGGTACGTCATCGATGCGCAAAGGAATGCAAATGTCGTGGCTGAGCCACTGGGCACGGATGCCCGCAGGGTCGGCGCCGTCGACAACGGCAAGCCGCGTGTGACGATCATCGTTGCCGGAGAGACGGCCCGTGCGCAGAACTTCTCGCTCGGCGGCTATGCCAAGATGACCAATCCGGAGCTGGCAAAGCGCAACGTCGTCTATTTCCCGAATACGAGTAGCTGCGGTACCGCGACGGCCACCTCGATACCTTGCCTGTTCTCGGTCTACACGCGCCAAGAATATAGCCATCGCAAGGGGCTGGAGACGGAAAACCTGCTCGATGTGCTGACCCACGCCAAGGTCGATGTGACCTGGCTTGACAACGACACAGGCAGCTACGACGTCACCAATCGCGTTTCATATACCTTCCTGCCGCACTCTGCCGATCCGCGCTTCTGCCAGGACGGCGAATGCAAGGACGAGATCCTCGTCGATAAGGTTGACGGCTGGCTGGACAAGGTGAAGGGCGACAGCGTGTTGGTGCTGCACCAGCTCGGCAGCCATGGCCCGGCCTACTATCAGCGCTACCCCGACGAATTCCGCCGGTTTCAGCCGGATTGCCGCTCCAACGATTTCAGCTCCTGCTCGCAGGAGGAAATCACCAATGCCTATGACAACACGATCCTCTACACGGATCACATCGTCGCGATGGTCATCGACAAGCTGAAGCAGCGCTCGAACTCGATATCCGGCTCCGTGCTCTATTTCTCCGATCACGGCGAGTCGCTCGGCGAAAACGGCATCTATCTGCACGGCACACCCTATATCATCGCGCCCTCACAGCAGACGCATGTGCCGATGCTGGTATGGATGGCCGACGATCTGGCCAAGGCTGCCGGTTTCGACATGGCCTGCCTTGCCAAGCGCGCTGCCGAAGGCACCTACTCTCACGACAACATCTTCCACAGCGTTCTCGGCATGATGGACGTCTCGACGAAGGTCTATGATCCGAGCCTCGACGTGTTCGCCGCCTGCCGCACGCCATCGAACAAGCTGGCATTGAAATGATGGACTAGACGATGTCCGGCAGCTTCTTTTCTGAAGGAGCCGCCGGACCGTCGCATCACTCAGAGACGTTTTGGTTGGCGGATCGTCCGCTCATTTTCGACATTGCCGGTATTCAGCGTCGTATTGCGCTCAAACAGCACGACTTCGCAGGTCGGCTCGGCGACCGGGCAATGCTCCACCCCATGCGGAACAATGATGTATTCGCCCGGCCCGAGCACGACATCGCCGCCGTTTTCCTCGCGCAGCTTCATGCGCAGCGTGCCTTTGACGACCAGGAAGAGTTCGTCCTCTTCCTCATGATGGTGCCAATGGAATGCGCCTTCCAGCTTCACGAGCTTGATCTGGAAATCGTTGATGTCGCCGCCGACGCGCGGGTTCCACGTCTCATCCAAAGCTGCAAAAGCTTTGGTAAGATTGACCTTTTTAAGTGCGACCATGTGTTTTGTCCTTGATTCAACTGCGCTCACGTCGGAGCTAATATTGGCGTGAGTACCGCCGATCGCAACGCCGGCATTGGTGATTATCGCCGGTTGCCATCCGCATATCGAATTCTTCGAAGATTTCAGCCGAAACTTTCCGGGTAGTGGATGGTCGGGAGCGACACTACATGCTGTCTCAACATTATCATTTCGACACATGACAGGAAAAATCATGACGACAAACAATGTCGAATTCGGCCTGGATACTTTCGGCGACGTCACCTTTGACCACACGGGCATGCCGCTGCCGCATGCGCAGGTGCTGCGCAATGTCGTCGAGGAAGGCGTATTGGCCGACCAGCTCGGAATAGACTTCTTCGGCATCGGCGAGCATCACCGCGAGGATTTCGCGGTCTCTTCGCCCGAAACGATCCTGGCCGCTATTGCCAGCCGCACATCGAAAATCCATCTCGGTTCGGCGGTAACGGTACTGAGCTCGGATGACCCGATCCGCGTGTTCCAGCGCTTCTCCAGCCTGAACGCTGTTTCGAACGGTCGGGCCGAGGTCATTCTCGGCCGCGGCTCGTTTACGGAATCCTTCCCGCTGTTCGGCTTCGAGTTGTCCCAATACGAGCAGCTGTTCGAGGAAAAGCTGGATCTGTTCGCAGCTCTGCTTAAAAACGAGCCTGTAAACTGGGAGGGCAGCATCCGCCCGCCGCTGCGCAACCAGAAGGTCTTCCCGACCATCGAAAGCGGCCAGCTGAAAACCTGGATCGGCGTCGGCGGCAGCCCGGAATCGGTGGTGCGCGCCGCTCACTACGATCTGCCACTGATGCTGGCGATCATCGGCGGAAGCCCCTATCGCTTTCAGCCCTATGTCGACCTCTATCACCGAGCCTATGAGCAGCTCGGCAAGCCCGTGCAGCCGATCGGTATCCATTCGCCGGGCTACATCGCCGAAACGGACGAACAGGCGCGCGAGGAACTGTGGCCTTGCTATAAGGCGATGCGCGACCGCATCGGCCGCGAGCGCGGCTGGCCGCCCATGACGCGCGCTGAGTTCGACAACGAGATCGAAAAAGGTTCCCTCTATGTCGGCTCGCCGGAAACGGTCGCGGCCAAGCTTGCTCCAGTGGTCAAGACACTCGGCATCAGCCGCTTCCAGCTGAAATACAGCGCCGGCGCACTCGGCCATGACAAGATGCTGCGTTGTATCGAACTCTACGGCCAGAAGGTGATCCCGGCCGTACGCGCAGCTTTGGCGGAATAGTCGCAGCAAGCTCTCTGCGCTTGCCTTACAACGCGATCAAAAAGGGCGCTTTGCAATACAGCGAAGCGCCCTTTGTTTTGCGCTGTCATTCTTTTGCAGCAAATGCTACAGAAATATAATTGGTAGCATTTACTACAGAAGATATCCAATGGCAGAAACGACGCAGAACCCTCGCACTTTCGAAGACCGCGTTCTCAATGTGATCGAGACACTTGCGCCCGCAGAGCAGCGCATCGCCCGCTTTTTCGTCGATCAGAAGCAGGCTGTTCTGTTGAATTCGGCCGCCCAGATCGCACAACTCGCCGGTACCAGCGACGCCACGGTCGTCCGCACGGCGCGCAACCTCGGCTTCGAAAGCCTCTCGACGCTGCGGGCCGCCCTGCTTGAGGAACTGACCGGTACGCCATCCCCCGGAACGCGGATGCAACGCACACTGGCTGAAACGGGCAGCCAGGCCCGCGACGCGCTTCACCATGTCATCAGGATACACGAGCAGGCTTTGGAGGTTCTGCGGCGCGAGGAATTCGCCGTAAGCTTCGAACGCTGTGTCGATAGTCTTGCCAAGGCAGAGCGACGTCACGTCTTCGGCATCGGCCCCTCGGGCGCCATTGCGGACTATGCCAGCCTGCAGTTCAACCGCATCGGCCTGCCGACCAGCGCGCTCTCGGCCTCCGGCATCGCGCTCGCCGATCGCCTGCTCTGGATCGGCAAGGGTGACGTGGTGCTGATGATCGCCTATGCGCCACTCTACCGCGAAGTCGATGTGCTGCTCGAGCAGGCCGGTAAACATGGCGTTCCGGTCATTCTGATCAGCGACGATCTCGGCCTATCGCTTGCCGACAAGATGGCTGAAGTCCTGCCCGTGCCGCGCGGCAATGCCGGCCACCTCGCCATGCATGCCGGCACGATGGTGCTGGTCGAATCCCTGATCGCCGCACTCGCCGCCAAGGGGAAGGACGTCGCCATCGACAGCCTTGACCGGCTCAGCCAGCTGCGCGGCGCCATCGACAAGACATGGAGCAAGCGCGGCACGAGGAAACGCAAGTGACGACGCCGAAGTGCAGCGCGCACGCAATATCGGCATTTGGCCAAGCCTCGGCTCATCCAAGACATGAAGAATAATCGTCCGGAAAATACCATTCGCATTCAACGCCCTAACCGTCATTCGGGAATCAGTTCATGAACAGCCTCACACCCATACTCTCCACTGTGACGGCATCTTTCCTCGGCTCGTTTGTCGAAGTCGTGGAAGCCTTCACCATCGTCCTTGCCGTCGGCGTCACGCGAAGCTGGCGCCCAGCCCTCACGGGTGCCGCGCTCGCCCTTGCAGTGCTGGCCGTCCTCGTCCTCATCTTCGGACCGCTGCTGGCGCTGATCCCGATCGAAATCCTGCAATTCGTCGTCGGCGTTCTGCTGATCCTCTTCGGCATGCGCTGGCTGCGCAAGGCCATTCTCCGCTCGCTCGGCGTCATCGCCCTGCACGATGAGGAAGCGGCCTTCTCGAAGGAGACGGCCGCCCTGCAGGCACAGTCAACCGATCGCCGGGCCGATTATCTCGCCGGCCTTGCCGCCTTCAAGGCGGTGCTGCTCGAAGGTGTCGAAGTGGTCTTCATCGTGATTGCCGTCGGCGGTGCCCATGGCCTGACGCTCTATGCCGGCCTCGGCGCGCTCGCCGCCTTCGTGCTGGTCATGCTGATCGGGCTGCTGGTCCATCGCCCGCTCTCGACCGTGCCCGAAAATACCCTGAAATTCGTCGTTGGCCTGATGCTCACCAGCTTCGGCATCTTCTGGACCGGTGAAGGTATCGGCGCGCATTGGCCGGGCGAGGATCTCGCGCTGATCGCCATCTTCGCGATCGTCTCGCTCGCCTCCTACGCCATCATCCGTGCCATGCGCGGCAACCCGACAGCAAAGGCAGCCCAATGACCGTGCTTCGCATCGCCCTCTCCGAGCTCGTCGGCATGTTCATCGATGATGGTAGTCTCGCCACGCTCTGCCTCATCCTCATTCTCGTCATTGCCGGAGCGGTGGAGTTTCTCGCCTTACCACCGCTCGCGGGCGGCCTTCTGCTATTGGTCGGCTGCCTCGCCATTCTGCTCTACAGCGTCCGCCGCGCCGTGAAACGATGAGATTCACAACTCTCTGCAAGAGCTTGGATTTGCAGAGGGTTGTCGCGACACTTACCGAACAGCCTTAACTCTCGACAGAACCCTTCGCAGATGCGAAGAATTTCGCACGCGAGAGAGCCGTGCGTCCGTACGGACGCACAAAGAACGCTCTCATTGTTTGAATCTACACATCAGGCTTTCCGAAAATCGATCCCGATTTTCGGGCCGATGCTGTAGCGAAAAGGAGAAACGGCATGAGCACCGCCTATCCCGAAGTCTATCTGGTACGCCACGGACAGACGGAGTGGAGCCTCTCCGGCAGGCACACCGGCCGGACCGATATTCCCCTGACCGCTGCAGGCGAGGAAGCCGCCCGCAAACTCGCGGGCCGCCTACCCCCCATCGATTTCGCCGCCGTCTGGTCGAGCCCCTCGCAGCGCGCGCAAAACACCTGCGCGCTGGCTGGCTTCGGTGATCGCCGCGTCGTCAAGGAGGATCTGGCGGAGTGGGATTACGGCGCCTATGAGGGCATCACCACGAAGGCAATCCTTGCCGAAAGACCGGGTTGGCAAGTCTTCCGCGACGGCTGCCCGAACGGCGAATCTGCCGCCGATGTCGGCGCGCGTGCCGACCGGATCATCGGCGAACTTCGCGGCATCGACGGCTCCGTCCTGATCTTCTCCAGCGCCCATTTCCTGCGCGTCTTCGCCGCCCGCTGGGTCGGCCTGCCGCCGGAAGGTGGCGCGCATCTGGTTCTCGATACCACGAGCATCAGCGTGCTTGGTTATGAGCACGACCTGACCGAGCCGGTCATCCGCTGCTGGAACGAAATCTGACGGCCGCGCACTGATCCCCGCATCGGCATAACTAAATCGAGCGGCCACGAGCCGCTCGATATTTTTTGAGAAGTTAGTCGCGGTCGCTCACCAGCGCTTGAGACCCAGCAGCTTCTCACCGAGCGGCGTCAGTTCGGCCGTCGTCGCGTTGTGTTTTTCCCATTCACGAGGATCGCCGGGAAAGGCATCGCGTTTCGGGGAATCCAGTTCCCTCCACAGGCGGATACGCTCCTCACGTTCAACGACGTTGTCGTATTCAGCGGGATGCATGGAGATATATTGCGCCATGCGAACGCGGTTGTCCGAATGGTTGGGGCGGACGCCGTGCGCGAGCAGCGAATTGAAGATCATCAGATCGCCCGGCTCCATGTCGATATTGACGACCGAGAGTCCCGCCATGTCGGGATGCATCGGATCGCGATCCGCCGGCTGAGTCTTTTCCCATTCCTCGAAATGCTCGAAGAGCTCAGGCACGCACTGAAATCCGCCGACATCGCCATCCTGCTTCTTCAGGCTCAGAACACCCTGCACGCCGATCGGCAGCGGCCGGATCGAAGTGTCGACATCCCAATGGATGAAGCCGTGCGGGTTGCCCTTCACCTTCTTCGGCGGATTGAGATTGGCGCGATCGATGGTGACCCAGAGATCCTCGCGATCCCAGATGTCGACGAAGACATCGTAGATGCGCCTTTCCATGCGGTTGTCCCAGAGATATTGGTGATTATAGATCTCCAGCATCCCGGTATTGTTGAGCTCCTTCATCTTGTGCTCGCGCCGCTGCGGCGCATACCAGGTGGCAGGGTCGTTCGGATCCTTCTCGTCAAAGCGCCACAAGAGGTCGACAAGCCGCTCGACATTGACAGCCGGCACAGCCTGCCGCACGATCACATAGCCCTTCGTGATCCAATGCTGCCAATCGTCCTTCGACAGCACTCTGAGCGGCAATGTCTTCCGGATATCCTTCAATTGCGTCGTGACCGCGGATGCGGTCGGGTGCGCGTCTCGTTTCAAGGCAGGCTGCATAAGTTTCCTCCATCTTGGCTACCCCTTTTGCTTTCGGGTGACGGGAAAGATGTAACTTCAATTGGCGCGGCGATGTTGCTCGGCTCTGGCCAATTCTGATACTATTCCGGCTTCTATTGTATTGCGGACGCCCCATGAGGCCCTATCTCGAAGTTCTACCCCGTTCGCCGGAGGCATCCTGGAGCATGCTGAACCGCCGGCTTGACGACTGCATTCCGTTCCAATGGCACCACCATCCGGAATTCGAACTGACGCTGACGCTGAATTCCATCGGCCAGCGCTTCATCGGCGATCACAGTGGCGACTATTGCGATGGCGATCTCGTTCTCGTCGGCCCCAACCTGCCGCACAGCTGGGTTTCGCGCGCCAAGATCGAGGAAGAAAAGCCGCATATCGCGCTCGTGCTCTGGTTCAATCGCGACTGGCTTTTGCAGATAACAGGCGGCGCCATCGAATTCCGATCGATCGAAGCCATGCTGCAGCGCGGAGACAACGGCCTTCGCTTTTCGGAGGCGACCTCGACCGCCGTCCGCTCCTCGTTCGAAACCATTTTCGAAAAGCCAGCCGTCGAGCGTCTCCTATCGTTGCTCGGCATTCTGGTGAAAGTCGCGGAAGACCGGCACGCGACGCCGCTCGCAAGCGCGCCGGCGCAAGCACCGGATCTCAAGGAAAGCCGCGAGCGCATCGACCGCGTGCTGACGCATATGCATCTTCACTATGCCCGCGCGATCAGCCTTGATGAGCTGGCCGATATCGCGGCACTCAGCGTCTCCGGTCTGCACCGCATGTTTCGCCGCCATACGGGCGGAACGATATCGGACTATCTCGTGCGCATGCGCATCGGCGACGCCTGCGCTCGCCTCTCTTCCACGGATCAGGCGATCCACCATATCAGCGATTCCGTCGGCTATCTCTCGCTTGCCAATTTCAACAGGCAGTTCAGGGCTCTGAAAGGCATGACGCCACGGGAATACCGGGCGATGTTTCTCAGGCGTTGACGGGCATCGTCGCAAGCAGCCTGGCAATACTTGCCGCTGCAGCATCCGCAGCCTGAGCTTCCATGCGCGAGATACCAAGCAGCAGCCCGGGTCGCGCGGAGCCGAGATACAGCGCCGATATCGGCCGCACGGCGAAACCATTGGAATTAATTGCGCGCGCGACGGCGACATCGTCGGTCTTTCCGTCCCGGAACCAGCTCGCCACTTGCAATCCGCCACCACCCTCACCCACCTCCAGCCAATCGCTGCAATGGCGACGAAGCGCCTCGACAGTTGCTGCCATGCGCTCCGCATAGATGGCGTTCATGCGTCTCAAATGCGCACGAAACCGCCCCTCTCGCATGAAATCGGCCAGGGCGGCCTGGATATGAACGGGCACGACGGCGCCTCTCAGCCGCTGCGCCGCTTCGGTCGCCGCCAGAAGCCGCGAGGGAATGACGGCATAAGCGACGCGCAGACCGGGCGCGAGAGTCTTCGAAAAGGTGCCGATATAGGCGACCACTTCGCCGTGATCTATGCCCTGCAGGGCGGCGATCGGGCGCGACGCATATTGGAACTCACTGTCATAGTCGTCTTCCAGCACGATCGCGCCATTGGCGCGAGCGAATTCGAGCAACGCAAGGCGACGCTGCAGGCTCATGGTCACGCCGGTCGGATATTGATGCGAGGGCGTGACATAGATCAGGCGCGGCGACGGCCCGGTCCCTTGCGCGATATCGATGCCCTCGGCATTGCAAGGCACCGGCACGAGGCAGGCCCCAGCCATCCGCAGGATCGCCTGCGCGCTGGCATAGCCCGGGTCCTCCATCCAAACGATGTCGCCTGGATGATCGGGCTGAAGCAACACGCTCGCTAGCAGCCCGATTGTAGCACCCGTCGACGGCACGATCACGATCTGCTCGGGCCGGGCGACCACGCCACGCGTCGTCGAGATGTGTTCGAGGATCGCCTCGCGCAACTCGCGAATGCCGCCATGATCGCTGTAGCCGAGATCATGCACCCGCAGCGATCGGCCCCGAGCACCGAGACAGCGCGCCCAGGCGGCATGGGGAAAGGTCGAGACATCGGGCACCCCCGGCTCGAATAATCCTCCCCTTTTGAATTCGGTAACGCGCGGCAGATTTGGCGGCGGTGGTGCGGCCTGCCCCGACAATGGCGTCGTCGGGAATGCCGCGACGCGTGTCGCCGCGCCAGAGGTCGAGTGAAGATAGCCTTCCGCCTTAAGCCGATCATAGGCGTTGACCACGGTCGAGCGCGCAACGCCGAACGAGATTGCCATTGCCCGCGTCGGCGGCACGCGCTGCCCTGCCGACATCTGCCCGCGCAGGATACGATCGCGCATCAGGCGGTAGACTTGCCCCTCCAGATCGCCCGAAGACCGGTCCAGTGCCGGCCACTGCGCCACCGATGTCATGAAACCTCAACTGGTCTGCTAAAAATCAAAAAACTGGCTGTTTATAGCCTACCTCTTTGCTGGCAGAGATCAACGCCCGATCTGTGAGGAAGACATGGCCGATCACTATCCGCCTGATACCAGCACCTACCCGACCACCGAGCGCACCCGCGTGCGGCGCAGCCCGATGCGCGGCAGCCACGCCCATGCCGATGTCCACGCCATTCTGGATGCCTCCCCGCTCTGTCATGTCGGCTATGTCATCGACGGTGCGCCCTATGTGACGCCGACCCTGCATTGGCGTGAGGACGACTACGTCTATTGGCACGGCTCGTCCGCCAGCCGCTTCCTGCGCGCCGCCGAAGACATGCCGGTCTGTCTGACCTGCAGCATCATCGACGGCTATGTGCTTGCCCGCTCGGCCTTCAACCATTCCGTCAACTATCGCTCAGCCATGGTTTTCGGCACGGGCCGTCTCGTCGATGATGTCGAGGAAAAGACCGATGCACTGCGCCGCCTGATCGAAGACCTGTTTCCCGGCCGCTGGGATAGTCTCAGGCCGATGACCAAGCAGGAGGTCAAGGCGACTTCGGTCATGCGGATGAAAATCGACGAGGCCTCGGCCAAGGTCCGCAACGGACCGCCGGGCGATATGGACGAGGCGAGCCATCCGGTCTGGGCCGGCATCCTGCACATCGAAAGCCGCCTGGTATCACCACAGCCCGCCCCCGGCTTGCCCGATGGAATGGAGCTGCCACAATCTCTTGCGGACCTGATACAATCCGGCCGGCTTCGCTGAACTACATTTGATGACCAAAGGACTTTGATATGGATCTGACGAACTGGAAGGGCGTCGCCCGCCCCGAGCGCATCGCCCTTGAAGGCCGCTACACCCGGATCGAGCCGCTCGACGCCGCCCGCCATGGCGGCGATCTCCTTGCCTCAGCCCGCGCACCCGGCGCGGAAGATCGCTTTCGCTATCTTTTCGAGGATGCCCCAGCCGATCGCGCCGCCTTTTCGCCCTGGCTCGAGAAAGCCGCATCCAGCGCCGATCCGCTCTTCTTCGCGACGATCGACAAGCGGACCGGACGCGCCGAGGGCCGGCAGGCATTGATGCGCATCGACAACGCGCATGGCGTCATCGAGATCGGCAGCATCCTGTGGGGACCTGCGATCGCCCGCAGCCGCGTGACGACCGAAACGCTCTATCTGTTCGCATCCTATGTCTTCGACACGCTCGGCTATCGCCGCTTTGAATGGAAATGCAACAATCTCAATGAGCCTTCGAAGCGGGCAGCCGAGCGTTTCGGCTTCCTTTTCGAAGGCATTTTCCGACAGCACATGGTCGCAAAGGGCCAGAATCGCGACACGGCCTGGTTCGCCATGATCGACGCCGACTGGCCGCGCCTTAAGGCCGGCTACGAGCGCTGGCTGAGCCCGGAGAATTTCGACGAGGCTGGCCAGCAGAAGACGAAATTGACATTCGGCTAGGCACAGTTCGGTAGCTCACGC
>NZ_JBXSOU010000019.1:0-106620 GCF_057784395.1 Martinezella sp. CNPSo 3957
AAGCCATCGCGGCTGGGGCAAGTCGGTGGTCATCGGCGTTGCCGGCGCCGGCCAGGAGATCTCGACGCGTCCGTTCCAGCTGGTGACGGGCCGCTCGTGGATGGGCACGGCCTTCGGCGGCGCGCGTGGCCGCACCGACGTTCCGAAGATCGTCGACTGGTACATGGAGGGCAAGATCGAGATCGATCCGATGATCACCCACACCATGCCCCTCGAAGACATCAACAAGGGTTTTGAGCTCATGCATTCGGGAAAGAGTGTTCGCGGCGTCGTCATCTACTGACGGTACAGGCGTCCTCGCCGGAAGTTTTTGGCGGTCAGAGCGACGGATAAGCCGATCGCCATCGTTCAAGAAGAACGCCGGCCTCGTGATGGGGTCGGCGGCTTGAACATGAGTGACCTTCAGGCAAAAGGATATGCCCATGACCAGCAAGTTGCTAGGTGCGACCGCCGCCGCTCTCTTCGCTCTGTCTTCCACAACCGTCGTCTTCGCCCAAACGACGGCACCTGCGACGCCAGCTCCCGCCACGACGTCTTCCACATCGGCGCCATCGTCCACCATGCCGTCGAAGGATGAGATCAAGACGGCGCGGCAAGCCTGCCGGCAGGATGCGACAGGGCAGGGCCTCAAGGGTCAGGCACGCAAGGACGCAGTCAAAAGCTGCCTGCAGCAAAAGTATCCAGTCCTGGCAAAACGCAAGACCTGCCATGACGAAGGTACGGGTAAAGGCTTGCAGAAGAAGGCGCTGCACGATTACGTCAAGCAGTGCATTACCGTGAGCTGAATAGCGACCTGCAATCGCGGCCTCTCGCCGGAACTGTTCATCGTAACAGTCCGCTTCACGGGGCGGACCACTACCTCGCACAATCACCGCGCACGTCACGTCCCCCCTTTTTCCCGCAGGCAAGTCGCCTTATCTCCTTAAGCAACGATATAAACTTCAGGGCGTGGCGTGCTTTTCCATCCAGACCGACTTTCATTCGGCATAGTACTGCCGGCGCAGCCGCGAGCTGCGGCCGACGTTCAGTTCGATACCCAGCTCGGCATTGCAACCCATGCCGACAAATTGGGTTTCGATGCGCTGTGGGTGAGGGATGTTCCCCTCAATAGCGAAAGCTACCCCGACCCGATCGGACATGCCGATCCCTGGGTTTTCCTCGGAGCTTTGGCGGCTGTCACCTCCAATATCCATCTGGCGACCGGCGCAATCGTCCTGCCTTTGCGGCATCCGCTCCATATCGCCAAGGCCGCGCTGTCCGTCGCCTCCCTTTCGAAAGGCCGGCTCATCCTCGGTCTCGGCTCTGGAGACCGGCCGAGCGAATATGACGTTTTCGGAGAGGATATTGAGAACCGCAAAGCGCTCTTTCAATCGCATTGGGAGCGCCTCGCTGCGGCTCTTCGCGCGGATCAAGAGGTCTTAGACGAAAGCGGCCATATACGAAACGAGTTCGTCATCAGGCCCACGCTGCGACAACCCTCCATTCCCCTGGTGGCGGTCGGTTCATCGTCGCAATCCTTGGAATGGATTGCCCGTCACGCAGCTGCCTGGATGACTTATTACCGGCCGCTACCCGTTCAGAAAGACCGGTTGGCGCTTTGGCATAATGCCCAAGGTAAGGTAACCACGGATTTTCGCGGCTTCGGCCAGTCCATGGTGCTGGAATTGCACGACAACCCGCAAGCCTCCTATGAGGAAATCAATCTTGGCGGCAGAACCGGCAGGCGAGGGCTGATCGGTGCCTTGTCGGCAATGCGTGAAGCCGGCATTCATCACGTCGCCTTCAATCTCGTTACCCAGGGCAGACCGGCCGGCGACGTCTTGGAAGAGATCGCAGCGGATATTTTGCCGGCTATGCGGTAGCTTCGCCAATTGCCCTCGATGGTAGCGTCGTGGAAATCCTATCCCCGTGACCCTGGCTTTTGCAGCCCTTGCCACCTATCTTTCCGTTGCAACCAAAAAGGGCCGATTTTGCTTCTCGAAATTTCTATCGTCATCGTCCTCACCCTCTTGAACGGCGTGCTTGCCATGTCGGAATTGGCGATCGTCTCCTCCCGTCCTGCCCGTCTGAAAGTGCTATCGGATCAAGGCAGCAGAGGCGCGACCATGGCGATAAGGTTGGCCGAGGAACCGGGCCGCTTCCTCTCAACGGTACAGATCGGCATCACGCTCGTCGGCGTCCTGTCCGGCGCCTTCTCGGGCGCCACACTCGGCGCTCGGCTGTCGGGCTGGCTTGCCGCGCAAGGTCTTTCGGTCGCAGCCGCCGATGCCATCGGCGTTGGTTCCGTTGTAATGGCCATCACCTATCTATCGTTGATCATCGGCGAACTCGTACCGAAGCAGGTCGCTCTCCGGGCGCCGGAATTGGTCGCCAGCAAAGTCGCGCCTGCTATGGTCTTTCTTTCCCGGGCTGCTGCCCCGCTCGTCTGGTTGCTCGACCTCTCGGGACGGCTGGTTCTGAGGGCACTGGGTCAATCCGGCAAGGTTGCCGATGGCGTCAGCGACGAGGAAATCAAGACGGTTCTGGCGGAGGCACAAAGCGCCGGCGTCATCGCGACGGAAGAGCAGGCGATGATTTCGGGTGTCATGCGATTGGCCGACCGAACCGCAAGGGCGTTGATGACGCCACGCCGCGACGTGGAGGTTATCGATATCGAAGATAGCTTCGACGAGATGCGCGAACAGATTCGTCGCACCGAAAAAGCGCGGCTGCCGTTACGCAAGGACAGCTCCGACGAGATCGTTGGGGTACTGACGACCAGAGATTTCTTCGACGCACTGGCTTCCGGCGGTCAGCCTGACATTCTGAAGCTCGCCAAGCAGGTGCCGATCGTTTCGGATCTTTCAAGCGCCCTTGACGTCGTCAAGGCTCTGCGTCGCTCCTCTTCGCACATGGTGCTCGTCTATGACGAATACGGGCACTTCGAAGGCGTCATCACGTCGGGTGACATCCTCGAAGCCATCTTGGGAGCCGTTCAGGAAGAAGCCGATGCCCGTGGCGAACAGGCGATCGTCCGTCGCCACGATGGCAGCTATCTCGTGTCCGGCTGGATGCCCATCGACGAGTTCGCCGATTTCATGAACCTCCAGATCGAAGACGATCGCGACTATCAGACCGTTGCGGGGTTTGTGTTGCAGGAGTTGCGTCACCTTCCGGATGTGGGCGAAAGCTTCACGAAAAACGGCTGGCGCTTCGAGGTCGTGGATCTCGACGGCCGCAGGATCGACAAGCTGCTGGTGAGCTCGGAAAACAGCGGCAGCGATAGTAGCCTTTGACAGCTGGATTGAGGCGCATGACACACGCCAATGATTACCGAAGTACGTCTCTTTACAAAACGAACTAGTTCGTACATTATTTTCTCAGAGGAGGAGTACCTGCTGCCCGAAGCAGCACGGTGACTGCCAAGATCGGCTTGAATGCCATGCGAAGGGGCGCGGAAGGTAGATTCGGCGCTGCGGACGCTGCATTTCCTTGAAATTGGAATTGTCTGGGGAGGAACAACGATGACGATATCAACTGATCATAAGACGCCTAGACGCGCCGCTTTTGCCAGCTGGCTGGGAAGTGCCGTCGAATATTACGATTTCTTTGTCTATGGGACGGCCGCGGCGCTGATCTTTCCGAAAATATTCTTTTCAGCGGAAGATCCGCAAACAGCCGCAATTGCTTCATTTGCGACCTTCGGCGTGGCCTACATCATGCGGCCATTGGGTGCGGTGATCCTGGGTCACATCGGCGACAAGTTCGGTCGCAAAAAAGTGCTGACCTTCACGCTGCTTCTCATGGGATTCTCGACCTTTATTATCGGTTGCCTGCCGACCTATGGCCAGGCCGGCATCCTGGCGCCGATCCTCCTGGTTTTCGCGCGATTGCTGCAGGGTATTTCGGCCGCGGGAGAGCAGGCCGGAGCAAGCTCCATGACCCTCGAGCATGCTCCCGAGAATCGTCGGGCCTTCTTTACAAGCTTTACGCTGAGTGGGACACAAGCGGGCCTGATCCTTGCGACCCTCGTCTTCATTCCATTGGGAACGCTGGACGAAGCCACTTTGCTCTCATGGGGCTGGCGCATCCCATTTTTCCTGAGCTTCGTTGTCGTTATCGTCGGCTTCTGGGTTCGTCGAACGCTCGCGGAAACACCGGCTTTCCTTGAGGAGACGAAGAAAGGCGACGTGGTCAGGCTGCCGCTGGTCTCGCTGTTTGCCAACTATTGGACCGATGTGCTGCGGATCATCTTTGCCGCCTTGATTTCCGTCGTCAGCACGATCTTCAGCGTCTTCACGCTCTCCTATGCTGTCAACACCATGCATATCGATCGCTCGACGATGCTGACCGTTCTGGTGCTCGCCAACATCGTGGCGCTTGGCGCCATTCCGGCTTGGGCCATTCTGGCGGATCGAATCGGCCGCAAGCCGGTCTTCATTTTCGGTGCCATCGGCTGCGCCCTTCTGATATGGCCCTATATCTGGGCAATCAGCCAGAATAACCTCACGCTCGTCTTCATCCTCGGCATTCTGCTTTCGGGCGTCGTTTACAGCGCATCCAACGGCATCTGGCCGGCGCTCTACGCTGAAATGTTCGACACCCGCGTGCGTCTGTCCGGCATGGCCGTCGGCACCCAGATCGGTTTTGCGCTTGGCGGCTTTGCTCCGACGATCAGCGCCGCCCTTATGGGCAGCGGTCCCATGGGATGGGTGCCGGTTGCCTTGTTTACCTCGATCACAGCCTTGATTGCCGCCATTTCTGCCGCAACCGCGACGGAGACCTATAAAACGCCGATCGACCAGCTCGGTAAGGATGCGCGGCGCTTCGCGAGCTCGATAGGCCACGCCGATCGGACGGTATAGTCATCAGAATCTGGTCTCGACGATAACGCGTCGCGATCGCGGACAAGCTTGTTGAAAACCACCACAGGAATGGGATGAAACAATGAAAACCTCGATTGCGACCGTTTCGATCAGCGGAGACCTGAAGGAAAAGCTTCACGCCATCGCCAAAGCTGGTTTCGATGGTGTCGAGATCTTCGAGAACGATTTTCTCGCTTTCGATGAATCGCCACGCCAGGTCGGTCAAATGGTCCGCGACCATGGGCTGGAGATCACGCTCTTTCAGCCCTTCAGAGATTTTGAAGGCATGCCGGAGCCCTTGCGCAGCCGGACCTTCGACCGCGCAGAACGCAAGTTCGATCTGATGCAGGAGATGGGCACAGATCTCGTGCTTGTCTGCACGAATGTTTCGTCGGTCGCAATGGGGGGTATCGATCGCGCAGCGGCCGACTTCTACGAACTCGGGGAGAGGGCGGCCAAGCGCGGCTTGCGCGTTGGCTATGAAGCACTTGCCTGGGGCCGGCACATTCATGACCATCGCGACGCCTGGGAAATCGTCCGCCGGGCCGATCATCCGAATATCGGCCTCATTCTCGACAGCTTCCATACGCTCTCGCGCAAGATCGATGTCAATTCGATTCGGTCGATCCCAAAAGAGAAGATCTTCATCATCCAGCTTGCCGATGCGCCGTTGATCGACATGGATCTTCTCTATTGGAGCCGGCATTTCCGCAACATGCCGGGCGAGGGCGACCTTCCCGTGCTTGACTTCATGAAAGCCGTCGCGGCGACAGGCTATGACGGCTATCTCTCTCTCGAAATTTTCAACGATCAGTTTCGTGGCGGCTCGCCGACCGCCATTGCCGTCGATGGCCGGCGTTCGCTCATTTATCTCGGCGACCAAGTGCGCCGCGCGGAAAGCGGCGGCCTCACCCTGCCGCCGATGCCGGCGCGTGCCGAGGTGGAGGGAGTTGCCTTTATCGAATTTACCGTCGATGAAGCGGAGACATCCGCCCTCTCGGATCGGTTGCGTGCGCTGGGCTTTCGCCATGTCGGGCACCACAAGAGCAAGCGCGTCGACGTCTTCCGGCAAGGCAGTATCAATCTCGTCGTCAATACCGATCCGGATGGGTTTGCTGGCGTGTCCTATGCCCTGCATGGGCAGTCGGCCTATGCAATGGGATTGTGGGTGGATGATGCCGAGGCTGCGGTCGCACGGGCTGTCGCCCTCGGCGCCGAACGCTTTGAGCAGCCCCTGAAGCCTGGTGAAATAAAAATGCCGGCCATAAGGGGCGTCGGCGGCGGCATCCTTTATTTCCTGGATCGGGGGAGCGCGCTCGCTCGCATATGGGAGACCGAATTCGATCCGATCGACGACGATACCGATCTGCGTCCTGTCGGATTGACTGGAATCGATCACGTCGCGCAAACCATGAAATATGAGGAGCTGTTGACCTGGCTGCTCTTTTACACCGCGATCTTGAAGGCGCATAAGACACCGATGGTCGACATTATCGATCCCGCCGGAGTCGTCCGCAGCCAGGTGGTCGAAAACGAGCCGGGAACTCTGCGTATTACTTTGAACGGTGCGGAAAATCGCAATACCTTGGCGGGACACTTCATTGCCGAGACTTTCGGCTCCGGGATTCAACACCTGGCCTTTTCTACCGACGATATTTTCGCGACGGCGGCCGCTTTGTCGAAAAATGGTTTTGCGACGTTGATGATCTCGCCCAATTATTACGACGATCTCGAGGCGAGATTCGGCCTGGAGCCGACCTTCACCGATCGTCTGAAGGCACATAATATTCTCTACGATCGAGACGATTACGGCGAATATTTCCAGCTCTATAGCCCGACTTATGGCGAAGGCTTCTTCTTCGAAATCGTTCAGCGCAGCGGCTATCGCGGCTATGGTGCGGCAAACGCCATCTTTCGCATTGCGGCACTCCGGCGGCATCTGCGGCCAATTGGTGTACCGAAACTTTAGGCTCTCCCCATAAGCTCGAAGCCTATGTTAAAGCTTTGATCTTCAATGATGGGCCGGAGCGCCCAGGAAGACGGGCAGAGGGCATGACCAAATCGCAAGCGGCGAAGATAGAGCGTATTGCGCGAAAGAACGATCCAGACGCGACCAAAGAAAATATCCTCAAGATCGCAACCGAGGAATTCGTCGCGGCCGGCTTTTCCGGGGCGCGTGTCGACGAGATTGCCGAGCGCACCAAGACGTCCAAGCGCATGATTTACTACTATTTCGGTAGCAAGGAAGGGCTCTATCTCGCTGTCCTGGAGCAGGCTTATACGAAGATCCGCACGCTCGAGAGCGAACTCGATCTCGAAAACATGCCGCCCGTTCAGGCCATGGCGCAATTGATTGCAAGCACCTTTGACCACGATGATCAAAATCCAGATTTCGTCCGCCTGGTCAGCATCGAGAACATTCATCGCGCGGAGCATATGAAACGTTCGGTCGTCCTGTCGCAAATGAACATCGCGGTCATCGACATCATCTCACAAATTCTCGAAAGGGGTTATGCCGATGGCAGCTTCGTGCGCCGCGTCGATCCCGTCGATTTACATATGATGATCAGCGCGCAGTGCTTTTTTCGCGTTTCCAATCGGCATACTTTCGGAGCGATCTTCGAGCGCGACCTTTCATCAGAAGAATTGAAGAAACGGCACAAGTCTTTGATAATAGAGGCCATTCTTGCCTTTCTAAAAAATCCGTGCCCGACCTGATCTGAATTCACGTCAAACTGTCTGAGTTCCGTCGGCGGCTCCAGCC
This sequence comes from Martinezella sp. CNPSo 3957, assembly GCF_057784395.1. Taxonomy (NCBI): domain Bacteria; kingdom Pseudomonadati; phylum Pseudomonadota; class Alphaproteobacteria; order Hyphomicrobiales; family Rhizobiaceae; genus Martinezella; species Martinezella sp. CNPSo 3957. The sequence continues at coordinate 7,609 of NZ_JBXSOU010000019.1, forward strand.
GGCATGCAAAGCTGCGCCTCACGTTGACTTTACGTACTAGTTCGTACATTTTCTCATAGAGCCATATGGCATGGCCTTATTTCGCTGCTCGGGAGGAAAAATTGAACACCCAAACCGCAATCGTTCCGCGTCAGCTTCGTGTGGGATTGATCGGCGCCGGCATTGGCCGGTCGCTCACGCCGGCCATGCATATGCGCGAAGGCGAGCATTGCGGACTGTCCTATCGCTACGACCTCATCGACCTGGATGCCCGCGGCCTATCGGTCTCGGATTTGCCTGCACTTATCGATGAAGCCGAAGCGCAGGGTTTTGCCGGTCTTAACATCACACACCCTTGCAAGCAGGCGGCTGTTGCACTCGTGGATGAGCTATCGCCTGATGCCCAGACGCTGAGATCCATCAACACGATCACCTTTCATGGAAAGAGCAGGATCGGCCATAACACCGATTGGTGGGGCTTTGCTGAAAGCTTCCGTCGCGGGCTGGCCGGCGTTGCGCTTGGTCATATCGTACAGCTAGGAGCAGGTGGTGCAGGTGTTGCCGTCGCGCACGCAACGGCCGAGATGGGCGCGCGCTCCATAGAGATATTCGATCTGGATCCCAAGCGTGCACAGGCTCTCGTGGAGCAGCTTCAGCCGGCACACGATGCCTGTCGTTTCTCGATCGGTCATGATCTTGTCGCCGCGCTTGATGCCGCGGACGGCCTGGTCCACGCAACCCCAACCGGCATGGATGCGCATCCGGGTCTGCCGCTCGACGGGCGGCTTTTAACGGAGCGCCTTTGGGTTGCCGAAATCGTTTACTTCCCGATAGAAACCGAATTGGTGAAGCGGGCGAAGCAGGCAGCATGCCGCGTTCTCGATGGCGGTGGAATGGCGGTGTTTCAGGCCGTGAAAGCTTTCGAACTGTTCACGGGCATGCGTCCGGATGCTGAGCGCATGATGCGGCACTTCAATTCGCTGCGCTCCTGAGAAAAGCCCGTTTGTCCGCATCAAGATGCTTTTCGCACCGATGGTTCATCATTTGCATTTCAGAGCATGGAGATCATGCAAATGACTGCGGCTTTAAGTTCCATAAGATAGATTATCTGATTTTTGGTTTGCGGCCGCCAAGTTGGAGTGTCCTGATCCTGCGAAGCAAGAATACCACTCTCCCCGCGTCAATGCCCATCCCGGGCAACGTCGTCTTTCGGGACGGTATCCACCAGATTCTTCCGATGGAAAATGAAGAGTCCGGCAAGGACGATGATGGCGGAGCCGACGATAATCTGGGTGTCCGGAATATCGCCGAAGAAAACGAAGCCCAGGACGATTGCCCAGACAAGCAGGCTATATTGGAGCGGAGCCAGCAGCGAAGCTGGCGCGAGCTTCAAGGATCTTGTTATCAGCATATGAGCGCTACCGGCGACAATGCCGAGGGCGAGCATCGCGCCGAGATCGAGTGCTGATGCGGAACGCCAGTCGCCGATGCTGAGCGCCAAGCCGGCGATGAGCGCACCGACCGTCTGCCAAGCAACGAGGGTGGCATCGCGCGTCTGCCGCAACCGCCGCCCGAGCACCAGGGTCAATGCGAATGCGAGGCTCCCGCCGACGCCGAAAAGCGATGGCCAGGAAAACATTGCGGCCGAAGGTCTGAGCGCGATCAATACGCCGATAAAGCCGACGAAAACCGCAAGCCAGCGCCGCCAGCCGATCCTCTCGTCAAGGAAGAAATGCGAGATCGCCGCCACATAGATCGGGCCGGCCATGTAGAAGGTCATGACATCGGCAAGCGGCAGATAGGCGACCGCGGCGTAAAAGAGAGCGACGTCGAGCGTCGCCATGACGACACGCAGAAGCTGCAGCGGCGGCCGTTCGAGGCGAAAAAGCGCGTCACTGCCTTGTCGCGCGATCATAGGCGCCAGAATAATGAACGAACCGAATGAGCGGATCACCAGAATCTGGCCGACGGAGAAACTCGCGACCAGCCACTTGCCCATGGCATCGTTCAGCGAAAACAGGAAGTCGCCGAGAAGCATCAGCAGCATGCCGGCAAGTACAAGATTGCCGCTTGTTACGGCTTTGCCCATGCGCATGCTGACTATCCTTGCGAATCCTGCATTTTACCACCTGCGCTTTAGCCGGTTTTGCCCCCTACCCGCAATGGATTTCCTCGTGGGCAGTTATTCCCAAAATCTATCGGCTTCCAGCCCTGGAAGCATCGGAGCGCTCGCCGTCGGCAGACGCGATCTTCCTCTAAAACTTGAGCGGATGTTTATAAATTCGGTTATATGATAACGTTTATGGAAGCGACGAGCCGAACCTCGCCAAAGGGAGACGCTCGATATGCCTACATGCTTTTCATTGTTGCATAACAGCCTGCCGATATTGTCCGCTTGCCGGGTGAGAGAAGATACATGATGCAGCCGCCGGATGGAGCGCCAGATCCTACTCATCGGGACCAAGACGTCGAAGACGAGCAGGTCCTTAAGCCATTTGAATTGCTCCAGGCCCGATACCTGTCTCTCGCCGAGCGTTACGAATGGCTCGAAGCCATGATCAACTACGTGCCGGACTATATCTATGCCAAGGACAGGAACGGTCGGTTCCTTTTCGCCAACATGGCGATCGTCCTCAACAATGGCTTCACGCATGTCGATGAGCTGATCGGCCTTACCGATGCCGAAATTCACCCGATGGCCGATGCCCACAAGATCGAGGAAGTCGAACGGCAGGTAATGGAGAGCGGCAAGGCCGATCTCGGCGTCGAGGAGCGGCGACTCAAGGGCGAAGGCTGGCTCATGATGTCGCGGGTGCCGCTACGCGACGGAAACGGCAACATCATCGGCGTCGTCGGCGCATCGCGCGACATTTCCGCTCGAAAACGGGCAGAAAAATTGATGAGTGCCCAGACGAAGCTTCTACAGGATGTGGCGCGCGGCGTTGATCTCGACGTATTTCTCAGGGAGTCCCAGGTCCTTCTTGAGGAGTTGCTCAACGGCAGACGCGTGAGCTTCGTCCTCAATGGCGAGCAAGCCGAACCGCTTGCCGGCGATATCCTGGAATTTCCCATTTTTTCGCGGGACGGCGGCCGGCATGGAGCCCTGGTGACGGTGCAAACCGATGGTGACGAGGCCGGGCTTATGGAATTCTTCGCCGGCATAGCGCAGACCGTGGGCATTGCCATCGACCGCCATCGCGACATCGCTCATATCGCCTATCTGGCCGAACATGACGCGCTCACCGGCCTGCCAAACCGCATGCTGCTCGATCGCAAGCTCAGCGCCCTCTTGGAAAAAGCGTCCCGACAACAAAGGTCACTGGCCGTGGCCTTTGTCGACCTCGATAATTTCAAGCTGGTCAATGACACACTCGGCCATGCGGCCGGCGATGAATTGCTGACGGTGGTCGCGCGGCGCATATCGACCCATGTCGGCAATGACGGCATCGTCGCAAGGATCGGCGGTGACGAATTCATCATCGTTCTGGAAGATCCGGCTGAGCCAATATATGAGAGGCTCGCGGCCGTCCTGGCAGACATTTCCAAGCCAATGATCGTACAAGGCGTCGAAATCCGGGTAGGCTGCAGCATCGGTGTGGCGTGCGCCATGGAGCATGGTACGACGGCTTCGGAACTCTTCGCGAATGCCGATATGGCGCTCTATCGTGCCAAGGAAGCGGGGCGCAATGCCATTCGCTTGTTCACGCCAGCCATGGCGGAGGACGCCCGCAACAAGCTGATCCGTATCGAAGAATTGCGACGCGCTGTGGAGCGGGACGAATTCGTGCTCCATTATCAGCCGCAAAAGGAAGTTCGCAGCGGCAAGATCATTGGCGTCGAGGCCCTCGTGCGATGGCAGCATCCTGTCGAGGGCTTGTTGTTGCCCGGTGTCTTCATTCCGCTCGCGGAAGAAACAGGGCTCATTGTCGCGCTCGGCGAAATCGTTCTGCGAAAAGCCTGCCAGCAGGCCCGTCTGTGGCAAGATCGCGGCCTGCCCGCGCTGCGCATGGGCGTCAACGTATCTGCGCGGCAATTCCTGGAGAGTTCACTGACAAGCCATGTGGCATCCGCACTGCAATCGGCTGATCTCGATCCGCAATGGCTTGAGCTCGAACTGACGGAAAGCTTGATCATGCGTGACGTCGAAGGCGCCATCGAGCGGATGCATGAGCTGAAAGAGCTGGGTGTCAGCCTTGCAATGGATGATTTCGGCACCGGATATTCAAGCCTGAGCACCCTCAGGCGCTTTCCACTTTCCCGGCTGAAGATCGACAGATCCTTCATTGCCGATATTCCCGAAAAGCCGGGCGATATGGCAATCACCTCCGCCATCGTATCGCTCGGCAGAACACTCGATCTGGAAGTCGTGGCGGAAGGCGTCGAGACGGAGGAGCAGGCCCGTTTTCTCGAGGGCGCCGGATGCGAATTGCTTCAAGGCTATCTGTTTGCCCGGCCCCTTCCCTCCTCTGAGATCGAAGGCCTGATTGCCGGGACCGTTGCCAAAGCCGGGTAGATATTCGCACGGGGCAGCTCGCCGCACGCGGATGCGTCTCAAGGAAATGTCACCATCTCGATCCAGTTCGCACCTGCATTGACCGGATATCGCCCCACCAATGCGAGACCGCCATCGGATTGGTCGATGGCGTAGACGGACAGCCGGTCGGACTTTTCACCGGATGCGACGAGGAACCGGCCTGACGGGTCGATGCGGATGCCGCGCGGCTGCTGCTCGGTCGGATAATTCGTGACGTAAGCCAGCCTTCCGTTATCCGCATCGACTTTCAACAGCGCAATCCGGCTGGTGGTCCTTTCCGTCGTATAAAGAAATTTGCCGTCCGGTGTGATGCCGATATCTGCGGCCCAGATTTTCGGCTCGCCGTTGTCTGGTGAAACTGCAGCCGGTGCCAGGCCTGACGACAGGCCCGCATCCTTGGGAACGGAAGCGACGCTCTCGACCTCTCTCAATGTGCCCTTATCGGCATCGAGCGCATAATGGATGACATGGCCGGTCAGCTCCGTCAGAACGTAGACGGCCTTATTATCCGGCGACACGACGATATGCCGCGGGCCAAAGCCGGCGCCGGTCATGACCTCAGGAGGATCGTTCGGCGTCAGTATCCCGGTCTCCGGGTGTAGGATGAATTGCTGCACGGCATCGGAGCCGAGATTGGTGACAAAGACATATTTGCCTGTCCGATCAGTGACGATCGAATGGGCGTTGCGGCCGGTTGCGATCACCTGTTGGGCTCGCGCGGTGACGAGCCCATTTTTATCGATGAGCAGCACGGCGATCTTGTTGCCGCCATACGAGGCAGCCAATAGAAGCCCGCCAGTCGGGTCGAGGGCAACATAGGCCATGCTGTCGGGCAACGCTGCGGCCGCCTCCTGCCTTAATCTGCCGCTTTCGGGGTCGATCGCCAGCGTCAGCACCCGGTAAGGCTGCGCACGGATAACGGCGTAAAGATGCCGCCTGTCGGGGCTGACAGCCATCGGCATGACCATCGCGCCGACATTCATGCTGGATATCGCCGTGAGCGCACCTGTCGTCCCATCCATTCGATAGGCATCGATCGTTCCGGCAATTGCCGCAGAGACATAGACGAACGTGGGATGCACACTGGAGGAAGGCTGAATCACGGATCACCTCGTCCGAGCATCAGGGCCGGTTCCATCGGCGCCGATGCGGATCATTTGGAAAATAGATACTGTTATCCATCGAATGCGCAAAAACCGGATGGTTGCCGTCACACCTCGACCCGGCTGGCCAAACAGACGGAACATCTCTTTCGAAGAATCGGCCGCTATCATATGACATAATATGATAGCGGCGCCCTGTCGAGCATCATTGCTCCTGCAGCTCGGCGAGACGGCGATAGCGACGCTGGCTCGCCATCATATGCGCCCGCATCGCTTGTCGCGCGCGTTCTGGATCTTGATCGGCGATCGCCGCTAAAATCTCCGCATGCTCTGCATGAACCTTCTGCAGATAGGCGCGGTCATTCGCCTCGGGCAATGTTGGAAACTGCCGGCGCGGAATGGTTCGCGTACCGAAATGCCGAAGCACGTCGACATAGAACCGGTTATTCGTGGCAGCCGCGATCGCCATATGAAACTCATAGTCCGCTTCGACGGTCGACAGCCCCTGCTCTATCAGCTGCGCCATCTTGCGGTTGGCCGCTGCAATCGCGGCCTCCTGTTCGGCCGTCCTGCGATAGGCGGCGATGGCTGCCGCCTCGCCTTCCGCTGCCATGCGGAATTCCAGCAGTTCCAGCGTTTCGGGGATGCTCTTGACCTCGACCGACGTCAGCAGCAGGCCAGATCGCGTGGGCGTGTCGGAAACGAATACGCCCTTGCCTTGAACCGGCGTGACGAGACCTGCCGCACGAAGATCTGCAATCGCCTCGCGCACGACGGTCCGGCTGACATCGAATGCAGCCTCAAGCTGCGGCTCGGTCGGAAGCTGGTCGCCGGCCCGAAGCTTGCCGCTCTCGATCTGCAAGCGCAATTCGTCGATGACCCTTTGTGCCAGCCTTTGCCGTGTCCGGGCATTTGTCGTCATTCCCAATCCCGACCCTTTTTGTTGGCCTTCAATCGCAGTCGTTTCTCACCGGCAGCAAGTCATCATATGAATAGTCTTAACATCAGGCGCGTCGAATGCAATTGGGCCAGGCAGGCCCATCAGATTTCCCAGTCAGAACTATATGCCCTGGATCTCAATCTCGACGACAATTCCAGCTGCACTTCGATCGTCTTCTGCAACCGTGTCGCAAGGGTGTCGGACGGGGTGGGACCATCTATCCAATCCCTCTCCGTGGCGTAAACGACATAGGGATTGATCACGCACTTGAAATCGAGCATCAGCGAGGTGGCCAGACTTCCATAGGCCATATAGCTGTGCGGAAGCCCACCGGAGCAGATGAAAGTGACGATCTGATCGAACCAGGCCGATTTTCGTCCGCCGGCGCCTGTCGCACCGGTAAGTTCGATCAGGCTCTTGGCAGCACTGCCCACCGACCAATTGTAAATGGGTACCGCAAGCAAGACACCATCCGCATCATGAATTGCACGATACAGCTGGTCGTATGAAGGATGTTCATAGCATTTCAAATTGTCGAAAGCGGGCAACTCCAGATGCTGAAGATCGATAAACTCGACTTCGCATCGCCTCTCTCGCAACAAGTTTTCAGCCTCGCGAGCCATGCGACGGCTCCTGCTTTTCGGATCAAGACTGCATGAAAAGATGGTGATCTTCAGAGGATCCATTGCCTATTCACTCCAGCATCATCGTTACGAGAAGAGGTTTTAAGTATGCGTCACGACGGCGAGACGGCCACCCTCACCAAAACCCTACCGGCTAGGCAGTCTATGAATATGATCCTGAAAATGGCAATGCGGCGCCCGTCGTTGCGCTAACGCGGGCAGAGAGCCTCAGATGTCCTTGGGGCGCCGTGAACGGGCTACTTCCCTTTTGACCAACCTGTGCAAAGTTGTCCGCATGACAGGAACAGCAGCATCGTAGCGGAAGTTGGCGAATAGATCTGAGGTCTGGCAAGGTATTGATCACGCGGGCGAAGCTGCCGCCCTACCGAGCTTGCCTGACAGTCTCGGAGGGCATTTCTCCGAAGGATTGATAATATAGCGCTGCGAACCGCCCCATATGGGAAAATCCCCAATCGCGCGCGATGTCGGCCACCACCCGGGAACGGTTCGATTCCATCAAGGCTTTGCGCGCGCCTTGCAGGCGTATCTCGCGCAGATAGCCGAGGGGCGTCATGTTCTTGAACTGCTGAAATGCGGTCTGTAAGGACCGCACGCTTGTTCCGCTCTCGCGCGCAATATCGGCGATCTTGATGTCCGCACTTGCATTTACGTGCATATATTCCATTGCGCGCTTCATCTGCCTCGGGATTGCCGGCGATGCCGGCCCTTGCAACTGCAGCGTATAATTGTGTGGCACAGTCTCAAGCAGAGCAATCATCATTGCCTGTAAAAGGCATTCGCTGAATGAAGCGGAGGATCTTTGTTGGCCGGTCGCTGTGAGGTCCTGCCAGATCAAGTTTCCAAGCGCGGCAATCTGCATCCCTCGCCCCGATGTCAAATCGACCGGGCCGGCGAACTCCAGATCAGAGCGCACCGGTGCGTCAAGCAGCGTGCTGAGCTGCCGTATCATGGCCGCCTTTTCGAATGCGATGCCCATATGGCTCCGCTGCTCGAAAAACGTGAGCCGGCTGAAAGAAGACATATCGGCCACAAGTCCCCTGCCCGGCTCCGATTCCAATTGCCGCCCAGCGGCGTCGACAAGCATCTTGCCGGCGGTCGGCAGATAAAGGCCGTAGGCTTCGGGGCCACCGGGCAGCATAACGCTCATGCCAGAATGACATTTGCCGCGCCAGACGCTGCAGGAGCCGATCGTATAGTGGCGGTCTTCCACCGAAATCGCACCGCGGCGATGGAGAGGTTCGACAATCGCGGGAAACAGGGTTCTCGCGTAATGCGCGGTCATCTCCTCGGCATCGGCTTTCTCGATTTGGGACACCGAGCACGTTGCGTAAGTCAAATGTTCCCCTCATTGCGCTGCCTCTGCAGATTACCTTTTTAGCTTTCGGTCATCTGCCTTGAAAATACATCCTCGCTTACGCCCCCGGAGAAAGTAACGCCATAAAACTAAAAATCAATGCCTCATCGAATAAGTATGATAATTACAACCATGCGGATGCATCGCAGCGCGAGTATATATTTTCTTTCTGCTTATATCATTTCATAATATGATCGGACGCGTTGAGATATATTTCATATTTAAAGAATACCTCTCGTTAATACGTTAACTTTTCAGCCGGGGCCGCACATGATGCCTGAATATACCGGCAAGCATCCGAGCCTCTTGACGGAATGTTATCGATAACATAGCCTCCTCCTATCTAAGCTTTGGGAGGAGCAGGATGGACGACGAAAAGCTGCTCGCATTTTCCGACATCACCAAGGAATTTGGCGGAACACGAGCCCTGTCGAACGTGTCGCTCGACTTGCAGCGCGGCGAAATCCTCGCGCTTCTCGGGGAAAACGGCGCGGGTAAATCAACCCTCATCAAGACATTGGCTGGCATCTACAAGCCGGATGGCGGGCAGATCCTGTTTCGCGGCAAACCCTATCATCACCGCCCGCCACAACCCAATCAACGCCAGCCGGTCGCCTTCATCCATCAAGATCTCGGACTGATCGAATGGATGACGGTGGGCGAGAATGTCGGGCTTGCGCAGGGCTATTCCCTGCGCGGTAAATTGATAGACTGGCGCGCCACGGAGCGGCGTACCGCCGAGGCTCTGAAGCTCGTCGGCTGCGATTTCGATCCGTCGACCCGCGTACAGGAGCTGACCCGCACCGAGAAGTCGCTGGTCGCAATCGCTCGGGCGCTCGCCGTCGAAGCCGACGTGCTGGTGCTTGACGAACCTACGGCCAGCCTGCCCGCCGACGAGGTCGAGAAACTCTTTGCCGCCATCCGCCCGCTGAAAGAGCGCGGCGTGGCTATGATCTATGTGTCTCATCGCCTCGACGAGATCTTCCGTATCGCCGACCGCGTTGCCGTCTTGCGTGATGGTCAGCTGGTCGGCCAGAAGCCAGTCTCCGAGACGACACCGGATGAACTCATCCGCATGATCGTCGGGCGCAAGGCGGACCAGCTTTTCGTCAAGGCAGAAAGAAGCGCTGGCCCCGCCATCGTTTCCGTAAAGGAGCTTTCCTGCCGCGGCGCGGGACCCGTATCCTTCGATATCCGACAGGGCGAATTGCTTGGTCTCGTCGGCTTGCGCGGCGCCGGCCAGGAACTGATCGGACGCGCCCTCTTCGGCTGCGAGCCGTCGCAGGGCAGCGTTCGCTTGAACGGGGCAATACCCGATCTTTCCAGCACTGTCACCGCGATGGCTTCGGGTATCGGGCTGATCGCCCGGGATCGGACCGAAGAGTCCGTCGCCATGTCGCTCAGCCTGCGCGAAAACACCTTTCTCAATCCAGGCGCTTCGGGACGAAGCCTGTTTTCGTTCCTGTCTCCGCGCCGGGAGGCGGAAATCGCCCATTCACTCGGCAGTCGTGTCGGCCTCCGGCCCAACGATCAGAGCCTCGCCATCGAGGCGCTATCCGGCGGCAATCAGCAGAAGGTCGTCGTGGGACGATGGCTGGCGACGGGGCGCAAATTGCTGATCGCCGAAGATCCGACCGCCGGTGTCGATGTCGGCGCCAAGGCTGACATTTATCGCCTGATCGCTGAGGCGGTCGAGGCCGGCCTTGCCGTGCTGGTCGTCTCCACGGATTTCGAGGAAATCGCTCACATCTGCCATCGTGCCCTGGTGTTTTCGCGCGGGAGGATCGTGCGCGAACTCAGCGGTGCCGACCTCACAACACCGGCGGTCATCGCCGCCGCATCAGCATCCGAAGCGGCCTGAACCGGAGGAGAACACCATGCAATCGATCGAATCCAACGCGCTCGAGCCGACCCGCGCCGAGCTTTCGGCCATGAGCTTCGGCCAGAAGATCCAGCGCCTGCTGCCCGTCTATGGCCTCGTCATCCTGACCGCGCTGCTGATCCTGCTTTTCTCCATTCTGCTGCCACAGACCTTCCCGACGATGCTCAACCTGCGTTCGATCGTTTCCGACAAGACGATCATCGCCATCCTGTCGCTGGCTGCAATGATCCCGATGGCGGCAGGCCGCATCGATCTGACGATCGGCTATGGCATCGTTCTCTGGCATGTGCTGGCGATCAGCCTTCAGACCATGTTCGGACTGCCCTGGCCGGTCGCCGTGCTGGTTGTCATCGCGCTTGGTGCGCTGACCGGCTTTCTGAACGGCCTGCTGGTGGAGATCGCCAAAATCGACAGCTTCATCGCAACGCTCGGCACCGGCACGGTCCTCTACGCCATCGCGCTCTGGCATACAGGCGGACGGCAGGTGGTGGGCATGCTGCCGCAAGGGTTTTATGCGCTTAATGGCACGATGGTCTTCGGCCTGCCGATTACCGGCATCTATGTTCTGGCACTTGCTTTCGTTATGTGGATCGTCCTCGAATATCTGCCGATCGGCCGCTACATCTATGCGATCGGCGCCAATCCGAAAGCAGCCGCGCTCAACGGTATTCCCGTCCGCCGCTTCGTCATCGGCGCCTTCGTCACCTCGGGAACGCTTGCCGCCATCGCCGGCGTGCTGCTCGCCTCCAAGCTGCGCATCGGCCAGGCAAGCGTCGGGCTTGAATATCTGCTGCCTGCATTGGTCGGCGCATTCCTGGGATCAACCACCATCAAGCCGGGCCGCGTCAACGTCTGGGGCACGATGATCGGCGTCATCATCCTCGCCGTCGGCATTGCCGGCATCCAGCAGTTCGGTGGCTCCTTCTATGTCGAGCCTCTGTTCAATGGTGTGACCCTGCTCGTTGCCATCGGCATTGCCGGTTACGCGCAGCGCCGCCGCAGCCATGCAGGGCGCATGGCACCGGCCCAGGCACCGCAACTTTCCGCCAAGCCGGCGGAGAAATGAAGATCATCTGAAGTTCGAATGTCCAAAGGGAGGAGAAGATATGAACCGTAGACAATTCCTGCAGGTCACGACAGCGGTCCTGATGCTATGTGCCGGGCAGGCCTATGCCGATCCGTTGGCGGATGCGAAGGCCGTCGTCGACAAATACGCAACCCCGGTCACTAAGTGGGATGGCCCGACGACAGGCCCGAAGGCGCAGGCCGGCAAGACAATCGTCGTACTCGCGGGTGATCTCAAGAATGGCGGCATTCTCGGCGTCAGCAACGGTGTCGAGGAAGCGGCAAAGGCGATCGGCTGGGAGGTGAAGGTTCTCGATGGCGCAGGCTCGATCGGCGGGCGCACGGCGGCCTTCGGCCAGGCGATAGCGCTACAGCCCGCCGGCATCATCATTGACGGCTTCGACGCCGTCGAACAGGCTCCGGCGCTGGAACAGGCGAAGGCCGCCAAGATCCCGTTGGTCGCCTGGCATGCCGGCCCGACCATCGGCCCGGACGACAAGAACGGTCTTTTTGCCAATGTCAGCACCGACGCCATGGAAGTCTCGAAAGCCGCTGCCGATTGGGCCTTCGTCGATGCAAAGGGCAAGCCGGGCGTCATCATCTTCACCGACTCCACCTATGCGATCGCCATCGCCAAGGCGGACAGGATGAAGCAGGAGATCGAACGATTGGGCGGCAAGGTGCTCGAATATGTCGATACCCCGATCGCCGAGACGTCGCAGCGCATGCCGCAGCTGACCACCTCGCTGCTGCAGAAATACGGTGACAGCTGGACGCATTCGCTTGCTATCAACGACCTCTATTTCGACTTCATGGGTCCTTCACTTGCGTCGGCCGGCAAGGGCGGCACCGATGCGCCGATCAATGTCGCCGCCGGCGACGGCTCGCAATCGGCCTATGAGCGCATCCGTGCCGGCCAGTTCCAGAAAGTCACAGTGGCCGAACCCCTCAATCTCCAGGGCTGGCAGCTGGTCGACGAGCTCAATCGCGCTTTTGCCGGCGAAAAATGGTCTGGGTACCTGTCGCCGCTGCATGTCGTGACGGCAGATAATATCCAATCCGATGGTGGTCCGAAGAATACCTTCGATCCAGATAACGGCTACAAGGACCAATACAAGAAAATCTGGGGCAAGTGATTCCAGTAACGGGATGTGGCCTAGCTTAAAGGCTGGGCCACTCCATTCGACAATAAGACTATGCTTAGCGGCTGCTATCGCGCGCAATCAGTTGTGGCAAGATCCTGACGTCGGGAACCGGCTGTGTGCCATCGAGAATATCCAGGATCAATTGTGCTGTCCGCTCGCCGATCTCACGCGCAAAGGCGTTGATGGTGGTCAAAGTCGGCACGCAGACCTCGCCGATCTCATAATTGCCAAAGCCACCGATCGAAAAGCGCTCGGGTACCGGAATCCCGAGCCGCCGACATTCGGTGAGTGCACCGTAGGCGGCAAGATCCGAGACGCAGACGACAGCTTCCGTATCGGGATAGAGTTTGATCAGCTTCGCCATGGCATTGGCGCCTTCCCGCATAGAAATCGGCGGCGATCCAGCCGCGATCAGCCTGGTGGCGTCGAGCCCATGCGCCTGCATGGCAGCGATGAAGCCAAGCCGGCGTTCGCTGCCGCGTGAATCTCGCTGGACATCACCACCGATGAAGGCGATGCGGCGACAGCCAAGCGCGACGAAATGATCGACCATATCGCGCATGACGGCTCTGTTGGAAAAGCCGACATAATGGCCGATCGGATCAGTCGGGATATCCCAGGTCTCGATCACCGGGATCGCAACGGTCTGCAGAAGTTTACGCGCTCGCTCCGTGTGGGTGCCGCCGGTCACGACGATCGCCTGCGGCTTGCGGCGAAGCAGCTGCTCGATCAGCCGCTCCTCCTCTTCGACATCGTAGTTCGTGTAGCCAAGCAGGATCTGCATGTCCCGCTTGGACAAGGTGTCCGAGAGGCCGCCGACCGTATCTGCGAAGTTGGCGTTGTTGATGGACGGAATGGTGACGGCGACAAAACCGGACTTTTGCGAACGCAGGTTGGACGCCGTGCTGTCGAAGACATAGCCCAGCTCCTCCGCCGTTCGCAGGATCGCCTCGCGCGTCTCCGGGCTGACAAGACTGTCAGCCTTGAAAGCACGCGACACGGTCATGGGAGAAACTCCCATGACGCGGGCTATGTCTGCCATCGTTGGCGTTTTGCGATCGTTACTCATCAATGGCCTATGTTATCGTTACCATCAGAGTAGTATGTCTCTTCCCAAAATAGCAAGAGGCGCTTTCAGCTATCCCGCAAAGCGAGCAACCGCCAGGAGCGTGCCCGCGGCGGAAACGTCTTGCAGCAGCCAGATTAGAGCTGGAACTCATGCGCCAGCGTCACATGATGATGGATGCGTCCTTCGAAAAAGCGTGAGAGAACCGCTTCCGTCGCTGCACGCGCCTCGGTGCGCACCGGGCTCGCAAGAGCCTTCTCCACGGCGGCCATATCCGGATAGTTCACGGCCAAAATCATCGGGAACTCCGGGGCGCCTTCATCGCGTGCCTCGGCAAAGGTAACCCGCACGTCGAGGGCACCAGGAAACTGCTTCCACTTCGGCAGGATGGTTTCCATGACGGCCGTTCGAAACGCCTCTGCCTCTCCTTCCCTGACCTTACCTTCGAATAATGCATATCGGGTAATCATCCGGCGATCTCCTTGTTCGGCCCTTTGAAGAATTCCATCAGCGCCGCCTGATCCTCACCGCCAAGACCGGAAGCCGTCAGCATGCGGTGTATCTCGGCGCAGACCGCCGTCAGCGGCATGGCGGTATTGGTCCTGCGGGCCAGATCCTGAGCGCCGTTCAGATCCTTGACCATATTGTCGATCCGGCCGGTGCGCCGATAATCCCTGGCGACGTAGCGCGGCATGTATTCCTGCAGGATGGCGCTGTCGGCCCGCCCGCCCTTCAGCGCCTGCGGGATTTTCGCGGCATCGACACCGGCATCAAGCGCCAGTTGCGTCGCTTCCGCGACGGCGAGGAAATTCAACGCGCACAGAACCTGATTGATGAGCTTCGTGGTCTGGCCCGCGCCGACAGGCCCCATATGTGTGTAGTTCGATGCCACATGCTGCAAGACCTGATGCGCATCCACGACGTCCTGCTCGCTGCCACCGGCCATCAGCGTCAACTGCCCTATCAGGGCCTTCGGTGCTCCGCCGGACAGCGGGCTATCCACCCAGCGCAGCCCCTTTTTTGTCGCTTCCGTAGCAAGTGCCTTGGTGGCATCGGGATCGATCGACGACATATCGATGATCAGCGTGCCCGCTCTTGCACCCGCGGCAACGCCGTCGGGTCCGAAAACAGCGGCATGGACAATCTTCGGCGAATTGAGGCTGAGGACGACGAAATCGGAAACGGCAGCCGCTGCCGCTGCACTCGGGGCTGCCGTAGCGCCTTTTGCGGTCAGCACCGCAACCTTCTCCTTGTCGAGATCGAAAACCGTCAGCTGATTGCTGGTTTCCGCCAGGCGGGCGCCGATCGCTCCGCCCATAGCGCCGGCGCCGATCAGCGCCACCTTGTTGCTCATGATTGCGTCTCCTCCAATGCAATGATGATGGCCGCCACGACTTGATCCAGCGGCTGATCGATATCGACGGTAATCGCCTGCTCGTCTGATCCAGGCAGCTCGAGGGTTGCAAATTGACTGTCGAGCAATGCTGGCGGCATGAAATGATCCCGTCTTGCCCGCATCCGCTGAAGAATGGTCTGCCTCGTCCCGGCAAGGTGAATGAAGCAAACCGGCGCTCCGACAACCTCGCGAATCCGGTCGCGATAGATGCGTTTCAATGCAGAGCACCCAATCAACGCCGTATCCTGCGCCAAAGCCAGGTAGTGACCGACTTTGTCGAGCCAAGGCCAGCGATCGGCGTCGGTCAACGGTATGCCGGCACTCATCTTGGCGACATTTGCCGCAGGATGAAGATCATCACCATCGGCATAGATGCCTCCAAGGCGAGCGGCCAGCGCCGACCCGACTGACGACTTGCCGCAACCGCTGACGCCCATGATGACGAAGCGGCGCGGCAGAGCGCCATCAGAGCGAAGCCGTGATGCCGCCGTCGACATAGAGCACATGACCGTTGACGAAGGAGGAGGCGTCGGAAGCAAGGAAGATGCAGGCACCGACCAGCTCTTCGACACGGCCCCAGCGGCCGGCCGGCGTGCGCTTTTCCAACCATGCTGAGAAATCGGCATCGGCAACGAGGGCCGCATTCAATGGCGTATCGAAATAGCCCGGCGCAATGGCGTTGCATTGTAGCCCGTACTTCGCCCAATCCGTCGCCATGCCCTTCGTCAAATTGCCGACGGCACCCTTGGTCGCCGTGTATGGCGCGATCGATGGGCGTGCCAGCGCCGTCTGCACGCTGGCGATATTGATGATCTTTCCGGCTCCGCGCTTGATCATGTGACGGGCGACCGCCTGGCCGACATTGAAGACGCTCGATATATTCGTCCGCAGCAGCCGCTCGAAGGCATCGGCGGGAAAATCCTCGAGCGCTGTGCGAAACTGCATACCGGCATTGTTGACGAGAATGTCGATCGCGCCGATCTCCGCCTCGAAGGCATCGACGGCCTGACGCGTAGCCTCATGGTCAGTGGCGTCGAAGGCCAGCTGATACGCCTTGCTGTCGAAACTCTCAGCCGCCGTAGCGAGCTTTTCCTTGTCACGCCCATTGAGCACCAGCTCAGCGCCGGCGGCGGCCAACCCTTTCGCGAGCGCAAGCCCGATACCTTGGGAAGAACCCGTCACCAGGGCGCGCCGCCCTTTCAGATCAAAAAGACCAGCAGACATTGTTTCCTCCGTTTTTATCTCGACAATGGTCGTCTCCCCTGTTTATGTTATCGATAACATTTGATGTCAAGGGAGGACACACAAGATGAGTAAGCCCCCAATCCTGCAGATTGGCCCCTACCCGCAATGGGATCAAGAGCCTCTCGACGCAGCCTTTCAGGTTCATCGCTATTTCGAGGCGGCCGACAAGGACAGATTACTCGCCGAGGTCGGACCGTCGATCAGGGGCATCGCCACACGCGGCGAACTCGGCGCCAACCGCGCCATGATCGAGGCCTGCCCCAAACTGGAGGTCATTTCGGTCTATGGCGTCGGCTTCGACGCCGTCGATTTGCAAGCCTGCCGCGAGCGCGGTATCCGTGTCACCAACACACCCGACGTCCTGACCAATGATGTGGCGGATCTTGGAATTGCGATGATGCTCTGCCTCTCGCGCGGCATGATCGGGGCAGAGACATGGGTGCGTGACGGCAGCTGGGCAGAGAAGGGACTTTATCCCCTCAAACGCCGCGTCTGGGGACGGCGTGCCGGCGTGCTCGGTCTTGGCCGCATCGGCTTCGAAGTCGCGAAACGCCTGAAGGGCTTCGACATGCAGATTGCCTATTCGGACGTCGAGGCGAAATCTTACGCGTCAGACATGACCTTTGTCGCCGATCCCGTCGAGCTCGCAGCACAATCGGATTTCCTGTTCGTCACGCTCGCCGCTTCCGCCGCCACCCGCCATATCGTCGGTCGTAACGTGATCGAGGCGCTCGGCCCGGAAGGCATGTTGATCAACATCTCCCGCGCGTCCAATATAGACGAAGACGCCCTACTCGACGCGTTGGAGACCGGCAGGCTCGGATCGGCAGCCCTTGACGTCTTCGAAGGCGAGCCAAAGCTTAATCCGCGCTTCCTGGCACTCGACAATGTGCTGCTGCAGCCCCACCATGCCTCCGGCACGGTTGAGACGCGCAAGGCCATGGGTCAGCTGGTGCGCGACAATCTCGCCGCCCATTTCGCCGGCCAGGCACTGCCGACACCCGTTCTTTGAGGAGAAAGATATGAAGGCCATCATCGCCCACGCCGCTAAGGATGTGCGGATCGAGGATTATCCTGAGGAAGAACCGGGCGCGGGAGAAGTGAAGCTGCGGCTTGCAACCGGCGGCGTCTGCGGCAGCGACCTACATTATTATCATCACGGCGGCTTCGGCACTGTTCGCCTGAAGGAACCGATGATCCTCGGGCATGAAATCAGCGCGACCGTGACCGCGCTCGGTCCGGGCGTGCAGGGGCTCGAGATCGGCCAGCTCGTTGCCGTTTCCCCCTCCCGCCCCTGTCGCACCTGCCGCTACTGCCTGCAGGGACTGCCCAATCAATGCCTCAACATGCGCTTCTATGGCAGCGCCATGCCCTTCCCGCACATCCAGGGTGCCTTTCGCGAGACGCTTGTGGCCGATGCCATTCAATGCGTGCCGGCCGATGGCCTGACGCCGGGTGAAGCGGCCATGGCGGAACCTTTGGCCGTGACCTTGCACGCTACGCGGCGTGCGGGCGAGCTTCTCGGCAAACGCGTTCTCGTGACCGGCTGCGGTCCGATCGGCGTCCTCTCGATCCTGGCGGCCCGCCGCGCTGGCGCCGTCGAGATCGTCGCGACCGATCTTTCGGATTTCACCTTGTCGCTCGCCAGGCAGGCAGGAGCCGACAGGGTCATCAATACGAAGGACGAACCTGAAGCGCTTGCCGCCTATTCCTCCGACAAGGGCACGTTCGATGTGCTCTATGAATGCTCAGGTGCGGCGGCGGCCCTCGCCGGTGGCATTGCGGCACTGAGACCGCGGGGGATCATCGTACAGCTTGGTATCGGCGGCGACATGAGCCTGCCGATGCTGGCGATTACGGCAAAGGAGTTGGAACTGCGTGGCTCTTTCCGCTTTCATGAAGAGTTTGCGGTTGGCGTCGATCTGATGCGCAAGCGCCTTATCGATGTGCGGCCGCTCATCACCCACACAGTCCCGCTTGCCGACGCGATCAGCGCCTTCGAGATCGCGTCGGATCGAAGCCAGGCCATGAAGGCGCAGATCGCCTTCAACTGAACGAAAGCGGCGCGAAATCCACTCGATTGAAGCCGAAGAGGGATTTCGCGCTCACCCGTTCAGTCTAGGTCGGCGCCGATCGCTTCGAGCGCGGCGCGGGCAACCTGTTCGTCCTGCTCGCCGGAACCCGAACCGACGCCGATGCCGCCGAGAAGCGCGCCGCCGACGCGGATTGGCAAACCGCCGCGCAACCCCGTCATCCCGCCGTCGGTGGCGATTGCCAGCGGCACTCGCGCATGGTCCGGCAGCGAATGGCTGGGAGCGCCGATGGAGGCCGCCGTCTGTGCTTTAGCACCGGCGCTTTTCAGCGACTGAAAACGCGAACCGCGCATGCGGAAGGAGCCGAGCGTCACGCCGGATTGATCGACGATGACGATGCATTGCGGCTGGCCCATCGCGGTCGCGGCGGAAATGGCGGCGTTCAACAAGGTCATCACACCTTCGTCACTCAAGACGCTCGACGTCAGAACGTGGCTCATGCACTATCCTCCTCATTGCGGACTCATCGAGTTATGTTATCGATAACAGATCAACGCACGATCTAGCATTACGGGAGGTATTGTCACAATGTCGTTCTTCGAAATCATCGACCCGGCCTTTGGGAAATTTGTTCTTGGCAATGCCCCCGTCAAGCAAATCGCCACCGGTTTCGACTGGGTGGAAGGCCCTGTCTGGTTCGGAGATCTGAATTGCCTGCTCTTTTCGGATATTCCCAACAACCGCATCATGCGCTGGATGCCGGGGCTCGGCACCAGCGTCTTTCGCGAACCTTCGAATTTTTCGAACGGTCATACCCGTGACCGGCAGGGCCGGCTCGTCAGCTGTGAGCATGGCATCAGGCGTGTCACGCGCACCGAATATGACGGCTCCATCACGGTCATCGCGGATCGCTATCAGGGCAAGCGCCTGAACTCACCCAACGATGTGATCGTCGCCTCTGACGGCGCGATCTGGTTTACCGATCCGCATTACGGCATCGCGACGGATTACGAGGGATATAAGAGCGAGCAGGAGCTGCCGTGCAATGTCTATCGCGTCGATCCAGACGGCTCCATTCAGGCCGTGCTGACGGATTTCAATTGCCCGAACGGGCTTGCCTTCAGTCCTGACGAGACGAAGCTTTATGTCGCCGATACCGGTCGCATGCATAGCAACGATCCGCAACATATCCGAGTCTTCAACGTCGGCCAAAACTGGCAGCTCTCCGGCGGCGAGGTATTTCATGCGATTTCGCCGGGCTGTGCTGACGGCATGCGCTTCGACGGCGACGGCAATCTCTGGTCTTCGGCAGCCGACGGCGTGCATTGCATCGCGCCCGACGGCCATCTCATGGGCAAGATCCTGGTACCGGAAACAGTGTCCAACCTCTGCTTCGGCGGTCGCGGCAAGCACAAGCTTTTCATGACGGCAACGACAAGCGTCTACGCGATCTCCTTGAACCGAAGCGGCGCACTGTGACAGCGGGCCAAAGGCGTCGGGCGAAATGAGGCGGCCCTAAATCATGCCCAGGACCACCCTGCCCTGAAATCTGAAGTGATGGCAAAGCGCTCGTCACGGAGCGATTGCCATGTCGGCCCGGAACAGACGATCTCAGCGCAAATCGGCCTGCGGCCTGGAGCACGAAGCGGCATGGGTGATCGGCGCCAGATTGGCGGACAAGGCACGCTCCTGCCGGCGCGCGGCATCCTGCAGCAGGCTTGCCATTCCAGTCACGGAAATGCGATCCGCGCGCATGACCTGGCGGATCAGCGGATCTTTGAGAACTTCGGCGATCGTCAAGTCCCTTTGGGTCATGGTTACCTCCTGTTCGTTGGAGCAGAAGATAAGCCGCTTTATTAGCAGTGCGATGTCAGAACCCGGACAAAAACAAGGCATTTCGTTCGATTTTGTTACAGAATAATTGCAAAACCCAAAGCGGTACATATTCCAAAATTACAATAGGACCCTAGTTGACCGCTGGGAGAGGTTGATTTCCTGGAAATCGGCCGAACTGGGAGGGGCCGCCTGCTCCGCGAGGATGCGACGTTTTGGAATATCCAAACCATAATTTTGCAACTTTTGCGCTTATCATCACGCGCTGCAGGTGGATTTTAAGATTAACTATCGACGATTGGCCGTGCTATGTATTCCTCAGATCAGACCACAGAAGATGAGCGTCTCATCTACCATGCAGATCTTCTCAGCCAGCTTTCAAATCCCAAACGCCTTGAGGTCTGTATTCATCTGTCCGGCCGTGAGGAGGATGTAAACAGCCTGGCCAAGAAGCTTGGAATATCGCAATCAGCCCTCAGCCAGCACCTGACCCGCTTGCATCATTCCGGCATCGTCAAAGTGCGCCGTCAGGCGCAGTATAGATACTATACCTGCGATCATCCGGGCGTGTTGCAGATCCTCAAGACACTTGCGGGAATTTTCGATGCTGAACTCAAATCAGCGATGTCGAATACCGTCGAGCATGGCAGTCGCGAGGAGAAATCGTAACGCAGTACCGATGCGGCTCTGCTGGTTGGCCTACAAAAATGTAAATTGCGATCGGGCCAGGCAAAATGTGGCCCGTTCGCAATCTATCAAACGCCGCGCCTGTTTCCCCAGATGATCACGTGCAGTTGCGGCAGCACCCTCGCCTCGAACCATCGATCATTGCTGACCTTTTCCACGAGCCAGCGCATCCGCTCGACGATGCCGTCAATATCGACAATGGCATCCTCTGCATCGGCTGGCGGCGGCGTATGATTGCCGGGTTGCAGATAGACGGGCAATTGAGGATAGCGAGCAGCCGCGTCTCGCGCATATTCATAGTCGAGCTCGTCGAATATGACGATCTTCAAGGCGATCTGCGGTCCGCTGCCCGCCATGCGCAGACAGTCGTCGAAGGCGATCCAGTCCGTCGCCATGCCGCTCGATGGAGGCTTCGGGCTCAGCACGAGCACATCGAGTTCGGCGAACCATTCCCTGGCCACGCTCCCTTGAGTCTCCAGCGCGAAGCGATATCCCTCCGCATGGCCGCGCGCAATCAGCGGGCCGAGCGGTTGGATCGCAGGATTGCCGCCGGAGAGCGAGATGGTCAGCGGTTTGCCGCCTGAAAGTCGCGTTACCTCCTGCCAGATCTCGTCGACCGACATCGGCCGCCATTGATCGCGATAATCACTATCGACGGCATGCAGCGTATCGCACCAGGAACAGCGATAATCGCAGCCGCCTGTGCGCACGAAGATCGTCGGAAGGCCGATCAGGATGCCCTCGCCTTGGATCGTCGGCCCGAAGATCTCGCTGATGCGAATGGGCGCTTCGCTCATGGCCGGTATTCCGCCCAGGTCTTCGGGGTTTCGCTGACTCGCACGGCAGATGTCTGCGGCAAGCGCTCCTTGCACCAGTCATAGAAATGCTTGGCGAGATACTCCGAGGTCACCCGGTCATGTCCAAAGACATCATTGAGATGGCGATGATCGAACGCTTCGTCGATATAGCGCTTCAGAGGTTGCAGCTCATGATAATCTCGCACGAACCCGTTCTCGTCCAGTTCGCCGGCCGAAAGCTCCACAACGACGATATAATTGTGCCCGTGCAGGCGCGCGCAATGGTGATCTGAGGGAAGATGCGAGAGCTGATGCGACGCGGAGAAATGAAACTCCTTGGTGATGCGATACATCACTTCACCTCCTCAGCCGAAAAGCCCGATGTCGCGGCAACCCAGAAATCGGCATCGTCATATTCCGTGGGATCTGCGATACCAGCGAGATGGAAGGCTTCGCGCCGCTCCACACAGGTGCCGCAGCGGCCGCAATGGCGCTCTCCGCCCTTGTAGCAGGACCAGGTTTCGGCAAAGGGGGTCTTATGCCGGGCGCCATCGGCAACGATATCCGCCTTGGAGATCGTCACATAGGGCGCGTAGAGCGAAACGCTGGCATAGCCGTCGAGTGCCTGCTTCTGCATCTGCTGGAAAGCCTCGATGAAACCCGGGCGACAGTCGGGATAGATGAAATGATCGCCGCCATGAACCGCAACGGCGACGGCATCCGCCTTCTGCGCCGCCGCAAGCCCGAAGGCGATCGCCAGCATGATCGCGTTACGGTTCGGTACGACCGTCGCCTTCATGGTTTCCTCGGCATAGTGCCCGTCCGGCACCTCGACATCATCTGTCAGAGCTGATCCGGTCAGATGCCGGCCGATGGCGGTGATGTCGATGATCTCATGCGGCACGCCGAGACGCTTGGCGCAGGCGCCGGCAAATTCCAGCTCCTTGCGGTGCCTTTGGCCGTAATCAAAGGAGACGAGGCCGATAAGCTGATGTTCGGCTGCGACCTTATGGGCGAGCGAAACGGAGTCCAATCCGCCGGAGCAGATCACGATAGTCTTCATAATTCAGGATCCCTTGTTTTGACCGGGTGGGCTGCGACCGGATTTCATGGCTTTTCAAAGCCACGGCGGGGTCTCTAGCAGCAGAAACCGGAGGAAACAAGGCAATCGTTCATTTCATCGCAACGCGCTGTCAGTTGCCCAGCGCGTTGCGATGGCTGTGACGTCTTTAGCTGACACCTGCAAACTTTCCCGAGATGTTGAGATCCGGATAGTAACCCACGGGCTTGTCGCCGACAGTCTGGCCGCCGGTCAGGCTGCCTTGGATCTCCGGTCCGAAAAAGGAGTATGGGAAGGTCGATGGCAGGGCACTCACATCATCGAGGCGTTGGCGCAGTTCGTGCGGTATCGTGAACTCCAGCGCGCCGAGATTATCCTTTAGCTGCTCCAGTTTCGTCGCGCCGACGATGATCGAGGCAATGCCGGGCTGCGTCATCGCCCAGTTGACCGCTACCTGTGCCATGCTGCGGCCAAGCTCGCCCGCCACCTTTTCCAACTCGGCGACGATCGCCCAGTTGCGCTCGTTGAATTTCTGAAAACCGGGATTGCTCGTGCCCCGTACGGTTTCGAGGCGGCCGGCCGTTTCTCCCTGGCTGCTGGGGCGATATTTGCCGCTGAGCAGACCGCTCGCAAGCGGGCTCCAGGCCATGATGCCGGCACCGTAACGCGTCCCGAACGGTACGAATTCATTCTCAATATTGCGCTCGGCCAGGGAATATTCGAGCTGAAGCGCCGAGATCGGCTCATAACCGCGATATTCGGCAATGACCTGGGCGCGGCTCGCATACCAAGCCGGAACATCGGACAGACCGACATGCCGGACTTTGCCCGAGCGCACTAGGTCGTCAAAGGTACGCATTACCTCTTCCGGTGGCGTCAGGCGGTCCCAGCAATGCATGAGGTAGAGGTCGATATAGTCCGTGTTGAGCCGCTTCAACGATCCCTCGACCGCCCGCAGGATATTCTTGCGGCCATTGCCGGCCGCATTCGGCGTCTGGGCCGCAAGGTTCATGGTGAATTTGGTCGCAATGACGGCATCGTCGCGCAAGCCGCGCTCAGCAATGAACTCGCCCAGCCAAGTCTCCGACGTACCACCGGTATAGGCATCGGCAGTATCGAAAAAATTGCCGCCGGCATCGACATAGGCATTGAAGATGGCTCGCGCCGCTTCTTTGTCGGCACCCCATCCCCATTCCGTGCCGAAGGTCATAGTTCCAAGTGCAAGCCGCGTCACCTTCAGTCCGCTATTGCCAAGCGCGTAAAATTCCATGCTCATCACTATTCTCCTCTGTGGCGCACCAAACCAGCTCGATAATCGAAAGCGGTCGGCCGCAATTCAGTGCTTATAGCTTCGCTACTTTCCGTCCGTTCGATAAGGTCATTTAATCTGCATTCATTATGCGATATGGCTCAGCAATGGATCGCGATCTGCTCACACATTTGCCTATCGTCGCCGCCGTCGCGCGCCGCGGCGGATTTGCGGCCGCTGCCAGCGAACTGGGCATGAGCCCATCGGCCGTCAGCCATGCCGTTCGGCTGGTGGAAGAAAGACTTGGACAGCCGCTCTTCGCCCGGACGACCCGCAGTGTTGCGCTAACGGAAGCCGGAAAAAGCCTGATCGGAACGATTAATCCTGCGCTGCGGGACATTCACGATCGTATGGAGCGCATCAAGGCGGCCAAGGGAAAGCCGAGCGGCCTGCTGCGCATCAATGCCTCCCGCATCAGTCTGCCGCTTGCGATAACCCGCGTCATCAGGGCCATGGCGGAACGTTATCCGGAGGTCGAGATCGAGATATTCTCCGATGAGCGGTTGACCGATATCATTTCCGAGGGGTTCGACGCCGGTATCCGCGTCGGAGAGATGATCGCTCAGGATATGGTGGCGGTCCGCCTGACCCCGCCTTTCCGCGCGATCGTGGTGGCATCACCCGATTATATCGGGCGGTTCGGGCGGCCGAAGACGCTGGCTGATCTCGCAGATCACATATGCATCGGTTATCGCCTTATCCGCTCCGGCGGCCTTTATCAGTGGGAATTCATTGAAGACGGGCGCGATGTCGCCGTGACCGTCAGCGGCCAGGCGATCGTCACAGAATCGCATTCGGCCGTCGAGCTTGCGCTGGCGGGCGTCGGCTTGGCTTATGTCTTCGAGCCGCTCGTGCAGACAGAGATCGCATCCGGCAGGCTTGTTCAGGTCCTGGGCGACTATGCGGTGACGGAAGCAGGTCTTTTCCTCTATTTTCCGCGCCGCGCCGAGCTGGCGCCAAAGCTCCGGGCTTTCATCGACACGATACGGCAGATCAATCGCGAGGCAGCCACCGGCTAGGAGCAAGCTCCATCGACTGCGAGCGGTACGCTCACGAATGGTCAAATTGCGCGGGGCCGGTCCCAAAGGCGCAGGAAACAGAACGCCCGTCGCTATTCGAAATAAATCGAGGTTGTCGTCTGCCGTAACTCCCGGCAGTCATAGCGAAACGCTTCTCCAGCGAGGCGTTCGGAAGTGCTGCGGCATCCGCCATCAGCCTCCGGTCACAAAGATCGATAAGCGCCAAGAGGAGGAACCAATGCAGGAAATCGCAGCAAAGAAGGCGCCGAGCCCGATCGATGTCGAAGTCGGTAAACGTATCCGCGCGCAACGGCGCCTGCTTGGCATGAGCCAATCGGCGCTCGCCGAGAAACTGGACCTTACCTTCCAGCAGGTCCAGAAATATGAAAAAGGCGTCAACCGCGTCGGCGCAAGTCGTCTGCAACGTGTTGCTGACAGCCTCGGCGTCCCGATATCGCACTTCTTCGACAATACAGCCTTTGATAATCCTGTTCCAACCGACGCGCCGCGCAACGACCTCGTCGGCTTCCTGTCGTCCGAAGAGGGCTTGGAACTCAATCGGGCTTTCACAAAAATCAAGGATGCCAGAACGCGCCAGAAGATCGTCGGCCTGCTCAAATCACTGGCCTTCGCCTAGCCTTCCCGGTCTGGTCAGTGCGCGGCTTGGCGTCAGCTTGTGATGCGCGGCGTACGAATGACCTTGAGGAAGAGCGCGTTCATCGCGTCGGAGATGCCTTGCGTCGGGCTCACCTCGAAATAGAGGCCGGGTGAGGCGCAAGTCTGCAAATTGGTGCCGATTTGCGATTGGAACGGCGCGATCCACTGGTTGTACCAGCCGTTTGTCGGCAAGGGAAAATAGGTCGTATAGAGGATAGCGATCTTGATGTTCTGGTTTTTCAGCGGCTGGCAGAAGGCGGTGGCAAGCGGCTCCTGGCAGCGACCATTCGTGGTCGGCTTAGTGCAGGTCGTGGGCTTATAGCTGTCGCCGACGCCGTCGGTGACAAGGAAGAGGACTTTCTGGCGATCGGTGCTGGTATTTCCGCTGCCGCCCGAGCCAATGATCGGCGCGAGCTGCGTCAGCATCGTATCGAAACTCGTATCCTGGTCGTTGTTGTCGCCTTGCCCTCGAACAGACATCAGGTCCACGTTCTTGCTGATGGCATCACTGACCTGCGCCATATCGGATGATAGCGGGGATACGTTGGTCAAGCCAATTGTCGAGGTATCTTTACCGAATGTATAGACGGCCATCCTGTACTGATCGGGTGTTACCCGGTTCGTCTTAGCAGTACCCGTAAGCGACTGTGTCGCCAGCCCGACGACAGCGATACGGGTCTTGACACCAAGGCGACTTGCGAGATTGTAGTAATTGTTTTGGTTATTGCTGTCGTGGCACGCAAAGGCACATTTGTCTGACGTGTTTGCCACCATTTTATCAATATCGGCCATGGTAGCACCGATCCCCATGGATGGCGTGTTGTCCAGCAGCATGTAGAAATCCATGAAATTCGCCGTCTGATACTGTGCAGATGCCGAGCCGCTGACGGGAATGGATGTTTTTCCGATAATCTGGCTCAACGTCGTCGGTACGTTCGCCGAAAAATTGACCGTCGATGAGACAACATTTCCCGTACGCATTACCCCGACGCTGACGTTAACCGGTATGTTCTGAATATCGCTGGACGCCTGGCCATAGAAGAGCTTGTTGGCATCGCTTTGACCGATCGTGACGGTCCCATCGCTTGTCATGGCCATGGCAGCCGCAACAGCCGGCGACGAATCCGCAATTGCGCCGACCGCGGCCGCATCGGCAGCATTCTGCAGCTCCGTTCGCACGAGCATCGCATTGGTGATATCGAGCGCCAGTCCCCCAGCCGCGATCAACGGAACGGCGACCAATGCCGTTGTGATCCCGAAATTGCCCGACCGATCCAGAAACAGTCGTCCCGAGAGCTTTCGCATGGCATAAAGGGACTTCAGATAAATCGTAGATCTCTTCACAAGCAAACCTTCTACATTATAAGTTGCAGCGTCAAAACATTCGCCAAAATGAAAGCATTATTACTTTCAAATATACTTATGTATATTATATTCGAGAAATATTTAGATTCTCATAAGGGAGAGTTTCTCAATTATACTTCCAATATTCAGGGGAAATTTACCAAGAATCCGTAATATATCTGTGCATGGCGCAAACGGCGGATGAAAATCGAACGCGATGAAATGCTCGTTCGAAACGAAAAAGATGCGCAAAATCCAATACTTCGTAAAGAAGATATGCAGCGGGCACAAAGCCGGAGGTTGCAGAAATTGCAATTTCACGCCAAGTATCTTTACTTGATTTTCAGTGTTTACCCGTGAAAGCAGCAGTGTCGATATCAGGCGCAGCTGACCGCATCGGAAACTGCCCCTCACCCTGATGGTTAATGTTGGGATCTTTGCGTGCGCGTTCTTTCCTGCATCTTCACGGAGCACAATCTGTGGCTCGTTCTCCTGGCGGCGTTCGTCTGCGTCAGCGGCGGATGGATCACCCTCAATCTGCTCCGCCGAGCCGAAAAGACGCGCGACCTTCAACGTGGCGGCTGGATTTTTCTGACCGCCGTGGCTGCCGGTTCGTCGATCTGGTGCACGCATTTCATAGCCATGCTGGCCTATGAAGTCGGCGCGCCGGTCACCTTCGATCCCATCCTGACGATGGCCTCGTTTCTTTTGGCCGCCATCGGCTGTGCCGGCGGTTTTGCGATCGCCTTGTCGCGCCTGCCGCGCATCGCACCGGAATTCGGCGGAGCCGTCGTCGGCCTTGCCATCACCAGCATGCACTATACCGGTATGCTGGCCTACCACGTCGATGGCATCGTTGAGTGGAACCAGGGTTATGTTGCCGCTTCTGTTGCCCTTTCGGTGATTTTTGCAGCGCTTGCACTCAATCAGGCCGTGCGCCGGCCTTGGCAGCTCTCCCCGATCGCCGGCCTCGCTCTCTTTGTCATCGCCGTGGTCTCGCTTCATTTTACGGCGATGACGGCCGTCTCTGTCACGCCGCTTGCAACCGGCGCTGCGATTGCGGACACCTACGCACTGAAGGCTATGGCGGTTGCTGTTGCCGGCGGCGGATTGCTTATTATCGGTACAGGCGTGGCAAGCTACATGATCGACGAGCGGGCCTCGCGCGAATCCATCGAGAAGCTTCAGCATATGGCACTCAACGACCTGCTGACGGGCCTGCCCAACCGCAGCAGTTTCACTGACCATCTGCAGCGCGAGATCGGTCATGCCAAGGAAGACGGCGTAAAACTCGCGGTCATCGGCATCGACCTCGATCGCTTCAAGGAAATCAACGACCTGCGAGGACACAAGGCTGGCGACCAGGCGTTAAAGGCAATCGGACGACGCCTGCTGCGCCTCGTCCGGGACGGCGAGTTCGTTGCTCGTGTCGGTGGCGACGAGTTTGCCGCGGCCAAGCGCTTTCGCGAACAGAGCGAGCTGCTGGATTTCGTAGCCCGGCTGGAGAAAGTCCTGTTCGAGCCCATCCGGATCGACGACTTCGAGACAGTGACAGGCGCCAGCATCGGTGTTGCCATCTATCCCGACGATGACGTCGACCAGGAGCGCCTCGTCAGCAACGCCGATCTCGCAATGTATCGCGCCAAGGCCGACATCGGCCGCGCTGTCTGCTTCTATGAATCCAAGATGGATGAAGCTGCCCGCGCCCGTCATACGCTGGCGCAAGATCTACGCCGCGCCGTCGAATTGGATCAGCTCGACCTGCACTATCAGGTACAGACATCAGTTCGCACAGGGCAGATCTGCGGCTACGAGGTCCTCGTCCGCTGGCATCATCCCGAGCATGGCGCGGTGCCGCCTTCGGAATTCATTCCGATCGCGGAAGAAAGCGGCACGATCCTCGTCATCGGCGAATGGGTTTTGCGCACGGCCTGCAAGGAGGCAGCATCATGGGAACAGCCCTACAAGATCGCCGTCAACCTCTCGCCCGTACAGTTTGCTTATGCGGATCTTGCAAAGCTCGTTCATACGATCCTTCTCGAAACCGGCCTTGCGCCATCGCGGCTGGAACTTGAAATTACCGAATCCACAATTATTGCCGATAAAACTCGGACCTTGCATGTCCTGCGGCAGATCCGGGATCTCGGCGTGACCGTTGCTATCGATGATTTCGGCACCGGATATTCCTCGCTCGATACGTTGCGATCCTTCCCCTTTGACAAGATCAAGCTCGATCGTTCCTTCATGAATGAGGTGGATCACAGCATTCAGGCAAAAGCGATCGTTCGCGCAGTACTGACGCTCGGCAAGAGCCTGGATATCCCTGTTCTGGCGGAAGGCGTCGAGACCAACCATCAGCTCGAAATCCTGCGCGTCGAAGGCTGCGACGAGGCACAAGGCTTCTTCCTCGGCCGGCCAAAGCCCGTCGGGCAGATCTTTCAAATGGAATCATCGGCAGAGGATGACGAGACGTCGGCATTTTCCGGCCGGCTGCCGCCCTATCGCATGCGCCGTCGCTAGGAAGTTCCACACGCGTCAATGCAAAATCTGCGGCAATTGCAGGGCGTAGACCTGCGCCCTCCCTGACTTATGCTTGATTTCGTCAGCTGCGGCCGTTCGCGATATCAGATCGAACGGTCCGAAACCTCACCAATCCATTCGCTTTCAAGCTCGATCGCAACGGCGGAGCGGATATCGAGAGCATTGACGGCCACGAGAAGCTCATAGCGACCGGCGATGGCTCGAAATGCTCCGATCCGCTCGTCGAAATAGCTCAGATCGCGCGGACGAACGACAAGAGAGGCGGTGCCTCTTTCACCCGGCATCAGCCGAAGCTTGGCAAAGGCGCGCAACTCCTTATCCGGCCGCTCGACTGTCGAAGCAGGCGCGCGCACGTAAAGCTGCACAAGCTCCGAACCGGTTCTGTCGCCGGTGTTGATGATATCGACCGTCACGGTGATGCCATCCTGGTCCATTCTCGTTGCCGAAGCCTGGGCCTCGCCCCAGGAAAATCGCGTGTAGCCCAGACCGAAGCCGAAGGGGAACAAGGGCTCAATATCGCGCTTATCATGATGGCGATATCCGACGAAGACGCCCTCGGCGTAACGCACATGCCCATCCTTGCCGGGATAGACGGATGCGTCGCCAACCATGGCGGAGTTATCCGATAGGCGCTTCGGGAAGGTTTGCGGCAGACGTCCGCCAGGCTCGACATCGCCGAAGAGCACATCGGCAACGGCATGTCCGAGCTCCTGACCGGGATACCACATCTGCAACACGGCCCGAACCTTGCCGAGCCAGGGCATCTCGATGGGGCCGCCGGTCTGGAGCACGACAATCGTATTGGCGTTGGCGGCCGCCACACGGTCTATGAGTTCTTCCTGACGACCCGGCAGGCGCATATCTGGCAGATCGAGGCCCTCCGTATCCCACTCGCCGTCGCGGCCGACAAAGAGCAGAACGACGTCTGCATCGCTTGCCTTTTGGACGGCATCCAGCATCGCCTCTTCGCCGAGCGGCTTCTCCACGCCGAAGCGTACCGCCGTCAGATTGATCCCCTCCTCGGTCGTCGCGGACGAGCAATATTCGACCACCACCCTGTAGCTCTGTCCGGCTTCCAGATGGATGCCCTGTCGCTGCTCGACATTGGCGGTGCCGAAGTAATTGTCGCCGCGAGCCCAGCCGTCATAGCCGTTGACGACGAGCTTGCCGTCGAGAAAGAGCTTGGCAAGACCCGCATTCGTCATACCGAATACATGCTCCCCGCTCTCCGTCGGCACATAGGAGGCCGTCATCCGGGCGGAGAACTCATTGGGATCGAGCTCGGAGGACGGCAGATCGAACCAGAAGAACTCACCCTTGCTTGCCGTTTCGGTGACCATCACCGGTCCTGCAAGATCGCGGCCCTTAAAATAGTCCACCCGCATCTCACCGGAGAAGACATTGATGAGGCGATTGTTGCGGCAGCCGGTAGCATGGTGAATGCTGTTGGCATTCGACAGTGCCTGCCGGATGCCTTCCAAGGGGCTGACCCTGTAGTGCGCTGCGATCTGGGCGCTGCCGCCACCCATGACCCGGGCTTCGGCGGCATTCGGTCCGATAACAGCCACATGCCCAAGGCCTGTCTTCTGCAGCGGTAGAATGCCGTCGTTCTTCAAGAGCACGGCACCCTCGGCTCCGAGCTTGCGGATCAGCGCGCGATCCTCCGGCAGATCAAGTGCGTGTTCGCTCAAATCAGGCGTCTTCTCGAAGGCGCCGACCCGCTCAAGCAATGTCAGAATGCGGCGAGCAGCCTCGCGCACCGTTTCCGACTTGACCTCGCCGTTGCGCACCGCCGCCACGAGCTTTTCGCCACGGTCACGCGTCGGACCAGGCATTTCCAGATCGAGCCCGGCGTTGACGGTCGCCGCTGTCGAATGGGAGCCGAACCAGTCCGATATAACGATACCGCCGAATCCCCACTCCTCCCGCAAGACCTTGGTCAAAAGCCAGGGATGCTCGCTCGTATAGGTGCCATTCAGCCTGTTATAGGAGGACATGACGGCCATGACGCCGGCCTTCTTCACGGCCTGCTCGAACGGCGGCAGATAGATTTCGCGAAGGGCGCGTTCATCGATATCCGACGACATCGTCTGGCGCTCGATCTCGGATTCATTGCCGGCAAAATGCTTGATCGTGGCGGCAATACTCTGGCTCTGCACACCCTGGATATAGGCAACGGCAAGAGCGGCCGTCAGCATGGGATCTTCCGAATAGCATTCGAAATTGCGGCCATTGAGGCCAGAGCGGTGAATATTGACCGTCGGCGCCAACAACACCGAGGCGCCCTTGCTCTTGGCCTGGCCGGCGAGCGCCACGCCCATACGTTCGACAAGGGCGGGGTCCCATGTGGCGCCAAGCGCGATCGCAACGGGAAAGCAGGCCGCATTAACGCCGGCAACCAGCGAGCCGGCGCCGCGAGCTCCGTTCGGCCCATCCGTGACCTTGATCTTCGGGACGCCAAGGCGCTCAACCGGCACCGTGGTCCAGAAATCGGCGCCCGACAGCAGCGAAACCTGCTCTTCAAGCGTCATCCGGTCGAGAATATCGTCGATCATTAGGCCTCCCGAGCAATTCCCTGGCTGTTCCACCGTCCATCCGCGGTGAGGATTCGTATTTAAGACCAACAAATCATAAATACGCCAGATGCTCTTTGGATAAATCGGTAAACCAATGAAATAACATCTATTTTTCCGTAATATTCGATCTTTTCCGCATCGCGACATGCGTGGCAACCAGTCGGAAATCATAAATTTGGTGCTTGCACGGGTATCGCCGATGGCAGCGCCTGGCAAAAGCACCGGTTCGATAAAATGCGAATAATCTTTTTCTGAATAAATTTGACCGTGTCGGATTTCATGAGCCCAACTCATGGAGCCGAGTATGCGTTCACTTCTCGTCGCTGCAAGCTTTCTCTTCGTCGCCGGCATGTTGTTTTCGACGGCAACGACGGCAAAGCCCGTGGCCAATACCGCCGCGGCGCACGCGCACCAATTTGCGCGCGAGGTGACAGATGCGAGCGTACCCGTCGGCTGGATCAACTTCTGCAAAGCGCAACCAACCGAATGCGTGGCCGGCCAAAAGAGCACGGAATTCGTCAATCTCGATCGCGATCATCGGCTGCAACTGCAGCAGATCAACAGCCTGGTCAATCACGAGATCCAGGGCATCGGCGACAATGATCATTACGGCATCTACAAGCTCGGCATCGTCAATTGGTGGACCTATCCCGACGATGGTGCCGGCAACTGCAACGACTATGTCCTCCTGAAGAAGAAATTGCTCATCGAAGCAGGCTGGCCACGGTCTGCCCTGCTGCTTACGGTGGTCCTCGACACCCATAACGAGGGACATCTTGTCCTGATGGCGCGCACGAACGACGGCGACCTCATCCTCGACAATCTCACCGATGCAGTCAAAAACTGGAGCGGAACAGGCTATACCTTCATCAAGCGCCAGACGGCCAACGATCCGAACAATTGGGTTCGGCTGGAATCCGGTCGCACACCTGAAGAGCTTGCCATGATCAGCAAGGCCTTGGCGTCTCATTCACAGTGATTGGCAGCCCAATAGCTATCGATCAGACCTTTGCCGTCTTGGTCTAGGATGGCAAAATTGCCGGGAATAACGACGAAGAAGCGTTCTCCGCTTTCTGCACCGGCGCTGCCATTTGCACTTGCCGCGTCGACACGACCACAGACGACGAAGCCTGGCATTCGTTCGCTCGGCTTGGCCGTCAGAATATGGATGGCAGAGGGCGGCACCTCTATGCGCCGTGCGACCGCTGCCTTGGCCAGTGCCGGGACATCCGCCATGGTCGGCATGGTTTCGCCGGGGGCCGCTGCAAGCAAGATGCTCCCTGCGATCACGAGATGTTGCATCGACATCCTTTCGAAAGCCTGGACCACGGGAACGCAACCCTGGACGGCTATATCCCGTATGCCTCTGCAGCCGAAAGCTGCTTTGATCGAAGTTTATTGTGATTCGCGAGGCGGAAGAAGCTTGCGCTCTTGCCTTCGGATAACGATCGCGTATCAAGATCGTCCCCGCGCCGGAGTACATTTTGGAAAGTCAGCTTGCGAATGCGAACACGCCTGTCGATACTCCCGGCACTCGGTCTCCTTTTTATCCTTGCATTGACGAATGCCACTTCCGCGCGTGAGCTCGTACGCGTACCGCCGGGCAATCGCAACAGCGTTCAGCCGCCCATACCCAATACCTCGGTGCTGCGGGCCAAGGCCTTCAACACGACTTACGACGAAAAATACCAGAAGATCGTCGGAGTGCTTCGCGACGACAAGGATTTGATGGCCTCGATCAGGAAGGCCGGACAGGCCTACCAGATCGATCCCATTCACATCGTTGGCGCCCTTGTCGGCGAGCACACCTACAACATCACGATCGTCAACAGGGTAAAGTCCTATTAC
This sequence comes from Martinezella sp. CNPSo 3957, assembly GCF_057784395.1. Classification (NCBI taxonomy): domain Bacteria; kingdom Pseudomonadati; phylum Pseudomonadota; class Alphaproteobacteria; order Hyphomicrobiales; family Rhizobiaceae; genus Martinezella; species Martinezella sp. CNPSo 3957. The sequence continues at coordinate 41,666 of NZ_JBXSOU010000019.1, forward strand.
GTCAAGGCGCTCGCCTATTCGCAGTCCGATTTCAAGTTTGCCTATAAGGACGTGACGGTCCAGACCTTCCTGAAGAAGCCGGAATTCGCCCATTGCGACGCCTTTACCGGCAGCGCCGAATTGTGGGAATGCCGTGACGAGACCTGGGACAAGAGTTTCCGAGGCAAGGTCATCGACGGCGTCGCTTACGAAAACATGACCTTCCAGCGCGCCTTCTTCCAGCCTTTCTTTGCCGGCCAGACCTTCGGCCTTGGACAGATCAGCCCTTTGACCGCCCTTGAAGTCACCGATCTCGTCCATGCGACGAGCGGCCTGCCGAAGCTTTCCGTCGATGATCCGCAGGCGATCTACCGCGACATCATGGATCCCGATCGCAGCGTGATCTATATCGCCGCCATCGTAAAGGATGCCATCGACGCCTACCGCGCGGAGGGTTTCGACATCACCGACAACCCCGGCCTGACGGCAACGCTTTACAATGTCGGTCAGCCGCGCCGCCGTGCGGCCGCCCTGCGGCAAGCAGCGGACGCTTCCGGCGGCAAGAAACTGCCGGAAGAAAACTATTATGGTTGGCTGGTGAATGATAAACTTCCGGAGCTGCGCGGGTTGCTCGGCAGCGACAACAGCCAATAGGCCGGCAGAACTTCACCAATGAAGACCTTGGCCTAATCAGGCGATCAGGCTCACGCGATCAGTGGCAATCTTGTTTTCGACCCAGGCTCGTTCATTCTGCCAATCATGCCGCTTCCACCCTTCCCAGCCGAAGCCGCATAGCTTGATGTCCCATTCGGACGCGGGGAACCTTGCGAGCGCATAACGGATGCCAAGAAAGCCTGTGCTGGGAAAGACCTTGTGCATGCGGCGCCCGGAAATACCGAGCTCACCGCAGCCTGCAATATAGGTCTGCGGCGGCATGATGCGGATCTCCTTGCCAGCCCTGCCCAGTAACTCGATTGCTTGCATCGTCCAGTCAGCCCGTCGGCCCTGCAGACGCTGGAAAATGTTGGGTCTTGGATGATATTTACGAATGATATCGGGGTGGTAGGCCAGCATGAAGACCTTTGCGGCCTTAAGCGCAGCGTTATCCATGAAGCCAGGATCGAGAAGCCGCCGATACAGGATCTTGCTCGAGGCGGCCAGCATGATCATGTCGGTGCGCTCGCCGCTCATGCCGCCGGAAAGGACCGGCTCGTTGAAACGCATGACGAATTGCGCCTCGTCTACGATACCGGCGATATCGCGTTCCAGCTTGCCATTGCCGACAATGATTGCAGTGTTGCGCACCAATACGGTCGTCCAGAAAATACGGGCTGTGCCTTAGCAAGAGGTTCTGACAGCACACTGAAACATTGATGAGGCGGAACTGAAATCCCCTAGATCCAGTCGCAGCAGCGCAAAGCAAATGAAATGGCTACAGAAAGTAACGGAACTTCAGTGGAAGCAGCGCCGCGCCGATCGCGCTGGCATCACCTTTGGTTTCGCTGAGAACCAGCCGAGGTCCTGGCGGTGCGGCACCATAGCGGTGCGGGCGCTGCGACGGCAGGCGGGCGCGCGCGATCATCATTCGTCCAAGCTCGGGCGGTAGCTGGCCACCGAAGACGATGGCCTGCGGATCGATCACCCCGGCAAGCGTGGCGATCAGACGGTCGAGCATCGGCATGGTCTCGGAGAGCCAGCTCTCGACGCCGGGCCAGGTAGGGTTGAAATTTTGCTTCAGTTCCTCGATGGAGCCTATGTCGATACCGCTCTCCCGCAACGTGGCGATGAGATATTGCAAAGCCGGCCGGCGCAGCACTTCGTCCGGATTATAGATGACGCTGAATTCCCCAGCGTTCCCATGGAAGCCCAGATAAGGCCTGCCCTCCAGAACAAGACCGCCGCCAAATCCATAGTTGAAGGAGAGATATGCAAAGGTCTTGCACCAGCGCCCGACACCGCGCAGGCTCTCACCTATGGCGCCCGTCGTTGCGTTGTTTTCCAACCAGGCCGGAACTCCGAACACATGCTCGAGTTCCGGCTGCAGATCGACCAGAGACCAGTCGCGCAGCGGCTCCGGAGCATTAAAGCGACGATCATCGCCGACGAAGAAACCCGACATGGCAAAGCCGAGTCCAATGAGATTTGCGCGCGATATTTCATGGTGCGCCAGGATCGAATCCAGTTTTTCCTCGAGGATTGCTAGCATTGCCTTGCGGTCGGCGGGCACGCCACTCAGCACCTCCTGATCGACGATGTCGCAGCCGAAATCGGCAAGCGACAGTGTCACGGCATCTGTGTTGACGGAAATACCAACCGAATAAACTGCCTGCCGCTCCAATTCGATTGTGGGGCTCGGCTGCCCGCGCGCGCCCTTGATTGGCGCACCGGCGCGAAGCAAGCCGCGAGTCATCAGCGCCTCGACGAGACGATGTACCGATTGCTGCGTTAAGTTGGTGTGGGCCGTAATGGTCGCGCGCGGGATCGGCTCGCGGCTGCGGACAATATCAAGGATGAGGCGTTCGTTTTCGCTTGCCAGTGGGAATTTTTCAAGCGCTACCATGACTGCAATCCTGATCCTGTCGTACCGACCTAGCCGTTCGCCTATCCGGGCACAATCCGGACCCATATATTCGCGGCTACTCGTCACAAATATTACACTTTATGTGTATTAATAACCATAACAGCGATCGGTGCCAATGCACCGCGTCGACCACAGCCAGTGGTGCTCACATTCGACATCGAACCGCCTGAAAACCGACAGCTCACGAAAGCTCTTCTCATGCACAGCCAGACCGCCACCTCGCCCTTATCCCGCAATACCGATATCTACGACCTCCTCTCCCGGACCAATCCAAACATTCTCACTATTGCCCATCGTGGGCTTTGGTCGGCAGCTCCCGAAAATTCATTGGCGGCAATCCGTGCGGCAGCCGAGCTTGGCGTGGAATTCGTCGAAATCGACACGCAGGCGACTGCTGATGGCCATCTCGTCGTCATTCACGACAAGACGCTGGACCGCACCACGTCGGCTAAAGGCGTGGTCGGCGCGAGCAGCTTTGCCACAATCCGCGAGGCTCGACTGCGTGTCGGCGCCGGCGAAGAGATGGCAGCGTTGACGGATGAGCGTGTCCCCACGCTCGAAGAGGCACTGGAGGAGGCGCGCGGGCGCGTCTTCGTCAATATCGACACGAAATTTCCGCGTGAATTGCCGCAGGTCATTGCCGCGGTGCGCCGGCTAGGTGCCGAGGATCACGTCATCATCAAGTCGGATGTCGAGCCGCAAAGCGGCTCTTTCCCCGTGCTCGATGCCGATTGGTTCGGATCGATCCCGCATATGCCGATGTTTCGCGTCCGGCCCGGCAAATTTACCGAGGATCTTCGAATGATCGAACTGCTCAAGGCGCCGATGATCGAGGTGAAATTTACCGACATTGCTGATCTCGCAGCCGGGCGCGAGGAACTGGAACGCCAAAATATCCGGCTCTGGATCAATACGCTCGATGTCTCCTACAATCTCGACTTCAACGATAGCCGGGCGCTTAGCGACCCTGAAGGCGTATGGGGAACGCTTGTTGACGCCGGCGTCGGCGCCATCCAGACCGATACGAATGTCGAATTCAAGCGGTGGCTCGCGACCAGAAGCGGCAAATAAAGCCCCTTCGGCTTAACGGGCAGACAAGAAAGCCCGGGCGGTTTCTCATCGCCCGGGCTTTTGCGTCCTCCGGCGCTGTCAGCAATCCAAAGCGAAGCCTTCGTGCCTGCGGAGGGAGCGTTTCTCGGCAGCAACCTTACCAATTTTGGTCCTCTGAAGGGCAAATGCTGCATCGCGAAGAAAATGATACGAAAATGAATTAAAACTGATGTGAAAATGAATTTTGAATGTTGACTTAAGGAATCGCTGAACTAGTTCCCGCTCATACGCCGGGGCCCGCCCCATCCATAGCGACCATATGATCCTGCATAATCCTGTGCAGCCGTTGCAGCAGCTAAGACGCTGTTACGGCAAGGAATATTCGTGCGGTTAAGAGGTCGCATCATAGCGCAGTGGGACTTCAGTATCGCATGAGCAGCATCACTGGACGGCTCGTCAAAGGAAGCATGTGGCTAAGCCTGTCCCGGACCATCGTGAACGGACTTGCAACGCTCAGCACCTTCGTATTGGCCCGCTATCTGGCGCCCGCCGATTTTGGCGTCGTCGCCCTTGGCATGACGATATTGATGATCGTCACGACCATTACCGAACTTTCCCTTTCGGAGGCGCTGATCCGTCATGCCGCACCGGACGAATCCCATTTCAGTGCCGCCTGGACGCTGAATGCCGCGCGCGGGCTGGCGATCTGCATCCTGTTTGCGATCTTTGCCTATCCGGCGGCGGCCCTTTTCAATGAGCCTAGACTGGCGGGCGTCATGTTCGCTCTTGGCATCAGCATGCTGCTTGGTGGTCTGACGAATCCGCGCCGCATCATGCTACAGCGCGATCTGATCTTCTGGCAGGAGTTCGTGCTTGCGGTCTCGCAGAAGTTCGCCGGCTTCGTCGCCTCCGTTGCAATCGCCATCATCTATCAAAGCTATTGGGCGCTGATCGTCGGCACGCTGATCAGCCAGGCGACGAATGTCATCGTCTCCTATCTCGTGCTGCCCTTCCGCCCCAGGATCACCTTCCAGCACATGCGGGAGTTCTTCTCCTTCTCCGCCTGGCTGACCGCCGGCCAGATCGTCAGCACGCTCAACTGGCGCTTCGACTATCTGCTTGTCGGCAAGATGCTCGGCGGCATCCAGCTCGGCTATTATTCGGTCGGCAGCAACCTCGCCATGATGCCGACGCGGGAGGCGACCGCTCCGCTCACGCAGACAATCTATCCGGCTTTTGCCGGTATTCACAGCGATCCCGGCCGGTTAGCCGCCGCCTATCAGCGCGTGCAGGCGCTGGTCGCGGCAGTCGCCCTTCCAGCCGGGATCGGCGTTGCCGTGACGGCCGATCCGCTGGTCAGGCTGGCGCTCGGCGATAAATGGGCGCCAGTCATCTTCATCATCCAGTCGCTTGCTTCGGTCTTTGCATTGCAGACGCTGGGCTCGCTCGTACAGCCGCTCGGCATGGCAAAGGGCGAGACGCGCGTGCTCTTCGTCCGGGACACGCAGATGTTCTGCCTGCGCGTACCGATCATGATCGGCGGCCTGATGCTCTATGGCCTTCCGGGGGTCATTGCTGGGCGCGTCTTCACGGGCCTTTTCAGCACGGCCGTCAACATGATGCTCGTGCGACGCTTCACCGGCATTACCGTTGCAAAGCAATTGTCGGTGAACCTTCGGGCACTCGCAAGCGTCGCCATCATGGCGGCGGGCGTCTCGCTCGCCTCAAGCCATCTTGCCTACACGGACGACAAGTTCGTGCTCGTGACGCATCTCGCAATCCTGATCCTGCTCGGCGGCCTGCTCTATTGCGGTTCGACGCTCCTGCTGTGGACGCTGATGAAGCGGCCGGCCGGCCCGGAAACGGAGGTCCGAAACATACTCGGCAAGGTGCTGCCGAGACTTCGGCCTGCCTGAAGCGCGGCCGATACCGGCCGGACCGATTGTCATCTGAATGGGGGAATGGGGAAATGACATTACCATCAAATCAACAGCTGATCGCCAAACTGGACAATATGATCCACGATTGCCTAAAGGATTACATCAGCAATGATGAACCTCTGGCGATCCTCGACTTTCCCGACATCCGCAACTGCGGCGACTCCGCCATATGGCTCGGCGAAATGGCTTATCTCAACAGGCGATACGGCAAGCGGCCGGCCTATGTCTCGCGCATCGACGATTTCTCGCCCGAGCAGCTCGAGCGCACCATGCCGACCGGCCCAATCTTCATTCATGGCGGCGGCAATTTCGGCGACATCTGGGATGCGCATCAGGACTTTCGTGAACGGGTTCTGGAGCGATTTCCCAATCGGCAGGTAATCCAGTTCCCGCAATCCATCCATTACAAATCGCAGGCACGCATAGAGGAAAGCGCCCGCGTCATCGGACGTCATAAGCATTTCGTATTGCTGGTGCGCGACGAGGAATCGAAAGAGTTTGCCCATAAGCACTTCGATTGCGAGGTGCGCCTTTGCCCGGACATGGCCTTCAGCATCGGCCCAATCCGGCCAGAAGCCCCGGAATTTCCCGTGCTTGCCATGTTGAGATCCGATCTCGAGAAGGTGGGCGACGCCAATCTCTCCGCCTATCCCGATATTCCGAAAGAGGATTGGACGACCGAATCCGCCAAGCGTGTGCGCATCTCCAAGGCGATCGGCGCGGCAACGGCTCTCATGGCTCTCAAACCGGCTGAAATAAGGCTGCGCAAGCTCGACGCAGCGGCACATAATCGTCTGAGACGCGGCATACGCCAGATTTCCCGCGGCCAGGCGATCGTCACGGACCGTCTGCATGTCCACATCTGCTCGATCCTGCTTGGACGGCCGCATGCGGTGCTGGACAACAGCTATGGCAAGATACGTCGGTTCATGGCGGCATTCTCCGGCGGCACCGATCTTGCCTACCGCGCGACCTCACTCGACGACGGTATCGCCTGGGCGCGCCATCAGGCGACACAGCCATTGGCCCCCGCTGCCTGACAGGCCGCGTCGTAGGCCTACAAAAATAATCAGGCGAAGGCGCTTCACGTGCCTTCGCCTGATATTGGCTCGATCCAGCCTGGGAGGCAGCCATCCGAGCAGCGCAGACAAACCGGCCTGCCCTTTCCCAAAATCGCTCTTAACGGGCGTTGTACTTCGCATCGACCTCGTTGATGGCCTTGACGTTGCCGGCCGAGCGGCCATTCTCGTCAAACGTCTGCGCCAGGAAGGCATCAGCGATCGCCTTGGCGAGCTCAGTGCCGATGACGCGGGCACCCATGGTGATGATCTGGGCATTGTTCGAGAGCGCTGCGCGCTCCGCCGAATAGGTGTCATGGGTCAGAGCAGCGCGAATACCCGGCACCTTGTTGGCCGAGATGCAGACGCCGATGCCGGTGCCGCAGACGAGGATCGCCTTGTCATAGGTGCCGTCGATGACGCCGGAGGCAACGCGGTCGGCGAGGTCGGCGTAAAACGCATCAGGCCCTTCGTCAGTGCGCGAGACTTCGCTCACCTCGAAACGCTCCTTCAGATGATCGGCGAGAACCTTGGCGAGGCCTTCGCCGGCGCTGTCTCCAGCAATAGCAAGCTTCATGATATATCTCCTCAGAGTTTGGCGGCGCACTTGGCGAGAATGTCGAGATAGCCCTCGACGTTCCAGGCGGAGCGGCCGATGAAGAGCCCGTCTACATTCGGGCAGGATATAAGTTCTTCACAGTTTTGCGGATTGACCGATCCGCCGTAGAGGCACGGAATTTTGCGACCGAGCACCTTTTGCGCGACCGCAATGATTTCGGCCTGGCGCGCGTCGGCATAGGATGGCTCGGCGGGAATGCCCTTTTCCCCGATCGCCCATACCGGTTCGTATGCGAGCAGGATCTCGGCCTGTTTCTGCACGCCCGAGAGTTTCGACAGAGCGCCGACGACCTGCTCGCTGAGGATCTCCGTTGCACGGCCGCTTTCACGATCAGCCAGCGTTTCGCCGATGCAAATCAACGGGATCAAGCCATGACGGACGGCCGCCTCTGTTTTGAGGCCGACGGTTTCGTTGGTCTCGCCAAAATACTCGCGACGCTCCGAATGGCCGAGCTCGACGATATCGAGATTGCAATCCTTCAACATCAACGGCGAGATTTCCCCCGTCCACGCACCCTGGTCGGCCCAATGCATGTTCTGGGCACCCACCTTGACGGAGCTTTCCGAGAGGATCGACTTGACCTCGCGCACGGCCGTGAAGGGTGGAATGACAAAGCGCTGGATGCGAGGATCCCGAAGAACATCGGCGGCACACAAGGCCTCGGCGAAGGCGCGGGCCTCGGCAAGCGTCTTGTTCATCTTCCAGCTCGTGCCGATCCAATAGCGAGGCTTCTCTGTCATGTCATATCCTGGTTCGAGGCGATGGTAAGAGCGATGCCGTCGCGGCGAAATTGCTCGAGGATGTCGGCATCAGGCGCGTGATCGGTGATTACGGCATCGAAATCGGTCAGAGCGGCCATTACGTGCAGTGCGGTATGGCCGATGCGCTGATGACTGACGAGCAGGCAGCTCCTGGCAGCCGATGCGATCATCGCCCGCTTGGTGCGCACGACGTTATCGTCCATGTGATAGGCAAGCTTGCCGGAAACGGCCGGCGTCGACAGGAAGGCGATATCGGCCCGCAGCCGCGACAATGCCTCCTCCGTAACGACGCCCAGAAATGCATTGAACTTTGCGGAATAGATGCCGCCGAGCGCTATCAAGGTGATGCCGCTTTCGTTCTTCATCCGATCGATGATTGCGGCATTGTTGGTGATCAGCGTCAACGGCCGCTTCTGCAGCAGCATCTCGCCCAAAACTGCCGCCATCGACCCATCGTTGATCATGACGGTCATGCCGGGCTCGACGAATTCCAACGCCGCGCGCGCCATAGCGAGCTTCTCGTCATGGCCCTGGCGTTCGCGGAAACGGAAATCGCTTTCGAACTGCGTGCCGGCATCGATCGTCGCACCGCCGCGAACCTTACGCAGTACGCCGGCCTGTTCGAGGTCATCGAGATCGCGGTGGATCGTCATCTTGGACACGACAAAGCGGTCAGCGAGATCGTCGAGATCGACGGTCTTGTGTTCGATGAGCAGATTGATGATCGATTGCTGGCGCTCTTCGCGTTTCACCTTGCACTCCGGCCTTTGGCTCGAAATGGATCTTAAAGGAGATATAACATCAAAATCTCACAAATCAACATTTCTTCTGTTACATTGAGATGAATTTCTGTTTTATGCCGCAGCATCACATCTCATCCTTTAGGAGTGCCCGCGCCGTTTTCTCATCCGTTATCAAACCGTAGAGACAGTGGCTCTTGAGGACGGCGCGGATGGCCTCGACCTTCGGCAATCCGCCCGAGAGCGCGACCAGCCGCTCACCCTTGAAGCGCGGCAGGGAGGCAGACAGTGTGCGCGAGGTCAGCGTCGTCTCAAGAATATTGCCGTCGCCATCGAAGAAATGGCCGAGAATTTCGCCGACGCCGCCGGCGGCCGTGATCTCCTTGATCTCTTTCGGCTCGACCATGCCCGATAAGACGAGTTGCGCATCGGTATCGACGGTGCCGAGACCCACAAGCTTGAGATCGGCACCGTTTGCAAGGTCAAAGACTTCCTTTACGCCGCGCTGCGCAAGCAGCACATCGCGGTCTTCCCGCGTATTGGCGAAGAAGGGCACCGGCATGACATGCGACTGCATGCCGGTCTTCTCCGCGATGCGATGCATCACATCATAGGGGTTGGCTGCATAATTTCTGGTCAGGCCGCCGAGCAGCGAGACAAAACGTAAATCCTTGGCGCTGACGCGCGACAGGTGATGGACGGCGGAAGAGAGCGTTCGGCCATGGCCGAGGCCGATGACTTTATTATTGCCACTCTCGATTTCACGACGCAGGAAGCCGGCACCCGCCTGGCCGAGTGCGCGAAACTCAAAACCTTCCTCGCCAAGATCGGGTGCGACCTCGCAATATTGCAGCCCGAACTGCGCTGAAAGCTCCGTTTCAAGCTCGACACATTCGACGATATCGCCGTCGATCGTTACCTTGACGACGCCTTCGGCAACCGCGCGCGCAATCAGCCTATGCGCCTTCACCGAGGGAACGCCGAGGCGTTTCGCCACTTCGGACTGCGTCAATCCGCCGGCATAGTGCAACCAGGCCGCCCGCACGGCGAGCGAAGCATCCGCATCCGTCATCGTCCGTTCCCTTTCATTTTTCTATGCATGGTCCCTCGTCTGTTCTCTCCGGCCATAGTGTCCGATCCGGCCACCTCCTCGAAAGAATTTGGTACCTGATGAATCAGGACTCGGGCTCTTCACCGGCTAGATATGCAAGTCACCAGCGCCCGTGTCGATATGAGGCGCCCAGAAGGCGACACTTTCGGCTATTTGAGCGATAACCTGACGATCATTGGGCTCGCGCTCCTTGAACGACAATTCCAGGCAGATCTCATTGTCCTTGGCACCACCTTCCGCGAAAGCCTTGAGCAAAGGTTCAGGCTGGATGCGGCCCTTGGCATTGAATTCCGCCGTGAAGGGACGATGCCCTCCCTTGTCCATCAGGCTCTGCTTGATATGGATGATCGGCGAAACCTTCGGCACGGCGCGCGCCCAGGCGTAAGGGTCATAGTCATCGGTATTGGCCGAGCTGACATCGCCATGATCGATGTCGGCCATCATCCACATTGGAATGGCGAATGGCGCCTTTGTCAGCCTGTCCTGCAGGGAAAGGCAGGCCTCGATCGTCTCGCCGAATTCGCGACCGATGCTCATCGGCTCCCAGAAGATGTGGGAGAGACCGGCAGCACGCGCATGTTCGGCCACCTCGCCCCAGCAGTCGATTGCGATCTCGATCAATTCCGCGCGGCGGACCGGATCGTCATAATCCTTGTAGGTGAAGATCGCGAACTGCGTGCCGACCGAATGACCGCCGAGATCGGCAGTGATATCGGCAAAGGTCTTGAACCAGTCGATATAGTAGCGACGAACATCCCTGTCCGGATGGCCGAAATGGTTAAGGCGGCCATAGGGACCGGTCATGCCTGAGGTTACGCGAACGCCGGTGCGCTTCAGTGCCACCTGCATATCCCGCGTCAGCCGGCGAATGACCGGCGCCTGCCAGCTCGGATTGATGAATTCGTGCGTCAGCTGCAGATCGCGGATGCGCAGATCACCCGCGACCGTTTCGATCAAATCGGCCGGCTCGGCAAAGCGATTGACAAGCGGGTTGGTGTTGAGTGAAAGCGTCAAGGGCATGCGTATTCTCCGGCAGGATCTGGTGGTTTAGGCGGCTAGCGCCAGTTCGGCGTCGAACCAGGCGGCGAAAGCCGCCTTTTCCTCAGCTGTCATGTGCAGACCTTCCTTGGTACGCCGCATCAGCACGTCGTCGGCCGCCTGCGCCCATTCGGAAGCGACGAGATAGCGGACTTCGGCTTCATAGAGATTGCCGCCGAAATACCGGCCGAGCTCAGCAAGCGACGCGGCATTGCCGACGATCTGCCTGGTGCGCGCACCATAAAGATGGCCGTAGTGATTGACGAGCGCACGCGGCATCCAGGGATAGGCCGCACGCAGCGTATCGGCAAAGGCGACATAATCGGCATTGGGGATTTCGCCGCCCGGCAAAACAGCACTCCGCGTCCAGTCGCCACCCATCTTCGGGAAGAATTTCGCAAGCCGCTGCATCGCGTGCTCGGAGAGCTTGCGGAAGGTCGTGATCTTGCCGCCGAAGACGCTCAGGAGCGGCACGCCGCCGGTCTCGTCGAGATCGAAGACGTAGTCGCGCGTGACAGCAGACGGGTTGCCCTTGCCATCGTCGAACAGCGGCCGCACACCGGAGAAGCTTTCAAGCACATCAGACCTGCGCAGCTTCTCCTTGAAGTAGCGATTGACCGCCGTGATCAGGTAATCGATTTCCTTCTCGTCGGCCCTCACCTCTTCCGGCTTGCCTTCATAGGGAATATCGGTCGTGCCGATCAGCGCCTTGTCGCCTTCGTAAGGGTTGATGAAGATGACGCGCTTGTCGTGGTTCTGGACGAGATAGGCCTGCTGGCCCGCCCAGAATTTCGGAACGATGATGTGGCTGCCCTTGACGAGTCGGACGCTGCGCTGGCTGTTCGAGCCGACGACACGGCCAATAATGTCGTTGACCCAGGGACCGGCGGCATTGACCAATACGCGGGCGCGCACTGTCCGCACCTCACCGGAGCGCTCGCTGCGCATCTGAATGAGCCAGTTACCCTGCTCGCGGCGCGCGCTGACGCAAGCCGTGCGCGTCAGGATCCGCGCACCCTTTGCGGAAGCATCGAGAGCGTTGAGAACAACGAGCCGGGCGTCATCAACCCAACAGTCGGAATATTCAAAACCCTTGGAATATTGATCCAGGATCGGCGCTCCTTCCGGATCGCGGTGCAGATCGAGCGAGCGGGTGCCCGGCAGCTTCTTGCGGCCGCCGAGATGATCGTAGAGAAACAGACCGAGACGCACGAGCCAGGCCGGACGATCCGTCGGGCTATGAGGAAGAACGAAGCGCATCGGCCAGATGATGTGGCTTGCCGAGTTCAACAGCACCTCACGTTCGATCAGCGCCTCGCGCACCAGGCGGAATTCATAATATTCGAGGTAACGCAAACCGCCATGCACGAGCTTGCCGGAGCGCGAAGACGTCCCCTCGGCGAGATCGCCTTTCTCGCACATGATAACCGAAAGGCCGCGGCCGGCCGCATCGCGGGCAATGCCGGCACCATTGATGCCTCCGCCAATCACGAAAAGATCAAAGATTTCCGGTTCCATCATGTCATGCTCCTAAGGATGCCTGTGGCATCATCAATTCAATCCTTTAAGCCGCGCTCGCTCGCCGGCCCGATAACGGCTAGTGCTGGGCCAGTTTGTCCCAAGCCGGCGCAATCGCCTGGCGCACGTCCTTGTAGGCGTCGAACAAGCGGTCATAGCGCTCGACATTTTCCTGATCCGGCGCTTCGGCTTCGCCGAGCAGCGGCGTGACCCAATCGGCAATGCAGCTGTCCATGTCCGGATAGGCGCCGATCGCGACGGCGGCCATCATCGCGACGCCTGCGGCCCCCGCCTCCTCGCGGTCGGAAATGCGCACCGGCGCCTTGACGGCGGCCGACAGAGAACCCCGCAGTGCGCGCGACCGGGCAGCTCCTCCCGTGATGCGCAACTCCGAAGGCATGTCGCCCATGGCGGCATAACAATCGCGCGTTGCCATGCCGAGCCCTTCGACGACAGCCCTCAGCATGTCGGCAAATCCATGCCGCGTCGAAAGGCCGGTAAAGCCGGCACGCGCATGGGCATTGACGAAGGGACCACGCTCGCCGGCCTCGGAAATATAGGGATGATAAAGAAGGTTCGTCGGCCTCGCTTCGGCAAACCAGGCGTCGATGCGCGGAATGAGGTCCGAATAGGAAACCTCGCTCCCGCTTGCGGACATCAGATCTGCCGCGATCTTCAGAATCCAGTCGATATTGATGGTCGCACCCATGTTGGTCTGGACCTGCGTGACGATACCAGGGATCGGCAAAGCGATCACATAGCCGGTCCCTTCGTCATTGAGCTGGACATCCGGCACGGCCTTTGCGCGCATATGCACGCCCGTCGATCCGATCGTTGAGCAGGCCGCGTTCTGGCCGCCGGTGCGAACTCCGGCGCCAAGTGCGGTCATCACCATGTCGACATAGCCGAGACATACCGGCGTTCCGGCCAGCAGACCGGCGGCCTTTGCCGCTGTTTCCGTCAAGGGATGGCTGATCTCCGTTCCATCGACGATCGCGGGAAGAAGCGAGCGCCGGCGGGCAAGGCCGAGCGCATCGATGACAACAGGATCATACTGACGATTGCGGAAATTGCCGAAAGTGAAGCTCGCCTCGGATGGATCGGTCGCGCGAATGCCTGTCAGATTGAGATAGAGCCAGTCCTTGCAATGTAGCGCCGTCTCGGCCCGATCGAGAAGCTCAGGCATGAAGCGATCCATATGGGCGAGCTGCGCACCCTGCTGGCAGGTATTGAGACCGGTTCCGGTCGCCTCGAAACGGGCGCGGTTACCTTCCAGGGCGCTCAACCGCGTGACCGTCGATGCGGCGCGGGCATCAAGCCAAAGCCAGGCATCATCGACGGGTGCATTGCCTGGACCCACAAGCCAGGTGCCGTCACCCTGCCCCGTAACAGCGATCGCAGCCGTCCGGGCGGCGAGATTCTCGACCTTCTCCCCAAGCCGGCGCAATGCGCTGACACAGTCCGACCAGGTGTGGTCGAGCGACTGCGTGACCGATCCGTCTTCACCCGTCCGGTAGCGATTTCGCGCCGAAGCGGAAGCGATCTGCTTTCCGGTTAGGTCGAAGGCAACCGCCTTCAAAACAGAGGTCCCCGCATCGATCCCGATGATGATCCCGTCAGCCTTAGGCATTGGACGCCGACCCCACCATTCCGCGTCTTGCAACACGAGCGCAAGCAAACACCACAAACATTTTCATTCCTCCCCTTACGACCAAGGGCATAAGCTATGCTTGTCCGCATTCGTCGTCGCTATATTTGCCACTCCACAGACAGAATGACGAATGAAGCGCTACCTAACAGACATTGGATCCACGATTCATCCAGATACCGTTCTCATAACACAAAGATATCGCGGCTGCAGTAATAATTTTCTGGCGTTGTAATTTTTTTCATATAAAATAGATGTGAATGAACGCCGCGCCGTCACAAGCAGGAGCGGCGACTGCAATCGAAGAAAATTGACGTAACGGACGGAGCTTCTCAGAAAGGGTTAGTAAGACGTTGCAAAATATGTGTGCAGCGTTTCCATATTTACGAATTATTTTTAATTACTTAAGTAGTTTCCCTGTGGTTAAGGCGACTAAAGCGGCACCGATCGCAGGACGTCCGTACAGCACCAATAGAGCAGCAAGCTTAAGCGCGAAAAAACAGGAAACACTGAAACTCAGTGAGGCCCACCGAATACAAGGCGCACTAAATCACGGTTGACAGCCTTAAAGATTTATAACATATGAAGTGCAGTTATTAACATACTTATATCACAAATATCGCATAGATGCGAAAGTTGTGAAGAGGGCGATTGGAGGAGACAGTCGCCCATATGCTGAGGAGGCTCCTGATGTTGAATTTCCTTTCCGGTGACGGCGTAGCCCGAAGCCAAGCGGAACGCGCCGCGCGCTAAATGCGCAAGCCCGACTGCCGCTAAGCCGGATCGCGGCACTTTTCTCCCTTTCTCCATCAGGCAATCCGGCTGAGATGCCCAAGGTCGTTTGAACATGAATACGCAAGCTCAATACGCAACTGCCAAGCCGACCAGCTCCAAGGCGAAGATCGTCGCCTCCATAGCCGCCTTTTTGATCGTGATCGGCGCCATCGCCGCCGATACCAAGGTGGTCAAAATCGGCTCCGAACACGACGTGCGCGAACAGGGTTTCCAACCGGATACCTATGGCACTGCCGAATTCCCGAAGGTACAGGCCGATGTCGAAAAGCGCGCCGTCGATGCGGTGACGCTCGCCAGTGCGGCTCTCGCCGACAAGAAGGCGGCCGGCGAGAAATATGGCGTCGCGACTACAACCGGTCCCGTTCTTCCCGTCTCCTTGACGGGCACCTTTGGCGAGCGCAAGGCCAACCTCAACGAATTCAAGGTGGACGGCATGCCTGACGGCATCACCGTTCGTGTCCAGACGGGTCCTGCCATCAACGGCACCGATCTTCGCGATGCGACTGGCAAGATTGAATTCGGGCAATTCACCAACCAGATCGAATATCAGGACGCGGGCTCCGCCATCAACAATGAGATGAAGAAGGCGACCCTTGGCGGCCTGGATCCTGAAAAGCTGACCGGCAAGACGGCGACAGTCGTCGGGGTCTTCAAGCTCATCAATCCGAAGAACTGGCTCGTCACCCCGGTAAAGGTCGACGTGAAATGAGCCAGGTCCAGCACAATGACACTACCACGGGTGAAGTCGTTCTTGCCGCCCGCAACGTTGCCAAATCCTATGGCAGCGTCCATGCGCTGAAGGGTGTCAATTTCGATATTCGCCGCGGCGAAGTCACCACCCTCTTCGGTGAAAACGGCGCCGGCAAATCCACCCTGATGAAGATCCTCTCCGGTGTCATCCAGCCGACATCGGGCGAGATCATCCTCGATGGTGCCCCCATTTCCTTCGCCTCCTCCACGCATGCGCGCGCCTGCGGCATTTCTATCATCCACCAGGAATTGAGCCTGGCGCCGAACCTCAGCGTCCGTGACAACATCTTCATGGGTCGCGAGATCATGAAGGGAGGCGTGGTCGATTTTGCCGAGGAAGAACGCCAGACCCGGGCGCTGATGGAGGAGCTCGAAGAAAATATCGATCCGATGACACCGGTCGAGGATCTGCGTCTCGGCCAGCAGCAGATCGTCGAGATCGCTCGCGCTCTATCGGTCAATTCCCGCATCCTGATCATGGATGAGCCGACCTCGGCGCTCAGCGCCAGCGAGGTCGAAGTTCTCTTCAAGGTCATTCGCGACCTGACGAACCGCGGCGTGTCGATCGTCTATATCTCGCACCACCTGGAAGAGGCGCTGCAGATCACCCATCACGCCGTCGTTCTGCGCGATGGCAACATGACCGCCTATGCCGAGCGCAAGGACATCGATCTCGAATGGATCGTGCGCAACATGGTCGGCGACAATTTTGACCTCGGCAGCCCGCCGACCGGCCACAGAATGGGCGACGTGGCGCTGACGATCGACAATCTCACGGTTCCAGGCCCTTCGGGCGCCGCCTATAACGCTGTCGATCGCCTATCGCTTGCAGTCCGCGCCGGCGAAATCGTCTGCATCTATGGCCTGATGGGCGCCGGCCGCACCGAACTGCTCGAATGCGTGGCGGGCCGGCTGCGCTCGAGCGGGGGCCGCGTGCTCCTCGGCAACACGGATGTCGGTGGTCTGTCCATCGCCGGACGCATCGCGCAAGGTTTGGTGCTGGTCCCCGAAGACCGGCAACGCGACGGTCTCGTTCAGACGATGACCGTCGGCTCGAACCTGTCGCTTGCCAGCATCGGCGCCTTTACCAAGGGTCTTTTCACCTCAAGCGGACGCGAGCGGTCGCTGGTCAGCGACTCCATCCGCAAGGTTCATATCAAGACCGACGGCGGCGACGCGGCAATCGGCTCGCTGTCGGGCGGCAACCAGCAGAAGGTTGTCATCGGTAAGATGTTGGCGACGGCACCTCGCGTGATCCTGCTCGACGAGCCGAGCCGCGGTATCGACATCGGCGCGAAGGCTGAGGTCTTCAAGCTGCTCGCCGAGCGCGCCAAGGAAGGTCTGGCGGTGATCTATTCGACGTCGGAAGTCGCCGAGTGCCTGAGCATCGCCCATCGCATCATCGTCATGCACCGCGGTAGGATTTCTGCCGAATTCGGTCCTGATGTCACCAAAGAAAAGATCATGGCCGCCTCGGGCGAAGCAGTGGTCGCGCACTAGCCGCATTCATGGAGCACTGATTATGTCAGTCACGAACATCACAGATAAAAAGCCAGTTTCCAACGGACAGCGGCGGAATTTCAGTCTCGTGCGGCTGATCCTGGAAGGACGCGCCTTCTTTGCGCTGATCGTCATCATCGCGGTCTTCTCCTTCCTGTCGCCCTATTACTTCTCGCTCAGCAACTTCCTGACCATGGCCTCGCATGTGGCGATCTTCGGCATCCTTGCCATCGGGATGCTGCTGGTCATCCTTAATGGCGGCATCGATCTTTCCGTCGGCTCCACGCTTGGCCTTGCCGGCTGCATTGCCGGCTTCCTGATGCAGGGTGTCACGCTTTCGAGCTTCGGCGTCATTCTCTATCCGCCGGTCTGGGCCGTCGTCGTGCTGACCTGCATTCTCGGCGGCGTGGTCGGTGCGGTGAACGGCGTGCTCGTCGCCTACCTGCGCGTTCCGGCTTTCGTCGCCTCGCTGGGCGTCCTCTATGTCGCCCGCGGTATCGCCTTGCTGATGACCAACGGCCTGACCTACAACAATCTCGGCGGCCGTGCCGAACTCGGCAATACCGGTTTCAACTGGCTGGGCTTCAATCGCCTCGCCGGCGTTCCGATCGGCGTCATCGTCCTTGCCGTGCTTGCGATCATCTGTGGCATCGTGCTCAGCCGCACTGCCTTCGGCCGCTGGCTTTATGCCTCGGGCGGCAACGAACGCGCCGCCGATCTTTCCGGCGTTCCGGTCAAGCAGGTCAAGATCGCTGTCTATGTCCTGTCGGGCATTTGTGCCGCCATTGCCGGCCTCGTCCTGTCCTCACAGCTGACCTCGGCCGGTCCGAACGCTGGCACCAGCTACGAGCTGACAGCTATTGCCGCCGTCGTCATTGGCGGTGCCGCATTGACCGGCGGCCGCGGCACGGTGCGCGGCACCATGCTTGGCGCATTCGTTATCGGCTTTCTGGCGGATGGCCTCGTCATCATCGGCGTCTCGGCCTACTGGCAGACAGTCTTTACCGGCGCAGTCATCGTGCTCGCCGTGCTCATGAACAGCATCCAGTACGGACGCAGGACCAAATCCGGCTGACGTTGCACCGAAACTTATCACTGGTCGGTGAAAATGCCGGCCGGAGAAAGGACCGCCGGTTCGCCGGCATCACCAGAACTCATCAAAGGGAGAGAGACTAATGTTCAAAAAAGGCTTGCGCATCGTCATGGCAGCAGTTGCTGTGGCACCGCTTCTGACCGGGGCCGCCTGGGCCGCCGGCCAGATCACCGTCATCGTCAACGATCCGTCCAACCCCTATTGGTTGACGGAAGGCAATATCGCCAAGGCAACCGCTGAAAAGCTCGGCTACACGGCAACAGTCGGTGCACACAAGGGCGATACCAACACCGAAAGTAACCTGATCGATACGGCCATTACCAACAAGTCGGTCGCCATCATCCTCGATCCGGCCAATGCGGACGGCTCGGTCGGCGCGGTCAAGAAGGCTGTTGCAGCCGGCATTCCGGTCTTCCTCGTCAATGCCGAAATCAACCAGGAAGGCCTTGCCAAGGCACAGCTCGTCTCCAACAACGCTCAAGGTGCGGCGATCGGCGCTCAGCAGTGGGTCGAAGCCGTTGGCGACAAGGGAAATTATGCCGAACTCTTCGGCTCACCCTCCGACAACAATGCCGCCACGCGCTCGAACGGCTATGAAACCGTTCTGACGCAATATCCCGACCTGAAGAAAGTTGCCAAGGAAGTTGCCAACTGGGACCGCACCCAGGGCCACAACAAGATGCAGTCCATGCTGCAGGCGCACCCCGACATCACCGGCGTAATCTCCGGCAATGACGAAATGGCGCTTGGCGCAATTGCCGCATTGAAGGAAGCCGGCAAGCTCGCCAACGTCAAGGTCGGCGGCTTCGACGGTTCGCCGGACGCTGTCGCCGCCATCAAGGCCGGTGAGCTTCAGTACACCGTCCTGCAGCCGGTCGCTATCTTCTCCGAAGAAGCCGTCAAGCAGGCCGACAGCTTCATCAAGACCGGCAAGACCGGTGCCAAGAGCGAAAAGCAGCTTTTCGATTGCATCCTGATCACCAAGGACAATGTCGACAAGTACACGGCACCCTTCGTTCTCGCCCAGTAATGACATTGGGGACGCCGCTCACCGGCGTCCCCATCCCTTGGCCGCGATGAGCGGCATCCTGGCTGAACATCAGACAGAACTTGCAGAAATCCTGATAGCGAATTGTTCTTTCATATTTTTTCACGATATTCGCTGCAATAAGCTGATCTCCGCAAGGCTCAGCGTCAGAGGCCAAAGTGACAGACAAGACAAGCCCCGTAGCATTCCTGCAGGACGAGCTGCCAAGCGACAGCCGCCATTCCCGTCAGATCGCCAGGCGCCAGATGATAGCCGAGGCCGTGATGGCGGAAGGTTCCATGCGCATCGAGGATCTGACCGAGCGTTTCGGCATCAGCCTGATGACGGCCCATCGCGATGTCGACGAACTGGTCAGCCGCGGTCTGTTCCGCAAGACACGTGGCATCGTATCGGCCGCCGCCACCAGCCTGATCGAATCGAGCGACGTCTATCGCGCCAATCGGCAGGCAAGCGAAAAGAAGATGATCGCCGCAGCTGCCATGCAATTCATCGAGCCTGGCCAGGCAATCTTCCTCGACGATTCCACCACCGTCCTGCAGATGGCCTCGCAGCTGCCGGCCAAGGTTCCGCTGACTGCGATCACCAATTCGCTGACGCTGATGAATGCGCTGAAGGACATGCACGACGTGACGCTTCTGGCGCTCGGCGGGCAGTATTATAATTGGTGCAACGCCTTCATGGGGCGGATGACGATCAATGAGATCAACCGCTTGCGGGCCGATGCCGCTTTCATCTCGATGTCGGCCATCATTGACGACGTGGTGTTCCATCAGTCGCCCGAGATCGTCGATATCAAGCGCGCCATGTTCGAAAGCGCCGCCAAGCGCATCCTGCTGATGGATCATACCAAGTTCGAACGGCGGGCCCTGCACAGTTTTGCGCATTTGAGCGAATTCGATGTCGTAATCGTCGACGGCAAGACGCCTGCCGACCATCTGGAGCGCATGCGCAGCAAGAATATCAATGTCGTCGTCGCCGGCGGCGACAAGGAATGATCCGGAGACTGAGCCGCCAGGGCTTACCCTCTTCGTTTGCGATCAGGAGCAATGAGAATGCCGAGTCTGCTCGGAATTGACAGCGGCTTGACCGTCACCAAAGCCGTCATCTTCGACATCGACGGAACGCCGCTTGCCGTTGCCCGCCGCCGTGTAACGCAATTCATGCCGAAGGCCCGCCATGTCGAGCGCGACATGGACGAACTCTGGAACCAGACGGCCGACGCCATTGCCGAGGCAATCAAGCTCAGCAACCGCCCTGCGAGCGACATCCAGGCGATTGCCGCAACCGCGCATGGCGACGGCATCTACCTCCTCGACAAAGCAAGGAAGCCGCTCGGACGCGCCATTCTCTCGCTCGACAGCCGAGCCGGCTCGATCGTCGAACAATGGCTGAAGACCCCTGTTGCCGATGAATCCTTGAAACTGACCGGGCAATTGCCGCATGTCTCGGCGCCATCGGCCTTGCTTGCCTGGATCAAAGCCAACGAAGCGGAGCGCTTTGCTGAAATCGCCCATATCCTGAGTTGCAAGGACTGGCTGCGCTTCTGCCTGACCGGCGTTGTCGGCACCGACCGCACCGAGGCGAGCACGTCCTTCACCAATGTCACGACGCAGGATTATGCGCCGGATGCGCTGAGGCTCTATGGTATCGGTGAAATCACCGGCGCTCTGCCGCCGGCCTCGCGATCCGATGAGATCGTCGGATATGTGACCGAGGCCGTCGCAAAGCGCACCGGCCTTGCCGAGGGCACCCCCGTCGTTGCCGGCCTGCATGACGTCACCGCATCGGCCCTCGGCGCCGGCGGTTATGCCTCCGGCGTCGTTGCCGTCATCGCCGGTACCTATTCGATCAACGAGACGCTGTCATCGAAACCGAGCGTTGATCGCCGCTGGTTCTGTCGCAATGCCATAGCGCCTGGCCAATGGAACAACATGTCGATCTCGCCAGCATCGTCAGCCAATTACGAATGGTTCCTGGATAAGCTTTGCGCCAGCGACATTGCCGGCGCCGAAGCTGCCGGCACGTCCATTCATACCATGCTCGGTCCCGAGATCGAGGCAGCGTTCAATCGACCGTCGAGCGCGCTGTTCCATCCCTATCTGTTCGGTTCGCCCTATGGTACGGAAGCCACCGCCAGCTTCTTCGGGCTTGGCGGCTGGCATGATCGCGGCGACATGCTGCGCGCGGTTCTGGAAGGCATCGCCTTCAATCACAAGATTCACGTCGATGCCCTAAGTGCCGGTTTTTCCTTCGATCAGGCAAGGTTGGCAGGCGGTGTCTCGCGCAATCCGATTGTCGTGCAGATGTTCGCCGACGTGCTCGGCATGCCCGTTACCGTGACGGAAACCGATGAAGCCGCTGCCTGGGGGGCAGCCCTTTGCGCCGGTGCCGGCATTGGCGTCTATTCAAGCCCGCAATGCGACCCGCGCGATGTCGGCAAGATCGCCAGGACCTATTCTCCGGATCCCGCCCGCAGCGCAGACTACCGCATCCGCTATCAGCTCTTTCGCGACATTGCCGAAGCAATGACGCCGCTCTGGCCGCGGATCGGCAATCTCGCAACCCAGCACTCCCAAGGCTAGACCGCCACTTGCGTCGCGAAGACGGGCTCTATCGCGGCAGTTCACCAGGACAATGATGTTATGACCGATATGGCCGCCGATCTGAAACAACGCTTCTCGCAACTTCAAGACGGAGACGTCGATGTCGTCATTCTCGGCGCCGGCGTCAATGGTGCCGGCCTCTTCCGCGATCTCTCGCTGCAGGGCGTCAACTGCCTGATCGTCGATAAATCGGATTTCGGCTCGGGTACGAGTGCCGCACCATCCAGGCTGATCCATGGTGGCCTCAAATATCTGGAGACCGGCGAGTTCCGGCTTGTCGCGCAGTCGGCGCTCGAGCGAAATCTTTTGCTCAAGAACGCGCCGCATTGCGTTGAAGCCCTGCCGACCTTCGTGCCGATCTTCTCCTGGACGCGCGGGATTTGGGCCGCCCTTCGCACGCTGACGGGCTCGACCACCGCCCCGCGCAGCCGCGGCGCCCTGCTTATCAAGATCGGGCTCGCGCTTTACGATTTCTTCGGCTCGCGCAACCGCGTCATGCCGCGCCACAGGTTCCTTTTGAAGCGCCGGGCGCTGAAGGAAATGCCGCATGTCACGCCGGAGATCGTCGCCGGCGGCATCTATTATGACGCCAAGATCAGCCGACCGGAACGGCTGGTCTATGAACTGGTCAAAGACGGGCTGGAGGCAAACAAGGACTCG
Source organism: Martinezella sp. CNPSo 3957 (assembly GCF_057784395.1). Taxonomy (NCBI): domain Bacteria; kingdom Pseudomonadati; phylum Pseudomonadota; class Alphaproteobacteria; order Hyphomicrobiales; family Rhizobiaceae; genus Martinezella; species Martinezella sp. CNPSo 3957. The sequence goes on from NZ_JBXSOU010000019.1 coordinate 64,158, forward strand.
CTCGCAGCAAATGCAACAAGACTGGTTTCGTCAGCCGACGGCCTGCTGACCTTCCAGCGCGCGGATGGCTATGCCTTTTCGGTCAAGCCGAAGCTCGTCATCAATGCTGCCGGCCCATGGATCGATCATGTCAATGCCGCTCTTGGAGCACCCGCCCATCTGATCGGCGGTACCAAGGGATCGCATATCCTGCTCGATCATCCGGAACTGGTGCGCAGCCTGAACGGCCATATGATCTATTTCGAAGCCGATGACGGCCGCATCTGCCTTGTTTACGGCTACCTTGGCCAGGCGCTTGTGGGATCGACCGATATTCCTTGCGACGATCCGGACAATGTTCGCTGCGAAGAGCCGGAGATCGATTACTTCCTTGATAGCGTACGCACGCTTTTGCCAAGCCTGCGTTTCGACCGCGACCAAGTGACCTACAGCTATAGCGGTATCCGGCCCCTGCCCGCCTCGGATGCCTCCTCGCCCGGCCTGATCAGCCGCGATCACTCCGCACCCGTCTTTGAACCGCAGGCCGGACGGCCCTTCCCGATCATCTCGCTTGTTGGCGGCAAGTGGACCACGTTCCGCGGCTTTGCCGAGGAAGTCACCGATACCGTGCTCGCACGCCTCCAACGCAGCCGCAGAACATCGACCGAGCGCCTTGCGATCGGCGGCGGGCGGGATTTTCCGATCACCTCCAATGAGCGGGCGAATTGGATCAGGTCTGTTGCGGCAAAAACCGGCGCCGAGACAGATAGAGTGGATGAGTTACTCGGCCGATACGGCACGACCGCCGCGGAAATTCTTATCCACCGTTGCGACTATAGTGACAGTCAACGCGTCAGCGGGGCGCCACGTCATAGCGCGCTGGAGATCGACTGGATCGCGCGCCAGGAGATGGTCGTGCATCTCTCCGACATCGTCTTCCGCCGCACGACCATGGCGATCGAAGGCCTGCTGACGATCCAAGGCCTGCGCGAAATCGGCGCCATTGCCGCAGCGGCCCTGCAATGGGACGCCCAGCGGCTTAACCAAGAAATCGATGACGTCGTCATGGCGCTGTCGAAATTCCACGGCCAGACACTGACCGAAGAAAACATGCGCCGGGCGGCAGGTCCTGCGGCGCGCTGATCATCCTCCGCGCCAAGAAAATAACGGATCAGGCAGACCGGCCTTGTGGCACGAGTTCTATGGCTGAATGCGTGAAATACAGCCCACCGCCCGAACTGCCCGAGCATTCTTCGGGAGCGCCGAGTGCAGCCAAGCTGGCCTCGATCAGGCCGTTACAGCAAACCCGCTAAGGGAAATGCTTTGTTATCGCCATAGAAAACATTTGACGGTCGGCGACTTCAATGTTTTCTATAGATAAAAAACAATCACTGATAAATGCGTGAGTCTCCGCATCCCACGCATGGTCTGCCAACAGCATTCATATATGAGGATATCGGCTTGAGCTCACGGATCATCCAATTTGGCACCAGCCGGTTCCTGCAGGCGCATGCTGCGTTGTTTGTGCATGAAGCACAGCAATCCGGCCAAGATGTCGGTCCGATCGCCGTCGTTCAGGTCTCAGGCGCCAGCAGCCGCAGCGGACGTGTCGCCGCCTTCGGCGATCCGCAGGGCTATCCGGTCATCATCCGCGGTATGTCGGATGGCCAGCCACTCAATCGCACCATTCAGGTCACCAGCGTTGATCGGGGCCTTTCAGCGGTCGAGCATTGGAAGGAGTTGTCGAAACTCTTTGCCGAGGATGCCGAATTCGTCGTCTCCAACACCGGCGACACCGGTTACCAGACCTGGCCTGAGGAGGATCGTTTCGGCTCGAATGACGATGTTCCTCGATCCTTCCCCGCAAAGCTTGCCGCCCTCCTCGTCCAACGCTGGCAGGCCTCCGCCCGCCCCCTGGTCATCCTTCCCTGCGAACTGATAACGGGCAATGGCCGCGTTCTGAAACAGGCGGTCGTCGATTGCGCCAGGCTCAACAATGTGGCGGCTGGTTTTTATGACTGGCTCGACGGCCACGTCGCCTTCGCCGAAACCCTGGTCGATCGTATTGTTTCCGAGCCGATTGAACCGATCGGCGCCGTTGCCGAACCTTATGCTCTATGGGCGATCAAGCGCGCGCCCGGCGTGCGAGCGCCATGCCAACATCCGAGCATCGTGCTGACGGACGATCTCGAACCTTACGAGCGCCTGAAACTGCATATCCTCAATCTCGGCCACACGTTTCTTGCCGAAATCTGGCAGCGCGAAGGCCGGCCGGCGGATGAAACCGTGCGTGCCATCCTGGCCGATAAAAATATACGGACCAGGCTAGACACCCTCTATGAAAGCGAAGTGCTGCCCGGCTTTGCCGCAAACGGTATGGGCGACGAGGCAAAAGCCTATGTCGCAACGACGCTCGACCGCTTCCGCAATCCCTTCCTCGACCATCGCATTTCCGACATCAGCCAGCATCACCCCGAAAAGGTCGCCCGCCGCATCCGCGCCTTTCTAGATTGGACGACGGATAAGGCGGGCAGCACCTCGGACATGGCCACGCTGCGACAGATTGCGGCGCGCTATTCCTGAGTGAACCGAAGGTGAGGCCTGCCGCCTTGCTGGCCGAATAGGGGCCGTTCAGTTCATAGCGATTGAGCTCATTGAACGGCGCATCATCCCTCGACAGCGGGCCATAGATTGCCATCACCCCTGGTAAAAACCGGAAGTGACGGCTAAAAAATCTTAGCTCAAGGGCGCTGTGAGCCCTTAGAAATCGCCTCTGTGCCTGGCCTTATAGCTTATAGGCTTCGATCTCCTAAATCACATCGCAACCTGTGGTCACAGATAATGCGTAAGCTTCGCAAGCTGACTAAGGTGGTGCGATATCTAAATGGCCAATTACGAAATGCTCAAATTGAATCTCGCTTGTCGCTACAGTCGATTATCGACAAAATACCATTGCTCTGGATGCAAGCGCACTACCGGTTCTATCACGGCATTCAATTGCGCGACCTCCTGAACAAGATGTTCCTCAACGCCGAACTTTTCGGGGAGCATGAAAGGCTTCAAGGTTGTTAGCGCAAATCGCGCCCCCTTCTCCCGAACGATATAAATCGGATAGATCAACGCATTTGTCTTCCTCGCCATTCGCGCAATGAGCGCATAATTGCCCTCAAGGTGCACAGGCCTGCCCAAGAATGGCGCTCGGATACGTCCGTTAAATCCCTCGTCACAGAACATCAGTAGATTGCCGCCGTTTTCCAGGATTCTCAGAGCCGGGCGGACGAAGCTGCGGCCGGGCTTCAAGATTCCGAGCCCCGCTCCCTTGCGCAGCCGATTGACGATATAGTGGCGTGAGCGGCGTTTGGGCGGGTCGTAATTCATGGTGACATTAAGCCCCATATCGAGAAGACAATGCCAGAGCACTTCCCAGTTGCTGATATGCGGCGCAATGAAGATCACCGGGCCTTGGCTGCAACGCTCAACCAACCCTTCGGTGCCAATCATGCGGACGTGCCACCGTGCCAGTCTCGGCACGACAGAATATTCCGCCATCTGCCGCCCTTGAGAATCGGCATAGGCATCGAGAAGCCGCTGGAGCTCGATATCCGTGAGTTCGGGCCTTATCGTCTTGAGATTGGCTGCCGCGCGCGTGTAAGCCGCTTTATGAAAGCGGGGAGCAAGCAGACGCCCAAGCCAACCGCCGAGATCCGAGCAGACGCTGGCCGGCAAGAGCATGAAGGAAAAATAGAAGAAGAGATCGACGGCATTGTCGATATTCTCGAAGACCCAGTAGCGCAGAAATGCCTTGCGGTGGTTACCGCCGGCTGCGAAATCGGCCAAGGGCGGGGCCTTGGCAGGCTCATAGGTCCACGCCTTGCGCTTTGACGCGACAACTCTTTCGTCGCCTTCGTCCCCAGCCGTCATCCCCGACGCCGATGCAATGTGACGGGCATGCCCTCACACGGACGCAGCGTCAGACGGCATTGTGGCTGAACCTTGTGTCCATCCCTGATCCGGACACGAAAACGCTTGGCCAGGATCGCCAGGCAAAGGATCGCCTCGGTAAGGCCGAACTGCAGACCGGGGCATACGCGCGGGCCGGCCGCGAAGGGAATATAGCTGTAGGGCGTCGGCCGTGTCTCGCCGAGGAAACGCTCGGGGTGAAAGCGATGCGGCTCGGGAAAGAGCGAATCCGTGCGATGCAGGATCCAGGGCACGATCAGCACCAATGCGGCCTTGCGTACCTTCACGTCGCCGATCTGGTCGGCCTCGGCCGCCTGTCGTGCTAGAATCGGCACGGGAGGATAGAGGCGCAGCGTCTCTTCGATGACCGCACGGCACCAGTCTAGCTTCGCAACATCATCGATCGAGGGAACCCGATCGCCGCAGACGGCGTCGATTTCCGCATGAACTGCCTCTTCCACCCAGGGCGCACCTGCCAAGAGGTACCAGGCCCAGGTCAGCGTTGCCGCAGTCGTTTCGTGGCCAGCCATGAAGATGGTGGCAGCCTCGTTGCGAAGCGCCACGACATCGAGTTTCAGCTCGGGATTGCGCTGCTGACGACGGATCAGCAGTTCGACCATGGAACTGTTATCACCCTTGCCGGCCAGATGATCTTCGATCACCTGATCGATAATCCGGTGAATGCGCTTCACCGATCGACTCAAGCTCGGCGTCTTGATGATCGGCAAACCTTCATCGAAGCCTAGAAAATAGCCGAAATTGACGGAATCGACCAGCGACTGGTAGCTCGCAAACCCTTCGGTCACCGCATTGGCGCTTTCTTCGCCGAGGTCATTGCCGAAGACACTGCGGGAAATGATCTCCGCCGTCAGCCCCGCCATCTCGAACAGGGCGTTGACTTCAGCGCCTTCACCCAGGCTCTGCCAGCGATCGGCAAGCTCGCTTGCCGTGCTCTGCATGATCGCGCCGAAGGCCGGCACGCGGTTTTTATGCACGATATCGGAGACCAGCGGCCGGCGCTGTTTCCAGGTTTCCTTATCGGATATGAATAAACCATCGCCCAAAAGATATTCCAGCGCGCGGCGCATCTGCGGCGTCTTGCGCTCGAAATTCTCATGGCGTTTCGCCACCACATAGCGGATGGCTTCAGGCGAATTGACGATGATGAGCTGGCGGCCCAGAAGCTTGAACTCCGCCACATGCTCGCGATAATCAGCGCGGCGCCAGATCGACAGGAAGTCGCTGCGCGCCTGCAGCATCAGCTTCAACGGCTGGCCGGGCTTCCCGTTATAATAAGCTGCGTGAGCCGGCTCGAAATAGTGCGAGGATTGATCGGCGTGTTCGACAATTTCGGTTTTCTGATCAAGCCAGGCCAGCATAGCGGTGCAGAACTTTCACGCCTTGCGGCCAGAGATGATAAGAGAGCAGTCGGACACGACACGCGGACGTGGCCACTATATTCATTTCGCAACCGCGGAAAAGCCCCTGCTTGGCCGAAGTTAAGGCTCGTCTTTCGCCTGGAAATCGGCCGCGTTTAAATGCCTTCCAGCATAAGCAATTCATCCAGCGTTTGCCGCCTGCGGATCAATCGATGCGTCTCGCCGTCGATCAGCACTTCTGGCGCATAGAGACGGCTATTGTAGTTCGATGACATCGTCGCGCCGTAAGCGCCGGCACCATGAAACACGAGATAGTCGCCGACATGGACTTCGGGCAAATCGCGGGTTTCCACCGTGCCGTTGTCGGTCTGCGTGAAGACATCGCCCGATTCGCAGAGCGGGCCTGCGACAACGGTGGGGAAGATTGTTCCGGCAGCACTGCGAGGCGCCGTGCCCGGAATGACCGCGATGTGATGGTAACTGCCATACATCGCCGGCCGGGCGAGATCGCTGAAGCCGGCATCGACAAGCACGAAGCGGTTGCGGCCCATCATCTTGACCGCCCTCACTTCTGCCAGCAATACGCCTGCATCCGCTGTCAGGAAGCGGCCCGGCTCGATCTCAAGCCGGATCGGATGGCCGACATGCGTCTCGATCTCGCGCCGGGCCTTGTCCCAGAGCGAAAAGTAATGGGCAGGATCGATCTCCTCCTCATCCTCCCTGTAAGGCACAGACAGGCCGCCGCCGGCGGAAATGGCCTCGATATCGACATCCAGCGTGCGGCAGAATCCGATCATTGCACCGCAGACACGCTGCAGATGTCCATAATCGACACCGGAGCCGATATGCATGTGCAACCCGACGAGCTTCAGCGAATATTGCCGCGTCAGCGCCATGGCCTCCTGTAACTGCTCGAACCAGATGCCATGCTTGCTGGTTTCGCCGCCGGTGTTGGTCTTTTTGCTATGGCCATGCCCGAAGCCCGGATTGATGCGCAGCCAAACCCTATGGCCCGGCGAGCGCTCTCCCAGCTGAAGCAGCATGTCGATGGAACCGATATTTACCTCGATCTTGTCGGCAATGACGCGTTCCAGCGTCGGCCGATCGAAGACGTCGGCGGTGAAGACGACCTCCGCTTCTCCCGACGCATTGCCGGCGGAAAAACCTGCCCGCATCGCCCGCTCGATCTCGCCGAGCGAGACGGCATCAACCCGCACGCCCGCTTTGCGCATCTCTTTCAGGATATGAATGTTCGAACAGGCCTTCTGCGCATAGCGGATAACGTCGAAGGCGGAGAGTTGGGCGATGCGGCGGCGGATCGCGGCAGCATCATAGATCCAGAGCGGCGTCCCATATTCGGCGGCAAGCGCGCTCAGCGTTTCATTGGAAGGGATGGTCATCTTGTCTCGATCGGGTCGGGGCGGGAATGGATCAACAATGAATAATAGTATGGGCGGAGCGACCGTGTCACTCCACCCCTTTCTGAATACAAGAGTGTTGCAGCTGGCTAGCGCCTCGCGGCAACAAGGGCCTGCTCGAGATCGGCAATGATCTCCTTGGCCGAGTGCAGTCCGACGTTCAGGCGGATCGTTCGCTCGCTGACACCAAAGCGCGCGAAGACATTCGTCTCCGGCGAAATGCTGAGAGCTGCCTTTGCCGGCACCACCAAGCTCTCCGGTCCACCCCAGCTGACACCGATGCGAATGAGGCGCAACGCATCGACGAAATCGGCTACATCGATGTGCTCTGAGACCTCGAAGGAAAACAGCCCACCAAAGCCGCTGAAGGTACGCTTCCCGACATGGTCGCCGAGTGCCGGATGCATGACATTGGTCACATCCGCATGGGCATCAAGCCAGGATGCCACTTCGAGCCCGGCTTCATGATGATGCCGCATGCGGAATGGCAGTGTCTCGAGATTACGCAGCACGAGCCATGCCTCGAACGGCGCGAGCTTCGCACCCGTGTAGGGGTAGATTTCGCTGTTGATCCGGTCGATATGCGCCTTCGAGCCGGTAACCAGACCTGCAACCGTGTCGCTCTGGCCGCCGAGATATTTCGAGGCCGCGTGAATGACGATATCGATACCGACGGAGAGAGGCTTCTGAAAGAGCGGTGTTGCCCAGGAATTGTCGACCATTGTTACGACGCCATGGCGGCGAGCGGCCTCGGCGATCGCAGTCAGATCCTGCAACTCGAAAACCATCGATGTCGGGTTTTCGAGATAGGCGAGCTTGGCGCCGGGAAGTGCGGCAAGCATAGCCCCCGTATCGGTGCCGTCGATATAGTCGACGACGACACCGAAGCGCTTCAGGATTTTTTCAAAGAAGCGGAAGGCATCGCTATAGACGTGCCGGACGGTGACGATACGATCGCCTGGGCCGACGAAGGCGAGAACCGCGGCAGCAATCGCGCCCATGCCGCTCGAGAAGGCACGCGCCTCTTCCGCGCCCTCCATTTCGGCGATCTTGCGCTCCAGAAGCCGCACGGTCGGATTGTCGCCGCGCGAATAGATCGGCTTCTTCGAACGACCGGCAAAGACGTCCTCCAGCTCCTTGTAGCTATCGAACAGGAAGAGGGATGTCTGATAGATCGGCGGCACGGCGGCATCGAAGGGATCGTCGCGCGGCGGCATCAGCGTATCGGGAATGGCGTGGCGGTAGGCATCGAATCTCGGCGTCTCGTTCATGGCGGTCCTCTTGGGTCAGGAGTGAAGTGTCGATTGGCCAACAAGGCGGCCGGGTGCGTCGGCCGGCAGAATGGCGAGCCATTCCCGCCAGCAGACAAGACCGCCGAGGATGGCAGCAAGGATGGCAGCGGTAGCCACGGCGGCTGAAACGCCGGCAAAGCCCATCCAAAGCGGCAGCAGGAGCAGAAGCGGGATCAGCAGATAGCCCTGCGGCGCAAGCCCGACGAGGGCGGACAGACCCGCCCTGCCCCGCGATTGCAGCATGACGAGCAGGACGGATTGAAAGGCCGCAAGCGGAAAGATAGGAAAGAGGGACCGCAGCCAGGCGACTGCCTCATCCACGACGTCCTGGCTATCCGTGAACAGGCGCGCGATCGGCTCGGCAGCCAAGAACAGCAGAATAGAATAGAGCAATGCGACCGGTATCGTCACAGCCAGCATGAACCGAATAACGGCTTTAAGCCGCTCAGCATCGCCGGCGCCAAAGGCGTGACTGACAACACTCTGGGCACCGAGGCAAAAGCCGAACAACGGAAGCTGTCCCAAGGTCATCAGACGGATGGCAATCGCCGTTGCCGCGACACCTTTATCGCCGCCATGGACCGCCGCCTCCCGCATCAGGACCAGAAAGCCGAGGCCCGTGACAATGCTTGTTGCGGCAGCGGGAAGGCCGATCCGCGCGATCGGCCAAAGCAGTTGCCAGCATATCGCCCCGCCGGTCACGCTCACCGTTCCCCATCGGCGCAGAAAGTAGACGGCATAGCATGCAAGGGCTGCAATGGACGATACGATGGTCGCTAGTGCCGCGCCGGACGCGCCGAGCTTGAAGAGGAAGATGAAGACCGGATCGAGAACCGCGTTCAAGGCGAAGCTCGCGATCAGCACGATCATCGAGAAGCGTGAATTGCCCTCGGCGATCGCTATGAAATCGCAGATAGCCTGCAAAAGCCCGAGTGTCAGACCGAAAGCAAGCAGCCGCCCATAATCGAGCCCAGGAGCGAGGAGATTGTCGCTGGCGCCAAGTGCGCCGACAAAATCCGGCAGGCCGAAATAGATCAGGATCGACAAGAAAACGCCGAGCGGGACCGTCGCCGCGAGCGCTGTCGTGGCGACCGATGCAGCGGCTTTGAGATCCTCTTCGCCAAGGTAGCGCGCAAGCAGCGTCGCAAGCCCGATACCCAGCCCCTGACCGGCGGCCGCGACAAGCAAAAACAGTGGCATGACCAGACTGATGCCTGCCAGCATGTCCGGGCCGAGCGTTCCCAGGAAGATCGCGTTGATCGCATGATGGCCGGCACTGGCGGCAAGTCCTGCCACGGCCGGAAGCGCGACCGCCAGAACGAGCCGCTTGACGCGCGGATCGTTCATATCGACGGCTGTTTTCATCAGGCGCCTCGCGCCAGCGAGCCAAGGACAGGCTGCCCATCCTCTGTGGACAAGCCGGTGAGATCCGGCAACAGCAGCCGGTCCATGAAGAAGCGCTCACGCAGGAGCATGACCAGCAGCGCCTTCTTGTGCGGGAACTGAATATGCTTGACCTTGGCGAAGCCGGAACGGTCGAGATTGCGGATCTGCTGGGTGTGATGATGGATCGGCTCGCCGACGATACGTCGTGTGCGTGGATCGGCCAGGAACATGTAGTGCATCAGCGACGGCAGCCAGGCGCTAACGAAGGCCTTCCCGCGGAAATCATCCTCGCCGATCGCCACATGCCAGCCTCGGTCATACCCGTCGGCCTCGTAATGCGGTCCGATCCTGTCTTCCTTCGCCCAATAGAGCTCGAAATAGCCGAAGGGCACACCCCCGATGGTTCCGATCAGCGGCAGAGTGCGGGGATCGGCAAGGCGGCCGGCGATGAAATCGCGATGATAGGAAAGATCGCCGCTGTCTTCCCATATGGCGGCAACCCTCGGATCGTTCATCCAGCGATGGAAATGGGGAAGATCGGCCTCGATATCGGCGACATGGAAGCCAAGCTGGGTATTCAGCCAGGGAATGAAGCGGCTGTAGACACGGCCGGCGGGCTTCGGCGGCCGCTGCGGATGAAGGGCACCATTCGTCAGGATCGGAGATTCCGGATAGGCCTTGGGCGCACGTCCGAGCCAGGATCTTGCCTGCTGGAAAAAGGATTCCGGCCGCACGATCAGGCGCTCGCCGCGCCGGTCGATCGCGCCGGTTTCCAGCAGTCGCATTGCAAGATCCTCATCCGCAAGCGCGATCTCGAAGCAGTCCAGCTGTGGATTGCATGCCAGAACGGCTTCCGACACGGCGTTGACGATATCCTCGTCAGAAAGCGGCGGGACTGCGGTAGAGATTGTATCGAAGACGAGGAGATTGGTGGCCGGACCCGATAGATGACCTGAGGCCATCTTCACTCCGTGATACTCGACACGGAAACTCCCCGGTGCATGCCCTGCCGATATGATGAGTGGCTGGCCGCAGGCAAGCGCGCTGCTCTCGAAGCCCGAAGCCGGCAGGCGCAGATCAAAGGATTTCTCCGCCGTCCCATCGCTCCTGATCGCCAGGGAAGCATCCATCTTTCATCTCCATATCTTCAGAACCACGCCGGTTGAAATCTGCAGGCCAAACACAGCGCTAGTTCTGCGGTGACGAACGACGTCAGTAAAAATTCAAAATATTTTCCAAAAAATATTTTTCGAAAATCATCTGAATTTTCCGAAACCCCATTCGTTATGCAGCTACGTCGACGTAACTTTCGGAATGTCCGAGTTTATCGACGCCATAAGACATGGATATCGATCGATTGAACTTAATATCTCTCATAGATATTGAGAAGTATACGTTATTGCATTTCGATCGATTGGATATGTATTTCAATACATTCAAGGAGAGCGGCGAAGAAATGACTATCCACGATCGCAACGCCAAGGCAGCAAACGATACGGATTTTCTCGCCAAATGCTCCCTATCGCCGACACAGTCACGTATCTGGCTCCTGTCCGAGACTGGTAACGAAGTCGTCTACGGGCGACAAATACTCGCCATCGCGTTTCCTCCCGTCCCTCTTGCTGTCGCGCATCGGGGCCTGTCAAAGCTTTCACGGCAACATCCCCTCATTACCTCGGAATTCGAGGCACGGGCAGGCGGCGCCGTCCAGCAGATCCTGAGGAACGGCCGTTTCGTCGAGATCATCGAGACGAAGTTGACTGCAGGCGAAAACCTGGACGACGCGCTGACCGCGGCTGCCACAGCGGAACAGGCCCGCCCGATCGACCTTACCGATGGCAATCCGGCCCGCTTCATCCTCCTGACGCAAGAAGCGCGGGCGGTGGGCGCCCTATTCTCCCTCCACGCCATCCTTGTCGACGCTGCGGCGCTCGACCTGCTTGCGACGGATTTCCTTCACAACATTGACGGTCATGACCCGGCGGATATCGCAGAGACCGTACTGCCCGACGCCGCCTCGTGGATGATTGCCAATGGCGCACCGCGCCATGCGGCACCAGAACTGGTCGACTTCTGGTTCCAGCGGCTGACGGCTCAGGAGAACATTGCGTCACTCCCGCCGCAAACATCGGCGGGAAAAAACACGGTCGACGAGGCCTGGTTCGAGCATATTCTCGAAGTGCCGGTACAATCGTCCGCTAACGCCTCCGGCGATATGCTTGCCGCCCTTGGGATCGCCCTGCGGCGCCATACCGGATACGGCACTCAAAGGATCGGCCTGGTCACGCGGCCGGAAAGGCAGAAAGTTGCCGCTCGCTGCGAGGACGTGTTGATCCTGACGCAGGAACTCGACGGCACCATGATGCTCAAGGACGTTCGTAACGCGTTCGTCAAGGAAATCGATATGGCTATCAGGCAATCCCTACCCTTCGAGGCTCTTGCCGATGCGTTGATAAGACGGGACGAATCCTTCGACACCACCGGCCTCGTCAAGACGCTCCTCGATGTGCGTCCGCCCCTGCATCTCCTGCAAGCAACCTCGAACGAAGTCACGCTGCGCAGCCCCATCGAACCGCCGGCGCGCCGCGATGCCGATCTGGTCGTTACCGTTTCCCCCGCATCCATCGGCAAATTGCGTATCGGCATCGGCTTCGACCCGCAGAAGCATGATCGAAAACAAATCATACGCTTCGCCGACGATCTTGCCTTGGCACTTGCGCAGTTACAGGTGAGCCCCGACCTTCAGGTCAAACATATTCCCTTCGTGTCACCGGAAGAGCTGGACAGGCTTTCGGCACCCTATCCGGACGCGCCGGAGCCCGACGACGGCACGCCGATCCACGAGGTCATCTCCGCGCAGGCGAAAAGGCGGCCGAGCGCCTTTGCCGTCGCACAGGGTGAGAAATCCGTGACACACGGCGAACTCGAAGCTGCCGCCAACCGGCTGGCTCATCGGTTGATCGCGATGGGGATCGGCCCGGAAAAGCGCGTTGCCATCGCCCTTGAAAAATCGATCGACGCGATCATCGCCATTCTTGCCGTGCTGAAGGCTGGCGGCGCATTCACGCCGGTAGAGCCGGATCATCCTGAAGCGCGCAATCGTCACATCCTGACGGCCCCGGGCCTCTCGCTCGTCATTTCCCGCGCAAAGCACATCGCCAACTTGCCGAGCGATATCGCCACGCCCTATCTCAATCTCGATGCCATCGACCTGTCCGCGGAGAACGTGGGCGCGCCGGCAACGACCATTGCCCCACAGCAACTTGCCTATGTGATTTACACGTCAGGCTCGACAGGCGTCCCGAAGGGAGTGGCGGTCGAGCACGGACCACTCGCGCACCATTGCAAGGCGACCCTGCGCATCTACGAGATGAGCGAGGAATCCTGCGAATATCCCGTGCTTCCCTTCACCTCGGACGGCGGCCATGAGCGCTGGATGGTGCCGCTGATGGCCGGCGGAGGTGTGGTGTTGACGCAGGACAAGCTCGCCACACCAGAAGATGCCTTCGCGGCGATGAAGCGACACGGCGTCAATAATGCCAGCCTGCCCACCAGCTATGTCCGCGGCCTTGCCGAATATGCCGGGGAAAACGGCGAAATCCCGCGGCTGCGGCTTTATTCCTTCGGCGGCGAAGCGCTGTCGCAGGCGGTGTTCGACATGATCACCGAGAACCTGAAGGCGCAGCTGCTGATCAATGGCTACGGCCCGACCGAAACGATCATGACGCCGATGATCTGGAAGATTCCGGCTGGCACCCGCTTCGAGGGAACGGTCGCACCCATCGGCCGCGGCGTGGGCGATCGGCGCATCTATGTGCTCGATGCCGACCTTGCGCCGGTTCCGGTCGGCGTGATGGGCGAAATCTATATCGGCGGCAGCGGCCTAGCACGCGGCTATCTCGGCCAGCCGGAGCTGACGGCGGATCGTTTCATTCCGGATCCTTTCACGCCTGGCGGACGACTGTACAAGTCCGGCGATCTCGGCCGCTGGCGGGAAGACGGCATCGTCGAATTCGCCGGCCGCGTCGATCACCAGATCAAATTGCGCGGCTTCCGCATCGAGCCGGGCGAAATCGAAGCCGTGCTGCGCTCCGATCGGCGTGTCGCCGAGGCCGTCATCTTGCTGCACAATGACGGCGGCCGCAGTTCTCTGGTCGCCTATGTTGTGCAGCGCGAGGGCGAGAGCTTGAGTGTGACCGAGCTGCGCCGCGCCGCCATGACGGCCCTGCCCGACTACATGGTGCCACAGACCATCATGCTGATCGACAAGCTGCCGATGGGGCCGAACAGCAAGCTGGACCGCGCGGCCCTGCCCGCACCGCGCATCGAACGCGAAATGGCAGCACCTGCCAATGACAAGGAAAAAGCGATCCTGGATGTCTGGAAGGATATCCTCGACATCGGCGATATCGGTGTCACGGAGAATTTCTTCGATATTGGCGGACAGTCTCTGATGGCCGTGCGCATCGTCTCGCGCCTGAAGACGCGCCATCCCGAATGGCCGCTGACGATCGCCGATATGTTCAATCACCCTACCGTGCGCGATCTTGCGCTCGCCATCGACGGCAGTCGCGACGAAACCGGCGTCGATGTCGTCTACCTCAGACGCAACGGTGACCGGCCGGTGCTCTACTGCTTCCCGGGCCTCCTCGTCAGCACGCGCGAATATATGCGCCTCGTCGATTATCTCGGTCCGGAACAGCCGGCGACCGGCTTCATTTGCTATTCGCTGACCGAGACCAAGACGCTCAGCACCCGCGTCGAAGATATCACCGCGCGTTACGCCGAAGCCGTACGCAGACAAGCCAAGGGTAGGCCTTGCGCCTTTCTCGGCTGGTCGTGGGGCGGGCTGCTCGCCTATGAGGCCGCGCGTCAGCTCGGCAACGATATCGACCTGTGCATGATCGGCATGGTCGATGTCTGCGACATGGACGAGGAGTTCACCGTCGGCATTATGCCGCACTTCGAGGACGGTATCCGCGATCGCACCCATGCCGCCGTGCAGAGCTGGCTTGCGACTACGCCGATGCGCGAGGACTGGGAGAGACTTTTCACCGCCATGAACGAGGAGGTCTACGAACAGTTCCTTCATCATATCGTCAAGCATAACGTCAAACTGCCAACGGATGGTCCCGATATCGGCTCGGAAGAGCACACATTCTGGATCCTCATCGACAATGCGATGATCTTTCGAAATTACCGCCTGGAGCAATCCGATTTCCGCATCCATGCCTTTGCGGCCGAAGATTCTCTCACGCGTGCCCTCAACGTCATCGACTGGCGGCGATATTCGCCAAACGCGACGGCATCGGAGATCGTCACCGGCACCAACCATTTGACGATCATCGGCAAAACGCCCTTCCATCAGCGGTTCGCCCGGCGGCTCGACCATGCTTTTGCGCCGGCGCCGCTGTCCAAAGACGCCGTCAAGTAACCCCCTCTTCGACATCATTCTGGAGCTGCATCATGACATCGCACGTGCTCGACCTCGCCGGGGCCGGAATCGGTCCCTTCAACCTCAGCCTTGCCGCTCAGCTCGATTCTATACCGCAACTTTCCGTCCGCTTCTTCGAACGGCGTCCATCCTTCGCATGGCATCCGGGAATGATGCTGCCGGGTGCGGAAATGCAGACATCCATCCTCAAGGATCTGGTCACCGCCACCAATCCGACAAGCCGCTGGAGCTTTCTCTCCTATCTTGTTGCGCATAAACGCTTTTATCAGTTTCTCAATGCGGAATATGAAGCCGTTCCGCGCAAGGAATTCGCCGACTATCTCGGATGGGTCGCGCGCGGCCTGGCCTCGCTCCGCTTCGGCAACAGCGTGCGTGAAGTCCATGCCAATGACGGCTTCTTCGCCATCATCACCGACGACGGCGCGATCAGCGCCCGTAATCTATCCGTCGGCGTCGGCAAGATCCCCTCTCGGCCAAGCTGGGCCGAGCAACTGCCCAAATCTTTGACCTTCCATAGCAGCGAAGCGATGCAGCGCATCGGTGATGTCAGAGCGCCCCGCATAGCCGTTATCGGCGGCGGCCAAAGCGGCGCTGAGATCGTCGAAGCGCTCCTGGATCTGAACAGGGTTTCGTCTATCCATTGGATCAGCCGCCGGCCGAATTTCGAGCCGCTCGATGCGACGCCCTTCACCAACGAACTCTTCACGCCAGGCTATATGGAGCGTTTCCACGGACTGTCCGAGGAGCTGCGGCTCACGCACACGCGCCGGCAGGTACTGGCGAGCGACGGCGTTTCCGCCTCCACCTTGAAGAAGCTTTATCGCCGGCTCTACGAGCGAAAGTTCGATGCCGCCGGTAACCCCGATCACGGCATATCGCTGCGCCCCTTCCGCAACGTCATCGCAGCCGAGCAGGATGGTCCCGAAATCACGCTGACCATGCGCAACGGCTTCGATGACACCATCGAGACACTGACGGTCGACATGGTCGTCTTTGCAACCGGCTATCGTTTCGTGCTTCCGGAGTTTCTGCATTCGCTCGAAAATCGCATCGAGCTCAACTCCATCGGCGAACCGGTGCTGGAAAGCGATTTCTCGCTCAGATGGGATGGGCCACGTGATAACCGCATCTTCGTTCTCAATGCCGGACGCCATAGCCACGGCATTGCCGAGCCGCAGCTCAGCCTTGCCGCATGGCGCAGCGCGGTCATCGCCAACGCGTTGCTCGGCCGCCAGCATTTCGATCTCGATCAGCTCGATCCCATCGTACAGTGGGAAACACACGGACAGGCCTCGAACCTTCCCTCTCACATGGGACAGGCAGCCGAATAGGTGAAGACGGGCCAATCGGGGGAAGAGACGGCGCAGGTGGAACTTCATAGCCTGCACCTGCCTGACGGGCATCCCGTACCGGACTCGATTTTGAGCGAGGCAGAAAAAAGCCGTGCCGCAGCATTCAAATCACGCTCGGCGCGGCGCCTTTTCGTTGCTGGGCGGGTCCTATGCCGAAGCATTCTCGCCAATCGGCTTGGCTGCGCCCCGCAAGCACTTTGTCTTGCGATTACCCCTTCCGGCAGGCCCTACCTGCGCGATTATCCCGACATCGACTTCAATCTGTCACACACGAAAGACGGCGTAGCGCTCGCGATCTGTCGCGGCGGCCACATCGGCATCGATATCGAGCGCCTCGACGCATTTTCGGAGAAGGAAGCCTCGGAGATCATGCCGATGATCCTTTCCGAACAAGAGCTCAATCAGGTGCATCAATTGGATGAGCGAGATCGCCGCGATGTTTTTCTCGCCTGTTGGGTCCAGAAAGAGGCCGCGCTGAAATGCTTCGGCCAGGGTTTTCTGGCCGACCCGCAAAGCGTGATATTGATGCCAGGTGATACAACCTTTGAAAGCAAAGGTCAGATGTCGGGCGAAGCATTTTTCATCCATTCAGGCCGGATCAGCAATGGAGAAAGTGGGGATTTTCAATGGGCTATCGCGACATCCAGAGCTGCAACAAGACCGAAATGGCAGCATCACAAAAGCGGGATTTTCTTCTAGATCGGCAAAAAAATTGAAATAAAATCAGTCGGATAAGCCTCGATTTACGAGATGCTTCACTTTTCGACTCTGCTATCTTGACTATCATTGTCATGTTTTATAGGTTCCCTCTCAAAAAGAGGGACACACAGAAATGCAACTTTGGATTTCAGCGAGAGCCCGACATGATTGCCACCCATTCGCAGTCGACTTCCAATGAGCAACTCCAAACAGCACTTCACGCCTATCCGAAGCTCCTCTCCGTCGCACGCCGGATCACTGGCTGCATGAGCTTGGCAGAGGATGTGGTGCAAGAGGTTCTCCTACAGCTGGTTTCCAAACCGCTGAAGGAAGATATAGCGGCACCCGCGCCCTATGTGATGCGCATGGTGCGCAATCTGGCGACGGATCATATGCGGCGACTGCAATATGAGCGCGGCCTTTTCCTTGAAGAGGAAGTCGGCGGCAATACCTCCGCCTATGGAAGTCCCGAGGAACATCTTCACGAAGCTCAAGCCTATAAGGCCTTCCGCTGCACCGTCGAAGCCATGCCCGCAAGAACCAGAAAGTTCTATGAGGAGCATTATTTCGACGATGTCCCTCAGAAAACCATCGCCAAAGAGGCAGGTGTGTCCTGCGCGCTCGTATGCGGACTTCTGCGCGAAGCTCATTCGCGGTGCCTCGCCGCAATCTCGCTCGAAGCCGGGCATGACTGCGATGCAGGCGGTACTCACAGGCGAAACCGGCCGGCACCCGTGCGGGAGATGCGGGCCTGATGGCCGTGCACTCTCCCGGTCTGCAATCAGTGCTCCACAACGAGGAAAGGGAGGAATAGATGCAGGAAACCATCGAGATAACCGAATCGAAGGGTGCCATCTGTCGTGACATCATGTCGGAACTCACCGACTGGTTCGCCGATCCGGATGTCATCGAAGCTTGCGCCGGCGCAGTGGAAAACCTGCCGATGTTCGGCTGCGTCGAGGAGGATACTGTGGCCGGCTTCGTGTCGCTGCGCGCCCATCCGCCATCTGCGATGGAGATTCTCGTGATCGCAACGCGGCCCCGGCATCATCGCAGCGGCGTCGGCAAGCGATTGCTGTCCGCGGCAGAGACCTTCGCCCGCTCTTCCGATTGCAAGCTTCTGACGGTCAAGACGCTTGCGCCGCGCGGCCGGGACGAACCGCAGTATGAAAAGACGCGTGCCTTCTACGACAGAAACGGCTTCATCCGCGCCGAGATATTTCCAACCCTCTGGCGCGAAAGCGATCCGTGTCTCTTCTTCGTCAAGCCATTGACTTCGATCAACTAACGCATCGCTCACCGGCGACCGGAGGGAGCCGGTGGGCTTCAGCAGGAATGACAATGAAAAACGATAGGATCACCGGAAACGATCAAAGTCACGCAACGGTCTTCGCGACGGAAGGCCTGCGTTTCGAGGTCGACGGGAAAACCATTCTTCATCCGCTCGATATCAGCTTCAAGGCGGGCGAGATTTCCGGTCTGATCGGCCATAACGGCTCCGGCAAATCCACGCTGATCAAATTGCTGGCCCGACAGATTCAGCCCACCGGCGGACGCATCCTGTTCGATGGCGTGGCCGCCGGCTCCTACGATATGCGGGCCTTTGCGCGCGCCGTCGCCTATCTGCCGCAGGACACCTCATCGGCGGCCGGCATGACCGTCGAGGAACTCGTCGCCTGCGGGCGCTATCCCTGGCACGGTGCGCTTGGGCGCTTCACCGATGTCGACCGGGAAAAGGTGGAAACAGCGATGAAGCTCACGCATGTCGATACCTTGGCGGGCCGCATGGTGGATACGCTCTCCGGCGGCGAGCGCCAGCGCGTCTGGATCGCCATGCTGGTCGCGCAGGACAGCCGCTGCCTGCTACTCGACGAACCGACATCGGCACTCGACATCGCCCACCAGATGGAAATCCTCGGCCTGGTGCGCGAGCTTTGCCGGACGAAGGATCTGAGCGTCATTCTCGTTCTGCACGATATCAATGTCGCGGCACATTTCTGCGATCATCTGCATGCGCTGAAGCAAGGGCGCCTCATTGCGGCAGGCCCGTCGCCGACCCTCATGAAGGCCGAAACGCTCAATATGATCTACGGCACTAACATGGGCGTCACCGCCCATCCCGTACACGGAACGCCGCTTGCATATGTCATCTGAAAGCAGCCTCGAGAACCTGATGCTTTCACGACGCACGCTGCTTGCCGCCGCGGCGTTTTTTGCCGTTCCGCAAGTGGGAGTAGCTGCAGAAACCATGTCCGGCCCGATCGTTTCCCTCGATTATGGGCTCGCCTCGACGCTGCTGGCACTCGGAGTAACACCGGCCGCCATCGCTTCGCTTGCCGATTGGGACACATGGGTCGTCGAACCGAAAATGCCTGCTGGCGTCGTCGATCTCGGTACCACCAGCGAGATCAATCTCGAGGTCCTGGCAAGCGTCAAGCCGGCGCTGATCCTGACCACGCCTTATCTCGCACCTTTGAAGCCGCAACTGGAGGCGATTTCGCCGGTCCTGGAACTGACGGTCTATGCCGAAGGCGGCGAGGCTTTGCCGCGCTCCATCGAGGCGACGCGTCGGCTGGCCGACGCCATCGGCCGGCGGCAACAGGCGGAAGAATTCCTTGCCCGGTCGGAACAATTCTTCGATGACTGCGCAAACCGCGTCAAAAAACTCACCCCTCCGCCGTTGGCGCTCATTAATTTTGTCGATCCGCGCCATGCTCGCATTTATTGCGGCGCAGGCCTCTACCAGAACGTCATGACCAGGATCGGCCTCAAAAACGCCTGGACCAGGCCGGGCGATTACTGGGGCTTCGAGACGATCGGGCTGGAGCAATTGGCGACGCTCGATCAAAGCTTGCGTCTGATCGCATTCGAACCCCTGCTTCCGCCGAACGTGCTCGACAATCTCCAGGATAGTCCGTTGTGGACCAGCCTACCCTTTGTCCGAGCCGGGCGGGTATCCGTACTGCCGGGCACCTTGATGTTCGGCATGGTGCAGGAGGCGCAGCGTTTCGCGCGCATATTGCTTGACCATCTGGAAACATTCGCATGATCCGCACCGAAGCAAATAACGGCCTCGGTGCTCCAGCCGTGGCTCTGACGCTGTTCGCGCTCGCCAGCCTGCTTGCCTGGCATCAACTGGCGCCGGATCTTTCACACCTGTTCGAGCAGAAGGCAGGCTACGACCCGCAACGCCTGTTACTCATCTATTCGACGCTGCCGAGGATCGTCACCGCCTTGCTGGCCGGTGCAGCACTCTCGCTGTCGGGAAGCCTGCTGCAGCAGGTACTGCGCAATCCGCTCGCCTCGCCCTCCACACTCGGCATTTCCGCAGGCGCCAATCTCGCGCTCGTAGCCGTCATGCTTGCCTTTCCCGCTCTTCAGGGTCTCAGCCGCGATGCCGTTGCCCTGTTCGGGAGCGCCGCTACCGCTGCAGTCGTCTTCCTGATCGGCGCAAGACGCGGCTTTTCGCCCTTGGCGCTGGTGCTTGCCGGCTTGATCGTCGGCGTCTGGAGCGGAGCGCTTGCCGCCATTCTCGTGCTGATGAACGATCGCTATCTCTCCGGCCTCTTCATCTGGGGGGCTGGATCGCTGGCGCAGCAAAGCTGGACCATTCCGCTTTCCCTTCTCCCGAAAATCGCCATCCTGTCTGCCGCGGCCTTGCTGATGGCGCGGCCGCTCGCGCTCATGGAACTTGGCGATAGCGGCGCGAGCGGACTTGGTCTGTCGGTCAAGCGCACGCGCATTGCTGCCGCTTGCATCGCGATCGCGCTCGCCGCGATCGTCACCAGCGCCGTCGGCGTTATCGGCTTCATCGGTCTCATCGCGCCGCGCATCGCCCAGCTTGCCGGCGCTAGACAGATGAAGAGCCAACTCGTCTGGTCGCCCCTCATCGGCGCAGGATTGCTGCTGCTGACCGATGAAGCCCTCGTGCTGCTTTCCGGAGCCTCTTCGACCTTCCTGCCGACGGGCGCTATTACAGCACTGCTAGGCGCACCATTGCTGCTGCTGATGTTGCCGCGTTTGAAGGCCGTGCAGCGCAGCGCGCCCTCTCCCTCTCAGAATGCGAGCCGCGCCTTACATACGCCGCGCTTACTCTTGTTTGCATCAGTTCCGGCGCTCGTCCTTCTCCTGGCCGGAGCGATCCTCTTCGGGCGCGCACCGGATGGAACATGGACGCTGCTCGCCCATCTCCATTGGCCCGATGTATTGCCCTATCGTCTGCCGCGCATCGCCGGTGCCTTTGCTGCGGGTGCCATGCTTGGCGTCGTCGGCGCGATCCTGCAACGCCTCAGCGGCAATGAGATGGCAAGTCCGGAGGTTCTGGGTATTTCAGCAGGCGCCACGCTCGGCGTCACCGCCGCTCTCTTTCTTCTGCCTGCTCCCGGCATGGCCGCCCAACTGGCCTTCGGGGGTATCGGTGCCTTCGCCGTGCTCATGGCCATCTTCCTGTTCGGCATCCGATCCGGTTTCACGCCGGAACGAGTACTTCTGACGGGCATCGCGCTCGGCGCCATGCTGGATTCCTTCATCAGCGTGCTGGCCGCGAGCGGCGATCCGCGCGCTGTGATCGTGATGCAATGGATGAGCGGATCGACTTATCTCGTTGATACACCAAAGGCAATCTCTGCGATGATGGCAGCAATAGCCGGCCTTGCGCTTGCCTTTCTGGCTCATCGCTGGCTCGATCTGCTGCCGCTTGGGGCTCAGGCGGCGCAGGCAATCGGCATTCGCGTTAACTTCGCCCGCGCCTGCCTATTTGCCCTTGCCGCCGCCATGACCGCGGCCGCAACCTTGGTCGTCGGCCCCTTGAGCTTCATCGGCCTCATGGGACCGCATCTGGCGCGAGAGCTCGGCCTGCGACGCGCGGCTTCCCAGCTTATGGGTGCAGCACTCGCCGGCGGCAGTCTCATGGTGCTTGCGGATTGGTTCGGCCGGATGATCGCCTTTCCCTATCAGATGCCAGCCGGCCTTGTGTCGGCTCTCGTCGGCGCTCCGCTTCTGCTGATATTGCTGATGAAACGGCGAAGGGCGGCATAGTCTCACGTAGCAGCCGCTTCCTGAGGCATATAATGCAAACGGGATGCTTGCCAGCCGAAGGCGGGCAGATTGCTTGTGTTGCTGCACGACCACTTTTGGGAACCAAGTTCAAACCAAAACACTGGCCTCGATCAGACGCGATCCAGGAATTCAAGTACTCGGCTCGTCAGCAGCGCAGTTGCACCCGCATCATACGACGGAAGCGAATTGTCGGCGAAATAGTGCTGATCGCCGGGATAGAGGAAAAGCTTCGCGTCCTCGACCTTCGCCACAATCTCCCGGGCGGCATCGATATCACCCTCGCCTACGAAGATCGGGTCGTTTTCCATCCCGTGAATCTGAACAGGCACGCTATCCGGCCAAGGTCCGAAGGCCCATTCGCCACTGATCGGCAGGCAGGAATGGAAGAAGAGAGCTCCTCGTGCTCTAGGCCGTGTCTGGGCCAGCTTCTGCGCAGGCAGCACGCCGAACGAGAACCCGGCATAGACCAGCGCAGGAGGCAGATCGTCAGCGACACGGGCGCCGCGCTCCCGCATATCGTCGAATCCAACATCGCCGATATAGGCGAGCCCCTCTTCGATGCTTTGAAAAGTGCGCCCATCGAATAGGTCAGGCGTGTGCACGATGTGACCGGCACCCCGCAACTCATCAGCGAATGCTCGCACACCCGGGGTCAATCCCTGTGCGTGGTGGAACAAAAGAACCTCAGCCATACGGAACCTCGCGATGGGATGGTCGGGCACATTTTCTGCTAGCTACAGCCTCATAGCCGCATCGGCAAGAATGCGGGTATCTTATGCAACAGGCTTAGGCTGCAAAGTAGCATTGCTGAGAGTAAGGTCGAGTTCAGCCGACGAAAGGACGCTACCGGGGCGGAGCGGACGCCGCACAGAATACGGCGCCCCGATAAGCTTACCAGCGATACTTCAACGAGGCCGTGATGTTGCGGCCCTGCCCGAGGTAGCAATAGCCTTCGTTGCAGACCGTCAGGCGGCGGTTGGCGATGTTGCGGACATCGACGGATGCGATCAGGCCCTTATATTTCTGATCGACCGCTCCGAAGTCGTAGGACACGGCCGCATCCAGGTATACGCTTGCATCATTCTTGTCGGTGTTGGCCGTGCTGGTATAGGTCTCGCCGGTATAGCGAATGCCGGCGCCGACGGTCAAACCCTTGGCGGCAGAATCATCCTGGAACGTGTAGTTCGACCACAGGCTGGCAATGTTTTGGGGCGTTACGGCCGGTGCGTTTCCGGCATTGTCACCACGCGTAATTTCGGAGTGGTTATAGGCATAGGCGGCAACCACATCCCAGCCATCGGTGATGTTTGCCCTGGCTTCCAGTTCGATCCCCTTATTGGTCACTTCACCGAGCGAGGCATAAATGCCCATCAGCGGATCGACGAGAACCGGCTTGTTCTTCTCCACCAGATGATAGGCGACGGCCGAAAGCAGAATGTCGGTGCCTGGCGGCTGGTATTTTACGCCAAGCTCGTACTGTTCGCCCTTGGTTGGATCGAGAATACTGCCGGATGCAGACCGCTGAGTGACCGGATTAAACGAGGTGGAATAGCTGGTGAAGGGTGCAATGCCGTTGTCGAAGAGATAGAGCGCGCCAGCCTGGTAGGAAAATGCATTCTTGTTGAAGCTGTCTTTGGTTGTCGTATCAGTGGAGACAATGGTGGTGTCGGTTGACTGCTTCACCCAGGTCTGACGCCCGCCGAGCGTGAAGCGCCATCTGTCGAGTTCGATCTGATCCATGGCATAGGCGCCGAACTGCTGCAGGCTGGCGTCAACCCGGCTGAAATTATAGGCCGGTGTCGGGCCGGATACGCCATATCTCGGATTGCTGATATCAAAGTCATAGGCGGGGCTGGTCGTCGCATCCATTCCATAGGCGAAGGAATCGCTCATGCGGGTATAATCGAGGCCGAACAGCATGGTATGGGCTGCCGGACCGGTATCGAATTTGGATTCAAGCTGGTTGTCGACCTGGAAGACGTTCATCCTGTCGCCGATCGAAGTCGCACCACGCTGGGCAACGTCGCCGACCCAGCTGTAAGTGCCGAGATAACGCGACTTCAGATCAAGATGAGAGAAGCGAAGGTTCTGACGGAAGGTGAAGCCGCCATCGAACTCGTGCTCGAACTGATAGCCGACCTGCTGCTGCTTGGTTCTCTGATAATCGTAATCCGGGTCGCTGTCGCGATAGTCGAGAACATTGCCATCGGGGTCGATCATGGCGCCGACATTGGCATCCGTTTCCGTCGATTGCGCCGAGCCATAGATGGTGATTTTCGTCGTGTCGTCCGGCTTCCAGGTGAAGGACGGCTGGATCAGATAACGATCGTCGGCGATATCGAAATTGGTGTCGCCCTTTCGCGCCAGGCCGACGATGCGATACAGCATGCTGTCATCGTCTTGATTGACCCTGCCGCCGAAGTCGAACATCGTCTGGGCACGATCCGACGTTCCATAGAGAACACCGACCTCCCTGATCGTCTCGTCTGTCGGCAGCTTCGATATCTTGTTGACGATGCCGCCCGGCGAACCGGCGCCATAGAGCACGGATACCGGTCCCTTGATGATCTCGACACGGTCGAGCGCATAGGGATCCGTCCGGAACATCGCATAATTCATGTAGGGCTGACGAAGCCCGTCGCGATAATCGCCGACGGTTGTAACATCATTGCCGCGAATATAGACCTGATCGAAGCGCGGATCGAAGCCATAGGAGCCGGTCTGGACACCAGCCGAATAGCGTACCGCCTCGACGATATCCTGAGCGCCGCGCTGTTCGAGCTCCTCTTTGGTCACCACCGATACGGAGCGAGGCGTCTCGAGGATCGGCGTATTGATCTTGGTGGCGCCCATGCTCTTCTTCGCCGCCACGGTCGTGTTATCGCTTGCGTCACTCGACTGGCCGCTGACGATGATCGGCGCGAGCTGGGTGGCATTTCCATTGTTCGCATCGGCCGCAGCATCTTGCGCGAAGGCATTTCCACTTAAAGCAAACATTGTCGCAAGTGCGGTGGCGCCGCTTGCAAGATGGAATCTCTTTCGTGTCAAATTACTGATATAGTTATGGGATTTCTGCTTCATAAGCCCTTTGCGCCTGCCCGTTTCGGAAAAGATGGCGCAAATTAGTTCGCAGGCGTAGCCGGCGTCAAGAATACATGAGTACAAGAGTCATATTTTTATTCGTTTCCACTCTCATGTTGCAGAATCGCCCCTGATGGCCGAACACCGAACCGCGGAAGGCACCTGAAAATTACGCTTAGCAAAGCATTTGGCCCGCTTGCCAGATCGCGCCACCAATAATATGAGACTTTTCGTCATCTTTCTGCAAATATCGGCGCTGTTATTCCGGCGCCCCACATGATCGGTCAGCCGGAGAGGCCATGTTTCATACATCGTCATACAATGCCGCTTCCATTCTGGCGCCGGCCACCCTTCCCGGTTGCACATTCATCGACCTGAAGTTTGACAATGCCGATCATCCGCACAGGATCTTTCTTTATCGCCCGGACAAACCGGCACCGCCGGAGGGCTGGCCGATCCTATACCTGACCGACGGTAACGCCTGCTTTGCGACCGCCGTCGACGCGCTGAAAGTGCAGGCGAGCTATCCGAACGGAACCAATGTCGCGGAAGGCGTCATCGTTGCCATCGGCTATCCCACGGACGAGCCATATGACCCGCTCCGCCGCTCCTGGGATTTGAGCCCGCCGCCCGGACGCGTCTATCCGCCGTTCTTTCCCGATACGCCGGATGTAAAGACCGGGGGTGCCGAACGCTTTCTGGCGCTCATCGAGGACGAGCTCAAGCCTTGGATAGAGCGGCAAGCTCGGATCGACCGCTCGCGCCAGACGCTTTTCGGCCATTCGTTTGGTGGCCTGTTCACGCTCTACGCGCTGTTTTGCAAACCCGATGCCTTCAGCCGCTGGATTTCCGCAAGCCCAGCGATCTACTGGGAAGATTCAGCAATTCTTTCGATGGAGAGAGAATTCCTCGACAGGCACCAAGAGCCGCTCGACCTGGAACTGCATCTTTCCGCCGGTCAGTATGAAGGCGAGAACCTTGCGCCCTTCCACAAAGGCACCGCCGAAGAGCAAAAACGACAGGAACGTGCGAAGGAAACACGCACGATAAAACTTGCCCGCGAGATGGCTGAGAGATGGGGCAAACTGGTGTCATCCACAGGAACGATCACCTTTGAAGAATATGCCGGAGAGAACCATATGTCGGTCCTTCCAGTCGCGCTGAACCGGGCCGTCCAGATCGCATTTCGAAGAAAGAAATCATTCTGAAATTCATAGGCTTGCCGCCTGAAGTTGCAGCCTCTTCTTAGGAAAAATATCGCGCTTCGTGCATTCGGCACGATGGAGCGCATTGGCTGCGCATTTCTGGCTTCTTCCGGCACTTCAATGGGCAAAATTAACCATCGGTTAACCATAATCACCTTTATTTGCTATAGTGAATACAAGGGCTTGATTCTAAAGACCGTCGCGCAATTTGCCGATGAATGTGACCAGGATTGCCGCGATCTAAAAGATGCATTTTTCAAAGACGATAGTTTTGATAATGTTGGCCTGTATCGGGGCTGGTTGCACCACAACCGGTCAGGTTCACCAATCGATCGGCGTAGAAACGGTCACAAGTGACAAGGCGCTGGCATTTCCGCCACCCGGTGGACCGGCGATCATAAACGTGGTCGAGCGCAGGCATGGCAAGGATGTCGAGCAGACGATCGCGCTTTCCACGTCATCTTCCGTCTCAGGCCAGAACTTCCTCAAGATCCAATTTCAAGGCATAGCAGGCCCCAATCCGGGACTTGGGAGCCGGCCGTTCGATACGATCAGTGACCGGGTGATTGCTCGCGAAATGGCGGTCGCAATACCTGGCGTTCGGCTCGCGCGCTCGGCAACCTTCGTCCAGAACAGCTACGGGCCGTTCGGCTATGCTTCCGGCCAGAGCCGGGCGGGCGATACATGTCTTTATGCCTGGCAACAGGTGAAGGCCGGTTTTGCGCCACAGCAGGAGCAGCGCAATTTCGGCACGGTGCAGGTGCGCATCCGGCTCTGCGACGCCCACGCGAGCGAACGCGAGCTATTGAGCACGGTCTACGGCTATACGATCGCCGGCCATTTTGCCGGCGCCGCGCTAAATCCTTTCGGTGCACCGCGCGGTGCTGATGCTGCTCTCGGCAAGCCCGGCGAACCGGTCTATCCCGACGCGGCACCCTACCGCACTGCGCCGATCAGCATCGGCTACCAGCCCGCCCCCGTCACAATGCGCCCGACAATCAGGCGCCGGCCGGTCGTGATCCAACCTCAGCCGCAGGCGGCACCAGCGCTGCCGCCGATGATCGGACCGCGCGTACCGCTGCCGGATGGTGGAAACGAGCCCTCCCAAATCAATGGCGGAAGCGGCGCGAGTTCGTCGGCCGCACCACTGCCGGCAAATACCGCAAGCAATATGATCGTGCCTTTACCGGACTGTAACAGGGCAACTGGCATATCTCAGGGGTGCCGCTAGCAGCGGTTCCGCTTGGGGACGCCAGGATGGCGTCTGGCAATACCTTTGAAGGGACACCAATGCAGACTGCACGCAGCATCTTGATATGGGCCGTGATAGCGCTCTGCGGGATCATTCTGATCACGTTACCGGTCAACCTTCAAACGCAGCTGATTGCCAGCACCGTCGTGGTCACTCTGATGGCGATCATCAAGATCCTCAAGCGTCAGGGAACCTGGCGGCTGGTGGCCCTCGCCTTCGGCACCGCCATCGTGCTGCGCTATGTCTATTGGCGTACATCCTATACGTTGCCCCCCGTCAATCAGCTGGAAAACTTCATTCCCGGCCTGCTGCTCTACCTCGCCGAAATGTACAACGTGGCAATGCTGATGCTCAGCCTCTTCATCGTCGCCACGCCGCTACCACCGCGCACCAACCGCGCTTCCGAAACCAAGAACTTCCCGAGCGTCGATGTCTTCGTGCCGTCCTACAATGAAGACACCAATCTTCTGGCCAACACGCTTGCCTCCGCCAAGGCTATGGACTATCCGGCCGATAAGCTGAGGGTCTGGCTGCTTGACGATGGCGGCACCTTGCAGAAGCGCAATTCGACGAAGATTTTGGAATCGCAAGCGGCAATCGCCCGCCATGACGAACTCAAGCGGCTCTGTCTCGATCTCGATGTCGAATATCTGACGCGCGACCGCAACGAACATGCCAAGGCGGGCAACCTCAATAACGGGTTGGAGCATTCGAACGGCGAACTGATCGCCGTTTTCGATGCGGACCATGCGCCTGCGCGTGATTTCCTGCGCGAGACCGTCGGCTACTTTGAGGATGACCCGAAGCTCTTTCTGGTTCAGACCCCGCATTTCTTCATCAATCCGGATCCGCTGGAGCGCAATCTGCGTACGTTCGACAGCATGCCGAGCGAGAACGAAATGTTCTACGGCATCATCCAGCGCGGTCTCGACAAGTGGAATGCCGCCTTCTTCTGCGGTTCGGCCGCCGTGCTCAGCCGCAAGGCGCTGCAATCGCAAAATGGCTTTAGCGGCGTCAGCATCACGGAAGACTGCGAAACCGCGCTTGCGCTGCATGGCGCCGGCTGGAACAGCATCTATGTCGACAAGCCGCTGATTGCCGGCCTGCAGCCGGCGACTTTCGCAAGCTTCATCGGCCAGCGCAGCCGCTGGGCGCAAGGCATGATGCAGATCCTGCGCTTCCGCTTCCCGCTCTTGAAGCGCGGTCTGACGCTGCCGCAGCGGCTCTGCTACATGTCCTCGACACTGTTCTGGCTCTTTCCGTTTCCGCGCGCCATCTTCCTGTTTGCGCCACTCTGCTATCTCTTCTTCGATCTCGAGATCTTCACGGCATCGGGCAGCGAGTTTCTCGCCTATACGCTTGCCTATATGCTCGTGAACTTGATGATGCAGAACTATCTCTATGGGTCGTTCCGCTGGCCCTGGATTTCCGAGCTCTACGAATATGTTCAGACGGTACATCTTTTGCCGGCGGTGATCTCGGTCATGCTCAATCCCCGCAAACCGACCTTCAAGGTCACCGCCAAGGATGAGTCCATCGCCGTCAGCCGGCTTTCGGAAATCAGCCGTCCGTTCTTCGTCATCTTCGCCGTTCAGATCATCGCGCTGGCGGTCACCATATACCGCATCTATGCTGAGCCCTATAAAGCGGACGTCACGCTTGTCGTCGGCGGCTGGAACATCATCAACCTCATCCTTTCCGGCTGTGCGCTCGGGGTTGTCTCCGAACGCGGGGAGCGCGCCTCTTCACGGCGCGTGCGGGTCGATCGCCGTAGCGAATTCGGGATCGACGGACGATGGAACTCTGCTTCCATCGAGGACGTCTCCGTCCACGGCGCCAGGCTGAACGTCTTCAATAAGGATCTGGAACCGGTCAAGATCGGCTCGGAAGCGACCATACGCTTCCAGCCCTATAGCGGCGCAGAAACGGTGACCTTGTCGATCGTCGTTCGCAATATCGAACAGATGGGAGATATCACGGCCATCGGCTGCCAATATATTCCGAAGGGTGCTGCCGACCACCGCCTGATTGCCGATCTCGTCTTTGCCAATTCCGATCAATGGACGAAGTTCCAGCAGGCGCGGCGGCGCAATCCCGGCATCATCCGCGGGACCTTCTGGTTCCTCAGCATGTCGCTTTATCAGACCAGCCGCGGCCTGCTCTATCTGTTCAAAGGTGTGGGCTCCGATCGCACGCAGCAGCGGCAGGACGCGAAGGCGAGAAGCTGATGAACCGCACCTTCCCCATCCTCCTGCTTCTTCTTGGCGCCGTTACAGCACAGGCACAGACGGCGCCTTTCGACATGTCCGTCGAGCGGCCGAAGGGCGAAGCGCCGACAGTGCCTCAGGTCATTATCCCGCAAACTGCCGCGCCGCAGACGGAGTCCCCCAAAACAGCAGCGCCTCCGGCTGCCGCTCCTCAAGCCGTCGCACCTCAAATCGCTCCGCCTCTGGTCATGACTCCGCCGGCCGTTACGCCGCAAACTCCGGCGCCACAGACCGTCCCGCCTATTGCTCCCGCGCAGACAACGCCACAAGCGGCAGGGAAGACGAAGCAGGCAACCACTGGCAACGATACGTCAGCATTCCGGCGCTATGTCGTTCCCTTCGCAAAGCTGCGATTGGAGGGGGAGGCCGATCGCAAGTCCTGGTCGATCTATCTGACGCCTGAGCAGGCGGCAGCCCCGGCGAAACTCACATTTGCCTATCAGAATGCAGTTGTCGTCGCCCCGGAGGCATCCCAGATCACTGTTCTGGTGAACGACCGAGCCATTCATCAGCAGCAGATCGGCTCCTCGGACAACGAGTCCGATATCAGCTTCGACATTCCGCGCGGGCTCCTGCAGCCCGGCGCCAATCTCCTGACCTTCGAGGCGACGCAGCGACACCGCGTCGACTGTGATATTGCGTCGACCTACGAGCTCTGGTCCGACATCGATCCCGCCAGAACCTATCTCAGCTTTGCCGGCCGCGACGCGGAGAAACTGACGACGACCGATGCGATCCGCGCAATTGGCGTCGACGGCAGCGGCAAGACACAATTCAATCTCGTCGTACCGGCGCTGGTTCAACCCGAGACGACCAAGCCGATCCTGCATCTGGCACAGGGACTGGCGCTTCTGAGCGGAATGCCAAACCAGGCCTTTTCGTTCGACACAGATGCCCTCCCCGCGCCCGGCCCGGGCAAAATGACCGTGGTCGTCGGCACGCCGACAGAGCTGCAGCCTATCTTTGCTGTTCCGGCCGCAGCACAAAGTGGCGCGCTCGCGACCTTTGCAACGGACCCGCGCAGCGGTCAGCAGCTTCTCCTTGTCAGTGGCCCTTCATGGCAGGCTATCGCGTCTGCGGTCGACATGGTGGTGTCGCCGACCGAACGCGCACCGGGCACTCGCCGTGATCTGTTGGTAACGCAGCGATGGTCTGCACCCGACGCGCCGCTGATCTATTCGGGCACCAGCCTTTCCTTCGAACAGCTGGGAGTCAGGACAACGGAATTTTCCGGTCGACGTTTTCATACCAGCTTCAACGTGGCGATCCCCTCCGATTTCTACGCCAATGGCTACGGCGAGGCGACCATCCTGCTGGATGCGGCCTATGCCAAGGATGTGCGGCCGGGCAGCCATATCGACGTCTACGTCAATGGCAGCATCGCCACGACCAAGCCGATCACAGCGACCGGGGGCGGCATTTTCCGGCAATTGCCCATCCGTATCACCATGCGCCATTTCAAGCCGGGATTAAACACCATCACACTTGAAGCCATGTTACTGGCCGATGAGGATACCGCCTGCGCGCCTGCCGCGACATCGAGCACGACGCCGCGATTTGCACTCTTCGACACGAGCCAGTTCACGGTACCGGATTTCGCGAGGATCGCACAGCGCCCGAATCTGGCGGCGCTCGCCGGCACAGGCTACCCCTACAGCCGCGAGACCGAGCCCGCCGCGCTCTTCATCGACCGCCCAGATGCTGACACCTTGTCTGCGACCGCAACGCTCCTGGGCCAGATGGCGCTCACCGCCGGTCACCCTATCCCTTTCGAACCGACCGCCTCTCCGAATACCGTCGGCGCCCGTAGTGCTCTGTTCATAGGATCGGTTTCCCAACTGCCGTCGACAATCCTTGCGCAAATGAACATCTCCGCTGCGAGCCAGGTCGCCTGGCGTCCGCCCGCCCCTGGCCAGGGCAATATACCGGAAGCTTCCGTGACGATTGCCGATTGGCGCACGCGCATCAATGGCGGGATATTGCAGGGGCAGATGCAGAACTTCCAGCAATGGATGCATCGCAATTTCGACATTACTCTGAGCTCGCTGCGCTTCATTCCCAGCTCCGAACAGATGTTCACACCATCCAATGCAAACAGCTTCCTGATCGCCCAGGAGGCAAATCCGACCAATGACGCAACCTGGACCGTCGTCACTGCGCCCAGCGCCGGAGACCTGCGGGCGGGTGCCGAGGCAATGAGTGCGCAACATACTTGGTCGCAGATCGGTGGCCGCATCACGGTCTATTCCGGCAAGACGGGGAAAATCGATACGGTGCCCGTGAGCCGATTCAGCTTTGTCGTTTCCCAGCCCTGGTCGCTGACAAATTATCGGCTGATCGCTGCAAACTGGCTTTCCAGCAACATATTGTCCTACGCCTTGCTGTTCGTGATCGGCTCCTTC
Organism: Martinezella sp. CNPSo 3957; assembly: GCF_057784395.1. Classification (NCBI taxonomy): domain Bacteria; kingdom Pseudomonadati; phylum Pseudomonadota; class Alphaproteobacteria; order Hyphomicrobiales; family Rhizobiaceae; genus Martinezella; species Martinezella sp. CNPSo 3957. Next base: position 96,343 of record NZ_JBXSOU010000019.1, read on the forward strand.
CTGCTCGGCGTAAGCACGGCAAGCGTTCTTTCCAAGATCGGCAGGCGCGAATGAAGCTTTGGCGCCTTGTTCTTGCTATCTGCAGCGCGGCCATTATGACGGCAGCGCAACCGGCTGCCGCTCAACGAGCGGCGATCGATCCGCATGCCTGGGCTGCCTACAAGGCGAAATTCCTCGATGTGAATGGTCGCATCATCGACAACGGCAATGGCGGCATTAGCCATAGCGAGGGGCAAGGCTACGGTATGCTGCTTGCCTACCTGGCCAACAATCCGGCCGATTTCGAACAGATCTGGTATTTTACCCGCACGGAGCTGTTGCTGCGCGACGACGGTCTTGCCGTCTGGAAATGGGATCCGGCCGTCATCCCGCATGTAGCGGACACGAACAATGCTTCGGATGGCGATCTGCTGATTGCTTACGCACTAGCCCTGGCGGGATCGGCCTGGAGCAATAGAGATTATCTACAGACAGCCGCAAGCATGGCGAGATCCATCCTTGCTCATCTTGTCATCACGTCCGCAGGGACGACGCTGCTTATTCCAGGCGCCGAAGGTTACCGGCCACCGGGGCGCAAGGATGGGCCGGTCATCAATCCATCCTATTGGGTCTTCGAAGCGATCCCCGTCATGGCGCTGCTGGTGCCTTCCGATCGCTGGCAGAAGCTCAGCACCGACGGCCTTGCCCTGCTGCGCTCCCTGCAATTTGGCCCGCGCAAGCTTCCTGCCGACTGGGTCAGCCTCAAGGCGAAACCGGAACCCGCGGACGGCTTCGAAGCGGAATTCGGCTATAATAGCGTCAGGATCCCGCTTTACCTGGCCCGCGCCGGAATCGACGACAAGGCGCTGCTTTCACGCCTCCAGCAGGGAATGACCGTCGCGGAGGATGAGCCTGCCACGATCGATCTGGCGACCGGCAAGCCGAAGGACGTGCTTCCCGACGTGGGTTATAGAATTGTTAACGATGTTGTGGCGTGTGTGGTGAGCGGTACGAAACTGCCTGCTTCGGTCCGGCAGTTCACCCCATCGCTTTACTATCCGGCCACCTTGCAGCTGTTGAGCCTGGCTTTCGTCACGGAGAAGCATCCGGAGTGTTTATAAAGTCCACCTTGATCATGGCTTTCATGGCCGTCGCCGTGGCGGGGTTCACGCTCGCGACAAAGGATCACGATTCGCCGGAAGACAAGATCAAGCTGGCAAAGTCGGCACGCCTCGAACCGCAGGCGATGCTCGTCGCCGACAACAGCTCGGGACAACCGGTCGATTTGCAAACGCTCGCCGACCATATACAGGCGGCTGCGCCGTCGGCGGTTCTCTCCGACACTCCCGCGAAGCCGGCAAATACAACCGCCGCGGATTCTGTCGCGCAAGCCTCGCCGGAGCAGGCACAGCCGCAAACAACGAAGCCAACATCACCTCAGCAGTCCAACCCGGCACAAGCTGGCGATAATCAGCCGAAGGTCGACGAAAGTGCATTGCGCTATTTTGCAAGCCGGGGCGACAAGGCGCGACTGCAGGCCGAAATCTCCCGGCTGCAGGCGCTCTACCCCAATTGGAGGCCACCTGCCGATCCGCTGGCCATACCGCAAAATAGCGACAAGCAGCTCGAGGCCATGTGGCAGCTCTATTCGGAGGGCCGCTACGCCGAAGTGCGCAAGGCCGTCGCCGACCGCCAGACTAGCGAACCCGGCTGGCAGCCGCCTGCCGATCTGCTGGAGCGGCTCGATATTGCGGAAGCCCGCACCCGGCTGGTCAACGCCTCCGATCTGAAGCAATATCAGACCGTGATCGACATCGGCGCGAGAACGCCGAGCCTGCTGACCTGCAGCGATATCGATGTCCTCTGGCGCGTCGCCGAAGCCTTCATCCGCACCGATCGTGCCGCCCGTGGCCAGGATGCCTATAAATATATCCTGAAGACCTGCACCAATCCGCAGGAAAGGCTTGCAACCATCCAGAAGGCGGCGGCTCTGCTGCCCTATCAGCCGATGCAGGATCTTTTGGCTCTCGAAAGGCCGGACGGCAATGGCGGGCGTGAATTCGACAGCATCAGGACCGATCTGGCTCGCCGTTTCATCGCCCAGGGCAATGACGATCCCAAGCTGACTGTATCGCAAGACTATCTGTCTCAGGTGGAGCGCGTCGCCCGCAGCCAGGGCCTTGCATCCGATGATGCGCTCCTCGGTTGGTACTATCTGCGCCGCAGCGATTATCCCGACGCCGAGCAATGGTTCAAAGCCGCGCATGAGAAGGAAGATTCGGCCACGATCTCGCAGGGGCTAGCCCTGGTGCTGATTGCCGACCGCAAACCGCAGGAAGCCGAAGACGCCATGTATAAATGGCGCAACGAATCCAAAGACGCGATGGCGACCTACCTTGCGGCAACCGCCAATCTGATGGCGCTGCAGCCGCCGGCCAATTTCAGCGAAGATGTTCTCGGCCGTATCGCCGCGGAGGTCGTGAAGCAGAAGTATGTCCCGACGGCCCAGCAGTTCGGGTGGTTTGCGCGCTCGATGAACCAGCCACAGGCCGCAGCACGCTGGTTCGAGACCGCTTTGCGCTGGAAACCCGACGACGAGCCTTCCGCCTACGGCTTAGCCATTACCCGCAATCAGTTGAACGATCGTGTGGGCGTCGCCGAAGTCCAGAGACTGTGGACCGGTCGCTCCCAACGGATCGCCGTACTCGGCGAGCCGGCACCGCGCACGCCGACGTCGGAACCGCTGCCATCGCCCAACCAAGCCGGACAGTCCGTACAGCAGGCTCTGCCTCAAACATCGGTGCAGCAAGGCGCAGCGCAGAATGTGCCCCCCGCAATCTCCCAGGCAGCACCTCAGCCTCCGGTGACACGGCCCTATGTCAATGCGCAGATGCCCGACCAGCCGATCGCGCCCGCCCGCAGTGCACCATCCCAGGATTATGCTGGACCACAGGCCCGCGCCCGGGTCGCCACCCGCTCGCCACGCAAAACGGCCGGATGCAAAACCACCGTGAACGCGCAAGCGCTGACGCCTGGTAACGCTCTTTCCCGAGGCTGGTGCCTGATGAACCTCAATCGGCCCATGGAAGCGGTGGAAGCCTTCGGCGTCGCCTTGAACAGTGCGGATCCGAAGTCGCGCGAAGAAGCAGCCTATGGGCAGAGCCTGGCCTATTTGAGAGCTGGCCTTGCCAACGATGCGTCCGTTGCCGCCACCAAGGCGCCGATGAACCACCAGCGCGCCGCCGAATTACAGGTCGCCATCCTGGCCGACCGCGCTCTCTCGGCCTTTGAGGGCAAGCGCTATCACGAGACATTGCTCTATCTCGACCAGCGCGCACAGTTGCAGCAGGAACGCGCCGATCTGATGGTGCTGCGTGGATACTGCTACCTCAATCTGAAAATGTACGACGACGCCGAACGCATCTTCACCGCGGTTGCTGCAACCGGCAACCGCGACGGCAGCCGTGGTTTGCGGGACCTTCAGCTTACGCTACATCCGCCGCGGGGGGAGTATTGAGGTGCCCAACGGCCGGAAAAACTGCGCCTCGCGCTAAAAGTAGTGACATCATCAACACGTCCTGCAACGGTGGTCATCTTATATGACTTGGCCGGCTGCCGCATTGCAACTTATTGACTCTTTGGAAATCGCGTTACAGTATGCATACGCTATTAAATAAACGACTAGCTATACTCGCGGAAGATTAGTTGAAAATGAATAGATTGGCGGTCGTTGAAAATTCAAATGGTGACGACGACCGGAGCGGAGAATATCTACCAGCAAGAAAATCCATCATTACGCTCGGCGGCTGCAACTCGCTTGAGGTCTTCAATCAACTACTAGACATAGTCGAATTTACCCATTTTTGGCGTGCTGCAGTCCCTACGGTCATGTCGCCGTCGATTGAATTGCACCATGCAGATTTTGAATCCAAAGAATTTTCAAGATTACTGGATCGTGAAGCATCGAAAATTATATACAAACGCATTATTGAGGCACCAGACGCAATCATCGTTTTCGAGGCTGCCAGTGATTTTCTGATCGGCTTTCTAAAAATTGAGGATACCATAATAGCGGACGTACGAAATGAAACTTTTAACGCATCTTTTAAAGATATAGTCTTTAATGAGGAATCACAGCTCAGCAGAGCTGAATTTATTTCTCCTGACAGCCCTCTTTATTGGGATTTATGGAAATATTACTTCGATAAGTTCTATCATGCAGTACTGAGAGAGCGCACTCAACGCGGGGTAGGTGTACTTTTCCTATCACGACGTTTCTGCGTGACGGAACTGAAGGATGGTGATTTTATTCCACTCCAAAACGTTAGAGACATCTCGGCTCGCAACCGAATTTTGGACGCAATTGAAGTATTCGTCTCGCGCTACGATGGCGTGAAGGTCGTAAAATCAGATGTGGCTCTCGAATTTACATCTAGCGATGCGCCATGGGGCGGGCCATGGGAGTTTCATCCGCATCATGCATATTACGTCGATTTGCGCGCAAAGTTCCTTGATTCGGTTTTTCCCGGGCAGAAAAGGGGCGCCCGCTATCTCGCAAAATGGATCGCTGAAAACGCGCAGATGACAAGCGGAATGAACGCTTCGTTGGTTCGCCTTGAGCGCGATCACCTCCAGGCGAACAACGCCCTTGCAGATGTTCGGAGCGATAGGGACATTTTCGCCCGTAGGCTGGAGGATGAACTCGAGACCGCTCAATCTGCTATTGTGACCCTGCAAGAAATGATTGAGAACATGAAATCGGAAAAAGCAGCGATCCAGCGGGACCTAGAATTTGCACGTAATGAGCGAGACTACCGTGTCGCCTCCCTGCAAGAAAAGCTGTCTAAACTTGAGGCGGCGCTAAGCTTCTTATCAAATCGTTACCGTGCAAAAGGGGGCGGATTGTTACATCGGTTTGTTAGGCGCATCGCGCTTCTCTTTGATACGGCACAACTCTGTAAGTTTGGGTTTAATGAAGAAGCTTACCTAAATGTAAATGCTGACGTTAAAATTTCCGGAATGAATGCTTCTAAGCATTACGTCTTGTACGGTATCGGAGAGCATAGAAGCTTGCCAAAAGTTAAGTAGCTCATTGATCGCTGGCATACTTCGCTGTAACTGATAGCCAGAATTTTTGCAGCCGGAAGCTGAAACACATGATCATTACAGAAGTTTTGGGACAAAAGCTGGCCGTTATGAACGCGGTCATGCTTCGGGATATGCGCACCCGATTTTTCAATCACGGATTGGGATTTCTTGTTGTTTCAATTTGGCCGCTAACGCACTTGGTGCTGTTGCTACTGATTTATCATTTCACAAATCGAGCCGTGCCGTTTGGTGACAGCATGAATATCTTCTTCGCTACTGGGTTAGTGCCTACACTCGCCTTCACCTACATCTCACGATTTATGTCACTTTCCCTCGTTTTAAATCGGCCTATGTTGGCGTTTCCTGTAGTGAAGATTGTCGATGTAATGATGGCGCGTGCATTTCTAGAAGTGATCGCATTTTGTATTACGCTTTTCGCTACAACGATGATGTTGTATTCCCTAGGCGATAACCCCTTCCCTGCCGATACCGTTGAAGCAGTTTATGCATTTCTAGCAACTATATTGCTCGCGGTAGGCATTGGCACGCTCGCTAGCGTAGTAGCAATGTTCTGGCCGTTTTTTATTACCATTTATGCTCTACTGATGATTTTTGTCTATGTTTCATCCGGCACGCTTTTTGTCGGATCGAATCTACCAGAATCGATTGCCATACCTTTGTCTTGGAACCCAATATTTCAATGCGTCGAGTGGATGCGTGTCGCGTACTTTGAAACTTACAGCGATAAGCTTCTAAACAGAGGATACATCGTCGCGTTTGGGTTGTCGTCTCTTTGCCTTGGTTTGTTTTTGGAGCGAATTTTTCGACGCGACATCTTAGAAGGATGAGTGGGTCGATGGGCAGCGGAACTATCTCAAAGTCCTTCACAATCACACCGGTGGGTTGACTGATGTGCACGGAATTTCGTGCCAGAGCGCTCAATCTAAAGCTACAAATACAAACCTAATCACCGAGGCAGAAATGCAAATGATCTCGCACCTCTTCACTAAGAAGAAGTATCATCGCTTACGAGAACTCATAATAAAAAGCGGCCTCTTCGATCCTCTTTGGTATGTTGAGCAATATCCGGATGTTAAACGGGCAGGTTATGATCCTTTAAGGCACTACATTTTGTACGGTATGAAGGAGCGGCGCAATCCAAACGAACTGTTCGATGCAAAGTGGTACCTCAATTACCATGCTGACGTGGCGGCCAGTCGCATGGATCCATTTGAGCACTACTTACTGTTTGGCGCAAACGAGGGTCGTGCGCCGCATCCTCTATTTGACGCCGTATGGTATGAGAACGTAGCTCTCCCAGGACTGCGAAATGTTGGCCTTTTGGGCCTGCAGCACTATACGCTCTTCGGTCGAAAGGAAGGTGTGATTACCAGAGGCGTTGGCGGCGGCCCAGCCGAAACAAACTTCTTTGGGCCAAGCGAAGCCATCGTTCAAGTCCCCGTAAAATCTGGACCAAGTATCGTGGTGGTAGCGCATGTTTTCTACGGCGATCTGGCCGAGGAAATATGCAAGCACCTGAGAAACATACCATATCGGTTTACCGCTCTTTTCACCGTCCCCGACGCATCTGTGGTTCGGGCGCTCAAGAGTGCCATCCGATACTTCCGGCTGGATTGCTCAGCTGAATTTGCGATCGCCCAAAACCGCGGGCGCAACTTCGGACCATTCCTAACGGAGTTTCGAGAAAAGATACTGAAGCATGATGTCCTCCTCCACCTTCATAGTAAAAAATCTCTGCGAACTGGGGACTCGCAGACTGGCTGGCGCACGCACTTGTACGACGGCCTTATAGGTTCTCGAACGCTTGTATCCGCTATTGTTGGTAAGTTTGCTCAAGACCAGTCTGTGGGTCTTATCTTCCCCTCTACCTTTCCTGAATTTGCGCCATGGTCTCATAGCTGGCTTGGTGCAGGACATCGTGCCGCGGAACTCTTTCGGAAGCTATCAATTGCGGATTACCGTTCGCGCGGCCTTATAGATTTGCCCCATGGAGGTATGTTTTGGGCCAGAATAAAAGCCTTAGAAAGCTTGCTCACATATCCGTGGTCATATGATGATTTTGACCCTGAGCCGTCTCATCATGACGGAACTCTCGCACATGCGATCGAACGCGGGATATGCGCAATCGTCGCACATCACGGCTTTAGTTATGTCGAGCACGACGCGTTCTTCGGAACGTTCCGCAGGAATTGGAGCGAAAAAATGCTCCACGGGTATAGGGATGCAAAGAAAGCTACTACCGCCCTTATCGAGCAGTCTAACGTTATCTCCTTTGATTTCTACGACACATTGGTGAGCCGGCGGGCTGTGACGCCGGATGACGTTCACAACTACATCGGTTGGGTTCTGTTCCGCCGGAACAAGATTGGAAAAGAAGAAGAGTTTTTCGCGGTTCGAAAAGCAGCTGAGGCTAAGGCGCGTGAAGTCCTCGATAAGGGAGACGTCAATCTGGATGACATCTATTCCTTTTTTGGATCTGTCAGCGACTGGGATGACGAAGCCATTGCAATCGCCAAGACGCTTGAATTTAGCATCGAGACCAAGTGCCTTGTAATCAGAAACGATGTTGTGGACTTGCTTTTGAGTGCAAAAAAGAGCGGTAAACGCATTATATTGCTTAGCGATTCCTATATGCCACTGCAGTTTTTCGAGGCGGTACTTGAAAAGTTTGGTCTAAGAGACAAGTTTTCGGCTCTTTACATCTCGTCCGAGACGGGGCGTCGCAAAGATCGGGATGACGCTTGGCAACTTATCGTAAATAACGAAATCAAGAACAACAAATTCGTACATATAGGCGACAACGAGGAATCTGACATTCATCTCCCCGTCATTCGGCATATCCCTTGCGCTCACATCTTGCATACAACGGTGCTTGCTGACCTTCGTGGTATACGACCCGCTGGCGACTGGCAGATTGGGCGGCCAAACTGGCGCGATGGCCTAATAATAGGGACGGTGATCGCAAAGACATCCTCAAATGCGTTCCTGGAATGCGAGACTTTCTCTCCTGTAGACCTTCCCCGCGGTTTTGATTTTGGTTACGCGATCCTTGGCCCGCTCTATTTCGGGTTCTTTACCTGGATTGTAGATATCGCCCGTAAGAACGGCATCAAGCAGCTAGCGTTCCTAGCTCGCGAAGGCTACTTCTTTCATGAAATCTACCGCCATCTTTTAGAGTTGCTAGGCAAAGCGAGCAGCCAGTTTCCCGAGGGCAAATATTTCCATATATCTCGGCGACTGGCCATGGCGGCGATGCAAAGCGAAACCTTTGATCCGGAATTCGTGGCGCGTGGGGCCACCTTTAAAGGAACAGTCAAAGAGTTCCTTCGGAACCGCCTTGGTTTTGAGCTTTCCGATGATTTTGGATTTGCGCAGGTCGAATTCTCATCCGCGACGGATCAATCCTTCATCCTCGATATTCTCAATGTGCTAAAAGAGCCCATTATCGAGCACGGTCAAAGGATGAAAGACAAGATCACGAGGTATTGGGATGATAGCGGCTTTTGCCGAAATAGCCTCGCGTTGGTTGATCTAGGCTACAGCGGATCGATTCAATCTGCACTGCAAACAATCAATACTGATCCCTTGAGCGGATTTTATATGGTCACCTCTCCTGACATTCTGGATGTCTTTAAACGTGGGGGTACGGCACACGGATTCTACTCGGAGGCCTTAAGAGATGGGAGCAGCCCAGTTAAAAATTATTCCCTGATTCTGGAGGCGCTCTTGACAGCTCCTCATGATCAAGTTGTTGATTTTGAAGACGATGACTTGGGTGAGCTCCGACCTGTATTCAAACATGAAGGCAAGTCCCAGAAAGACTTTTCCTACCTGCAGGAAATTAATGAAGGGGCAAAGGCGTACTTCAGCGATATCATCCAGACTTATGGACCTGAGGTAGCCTTGACGAGATATCGCTCTCAGGTTTGCGAGTTGCCTCTCTTGTATTTTGTCGAAAGGAAGTTCAAAGCTCCTAACAATTTTTGGAAAAGGCTGCACGTCGAGGACGACTTTTGCGGAAATGACGAACTAAATGTTGGGCAGATTTACGAAATTTCCGCCTAATGCATACTTCAGTCTCCGCATAAGCTATCGCGAAGTGCTTCAGGGGTATCATGCAATCTATCTTGCCGTCGATTTGGGTGGCCAAATATTCTGACTTGAGCGAGTGGAAGGCCGCTAATCTAGCGGTTCCCCGCGCGAGCAAGATTTTGACGGATATCGACCATAGGCAAATCCCTGGAAGAGGCCCCCAATCGATCAGAGCATATTGTTCATGCTGTGAAACAATTACCAACATGGCCTTTAACTGGGATTATTCCTGGGTGAAAAATGGCGAACTGGTTGTCGGGCGGTCAGAAGCCTTTTGGTGTGAAGGATGCAGCATGAACAACCGCATGCGTGCGGTTTGATCATTTATCAGAGGTTTAAGTCTTGCACCTGAGACAGACGTCTACCTTCCTGAAGTAACCACCATTTTCTTTCCGCGTTGGGCTCACTTTTTCCGTGCCCAGGGCAGCGAGTTCATATCTCCAGACGCCGAGCCAGGAAGCCATCCAAGATCAAGGGACATGGATCGATCCGGCATGAGGATCTCAGAAATCTCTCGTTTCCTGATCAAAGTTTTGACCTCGTCGTGAGCCAGGAGGTCCTTGAACACGTCTCAAATTACCAAATGGCATTCAATGAATGTGCCCGCATTCTTCGTGACAGCGGCAGAATGGTATTCACTGTTCCCTTTATAGCGGATCTCGAAACAACTGTCATACGCGCGAGCGTAAAGGATGACGGTTCTATAGAACATTACCTGCCTCCCGAATATCATGGAAACCCAATGACAAGTGAAGGGTCTCTCGCCTTTCAAAATTTTGGCTGGGATATTCTGGACCATCTAAAGCAAGCAGGCTTCGCTAAAGCGATTGCCCATCAGTATTGGGGGCCTTGGCAAGATCATGGCGGATGGCCAATGTTCGTATTCGAAGCTATAAAATAAAAAAATATAGGTACCAAATGAGCGATGAGCGCAAACAGCCTTCCGGCGAAGCCATCGCGGTAACAATGGCCACGCAAACCGCAAGCATAGTCACACTATGCGAAAACCTAATGTAAGCCTTCGGTGTGGGCCGCGGCGCTGACAAAGCCGCATACTGTTCATGTCACAAGTTGGGATTTGTTGGACGGTCCTCTGGG
>NZ_JBXSOU010000020.1:0-93492 GCF_057784395.1 Martinezella sp. CNPSo 3957
AGCGGTCGATAAACTAACCATAACCTGAAGGCCGCAAGGAAGGTAACCGCCAGATCCTCGGGCGCCAGACAAAAAGCGGCTGACGCCGGAAAGCGCAATGCTGCCGTAATCCATGAAACGTACCTCTGCCTGCAATCCCTCTCCAGTTGCAAAGGACGTTCTGATGCCTGCCATTCGCATGAAGCAGCTCCCCCGTGGAATTGCTGCGCTCATAGTCCTGCTGATTCTGTCGGCCTGTGCCTCGCAGATCATGAAGAGCTATATTGGCGCGCCGATCAGCAGCGTGATGCTGGACTATGGTCCGCCGGATAATGTCTATGATCTAGGCCCGGGCGCGCGTGCCTATCAATGGCGCAAGCAGAAGACGCAGGTGGTGTCAGGCCAATCCAGCGGCGAAATCCGGGATACACGTCGCGGCAAACGTTATGAAGTCACCGAAACGCCCGGCTATGTCGAGCATACGGAATGTTTCTACACCTTCTATACCCGAGGCTCCGGTCCCGATTGGTATGTAACGAGTTTTCGCCAACCTTCGCTTGAATGCGAATAAATCCCTCCAGCCGTCCAGCGGAAGCCGGATGATTCCGCTGCTCGCAAGGGATCAACTCAATCCCGGCCTGGTTCGTCGATTTTGCCCCATCGCCAACGCCATGGGGCATCCCCTTTCCACCAGGCAACGAAAATCAGCAATGCCGTCGGGACGATGATCGCCGTGGTGTAGTCGATTGGATGACTATCCGCATTAGGCCCGTCGACGAAGATAAAGGCCATCAGCACCAGCGCATAGATAACAAGCGCCATCCAGCCCTGCCAGCAGCAAGGCCGGCCGGCTCCGTAACCATAGGCTTTGACATGGAACCACGGGGCTTGGTGTCTCATGCGGTCGGATCCTTCGGCGGATCAGTCATCGCTCCGCTGCACTTTTCCACCGGGATTGTCCGGCAACTTTCGGGCAACCGCAAGACCGCCGATCGTGCGAAACGCGATGGCAGCGAATGGTTCGATTGCATAGGCATGACGCGGCTGACTTTCATGATCGAAAGCGGCGAAAGCGCTGATTTGGGGTTCGATCAGCCATCCTCCGCCGCTCTCCGTCAGGCCCGCCTTGGCTTGAAAAAAGCGTACCGACCTCTGCAAATCGGCGATCAGAAGCGATAGTTCAGGCCGGCCTTGATGACGTGATCGCGCAGATCGGTCTTCGACTTGCCGCTCGATGTTGTCGTGGAGACGTCGTTGGTCATGACGTAGTTATATTCGATCTTGGCCGACAGGCCGCCGCCGAAGCCCTGTTCGACGCCGCCGCCGACAAGATAACCCTGCTTCCAGCTGCCCGAGGTAGAAACGCCCCTGCCGCCTTCGAACTTCGTCATCGTCAGACCCGCGGTGCCATAGACCAGCGTACGGTCGAAGGTCAGGCCGGCCTTGGCCTTGGCGGCGCCGCGGAAGCGCTCTTCCACCTTGCCGTTCGGTACGTGCAGTTCGTTGTTTCCGAGATAGGAGCCTTCCAGTTCGGCGCCGACGATGCCTGGTCCCACCTGGAAATTGTAGCCGGCTTGCACGCCGCCGGTCAGCCCCTTGCCGCTGGCGAAAGGGTTGAACCTCCGCGAGGCGATACCGCCATGGGCACCGAAATAGGTGCCGCTCCACTGAAAGGCCGGCGGCCTGTCATAGGCGGAGGCATCCGGGGCCTGATAGGTGGTAAGATCGGCGGCTGATGCATTGTTTGCGGCCGCCATGGCCAGAGCCGCGAACAGGAAAGATTTTACGCTGAGCGACATTGCTAACTCCATACGAAACCCATGCGCCACTCTCGACGCTTGCAAGGTCTCTGTTGCGTTGGAGAACCGGATATCGGTTCCTGCTGCTCTCCGGGACCGGACCGCCTTGGGGAGCGGGTCGTCTTCAGGAGATGGAGGTCATTTTGCCGGCGAGAATTGCAGGTACATTGCAGGATTGAAAATCTTCAGAAATTATCTAATATTTTAAGATAGTTGATCGGATTTCCTTAACTATTTGTTAAGGTCTAGCGGTCGGAATGTCCCGATGGGTATGCAGGACCTTCGTCCGTTGGCTTGATGATGGCGTCTCTGCCAATCTCGATCGTGAAGTTCATTTCCCGACCGATTAGCGTCCTTGCGCGCAGTCTACCTGCCCATCCTTCGTTTTAGTCGACTGCTTGCGGCTCCTCGTAATGAACGGATTCCAGCCACGCCGCGCCGACGGCCGCGCCCAGCGACAGCAAGAATGCCAGAAAGATGCAGGTCGTGCGAAATGAGGTCAGACCCATCGCAGCGCCTGTCAGCATATATTCGACCGGCAGGAATAGCAGAGCGATCGAATAGGAAAGACCCATCACATGGGGTCGGCGGTCGCGTGGCGGCCTCGATTGCAGGATCGCGACGAAGGCGGGTGAAAGCCAGCCGTTCGCCAATCCGGCGACGAGACCGGCCACCATCATCGTCATCGGCGAAATCTCGATCCATAGAATGCCCATCGAAAGCGCCAGGCCGAGCAGAGCCTTGGAAACGATAGCCGTAGGCGCCGGTAAGACATGGCGCGATGCGAGATGCAGGTTCATCATGATCGTGCCCGTCGCCGATGCTGCAACGAAGAGCCCGAGCCACGCCACCGATTCGCCCTGCAGGCGCAAGGCGGCCGGCACGATGAAAATCTGCAGTACCATGAAGAAGCCGAGCGCCGCGCTTGCGCAAAGAGCGAATGGCAAAGACACGGCTGCAGGGCGGAACCGCCTGCCGGCGTGGAGGATATCGCCAAGCTTCGGCGTCGGCCCCAGCCGGAACCGCGGCAGGCTGAAGAACAGCAGCACCATGGCGATGAAATTGCCGATTACGATCCACCATGCCGCATCTTTCGGGCCGATGACGGCAATGATGAAAGCGCTGGAGGCAGAAGCCGTCAACAGCAAGAGGCCATCGATCGTATCGTCGATGGAAACCGCTGTGGCTGATGACAGCCTCGAAAGCCGGGCGATTTCCGGCGTCTTTGCCTCGGTGGCGACAGTTGCCGGGCCGTCGAGGATCGACCCTGCGAAGCTGAGAAGGAGGAAGGCGCCCGGATGCAGGAAACCCGCCATATAAAGGATCGCGATTATCAGCGACGCCACCATGCCGATCTTCGCGGAGATGAGCGCGGTGTGGCGCGTGCCCAGCATCTCCGCCACATAGCCGGCAAAGACCATGCCGATCAGAAGAACCGTGCCGTTCACGAAAGCGATCAGCGCCATGCACACGACGCTGCGGGTGAGATCGTACATGATCCAGGGATAGAGGACGGCTGCAAAGGCATGGCTGGAATTCAGAGCGACATTGCTCAATTGAAGCCCGACGAAAGGCCATCGCACGCGGCGTTGAAGTTGAAACATGGCTCTTTCCTGACGATCGTTTGCATCGTCAGGTTCGGCGCTCCGCCTTGCGGCAACATTGCGGAAATAAAATTATTGCAGGCGGACTCCGGGGACCACAGAGGCCGCCTGCGCACCCTTAGCGATCATGTCTCCAGGGGTGCGAAGATCTATTCGCAGCGCTGGCCAGTCGTGCGATCAAAGAGATGCAGCGCGCCGGCATCGAAGCCGAGTTTGAATTTCTGTCCTTCGGCAATCACTGTGCGCGGCGGCAGGCAGGCCATCAGCCGCTGCGAGCCCGCCTGCGCTGTCACGATCAGTTCGGGGCCGGTCAATTCCGCGACTTCGCATATGGCTTCGAGCTTGCCGCCCTCATCGAGATGCAGTGTTTCCGGCCGGATGCCGATGACCAGCTCCTGGCCTTGGTTGATCGGCGCTTTCGTCGACGGCATCGGCAGGGTGATCGAGGTGCCGTCGATGCGCAGCGAACCCTGGTCAGCGGTCGCGTTCAAAAGGTTCATCGGCGGCGCACCGACGAAGGTCGCGACGTAAAGTGTTGCCGGATGATTGTAGATTTCGTCCGGCGTGCCGAGCTGCTCGATCCGGCCGTCGCGCATCACGGCGATGCGCGTTGCGAGCGTCATCGCCTCGATCTGGTCGTGCGTCACATAGACGACGGTGGTCTTCAGCATCTGGTGTAGGCGCTTCAGCTCGGTGCGCATCTCCATGCGCAGCTTGGCGTCGAGGTTGGAGAGCGGCTCATCGAAGAGGAAGACCTCCGGGTTGCGCACCAGTGCCCGGCCGATCGCGACGCGCTGGCGCTGGCCGCCGGAAAGTTGGCTCGGCTTGCGCTCCAGCAGCGCTTCGATCTGCAAGAGCTTCGCCGCCTCGCGCACCGCCTTGTCGCGCTCTGCGGCAGGCACCTTGCGCATTTCCAGGCCGAAGCCGATGTTGCGGTGGACCGAGAGGTTTGGATAGAGCGCGTAGGACTGGAACACCATGGCGATGTCGCGGTCCTTCGGGTGAACGCCGAGCACGGAGCGATCACCGATGCGGATATCGCCGCTGGTTGCCTCGGCAAGCCCGGCGATGATGTTGAGCAGCGTGGACTTGCCGCAGCCTGACGAGCCAAGCAGCACCAGGAACTCGCCGCTTTCAAGCGAAATATCGATGCCTTTCAGCGTCTCCACTTCGCCATAGCTCTTGCGGATGTTCTGGATTTCGAGCGCGCTCATTGAACGGCCTCCTCGGATGCTTGGGCCGGGCCGTAGCTGCGCGGCAGAGTGGAAATGGCGCGGGAAGCGACTGCGGTCCCCGCCGAAAGACAGGCTGCAATCGGCTCTCCGCGGGCAAGGGCGGCCAGGAAGCCGGCATTGAAGACATCGCCGGCGCCGATCGTATCGACCACTGTGACTTTTGGCGCCGTAGCCGAAACGAGCCTGCCGTCAGCATTGATGGCGATCGCGCCATCCGGACCGCGCTTGACGACGAAGATGGCATCTTGAGGCATCAAAGCATGGAGCGCGCGAGCGGCTTCGGCAGGATCATCCATGCCGGCTAAGGTCGTCGTCTCGACTTCGTTCATGAGCGCCACGCCGCAGCGGGAAAGCCAGCGCCGCGTGGCATCGCAATTCTTTTTAGTCCAGCCGTCTAGCGGCCAGCCTGTGTCGAGCGCGACGGTGATTCCATGCTTCTCAGCCCAGTCGAACAAGGCATCGTAATCCCGCGTGAGATCCTCGGTGAGGAAGGCGCCGCAGAGCAGCGCATAGCCGCCGGCAAGTCTCCCGCCATCGAGAACCGCAAGTACGTCAATGAGATTGAACCTTGGCAGGTGGCCACGCGTCGTGAAGAAGGTGCGCTCGCCATCGGGATGGGTGATGCCGACCGAGAGTGTCGTCCCCTCCGGACGTACCGGCCACTTGCTGCTGCGCGCGCCGAAGGCCTCGCTGAGCCAGCGTCCGAACTGGTCGCTGCCGACATTGGCCGAAATCTCGTAATCGACACCAAGACCTTCCCAGGCAAGCGCGCTGTTGCCCGCCTGACCGCCGACGCGCAGCTCGTCGTGATCGACGATGATCTCGGTGCCGGCCTTCGGCCATGGTGCTGCGGGTCCGAGGATCAGGTCAATATTGACGTTGCCGATGACTGCAAGCGGCTTCATTCATTCGCTCCGGGTGATCTTGGTCGAGCGAACCGGCGTGCCGGCATTCTCCACCCGCTCGTCGGCAAAGGCGATCATCAACGACTGGGCGACGGGCAGCATCTGGAAGATGGCGGCAAGACCGATTTCCGGCTTGAAGCGCAGCGTGACGCAGCCGGGCACAGGCTCTTCCTCGGAGCCGTCAAAGATGATTACGGGCGCACCCGTCTCGACGGCGGAAACGGCCATCGCGGTTACGAGGTTCGCCGTTGCATCATTGCCGCGGAAGAGGACGACGCCGATCGAGGGACCGAGCATTTCCATCGGACCATGGCGCAGTTGGCCGCCTTCAAGCGAGAAGCAGGGACGACGGGAAAGTTCGGTGAGGCCGAGCGCCAGCGCCTCGGCCACGCCCTGCAGGCGGCGGCCTGAGGTGACGACCGTCGCGACATTGGCGAGGGCCGCAAGTGCCGGCTTGATATCGAGCGCTTCGGGCGCACGAAGCACGGCGAGCGCTCGAGCCGGATCCTGCCCCAGCGCGGCGAAGATCGCCAGATGCAGCGCGAAGCTGACGGTAAGGCTGCGGGTGGCCGCAAAGGCAAGCTCGGTGCCGCCGGCGCCGACGAGGGATGGAGCGGTCCTCGCAAGGAAGGAGCCGCCTTCCAGCGTCAGGCCAAAGGTCTCGGCAGTGCCGCCCGTCTCGTTGAACCAGCGCACCACTTCGGCGCTCTCGCCGGATTGCGAGGTCATGAAGATCGTGCGGCCCTCCAGCGACAGCGGCTGGCCGAGGTGTTCGGAGAGCGGCAGCGCGATCGCATCGATGCCCGCTGCGCGATAGAGCGGCTCAACGGCGCGGTTGACGGCGTGCGAGCCGCCCATGCCGAGCAGCAAGAGCTTGCCGGTGCGCTTCAGCGAGGCTGCGGCCTTGGCGGCCATGTCGCTTGTGGCATCGAAGGAGGCGAGTGCATCGGCATGCTGGCGAGCCATTTCGCGGTCGATCGCGGCGAGCCCCTCGGGGCGTGTTTTCTCTTTGGTCATGGTCATCCCTTGACGCCGCCATTGGTCAGGCCCGAGATCAGGGCACGTTGCATGACAAGGCCGATCAGCACCGGGGGCAGGGCGGCCAGCACACCGGCAGTCGCGATCAGTCCGTAATCCGAGACACGGCCGCCGGCCAGATCCGCTATGGCGACGGTGAGGGTCTTGGCGCGCTGGTCTGACGTGAAGAGCAGCGCATAGAAGAATTCATCCCAGGCAAGCAGGAAGGCGAAGAGCGCCGAGGTCGCCATGACAGGCATGGCAAGCGGCAGCGTGATGATCTTCAGGGTCTGGAACAGCCCAGCGCCATCGATCATCGCCGCAGCCTCGATCTCCTTCGGGATAGAATCAAAGCCGGATTTCATCAGCCAGGTCGTAAAGGGCGCGAGAATCGTCAGATAGACGAGCGCCAGTCCGAAGACGTTGTTGAGCAGGCCGAGATAGGCAAGGCCCATATAGAGCGGTACGGCGAGCGCCACCGGCGGCAGCATGTAGGTGGCGATGACCATGGAAAGCGACCACCCGACGGATGGCGTGCGCGACACGGCCCAACCGGCGGGGATGGCGAGCGCAATAGCGGCGATGGTCGCCATGCCGGCGACTTCGATGCTGTTGCGCAGCGACGAGGTGAAAGCCGCGCCCTCGCTGTTTTCCAGCATCGACAGCAGCACTTTGTAGCGTGAGAAGTCCGCCGTCTGCGGCCACCAGCGCAGCGGCTTGGCGGCAAGGTCGGCAGCCGGCGAAATGCTCATAATGAAGAGCCAGGCGATCGGCGCCAGGATGACGACGGCGAGCAGGATGGCGCATACATAGATGAAGCAGGTGAAGAGCGGGCTCTTGCGTTCCATCAGGTGGCACTCCCTGCTGTTTTGCGGACGAGGGTGGCATAGGCGGCGGCAAGCACCGTGACCAGCAGCGTGACGATGAGGGCAAGCGACGCGCCAGACCCTGCCCGCTGGAAGGAGAAGGCTTCCTGATAGACAAGGATCGACAGCGTGCGCGTGCTGTTTGCCGGGCCGCCGCGCGTCATGACCCAGATGATGTCGAAGACCTTGAAAGCCTCAATGGTACGCAGCACCAGCGCCACCATCAGCGGTCCCACAAGATAGGGAAGGATGACGAAGCGGAAGCGCTTGAAGGGGCCGGCGCCGTCAACCAGCGAGGCGGCGGTGATATCGCGCGGCACGGCCTGCAGGGCGGCGAGCGCAATCAGCGCCACCAGCGGGAAATTCTTCCAGCAATCGGCGACTATGAGTGCCGTGAGCGCCGTGCCCGGCTCGCCGAGCCAGGAACGATAGGCGTCGAGCAGGCCAATTTGGGTGAGGGCCGCGTTGAGCGCGCCATATTCGGGATTGTAGATCAGCCGCCAGAGCGTTGCGTTGACGACGGTCGGCAGCGCCCAGGGCAGGATCATCAGCGCGCGCAGCACGCCACGGCCCTTGAAATTCTGATTCAGCAGCAGGGCGGCCAGCACGCCGAGCACCATTTCGGCGGCGACGGAGACGATTGCGAACCAGGCCGTGGTGATCAGGGTGCGCTGGAAATTGGAATTCGCCAGCATCTTTGCATAGTTGTCGATCCCGACGAAATTGCCGCCGGTTCCCACAAGCTTCGCATCGGTGAAAGAAAGGCCGACCGTGTCGACGAGAGGCCAGCCGATGACGGCGATCATCACCACAAGCAGCGGCAGCATCAAAAGCCAGGCGCGGGTTGTCATAGAGGTGCCGGACATGGCGGGCCCCTTCTTTCATTCTTCATGGAGGATCAAGAGAGGCGGGCGGCAACTAGTACCGCCCGATAAGGGTATCAGAGACCGCTATTGTCGGCAGCAGACTTCAGCGCATCTTCCGGAGAAGATTGGCCGAGCAGGGATTCCTGGATCGCCTGCTGCAGTGCGGTCGACAGTTCCTGATATTTCGGCGTCGTCGGACGCGGATACATGGCCGCGAGGCCGACCTTTGCGGCCGCGATCAGTTCTTCCTGGCCTTTTGTCACGGCTGGATCGTCATAGGACGACGCCCAGATCGGCAGGCTGAGCTTGGCATACTGGTTCTGCGTTGCCTGCGAGGTCATGAAAGTGATGTACTTCCAGGCCTCGTCCGGATGCTTGCTGGCGGACGTGATGCCAAGGCCCATCGAACCGTTGACGGCAGAAGCCTCGCTCTTGCCGGCAACGCCCGGTGCCGGTACGACGCCGACCTTGCCCGCGACCTTGCTGTCCTTCGGGTCATTGGCCATGTTGTACATGTAGGTCCAGTTCAGCGCGAAGGCGGCGTCGCCGTTTTCGAAGACCTTGCGGACATCCTCTTCGAGGAATTCCTTGGAGTTCGGGTTGGTGAGGCCGGACTTGTAGCTTGTGACCATGTACTTCAGGGCATCGAGGCCGCCACCGGTCTGGAAGGCCGGCTTGCCGTCCTTGATGAAGTCGCCCTTATAGGCGCTGACGAGCGTTGCATAGTCGCAGATCGCGGCCTCGGCCTGCGACCAGCTCCAGGCGATCGGGGTGGCGAGAAGACCCTTGTCCTTGATGATCTTCGCCTGTTCGTTCAGTTCGTCCCAGGTCTTCGGCGGCGTCTTGATGCCGGCCTTTTCCAGGATGTCCTTGTTGTAGAACAGATACTTGGTGTCGAGGATCCACGGCATGCCATAGGACTTGCCGTCATACTGGACCGTCGTCCAGGCACCCGGCAGCACGCTCTTCTTCGTGTCGTCGGAGATGCGCGAGGAAACGTCGACCAGAACCTTGTTGGTCGCGTATTCGGCAGGCCAGATCACGTCGAAGAGCACGACGTCATAGCCGCCGCCGGACCCTTGAGCCAGCACGGTCTTGTCGTGCAGGCCTTCATAAGGGACGAATTCGAGATTGACCTTGATGTCCGGATTGGCCTTGGAGAAGGCATCCGTCATGGCGCGTACGTCGGCTTCGCTATAGGCAGCCTGTGCCATGAAGAGGGCATTGATCGTGGTTTCGGCAAAGGCGTGCGAGGCGAAAGATGCGCCGATCAGCGCTGCGCCGAGCAATGTCTTGTTCAATGATTTCAACATTCCATCCTCCGGTTTTTTGACAGTCACGCGATTTTTCCAATGGCGGCTGACGTCGCCATCGGTTGTCGAGCAGGCAATTGGCCGGGCTGGCCGCCGAACATCAATCGGCGCGTCTCTGAGCCATAAGGCTCCGTTTTGTTCCCTGATGAAACTCTGTGGTTTCTTTTAAGTCAATTGTCTTGACTAATTTGTTCTTCAATATTCTATTGCTGTCAAGAGGCAAAAACAGATGAACGATATTCGCCCGATCAGGGCTACGAGCGGAACGAACCATGAGGGCACCAGCGCCCATAACCGGCGGGTGATCATCGACGCCCTCAGGCTGAACGGCGCGCTCTCCCGCGCCGACCTTGCGCGCGCCACGCGCCTGACAAAGCAGACAGTCTCCAACATCATGGAGGAGCTGGAACACGACGGGTTGGTGACCTCAAGGGAAACGGTGCGCCGCGGCCGCGGCCAGCCCTCGACTCCCTATGGCCTCGTGCCGGAAGGTGCTTTCGCCATCGGCCTGCAGATCGACCGCCACATCACCCGCGCCATCGCCGTCGACCTCGTCGGCAATGTCCTCATCCGCAAGGAAGCGAACCTACCGGCCGGTGGCCCGGCAACGGGCACGCCCGTTGTCCTGCAGCTGGTAGAGGATGTGCGCAGCGAACTGAAGCAAAGTGTCGCGCAAGCGGAGAAGCGCCTCGTCGGCCTCGGTGTCGCGATGCCGGGCCCGTTTGGTATCGAGCAGGAGGATGCCGACAATCCCTGGATGATGGGTGCCTGGCAACGCTTTCCGCTGCTGGAAACGCTGTCGGCCGGAACCGGCCTCAACGTCACCCTGCAGAACGACGCGGCTGCCTGCGCGACCGCCGAGCGCATGGTCGGGGCCGCGCATGGGCTCGACCATGCCGTCTGCCTCTATGTCGGCTACGGTATCGGTGCCGGGCTGATCCTCGGCGGCGAGCTCTATAGTGGTGCCCATGGCAATGCCGGCGAAATCGGCATGGCGCTGCTGACATCAGGCGGAAAACAGACCCAGCTCGAGCATCGCGCCTCGCTGGCTTCCCTGTACGATCACCTCGGCGTCGATCCAATGGCGCCTGATATTTACTCGCTGATCAATGATCGAGCTGCCGCCGACGATCCGGATATTCTCGCCTGGATCGAAAGGGCGGCGATCGATCTGCGCTGGAGTGTCCAGCTCATCGAAACCGTCTTCGATCCGCAAACGGTGATTCTGTGCGGCGGTGCCCCCGTCGCGTTGGCAACACGGCTGATCGCCGCCATGCAGCCGCTGTTGCCCTCCAATGCCGATCGTCCCGACCGATTGCTGCCGCGCCTGCAGCTCGGCATGACCGACCCTTGGGCTGTAGCGCGCGGTGCGGCGGCGGAGCCGATCGGCCACGCCTTCGATCCGCGTTTCCAGGCGATTTTGAAATCCTGATATTCAGGGATGTCTCGGGCTGGCCCCGAGGCGCGCAAGCACCTTGTTCGGAATGCCATAGCGCTGGATGACATCGCGGCCGTTGCGCAGACCGCAGATCTCGCGATGGATGAACATTCCCCAGACGGCTTGCGCCGCGATATCCACCAGCCGCTCGTGCTCCACGCCATCCTTGCCCTTGGCTTCGCCCTCTTGCAACGCGGCAAGCGCCGCTTCCACCTTCATGCCATGATGGCCGAGCGTGCTGGCGCGTTCCGACATCATCTCATATTCGAGGATGCCGAGGCCGGTTTCTTTGGTTTGAGATGGATTGAAGTTGCGTGGCGGGCGAACTGTCATATCGAGCTCCGCATGCTTGACGATCTGGCTTTCCGCGATTCTACACAATTCCAGCCCATTCCCCAAGCGTGCGCATGGCGGCTGCGTTATCTTGCGGCTGAGCAAATGAATCAGGAAATGCCGGGATTTTCCTACCCGTCGTCCGTTTTCGGGTGGTTGGCGACCGTCATTTGAGGTCCAATAGGGACATAAGCGCTCCATCCGAGGCAATCTCGCCCGATGCCACGAGTGTAATTCAAAGAAAGGATATCGGCATGACCAAAGCTCAAAAAAATGCGGAAAAACAGTATGTCTATCGGACTATCGATTCGCCCGTTGGCGCCCTGAAGCTCGTCGGCAGCGATGATGGACTTGCCGCGATCCTCTGGGACAATGATCGCCCGGGCCGCGTGCCGCTGCTGGTCGTCACCGAAGACAACAGCCATCCCGTGCTGCTGGAGACCGAGCGGCAGCTGCGCGAATATTTCGCCGGCAAACGACAGATTTTCGATCTGCCGCTCGACTTTGTCGGAACGGAGTTCCAGCAGAAGGTCTGGCAGTCTCTGCTCGCCATCCCCTTCGGCGAGACGCGCAGCTACAGCCAGATCGCAAACGAGATCGGTTCGGCAAAGGCGATCCGCGCCGTCGGCGCCGCCAATGGCCGCAACCCGATCTCGATCATCGCACCCTGCCATCGCGTAGTGGGATCGGCCGGCGATCTCCGGGGATTTGCCGGCGGTCTCGAGCGCAAGGCCTATCTGCTGCGCCTCGAAGGGGCTGATACGAAGACATTCGATTTCGCCGCCTGATCATTTGGCAATTATCAACGACGCATATGCAAAAGGCCCATCCGGTTTCCGGATGGGCCTTTTGTGTCAATAATGCCTTTGAACGATAGGCCTATCTCAGCCCTCGAGCCACTTCACCTGTTCCGGCGTCAGCTTGATGTCGAGCGCCGAGAGGCTGTCTTCCAGTTCGGCGACCGTGCGTGGGCCGATCAGCGGGATGACCGGGAAGGGCTGTGCGACGACATAGGCAAGCGCGATATGGATCGGGCTGCGGCCGAGCTTCTGCGCCAGTTCGATCGCCCTGTCGCGGCGGCCGAAATTGCGGTCGGAATACCAGACGCGAACCAATTCCTCGTCGTCGCGCTTGTCGCGGCCGGCGCGGTCGGTAAAGAAGCCGCGGCCCTGGCTCGACCAGGCGAAGTTCGGGATCTGCTTGGCGTTGAGCCAGGCCTTCCATTCGTCGTCGGAGGCGGCGACGCATCCGGCCCAGATCGGATCGAGCATTTCCGCCAGCGAGAAGTTGTTGGAAAGTGCAGCCGGTGCCGTCTTGCCGTTCTTCTGAGCATAGGCGATCGCCTCGTCGAAGCGGGCGCGCGTCCAGTTCGAGCCGCCGAAGATGCCGCGAATGCGGCCGGCCTTCACCTCGGCATCCATCGCATCGACGAACTCGCCGACCGGAACGTCGGTATTGTCGCGGTGCATGAAGTAGATGTCGACATAGTCGGTCTTCAGGCGGTTAAGGGATTGGTCGAGCTGCTTGGCGATCACGTCCGGATAGCAAAGCGGCGAATGCGCGCCCTTGCCGATCAGCACGATCTCCTCGCGCGGCACGTTGCGGCTGGTGTGCCAGTCGCCGAAAATGCTCTCCGTCTTGCCGCCGCCATAGACATAGGCCGTGTCGAAGGCATTGCCGCCGGCTTCATAGAACGCGTCGAGCGTCAGCGAGGCGGCTGCGAAATTCGGGAAGAACTCGAAGCCGAGCGTGACGAGCGATGCCGGCTTGGAGATGCCGGGAATGCTGCGCTTCGGAATGCTGTTGCCCTTGGTGACGGTCGCGCCGGCGATGTTCTTCGTCCGCTTTGCTGCCTTCTCGATGCTATATTCGAGGCCGATCGAGGCGCGCCATTGGTCGAGCACCTTGAGGTTGCCGATCGAATCGGCCCAGCCGATGCCGGGATAGGCGAATTCCTTTTGTCCGGCGCGGATGGCATCGCCGGCCGCATCGACTTCGAAGGAATAGAGCCAGCGATCTTCCTTGACCTCGATCGTCTGGGTTTCGCCGCCCTTGATCACGTTGATCTTGCCGACGCCGCCCTTATGGCCGGAGGCGAACCAGAAGTCGGCGACTTCGATACGGCCTTCGGAGCCGATGATGCGCAGCGTGTTGTCCTGGTTCGCCATGATCGAGCAGGACACTTCGGCAATGATGCCGTTCGGGAACTTCAGGACGGCGGAAGCCCATTCGTCGACGCCAGTCTGGCCGAGATGGCCGACGCCGGAGACCTTTTCAGGATCGAGGAACGGCTTGCCGTCGACCGCACCGGCGATCAGGCGGGCCATAGAGACCGGATAGCCGCCGACATCGAGGATGCCGCCGCCGGCAGTCTCATTGGCAAACAGCCGGTGTTCCGGATTGACCTTGCCCATGTTGAAGCCGAAGGAGGTACGGATGATGCGCAGATCGCCGATCACGCCGCTCTTGACGAGTTCGATCAGCTTCGCCGTCTGCGGATGGACGCGATACATGAAGGCTTCGCCGGCGAAGACACCGGCTTTCTTGGCCTCGTAATAGATGGCCTCCGCATCGAAGGCGGAAAGCGCGATCGGCTTTTCGACGAGCACATGCTTGCCGGCGCGGACCGCCTTGATCGCCCATTCGGCATGGCCGGTGTGCGGCGTGGCGATATAGACGGCGTCGATTTCCTTGTCGGCGAGCAGGGCTTCATAACCGCTAACGATGCGCGCGCCCGGGAAACCGTCGCTCAGGCCCGGCTTGTCAGGATTGCGGCTGGCGATGGCCACCAGCTTGCCGCTGTGGGAATGGGCGATACCATCGGCAAAAGTCTGTGCGATCCTGCCGGGGCCGATGATGCCCCAGCGGATTGGTGTCTCAGTGGTCATGGAACGATCCTTTCCTAAATCTGCATGCTGTCTTGGGAGTAAGGGCAGCGCCTACCGCAATCGGTTGCCGGCGCTGTCGAACAGGAATGTCTTGGCGGCCGAGAGTGCCACGGTGAGCTTGTCGCGATTGCCCGTGTTGCGGGACTCCTCGCGCTCGATGACGATCTGCTCGCCGCCTTCGACATTGGCGTAGATGTAGCTGGTATTGCCGAGATGCTCCGCGACGTCGACATCGACGGTCATGTCCACATCACCCCGTCCGGCCTCGAGGAAATGTTCCGGGCGGACGCCAAGCGTCACCGGCTGGCCGACCTCCAACTTTGCCGAGGAGACGGGCAATGTCAGGCGAACGTTGCGCTGACCCTTGAGCACGACGGCGACGCGGCCCTGCTGATTGTCTGCGACCTCCGCCTGCAGGAAGTTCATTTTCGGCGAGCCGACGAAGCCGGCGACGAACTGGTTGGCCGGATCGTCATAGAGATCGAGCGGCGCGCCCACCTGCTCGATGTTGCCGCCGCGCAGCACGACGATCTTGTCGGCGAGCGTCATCGCTTCCGTCTGGTCGTGCGTGACGTAGATCATCGTGGTGCCGAGCTTCTTGTGAAGGCGGGAGATTTCCACGCGCATCTGCACGCGCAGTTCGGCGTCGAGGTTCGAGAGCGGCTCGTCGAACAGGAAGATCTGCGGTTCACGCACGATGGCGCGGCCGATGGCGACGCGCTGGCGCTGGCCGCCGGAGAGCTGTTTCGGCCGGCGTTGCATCAGCTCCGTGATCTGCAGGATCTCGGCCGCCTGCTTGACGCGACGGTCGGTGTCGGCTTTCGGATTGCCGTTCATACGCAGCCCGAAATTGAGGTTCTGTTCGACGGTCAGGTGCGGATACAGGGCATAGGACTGGAAGACCATGGCGATTCCGCGATCGGCCGGCTCCACATCGTTGACCACTCGGCCGCCGATCTTGAGCTCGCCGCCGGTAATGTCTTCAAGCCCGGCGATCATGCGCAACAGCGTAGACTTACCGCATCCGGACGGCCCGACGAAGACGACGAACTCTCCGTCCTTCACCTCGAGATTGGCGCCGTGGATGATTTCCAGCGAACCGTAGCGTTTGACGATATTGGTAAGAGACAGTTCAGCCATACGGGTCTCCCGGAATTATTTGATTGCGCCGGCGGCAATGCCGGCGATGAAGTGGCGTTGCAGGAGAACGAAGATGATGAGGATCGGCGCCGTCAGCATCACGGCACCGGCCATGATGCCGCCCCAGGAGACCCTGGTGAGGCCGATCAGCGTTCCGAGCGCCACGGGCGCGGTCATCATCCCCGGCCGGGAGTTGATGAGCAACGGCCAGAGATAATTGTTCCAGGAAGCCAGGAACAGGATGATGGCGAGCGCCGCCATCGTCGGCCGCGCCAGCGGCAGGGCGATGCGCAGGAAAATCTGCCATTCCTTGACGCCCTCGACGCGGGCGGCGTCAAAGAGTTCGCCCGGCATCATCGAGAAGGCCTGACGCATGAAGAGGACGCCGAGCGAGTTGAAGAGCGGCGGTACGATCAGCGCTACCCACGTGTTCGCCAGCCCGAAATCGCGCGCCACCATGATGAATTGCGGAATGATGACGACGGAGTAGGGCAGCGTGATCGTGCCGAGGATGATGCCGATGACACCCGAACGGCCGGCGAACTGGTAGCGCGCCAAAGCCCATCCAGCCATCGACGTCAGCAGCACAGACAGGCAGGTATAGACGACGGCAACGACGATGGAGATCGTCATCGCGCCGACGAAGTTGGTGTCGGCCTGCAGGTTCCGGAAGTTGTCCATGAAACCAGTCGACGGTGTCAGGACGATGCCGGGGCTGAAAATGCCGTAATCGGGCATGGTCGAGAAGACGAACATCATCCAGATCGGAAACAGCCAGATGATGGCGAGCGGCGCCAGCAGGCCGTGCAAGGCGATCGAGCGGATCAGAGTGGATTTGGACTTTGATTTCATTTCGGTTCGCGCCCCACCCAGAGATTGAGAAGAGAGATGGCCACCGCAAGCGCCGCCATCGTATAGGCGATCGCAGAGGCGTAGCCGAAGTTGGTCGACTGGAAAGCCTGGCGATAGAGCAGCAGGCCGAGCGTTTCCGTCCCGCCGCCAGGCCCTCCTCTATTGGTGATCAGATATGGTTCGGTGAAGAGCTGCATGGTGCCGATGACCGACAGGACGACGCAGAAGAGGATGATCGGCTTTAAAAGCGGCAGGGTGATGTGGATGAACTGCTTGAAGCGGCTGACGCGGTCGAGGGTCGCGGCCTCGTAAACATCCTCGGGGATCGACTGCAGCCCGGAAAGAATGATGATGGCGTTGTAACCCGCCCAGCGCCAGGTGACGGCGATAACGATGAGTACCATTGCGGCATGCGAGTCCGCAAACCACGACACCGGCGCTATGCCCATGCCGCCGAGCAACTTGTTGATGATGCCGAAGTCGACGTTGAACATTAGGCGGAAGACGGCGGCATAAGCCACTTCTCCGACAACCACGGGTGCGAAGAAAGCAAAGCGAAAAATGCCACGCGCCTTCAGCAGCGGCGAATTCAGCAGCACCGCCATGACGGTGGCGAGCGTGATCATGACCGGCACCTGAACGATCAGGATGATCAGCGTATTTTCAAGCGCATTGTAGAATGCCGGATCGCCGAACAGCCGCCCCCAATTGAGCGACAGATTGAAGGTCCAGGGATTAGCCCGGGTATTCTGGAACGATATCAGGAACGAATCGATGATCGGCCAGACCCAGAAAGCGGCGAATACCAGAAGATAGGGTGCAAGGAACGCATAGGCGCTCCGGTTTCGCAACCGCATGAAAGCCTTCTCCTTTAGCGCAGGAAAATGATGCGTGACATCACATCCCCGCCGCCCCTAGAGCGTGACGCCGAAAAATGTAGGCGGTTTTCGGACGACGTCACGCGCTACTTCTTTGATGCTAGGGCGGCGGGGATGCCGGGCGCGGCTTGGGAGGCACGCCCGGTAGTGTCACTCATTTCGCGAGCGGCAGACCTGTCGCCGAAGCGATCTGCTGGGCTGCATCGTCGAGCGCGGCCTTGCCATTCGGATAGCCACCAGCGAGATATTTCGTCTGGACAGCCTTTATGACCTCATCGGCATCACTGAAATACTGGGTGCCCGGGCTCGGGTTGATTTTCGGCAGGGTGGCGAGAATATCGGCCCAGACCTTTTGCCCGCCCCAATAGGGCTGCGGCTGATTGACGAAAGGATCTTGGACCGCCGTCAGCAGCGACGGCACGAGGCCGAAGGATTTCAGCATGGTCACCTGGCCCTCATTGGTGCCAAGTGTGTATTCGAGAAACTTCCAGGCGGCTTCCTTGTGCTTGGATCCGCTGGCGATTGCGAGCGACGATCCGCCAAGATTGGCTGCGTGCGGGCCGTCGGCCGTCATGCTCGGCATCGGGTAGACGCCCCATTTGCCGGCAAGATCCGGTGAGGTGGAGCGGACAGTGCCTTCATACCAGCCGCCATAGAGCTGCGACGCCACCTTGCTTGCCGTGTTCGCCTGGATTTTCTCGTTCCAGTTCGCGGCGCTCATCAGGCCCGCGTCCTTGATTTCCTTTACCTTCTCCAGTGCCTTGACGCAGCCGGGCTGATTGACGGTAATGTTTTGGCTGTCACCTGAAAAATACCCACAGCCCTGTTCGTTGGCGAGCATGCGGAACCATTCGGTGTCGCCGTTGAGATCAGCCTGCGTCATGATCACGCCCGGATTGGCGGCGGAGATCTTCTTGCCGGCGGCGATGAAATCGTCCCAGGTCTTGATCGTTGCCGGATCGACGCCTGCTTTTTCATACATGTCGCGGCGATAGAACATGGTGACCGGCCCGGAATCCCATGGCATCGCATAGGCTGCATCGCCGACCTCAAGCTCGGCGCGCTTGAAATCCGGGAACTGCTTCTTCAGCTCATCCTTGTAGCCGAGCTTCGTAAGATCGGTCAGGCAGTCCGGAAAGCGGTTCCAGAAGATCGAAGCCTTGTGGTTTTCGATCGACACGACGTCGGGCAGCCCATCGCCGCCGGCAGCGCAGGCAGCCAGCATCTTGTCGAAGACCCCTGGGTTGCCGATGTCTTGAACTTCGACCTTGATGTCAGGATTTTTCTTATTGAATCCCTCGACCGTCGACTTCAGCGCCGACGCGGCGATGTTCCAACTCCATACGGTAATGGTGGTTTGCTCAGCAAAGGCAGAACCGGAAGCAAGCAGGGCAGCAAGTGCCGTCGCTCCAGCAAGTTTTAAACGCATTGAAAATCCTCCCTTTTCAATTGCCGTCCTCAGTAGAACACGCTTAAACTATCCGCCGGTACGCTTCTGTCTCCTAAAAAGGGAACATGGACTTGGCGAAAAGTAAGGTGGGTCAACGGGCAGTTTATCAGCCGGGTGCAAGCAGTGTCGAAGGGCTCCCAAACGTCCTGCAGATGTTTCATAACCAGCCGTTGCCGATGGCAAAGCCGCATTGGCACGCACAGGTGGAAGTCAATTACATTGTCCGCGGGACCGTGCACTACCGCATAGGCGATCACGAGCTTACTTTGCGAGCCGGTGAGATCTGTCTTTTCTGGGGCGGCCAGCCGCATCAGCTGGACGAACTGTCCGACGATTCGATCTATGCCGGCGCGCATCTGCCGCTCGTGCATTTTTTCCGCCTGCGCCTGCCGCTTGATATCTCCGGCCGCCTCATTCGTGGACAGGCATTGATAAGCTCGGCGACCGATGCCGCCGATGACGAAAACTTCGCCAGATGGCATCGCTATGTCATGTCTGGCGACGGCGCCAAGGCGGAACATGCCGTCGCGGAGCTCCTGCTGCGTTTGGAGCGCATCGCTTTCGAGCCCTATCGCATGGTTCCGGAAAAGACTGGGAATGCGGCCAATGACCAGGCTCATCCGCAATCTTCGCGCAGCCTCGCGCGAATGTGCGATTTCATCGCCGATAATTTCCTCCATGACATCGATACGGTTGACATCGCCAAGGCGGCTCACCTCCATCCGAAATACGCAATGAACCTCTTCAAGAAATCCACCGGCATGACGCTGGCCAAATATGTGAACCTGCTGCGCCTTTCGCGGGCGCAGGCGATGTTGATGCGCGACGGCGCCAATGTTCTGCAGGTCGCCATGGATAGCGGCTTTGGCTCCATCAGCGCTTTCAACAAGTCCTTCCGCCATATTGCCGGGATGTCGCCTTCCGATTTCCGGCGCGACATGCGCGTGCTCTCAGCAGTGAAGGTAGAGGCCATCAAACCTTCAATGCCGCGGCTGCCACAGCAGTATCATCGCTAGAGAGGCTTGCCGTTGCGCATGATCTCGCGCATTGCTCCTGACCAAATCGAGGGAGGAGAATCTCATGCGACAGTTTTCAGCCTGTATCGAGTGGTTGTTTGCGCGCGACGGCGATGCTTTTGCCGATCGTGTCCAGCTGGCACATGCGGCGGGACTCGATGCGGTCGAGTTCTGGCACTGGACGAACAAGGATCTGGACGCAATTGCAGCTGCCGTCGCCGAAACCGGTATTGCAGTGTCCGGCATGGTGGCGGAGCCGATGATAGCGCTGACGAATCCGGCAAACAAAGAAATTTGGCTGCAGGGGCTGCGGGAGTCCGTTGCTGTCGCCCAGCGCCTCGGCGCGCCAGTTCTGATCGCGCAGGCCGGCGATGATCTGGCGGAATTTTCCCGCGCCGAGCAGCGCGCGGCCATTGTCGCTACCCTTCGCGCCGGTGCTGACCTTCTAGAAGGCTCCGGCGTCCGGCTCGGCCTTGAGCCGCTGAATACGAAGATAGACCATGTCGGTTATTACCTGTCTTCGACGGCGGAGGGCCTTGATATCGTCGATGAGGTCGGCCGTCCGGAAATAGGCATTGTCTACGATCTCTATCATTCGGCCGTCATGGGCGAGGACACGCAGCAGGTGATCGGCGATCGCATCGACCGCATCGTCCATCTCCATGTTGCCGATCATCCCGGCCGCAACGATCCCGGCACCGGCCATATCGATCTGGCGGAACGGCTGGCTTGGCTGTACGCCCAAGGCTATCGCGGCAGGGTGGGCCTGGAATACAAGCCGACGACACAAGATCCGGCGGCCGTTCGGTCGGTCGTGAAAGCGCTCGGGGGCTAGACCGGCTCCATCATGCCAAAGACGGCGACCAGCGCGATAACGATAATGCCGATCACGATCTCGGAGATACTTCCGAGCCGGAGGGCCAGCAACGCGCGGTCCGGCTTGCGGCTGATCCAGGGAACGAAGACGTAGCGGTTGATGATCGCCAATACGGTCATGACGGCAACCAGGGCGATCTTGATGGCAAGCAGCTTCTGATAGGACGAAAACCAGTCCGTCGGCAGGCGTTTCAGAATCAGCAGCGTGCTGACGATGCCGGAGAGAATGACCAGTGCGACTGCAACGTGACCGGCATTGGAGAACCGGCGCAACGCCACTTGCGCTTCCGTCCTATATTCCGGCCGGCCGAGAAGCTTAAGGATAGGGATCAGCGGCACCAGCGCCCCCAGCCAGCCGCCGCCGGCAAGCACGTGCAGGATATCATTGGCCCGGTGCACCTGCTGCATCCATCCCTCCAGCATCGAGGCATGCCCAGTCAATGACAGAGAGGCAAGGCCAATGCCGGCGCCCAGGGCCAGCCCATGGCGGCACCGGCTCTGCGGCAGCAGCGAGGCGCAAATCATCACGATGGCTGCCAGCGCCTGCGCTTGCCAGGCGAGCCCGACCGTGGTTTCGAAAGCCACTTCATGGATCATGCCGGCATCGAGCGCATCGCTCCAGCCATTGCCGATATCCGCCGTCGTCACCGGCAGCGCGGCCAGTGCCGTTAAAACCGCAACCACGGCAATCAGCACAAACGGTCTCGCAATCATGCGCCAAACGGCGTCGGCAAGTGCTCTTGGTACGAGGAGAGAGAGATAGGCGCATGCGCCCCATAGAAGCATCAAGGATGCATCATGCAGAAAGCGGCAGAGTTGGAGCGCTGTCGTCGTATCCATCACGGCTTCACGATAGGTTTACAGTCGCCATGAATGGGACGTTCCAATTTGAGGCGGCAGCCCTCGTGCCGAGGCCCCAACTTCTGGGTTTCCAGGGTTGACGGCGGAAGGTCTCGCGCCAGCGTGGGTAGCGCGATAAGATTGCGGATACGCACTGTCAACTTTCTCCATGCATAAAGGTGCCGTTCGGGACGCTTTGCCGCAAGGCGGGTTGGTGCTGCAGGTTCGGTCCTGCTGCCAGAACCGTGACCAGCGATAATTTCCGCCTTTCTGGCAAAGAATCGTCGCTTTTGAGTTCTTTTTGCAGACACAGTTGAGGCGTTCCGGGGTGTGCGCTCGAAAGGCAGTTTCATGGCGGCGTCCAGGATACGCGAAAAAATGACCAATGGCTTCGACCATCGCCGACGCCGGGAATGGCTCGAACACCTCGACATGCCCACCTACGTCATCGGCGATGTCCACGGGCGTTACGATCTCCTGAGCGCGCTGGAGCGCAAGATCTTTGCCGACGCGGCGGGGCTTCCCGGCCGAAAGCTCATCATCATGCTGGGGGATTTTATCGATCGCGGTCCTGCCTCGGCGCAGGTCGTCAGTCGCCTGATGGCGCCGCCGCCGAACGGTTTCGACCGCATCTGCCTGACCGGCAATCACGAGATGGCGATGCTGTCCTATGTCGATGGCGACATATCGCTTGAGGATTGGGTGGCGCTCGGCGGGGATGCGACGCTCGCCTCCTACGGCGTGGATATCCCTCGTTTGCAGCAGCTATATCCCAAGCGGAAGAAGCTCGATACCTTTATCCGAAGCTGGCTGCCAGAGGGTCATGTCGATTTCCTGCGCCGACTGCCGATCCTGCTGGATACGCCAGAGGTGCTATTCGTCCATGCCGGCATCGATCCGGATCGGTCGATTGCCGATCAGCAAGACGACGACCTCGTCTTCATCCGCTCACGCTTCTACGACAGCGCACAGCCGCTGCCGAAGCTGATCATCCATGGCCATACACCGATCCAGCAGGCCGAAGTCAATGGTCTCAGGCTCAATCTCGATACCGGCGCCTTTTACACCGACCGGCTGAGCGCGGCCCGCCTGTGGCAGGGCCGCATTCATATCACCTCAACCTGATAGCCGGCTACAGATTGCCGATGCAGAGATACTTCATTTCGAGATAGTCGTCGGCGCCATGGCGCGAGCCTTCACGACCGAGGCCGGATTGCTTGATGCCGCCGAAGGGTGCCGTCTCTGTCGACATCAGGCCGGTATTGATGCCGACCATGCCGTATTCCAGCGCTTCCGCCACGCGCCAAACCTTCTTGAGGTCACCGGCGAAGAAATAGGCGGCGAGGCCGAATTCGGTGTCGTTCGCCTGGGCGATGACATCCTCGACGGTGTCGAAGCGGAAGAGCGGTGCCACCGGCCCGAATGTCTCCTCGCGGGCGACCTTCATGCTCCGGTCGACGCCAGTCAGGATGGTCGGCGCAAAGAAGGTGCCGACGCCTTCGATGCGCTGGCCGCCCGCCAAGACGCGAGCACCCTTCGAAATGGCATCCCGAACATGGTCTTCCGCCTTGGCGACGCCCTGTTCGTCGATCAGCGGCCCCACGGTTACGCCCGGCTTGAAGCCGTCACCGACGGAAAGTTCGCCCACTTTTGCGGCGAGCTTGGCGGCAAAGGCGTCGTAGACATTGGATTGCACATAGATGCGGTTGGCGCAGACGCATGTCTGGCCGGCATTGCGATACTTCGAAGCCATGGCGCCTTCGACGGCTGCGTCGAGATCGGCATCATCGAAAACGATGAAGGGCGCATTGCCGCCGAGCTCGAGGCTGACTTTCTTGATCTGGTCGGCGCACTGGCGCATCAGGATGCGTCCGACTTCGGTCGAGCCGGTGAAGCTGATCTTGCGCACCTTCGCATTACCGCAGAGCTCGCGGCCGATCGCCGGGCCATCGATGCCGACGATGATGTTGAGGACGCCTGGGGGAATGCCTGCCTCCTCGGCAAGCACGGCAAGCGCGATCGCCGTCAGCGGCGTCTGTTCGGCGGGCTTCGAGACCACGGTGCAGCCGACGGCCAGCGCTGGCGCGATCTTGCGGGCGATCATCGCGGCCGGGAAATTCCAGGGCGTGATCGTGCCGACAACGCCGACCGGCTGCTTGATGACGACCATGCGCTTGTCGTTGGAGGGGGCGGGGATGGTTTCGCCGTAGATGCGCTTAGCTTCTTCCGCATACCATTCGACATAGGAAGCAGCGTAGAGAATCTCGCCTCTGGCTTCAGGAAGCGGCTTGCCCATTTCGGCGGTCAGGATTGCCGCCAGCTCATCGGCATTGGCGATCATGAGATCGAACCATTTCCGTAAGATTGCTGCCCGCTCTTTAGCCGGACGGGCGGCCCAGGCGGTCTGGGCGATATAGGCGGCATCGATGGCTGCGGTCGTCTCGGCGGCGCCCATATCGGGCAGCGTCGCGAGCACTTCGCCGGTGGCGGGATTGACGACATCGAATGTCTTCGTCGCCCGGCCAGCCGTCCAGGCGCCGTTGATATAACCGGCGGCGCGCAGGAAGCGCGAGGAGAACGGCACATGCTTGGTCATTGCTGTTGTAAAGGACATGCTATGCACTCCGACAGGTTTCACCCGGCTGGCCGCGCGGGCGGATAATTAAGAAAATGCTGATGGCGGCGATTAGTGGGCGGCGCTTGCCTGCAGCAGCGATGCCTCGAGAATGTCGAGTGCTTCGCTGAAGACGCCGTCCTGAATGGTGATCGGCGACAGGAAGCGGATGACATTGCCGTAAACACCGCAGGTCAAAAGGATCAAGCCCTTGTCGAGCGCGATCAGCCGCACCTTGTTGGCGAAATCCGCGCTCGGCAGCTTCGTCGCCGCATCGTTGAATTCCACGGCATTCATGAAGCCGGGGCCGCGGATATCGGCGATTTCAGGCACCTTGTCGCGCAGCGATTCCAGCCGCTGCTTCAGGCGCGAACCGAGCTGGTTGGCGCGGTCGCATAGGCCCTCGTCGGCGATGACGTCGAGTACCGCATGGGCTGCGGCGATGCCAAGCGGATTGCCGCCATAGGTGCCACCGAGGCCGCCCGGAGCGGGTGCATCCATGATTTCGGCTCGGCCGGTGACGGCGGCGAGTGGAAAGCCGCCGGCAAGGCTCTTTGCCATGGTGACGAGATCGGCCGCCACCTCATGGTGGTCCATCGCAAACATCTTGCCGGTGCGCGCAAAGCCGGTCTGCACCTCGTCGGCGATCAGGAGAATGCCGTGCTGGTCGCAGATCTCGCGCAGCGCTTTCATGAAGGCGGCTGGCGCGGGATAGAAGCCGCCTTCGCCCTGCACGGGCTCGAGGATGATCGCGGCCACACGCTGTGGATCGACATCGGCGGCAAACAGCTTCTTCAGTGTCGCCAGCGACTGCTCGACACTGATACCGTGCAGCGGCACCGGGAAGGGTGCATGGAAAACATCGCCCGGCATCGGGCCGAAGCCGATCTTATAAGGTGCGACCTTGCCGGTCAGCGCCATGCCCATGAAGGTACGGCCGTGGAAGCCGCCGCCAAAGGCGATGATGGCAGAGCGGCCGGTGGCGGCGCGGGCGATCTTGACGGCATTTTCGACCGCTTCGGCACCCGTCGTCACGAAGATCGTCTTCTTGGCGAAATCGCCGGGAACGATCGCGTTCAGCCGCTCGGCCAGATGCACATAGCTCTCATAGGGTACGACCTGATGGCAGGTATGCGTAAAACGGTCGAGCTGTTCCTTGACGGCGGCAATCACGCGGGGATGGCGATGGCCTGTATTCACCACAGCAATGCCGGAAGCGAAATCGATATAGCGATGCCCTTCCTTGTCCCAGATCTCAGCATTTTCGGCACGGTCGGCATAGATCTGCGTCGTCATGCCGACGCCGCGGGAAATGGCGGCGTTCTTCCGCTCGGTCAAGGTCATTGCAGTGGCTCCCACATGTTTTCGAATTATCTTGCAGAAGTTCTGCAAGTTATTTACAAAACTCCTACATTTTTCCTGTAGGATTTCAAGCGGGATTTTGTGAGAGAGACAAGAATGCGCCGAAGGCTGGCAGAAGGTTGCCGCTTTCCTTTAAGGCGCGCTAAGTCGCTTCATCCGTGCTAAACGGATCGAAAAACGATAACCAGGGATCTTGGCGAATGAGCAGCATCGAGCCGGAGCGATATCCGGTGCGCTACAAGGTGGCGGAAGCGGCGCGTCTTGCCGGCGTGTCGGCCTCCACGCTGCGGCTATGGGAAAGCCAGGGGCTTGTGGTTCCCTCCCGCTCCGAGACCGGGCACCGCCAGTATAACGCCGAGGATGTGGCGCGACTGAAGCGTATTGCATGGTTCCGCGCCGAACGTGGCCTCAATCCTGCGGCGATTCGCGAAGCACTCGAGACGGAGGAAGGCGGTGCCGCCGGATTGGAAAATGGCGAGCAAGCAGCTTCCTCCGATATCGGCCGCAGGCTCCGGTCGCTCCGTCATGCCGCCGGCAAGACGCTGGATCAGGTCGCCGCCGACATGGGCATGACCTCCTCGACGCTGTCGACCCTGGAACGCACCTCGCAAGGCGTCAGCTTCAAGACCCTGCATGATCTGGCTGATTATTATGGCACGACGGTATCGCGCCTGTCCGGCGAGGAG
Organism: Martinezella sp. CNPSo 3957; assembly: GCF_057784395.1. Lineage (NCBI taxonomy): Bacteria > Pseudomonadati > Pseudomonadota > Alphaproteobacteria > Hyphomicrobiales > Rhizobiaceae > Martinezella > Martinezella sp. CNPSo 3957. The sequence goes on from NZ_JBXSOU010000020.1 coordinate 25,958, forward strand.
CGGGAGGATGCTTCCGCGCTCGTCCGATCCGGCGAATGGCGTGCCTGGCCGGCAACGACGCCGGGCGTCACTGTCCAGCTTCTCGCCGAAGGACGGACGATGATGGACTGCCATCGCTTCGTGCTCGCACCCGGTGCGACGAGCGAGGGTGCCTATCGCCACGAGGGCGAGGAGTTCATCCATGTTCTCGCCGGTCACCTGGAGCTGGTGCTCGACAGCGACCAGTTCTTCGATCTCCTGCCAGGCGATTCCCTTTATTTTGAAAGCCGCCGCTATCATTCCTGGCGCAATCGCCATGACGGTGAGACCATACTGCTCTGGATCAACACGCCGCCGACATTTTAACCGGCCGGTATGGTTCTCATCCTCTCCGTTCTATAGAACGGACGAAAAGCGAATTCAGAACGACAGAGCCTGGAGAATCTCATGGCTGCCACCATCCGCTATCACGAAGGCGATATTTCCACTGAGGATGCCGCCCGCTACACCGGCGCCATTGCCATCGACACCGAAACTCTCGGCCTCGTTCCACGGCGTGACCGGCTTTGCCTCGTGCAGCTTTCGCCCGGCGACGGCACGGCTGACATCATCCGCATTGCGGCTGGCCAGACGCAGGCTCCCAATCTCGTTGCCATGCTGGCCGACCCGACGCATCAGAAGATCTTTCACTATGGCCGCTTCGACATCGCCGTGCTGTTTCACACCTTCGGCGTCACCACGACACCGGTCTTCTGCACCAAGATCGCCTCGCGCCTCTGCCGCACCTATACCGACCGTCACGGCCTGAAGGACAATCTCAAGGAGATGCTCGAGGTAGATATCTCCAAGGCGCAGCAATCGTCCGACTGGGCGGCGGAAACGCTGTCCCCGGCGCAGCTCGAATATGCCGCATCCGACGTGCTTTATCTGCATGCGCTGCGTGAAAAGCTGACGCAACGCCTGCTGCGCGACGGCCGCATGGACTATGCGGATGACTGTTTCGCCTTCCTGCCGACGCGCGCCAAGCTCGACCTCCTTGGCTGGGAAGAGGCGGATATCTTCGCGCATAGCTGATTGCTTCGCTTGCAGCGCGAAGTCCAGGGGCCAGTGTCGCGGAAGTGGCATTGGTCCTTTTATTTAGGGATCTGTTAAGGATTCGACTGCTATTTTGCGGATGATTTCCAGTTCTGCGCGTTCGCGCCTCGTCAGTTCGGTCATCCGGCGCTAGGAAATCCACAGGCCGCATGAGCGGACCTCGATTGAACCTGCTTTCCGCTTCCATCGTCGTCTTGCCAGACAAAGGAGCATGTCATGTTGCTTCCCGTTGGTGCCGTGTCCGCTGTGGGTGTGTCCGTTGAGAAGCCGATTGCCGCGACGGCCGAGACCTCCGGGCTTCAGACGACGGCAACGCCGCTCGCCGTTCTATCGAGCACCGTCAATGCCAGCGTCGAGGGAAAGCTGAACATGCTGCTGGTCGCGGCCCGCGAACGCATGCTCGACAGCCTGCTTTCCGCGATCGATGCCGCCAGCAAGGTGGTCAATGTTTCCCGTGAGCCGGGCGAAAGCAATACCGCCTATGCGCAACGTGTAGCCGCCGCAATCCGCAGCCTGACGCCGCCGCAACTCGCCGCCGCGCAGCAGCGAATGGATGCGCAGATGAGGACGCCATTGCCACTGCCGCTTCTGGCAGCGGCATTACAGGATCCGGAAAGCCCGCAGGCGGTGCAGCTGGCTCTCAGCCTGGAGCAGGCGTCGGTCACCGAGCCGGACGCCGTCCTGAAGGCGGTCGTCAATTCCTATGGGCAGAATGCCGGCAAAGTGGAAACGCCAGCTGCGCAGGGACCGACATTGGCTCCGCTGCAGAAGGTAGCCGATCTGGTCGCTCAGGCGACGGCACTCGCAGCTGCCGCAGAAGAACCGGCCTCCGCTATGCCCGCACCTGCGCCTGCGCCGGCCACACCACCGACGGCTCAGCCTGCTGCACAGCCGGCACCTGCGGCGCAGCCGACGTCACAATCGGGCATGTCCGTACAATCTCAATCCGCGCTGGCTGCTGCGCAGATGGCTCCGGCGCAAGCGGTTGCACAAAACGGTACTATCGCCGCCCCGCAAGCCGCGCCTGCCGGCAGCGGTGCCGCTGCCGCTGCGGCCGTCACTGTCCAGCCTTCCGCACTCGCTTCTCTCGTCGATGATTTGACCGCGAGCGTGCTGCTGACGGCGATCGCCGCTGAAGCCGAGCTCCCGACCGAAGTCGCGCTGATCCGGTCGCCGCTCGTGCCGCCGCCGGTGCCGCGCGATATCCAGCAGATAGAAGCCGACATCAAACAGGGCCTGCAGGTCGTGATTAGCGCGCCCGCGATGGCGACCGGTTCCGATCTTCTTCAGATCATTAACAATCCTTCCTCTTCCGTCGAGAAGATCATCGCCCAGGCACTGACCGGCAATGCTGCCGCGCAAGCCTCATCGGCGCAGCCGCCGGCCGTCAATGAAGGTGCCAAGAGCCCGGTCGCGGCGGCGGCCATGCCGGTGTCACTGGCGGAAGGACCCGAGGCATCCGACGCTCTTGCCATCGCTTCCGGCAAGCCGACGTTGCAGGCGTCGCCTGTAACGCCGATGGCAGTGTATGAGGCTGCGGAGCAGGCGACGATGTCGGCACCCCTGCCGCTCGGCGTTCCCTTCGTCGTGGCGAATTATTTGCCGGCAGACACCCCCGCCAAGAACAGCGAATCGAAATTGCTCAATCGCGTCGATCCCGTCGGCGATGAGGAGGGCGGACAAGCTCAGGACGAGGAGAGCCGGCAAGGTCAGGATGAAGAGCACGCCGATGCGGAGGAAGCATCGGCAAAGTCAGAGAGCGAGGCATCCGACGAAGCGGAAGCTGGCCCGGCCTCCGCGAGGGACGATAATGTCAGGCCGGAACTCGCTGCCTTGCCGCAGCCTCTGCGCGACCCTCTGCACGACCATGCCTTCGATTTCTACCAGCGCATGGTCGCCTGGGAATAGCCGGCTCGCAGCAGACAGGCGGCACGGGCACCGCATAGTGGACAAAGAAAAACCCGCCGGATCGCTCCGGCGGGTCTTTTGTTTCCAGGCTTCGACCGAAGATTATTCGGCGTTGCGGTTCTTCAGAGCCGCACCCAGGATGTCGCCAAGCGAAGCGCCCGAGTCGGAAGAACCGAACTGAGCAACGGCTTCCTTCTCTTCTGCGATTTCCAGAGCCTTGATGGACAGCATGATCTTGCGGTCCTTCTTGGAGAAGTTGGTGACGCGAGCGTCAACAACCTGACCAACCGAGAAACGCTCAGGGCGCTGCTCGTCACGGTCACGCGACAGATCGGCGCGGCGGATGAACGAGGTGATGTCTTCGTGGTTGACGAGCTTCACTTCGATGCCGCCTTCGTTGACTGCGATGACTTCGCAGGAAACGACTGCATTCTTGCGCAGGTCGCCGGAAGCTGCTGCTTCGCCGACTGCATCCTTGCCGAGCTGCTTGATGCCGAGCGAGATGCGTTCCTTCTCGACGTCAACGTCAAGAACGACAGCCTTGACGACGTCACCCTTGTTGTACTCTTCGATGACCTGCTCGCCCGGACGGTTCCAGTCGAGGTCGGAGAGGTGAACCATGCCGTCCACATCGCCGTCGAGGCCGATGAACAGGCCGAATTCGGTCTTGTTCTTGACTTCGCCTTCGACTTCGGTGCCAGCCGGATGGTTGCGGGCGAATGCTGCCCACGGGTTTTCCAGCGTCTGCTTCAGGCCGAGAGAGATACGACGCTTGGTCGGATCCACTTCGAGAACGACGACTTCGACTTCCTGGCTCGTGGACAGGATCTTGCCGGGGTGAACGTTCTTCTTGGTCCAGGACATTTCCGAGATGTGGATGAGGCCTTCGATGCCCGGCTCCAGCTCGACGAACGCACCGTAGTCGGTGATGTTCGTGACGGTACCGGAGATCTTCTTGCCTTCCGGATACTTGGCCTGGATGCCATCCCACGGATCGCTCTCGAGCTGCTTCATGCCGAGCGAGATGCGGTGGGTTTCCTGGTTGATGCGGATGATCTGCACCTTGACCTGCTGGCCGATGGACAGGATTTCCGACGGATGGTTCACACGGCGCCATGCCATGTCGGTGACGTGCAGCAGGCCGTCGATGCCGCCGAGGTCAACGAACGCACCGTAATCGGTGATGTTCTTGACGACGCCGTCAACAACCTGGCCCTCTTCGAGGTTCTGAACGATTTCAGAACGCTGCTCGGCACGGGACTCTTCCAGAACCGTACGACGCGAAACGACGATGTTGCCGCGGCGCTTGTCCATCTTGAGGATTTCGAAGGGCTGCGGGTTGTGCATCAGCGGGGTAACGTCGCGGATCGGACGGATGTCGACCTGCGAACGCGGCAGGAAGGCGATAGCGCCATCCAGATCGACGGTGAAGCCGCCCTTGACCTGGTTGAAGATGACGCCTTCGACGCGCTCGCCAGCTTCGAACTTGACTTCGAGCTTGATCCAGCTTTCTTCGCGGCGAGCCTTTTCGCGCGACAGAACGGCTTCGCCAAGCGCGTTTTCGATACGCTCGACGTAGACTTCGACTTCATCGCCAACCTTGAGCGTGCCGTCCTTGGCGCGTGCACCGAATTCCTTCAGCGCGATGCGGCCTTCGACCTTGAGGCCGACGTCTACAACGGCGACATCCTTTTCGATGGCGGTGATGATGCCCTTGGTGACATAGCCTTCAGCCAGATCGTTCTTGGCAAAGGATTCTTCGAGAAGGGCCGCGAAATCTTCGCGAGAGGGGGAAGTTACAGACATAAAATCTCCTGGCGTGTCCCGATCATGCAATCTGGACACTGATGCGCCGGTGGTTCGCGTTGAACAGGCCTGACCCCAGTCCGCCTCCCTTCGGGAAGCTATCCGGCGCTTGGACGGAATGTCAGGCTATCTTGAAATCGGCGGTTTCCGGCGCGAGGCGCGCGAAGGCCGCTCAAATTTTCAGGCATTTCGGCTCAGAGCGGCGTCGATGATCGATTTCGCCGTCTGAAACGCCGCTTCTATACTCATTTCTGAGGTATCTAGCAAGTGCGCGTCTTCAGCTGGTTTCAAAGGGCTGTCGGTGCGTCCCATATCGCGCTCGTCGCGCCGTTTCACATCCTCGAAAATGGCGTCGTAATCGGCGCTGCCGCCGGCGTCGACGATTTCCTCGTAGCGCCGCTTCGCCCGCACTTCGACCGAAGCCGTCACATAGAGTTTTACCGGCGCATCCGGGCAGACCACGGTGCCGATATCGCGGCCGTCGAGCACGGCACCTGGCGTCTTTTCGGCAAAGCGACGCTGCGCCTCGACCAGAGCCCGGCGGACGGCCGGCATGACGGCGATTTTCGAGGCTGCCTCGCCGATCTCGTGTCGGGACAGAACGGCCCGGTTAAGCCCGGCGAGATCGACCTTGCGCGCCATGCCTTCGGCAGTCGCTTCGTCGTCGAGCGGCAGCCCGGCATCGAGCAGCGCCTTGGCCGTGGCGCGATAGGTGAGGCCGGTGTCGAGATGATGATAGCCATAGGCTTCGGCGATCCGGCGTGCCAGAGTTCCCTTGCCGGCAGCCGCTGGTCCGTCGATGGCGATGATCATGTCTTCTTCCGTCCCTACCCGGTCTTTCGTTATTTGCTTGGCGATGCAGCAGATCGGTCATTTCCGCTGCCTCCGTACGATCGATCGTCGTGAGGCCTTCGGCGACGCTCTGCGGTAGCCAGGGCCGGTTCTGGCTCACCTTCCACTTGTCGTCAATCATCTCCATGGCAATTGTCGATGATGCCGACAACGCCTTTCATCTGGGCTGCGATGAATTCCGGCGGTGTATCTTTCCAATATCTATGGCTCAGCGCGCCTGGGCCATTGCATTTTCCGGGTGAGCATCTCCTCGACGGCCTTCCGCTTCGTGTAGCCCTTTGGCAGAGGCCCGCCGACCACTATACTAAAACCCTATGCAAAGCGGCGTGAACTTTAGCTTTGACAGAAACGGCGGCAACGATTAAGGGGACCGGCTGATATTTCCCTTAAAACGCCGGCTTCCCCGGCATTGCCGAATTTTCATTCGGCCATTCATGAGGCTTTGACAGTGGCGAAAGCGGAACTTGGAACAAAACGTACCGACCCCGATACCGGCAAGAAGTTCTATGACCTGAACCGGGATCCGGTGGTCTCGCCCTATACCGGCAAGTCCTGGCCCTTGTCCTTCTTCGAAGAAACCTCCGCTTCCAAGGAAGTTCCGGAAGAGGACGAAGTGGCCGAAGTCGATACCGAAAACACGGAAGTCGAACTGGTATCGCTCGAAGATGCCGATGAGGCTGCAAGCGGCGACGACATTCCGGATATCGGCGATGACGATGTCGAAATCGGCGACGATGACGACGATACCTTCCTCGAAGCCGATGAAGATGAAGACGATGACGACATGAGCGACATCATCGGCGTCACCGGCGACGAAGACGACGTCTGATCTGAAAGACGATCGGCCCGGTGAAAGAAAAAATTTCCCGGGCCGAATTTTTCGGCTTGCTATCTGTGAAAACCACAAGTAATAAGCCGCCACCCCGACGGGCGAAGCGCTCGGAAGGGACCCAGGGCCGGTCAAACGGCACCATCTTGATGGGGCTATAGCTCAGCTGGGAGAGCGCTTGCATGGCATGCAAGAGGTCAGCGGTTCGATCCCGCTTAGCTCCACCAGCCTTCGCTCTCCGAGCTTCGGTTCGGCAAGCCAGTAGACGAAGGCTGTCGCGCTGAAGTTACGCAGTAACGAAAGCGGGTTCTTATGTAGATAACCTCACGGACATTCTGCTAAATCACCTACAGTCCCAAAGACGCCAAATAATTGATTACATATTTTGGGGTCATGTCCGACGCGCGGACACCTTCTAATGCCTTGTCTGTAAGTCCACCGTCCATGCTTGCCTTTGGATGGTAAACCCAACCGTCAACGCATTTAGCTATCGATTCACAGTTCTTCACCACTGAGTGTCGATAATCCACATAACTGTCAGCTTTAATGAATTCGTGGCAATTGGCTGGAAGCATACAAGTGGGATCGTACCAAATCCCATCTCGAATGGTCGAAACCGTCAAAAGCAAGCATTTGCCTGCCGCGCAAGGATCGGTCGAAACAATGTGGAGGTGGAGTCCATCCTCCGACCGGTATGAACCAGATGGTACTAAAAATGTTGCACGGCGAGCGACGACGTAAGTCATTAATCCCTAAGAATGCTGGAGAGTTTACGATCCGTTGCAATCTTACGGTCAATGCCATTAACGTTTTCTTTACCAATCGCTTTTAGCAGCCGCTCATAAGGTATTGGCGTTGATGAGCCATGGGGATCTTCCCATTCCAAGCAGTGCCTATGTGTGTATTCAACCAGTTGCCATTGGTCCATATGTCCGAATTCGACCCAAACCTCTTCTAGAGTTCGGACTTCAGCGCGACTAAGTTCATCAAGCGCTTCGATTTGAATGTCGGCATCAGCCAGCCCAACGAAATGATTCTCTCTGTCTGTAACGAACTCGTTCCAACCGGTGTCCGGCGTGAAACCGTTTATCTTGTTAAGCGTAGTGGAATTTACGGGACCGTTGTCCATGGACACAAGCTGATCATTCAGCATCGAGGAATCGTATTTCGCGATGAAGCTGCGGTCCGCTAAGTAGACCAATTTAACAAGCTTAAGAATATTAATTCGGCCGCCTTGCCGCTTTGCAAAGAAGGCCGCTATCTGTGCGGCTTTTTTGGAGTTATACCAGTGGGCCATAGTGTCAAAACCTGTCATTGTTCGGAGCACTATACACCGGAATTGATTCGGTGAGAACATGCGATGCTAAAAAGTCAATCCCGAATCATTACAAGAGGACGGACTTCCGTATTCTTTCGTGGGGTTGCCCGTTGGAGGGGGACGCATGGCGGCACCTTTGAGTGGCAATAGCTCCTAGAATATTCCATATCAGCTTGTTACAGAATAATGCGTTCGCAGCGAGGCGAAAATGCTTGTCATGAAGGACAACAATAGGTCGGGTGTCTCGAGCTATATCCTCGCCTTCATGCTACCCTCCAATCCTCCGTAACTCGCCCCGAATCGCCCATGACCAGACAGCGCCGCCGTCGTCTCATCAAGACCCGCCGTACCGTGACGGGGTTTCTGCTCGTTGCCTCGATCGCCTTTCTGGCGGGCATGACTGATGCCGTCGGCCTGATGCTGACGGGCAATTTCGTGTCCTTCATGACCGGAAATACGACACGGGCGGCGATTGCCCTCGGAATGGGCGAGTTTGGTCATGCGGCGGTGCTGTTCTCGGCCATCCTGACATTCATCATCGGCAATGCGCTCGGCATCGTCATTGCCCATGCGGCGGATCGGCGAGCTTTCGTGGTGCTTGCCTGCGTCAGCATCCTTCTGGCCGCTGCCGCGGGCTTTGCGGAGCCGTCGCTGCTTCTGGTGCAGTTCTATCTGGTGGTTCTTGCTATGGGGATGGTCAATGCCACGGTCGAGCATATCGAAGGCCTGCCCATCGGCCTCACCTATGTTACCGGGGCGCTGTCGCGCTTCGGGCGTGGTCTTGGCCGTTTCCTGCTGGGGGATCGGGATTTTCTCTGGACGGTGCAGATCGTGCCTTGGAGCGGCATGATATCAGGCGCCATCATCGGCGCGCTTCTGGCCGGCGCCTTTGGCGCACACGCGCTCTGGCTGGTGTCGATGGTCGCGCTTGTCCTGGCGCTGTCGACGCTTTTCATCCCCCGTCCGCTGCAGCGCCGCTTCAATCAGCGCTTCGCGCCGCCGCCGCTGGCACGGCGGGCGAAATAGCCACATTGCAGTGCACAAAAATCTGCTAGGGAGTAAAGCGAATCGTTTTGCCGACAAGCGTGAGGATGTGCCGTGTTCGTTTTTTCGAAACTTGTCTGGATCTTCGGTCAGCCGCTGTCGCTGGCCTTCTTGTTTGTCCTGTTGGCATTCATCGCCGCTCTGCTGCGCTGGCGAGCAACCGTCATCACCTCGGCGCTCTTGTCGGCGCTGATCCTGTTTGTCTCGCTTTATACGACGGCCGGCGCCTATGTCGTTCAAACGCTCGAAGAGCGCTTTCCGCATCCGGCTGCCGATCCCGTCGATCTCAAATGCATGATCGTTCTCGGCGGCGCCACGCAGAACGAGGTGACGACGGTCCGAGGCGGCTACGAACTCGATTCGGCCGGCGATCGCCTGATCGAAGCGCTGCGTCTCGCGCAGAAATACCCGCAGGCGCGCATCGTGATCTCGGGCGGCGACGGCTCGATCGGCGGCACCTATGAGGGCGATGCCGTGATTTCCGAGCGTTTCTTCACCGCGCTCGGCATTCCGACAAGCCGCATGGTCGAGGACAAGACCTCGCGCACCACCTTCGAGAATGCCGTCAATACGAAGGAGCTGCTGGCGCAGAACGGGCTTTCGGATTGCCTGCTCATCACTTCAGGCTTCCACATGCCGCGCTCGATGGGCATTTTCCGCAAGCAGGGCATCAATGTCGTGCCCTGGCCGGTCGACTATCGCAGCACCGGCAAGGAAAGTCTCGGCTTCGATTTCACACAGCCCTCGCGCAATGCGCAATTGCTGGCGACCGGATTGCGTGAATGGGTCGGTCTGGTCGGCTATTACGCCGCCGGCCGCACCTCCGCCCTGTATCCAGGACCATAACCACGTGACCGGACCGTTACCACGTGTCCGGACCGTTACCATCTGTCCGGCCTGGAATGACGTGTCCGCGCCGTAAAACCTATTTCTGGGATATGGTAACGAATTTGGTGCCGCGCACTCTGACGGTGATCTCGCAGACCGCTTCGCCATCCTTGCGGTCGCAGAAGCGCGGATGCATCTTCATGACCAGCACCATGTTTCCGAAACGCTGGATGAAATCGTAGCCATAGATCTTCGCCGTGGCGATCATCAGGTAGCCGCCTTCGGCCACCTGGACATAGAAATTGTAGGGGCAGCCTTCGTCAGTGCAGTAGGGTCCCTTTTCGCCCTTGCAGGTGATCTCACCTTCATTGACGACGATATCCATCAGCTTGTCGTTGTTGATGTCCTGCTGGGTGGCGAATTTGTCGCCGAAGCTCACCTGGCCGTCGCAGCTCTTGGTGAAATGGTCCTTCTCGAAGGCCACGGGGTCCTGCAGGATCGATTGCTGCGCCTCGGCCACGGCGGGCATGACCACGAGAGCGAAGAGGTTGAGGATCACGATCAGCAGGGATTTCACGGGGGATTCCTTTTCGAAGCGCCGTTACGGCCGCGATAACAGTCGCAGCCGCTGCGACATCTTTGCACGCGCCTGCTTGCGCGGCCCTTGCCGTCGTGATTCATTTCGGAAAAATCGCGGGCGTTCCGCTGGAGTTTTCGATGTCGCTTCTCTCGTTTCTTGATTATGCCGGCGTCGCCCTTTTTGCCGCAACCGGCGCGCTCGCGGCCTCGCGCAAGCAGCTCGATCTGATCGGCTTCCTGTTCCTGGCGGCCGTCACCGGCATTGGCGGCGGCACCCTGCGCGATATCGTCCTTGGCCGCGTGCCGGTATTCTGGGTGCTGAACCCGACCTATATCATCATCTGCGCCGTGGTCGGCGTTCTGGTCTTCTTCACCGCGCACCTCTTCGAATCGCGCTACCGGCTGCTTATCTGGCTCGATGCGGTGGGGCTGTCGGCCTATTGCGTGATGGGGGCGGCCAAGGGCATGGCGGCGACGGGTTCGCCCACCGTCGCCATCGTCACCGGCGCGCTGACGGCGACCTTCGGCGGCATCCTGCGTGATCTCTTGGCAAACGAACCTTCGGTGCTGCTGCGTCCGGAAATCTATGTGACCGCTTCGCTCGTCGGCGCCAGCGTCTTCACCGCCGCCAATGCAACGATGCTGCCGCTTTATGCCTCGGCGGGGCTGGGAGTGATCGCGGCCTTTGCGGTGCGCGGCGGCGCGCTCTGGTTCGGCTGGACCTTTCCGACCTATCACCATAAGCCAGGCCGGCATCCGGACGATGTAATGTGAGGGAGAATCTTGTCGCAGGTGAGCCGACGCGGCGCTTATTTCAGCGCTGCTGCTTGCGCCGCAGGCGGATCACTACATCGACATGGGCGATTTCCATGCCCTGTGGCGGCTCGGGCAGATTGTCGATCGTCAGATTGCTGATCGGAATATCCAGCACCTCGTTATGGCCTTCCACGAAAAAGTGATGGTGATCGGAGACATTGGTGTCGAAATAGGTCTTGGTGCTTTCGACAGCGAGCACGCGGATCAGGCCTGCTTCGGTAAATTGATGCAGCGTATTGTAGACGGTCGCGAGCGAGACGGGCACGCCGGCGGCAACGGCTTCCTCGTGAAGCTCTTCCACGGTCAGATGGCGGTCACCCTTGGCGAAAAGGAGGTCTCCCAGTGCGATCCGCTGCCTAGTCGGCCTTAGGCCCACATTACGCAGCCTGGTTTCGATCGCGATTTCGGCATGTTCTGCCATTCAGGGACTCCGGATTCCTGATCTCTATAATTCTTTACTAAGCCATATAACTTTTGCCTTGATTGCTTTCAATAGTTTCAATGGGGTGGGAAGGTGCTCAAAAGCCGGAAAAATCGGGCTTTTGCCGCATTTGGCACTGGTAGCGGCTCTGGCGTTCCTGTATGCGACCACCACATAAGAGCTACTGCGTTCGATCGAACGACTGAATGAGAGTGTGATGGTTACGCTTCATTTTCTGTCGATCTTGCACTAAAGCTTCACATCCATCGGCATTCATGCGGGGGAAACGGAATTTTTATGACGACGAGACAATCCAGCTTCAATTACGAGGAAATCCTGTCCTGTGGCCGCGGCGAGCTGTTCGGCCCGGGCAACGCACAGCTTCCCCTGCCGCCGATGCTGATGGTCCATCGCATTACAGATATTTCCGAAACGGGCGGGGCCTTCGACAAGGGCTATATCCGCGCCGAATACGACGTGCGCCCCGATGATTGGTACTTCCCCTGCCATTTTGCCGGTAACCCGATCATGCCGGGCTGCCTCGGCCTCGACGGCATGTGGCAGCTGACCGGCTTCTTCCTCGGCTGGCTCGGTGAGCCCGGTCGCGGCATGGCGCTTTCGACAGGCGAAGTGAAGTTCAAGGGCATGGTTCGTCCGGACACGAAGCTTCTCGAATACGGCATCGACTTCAAGCGCGTCATGCGCGGCCGCCTCGTCCTTGGCACCGCTGACGGCTGGCTGAAGGCCGATGGCGAGACCATCTATCAGGCGACGGACCTGCGCGTGGGCCTGTCCAAGGACAAGGTTGCCTGAACCGCGGCATCGCCGCCTCCACAAAGACAGATGTTTTAGAAAAGGTCATCGACATGAGACGGGTAGTTGTTACGGGTCTGGGTATTGTCTCTTCGATTGGAAACAATGCTCAAGAAGTGACCGCCTCGCTGCGCGACGCCAAATCCGGCATTTCCTTCTCTCCTGATTTCGCCGAGCATGGCTTCAAGTGCCAGGTCTGGGGCGCGCCGAAGATCGATACGACCGACCTGGTGGATCGCCGCGCCATGCGCTTCCTGTCGCAGGGCGGTGCCTGGAACCACGTCGCCATGAAGCAGGCGATCGCCGATAGCGGTCTCGAGGAAGGTGATATCACCAACGAGCGCACCGGCATCATTATGGGCTCCGGCGGCCCCTCGACCCGCACACTGATCGAGGCGGCCGATATCACCCGCAAGAACAATAGCCCGAAGCGCATCGGCCCTTTCGCGGTGCCGAAGTCGATGTCGTCGACCGCCTCGGCCACGCTTGCGACCTGGTTCAAGATCCACGGCGTCAACTATTCCATCTCGTCGGCCTGCTCGACCTCGGCGCATTGCATCGGCAATGCCGCCGAAATGATCCAGTGGGGCAAGCAGGACGTCATGTTCGCCGGCGGTCACGAGGATCTCGATTGGACCATGTCGAACCTCTTTGACGCCATGGGAGCTATGTCCTCCGATTTTAACGAGAACCATCCGGAAACCGCCTCGCGCGCCTATGACGCCAAGCGTGACGGCTTCGTCATTGCCGGCGGCGCCGGCGTGCTGGTTCTGGAAGAGCTTGAGCATGCCAAGGCCCGCGGCGCCAAGATCTATGCCGAAATCATCGGCTACGGCGCCACCTCGGATGGTTATGATATGGTAGCACCTTCGGGCGAGGGTGCGGTACGCTGCATGCGCCAGGCGCTTGCCACGGTGAAGGGCAATATCGACTACATCAATACCCACGGCACCTCGACGCCGGTGGGCGACAGCAAGGAAATCGGCGCGATCCGCGAAGTCTTCGGCGACAAGATCCCGCCGATCCAGTCGACCAAGTCGCTGACGGGCCATTCGCTCGGCGCAGCGGGCGTTCAGGAATCGATCTATTCGATCCTGATGATGCAGGAGCGCTTCATCGGCGAAAGCGCCCATATCACCGAACTCGATCCGGAATTCGAAGGCGTGCCGGTCGTGCGCAAGCGTATCGACAACGCCAAGTTCGATATCGCTCTTTCGAACTCTTTCGGCTTCGGCGGCACCAACGCCACGCTCGTATTCCAGCGCTACAACGGATAAGGCAATGACGGGAATTATGCAGGGTAAGCGCGGCCTCATCATGGGCGTCGCAAACAATCATTCGATTGCCTGGGGTATTTCAAAGGCGCTGGCAGCCGAAGGCGCGGAACTGGCTTTTACCTTTCAGGGTGAAGCTCTCGGCAAGCGCGTCAAGCCGCTGGCAGCCGAAGTCGGCTCGGATTTCCTTCTGCCATGCGACGTCGAGGATCTCGCTTCGGTCGATGCCGTCTTCGACGCCATCAAGGAGCGCTGGGGCAAGCTGGACTTCATCGTCCATGCCATCGGCTTTTCCGACAAGAACGAGCTGAAGGGGCTCTACGCCAACACCACGCGGGAGAATTTCACCCGCACGATGGTGATTTCCTGCTTCTCCTTCACCGAGGTCGCCAAGCGTGCCGCCGAACTGATGACGGAAGGCGGCAGCATGCTGACGCTAACCTATAACGGTTCGACGCGCGTGATCCCGAACTACAACGTCATGGGCGTCGCCAAGGCGGCACTCGAGGCTTCCGTCCGCTATCTCGCGGCGGACTACGGCCCGCGCGGCATTCGCGTTAACGCCGTCTCCGCCGGCCCGATCCGGACGCTCGCCGGCGCCGGCATTTCCGACGCCCGCGCCATCCTGTCGTGGAACCAGCGCAATGCGCCGCTGCGCAAGTCCGTCACCATCGACCAGGTCGGCTCCTCGTCGCTCTACCTCCTGTCGGACCTTTCGGCCGGCGTGACCGGCGAGATCCACTTTGTCGACGCCGGCTACAACATCACCTCCATGCCGACCTTGGAAACGCTGTCGAGCGCGGATACGGAATAAGCTCCCGATCTCAGTCGTGTCCTCCCGGTTTTGGCCGGGAGGATCGAATTTCCGGATATCCTTCGAGAGGATTCCCGATGACGTTTAACGACGCAGAACTTTTGGCATCGACTGATCGCCTCGTCCTCCGCCGCTTTGTGCCCGAGGATTTTGTCGCCTACAGTGCCTATCGCTCCCTGCCGGAGATCTATCGTTTTCTTTACCGCGATCCTCCCTCGCCCGAAGTGATGAGGGAGCGTTTCGATATCCGCCTGAATTCCCCTTTCTCCGAAGATGGGGATACGCTGCTCTGCGCTGTCATTCGGCGGGAGGATGGCGCCTTGGTAGGTGACGTCAGCCTGACATTCGCAAATAAGGCCGCACTTCAGGCCGAACTCGGCTATACCTCCAACCCAGCCTATGCCAGGAAGGGATATGCTACCGAAGCGGCGCAAGCCGTGATTACCCTCGGTTTTGAAAAATTCGGCTTTCACAGGATCTTTGCACGGCTGGATGCGAAAAATGCCGGATCCATTGGCGTTGTCGAACGCCTCGGTCTGCGCCGCGAGGCCCTTTTGATCGAAAACGATCGCTTCAATGGTGTCTGGGGCGACGAATGCGTCTACGCCGTGCTCGACCGCGAATGGGCCGCAAGAGCTGCGAAATGAACTTCCTGATCTCCACTCAAAAAAATGGCGGCCATCTGACCGCCATCATTCCTTATTTCTTTGCCCAGAGCACCTTGTAGCGGGCGTTGCGGCAGGTCTCGCCGAATTCCTTGAAATTCTCGGCCAGCACCGGCTCGTAGGGCAGGCCACGATTGGCGACCAGCATCAGCCGGCCGCCGCCGCGCAGCGCCGAGGCGGCCGTCTTGATCATCGCCTGGCCGAGCGAGGGCTCGGCGGCGTGGCCTTCATGGAAGGGCGGGTTCATGATGATCAGGTCGTATTTGTCCTTGACTGGCTCGCTTGTCAGATCGTGCCAGAAGAAGCGCTGGGCGACTTTCGGGCAGTGCGACAGCAGATTGGCGCGTGCGGCCTCCAGAGCGCCGTAATGGGCCTCGTAGAGGTCGATGCGCTCGATCCTTGGCGATTTCGTTGCGAGCTCGACCGAGAGATAGCCCCAGCCAGCGCCGAAATCGGCGGCATCGCCGGCAAAATCGGTCGGCAGGCGCGAGGCGAGCAGTTCGGAGCCGGCATCGACACGGTCATGGGAAAACATGCCGGGCGCCGTGGTGAAGCTGTCATCGACCAGCGTCGCCGGCTTCGCGAGCTGCGCCGTCAAAAGCTTGATATCGGCAGGCCGCGCAAACCAGAAGGCCACGCCGTGATATTTCGGCATGTGCTCGATTTCGAGCCCGAAGGCCTCGACGCGCTTGCGCAGCGGTTGGATACCATCTTCCTTGCCACCGGCAACGACGATGAGGCCGCCTTCCTTCACCCGCGACAGCGCTTCGGCGATATGATCCTCATTCTCGCCCTTGTGCTTGCCGCAGAGCACCAGCGCGCCGTCATAGCCTTCGCCTTCGATGTCAGGCGTCACGTTGATGCGCTGCGCCTGCAGCTGGCGATAGAAGGGGCGGAAGCCCTGGACGGCGGACAGCTCGGCGGCGAACCCCTCCGGCAGCGCAAAGCCCGCCTCGGCGCCGAGAAACAGGATCCGCTCGCCCTCGCCGGGTGTGTCGACAGTGCCGGAGGCAAAGGGATGGAACAGGGTCTTCAGGGCATCGCGGCTCATGGGCGTGGTCTCGTTATTGTTTCGTTGGTCGGGCTTGCTGGCAGGTATCTGTTTCCGCGCGTGCCCCTCACCCTAGCCCTCTCCCCGCAATGCGGGGAGAGGGCTAGGGTGAGGGGCCAGGCACGTAGTTTCGGCAAAACCGAACCGGCTAACCTCTTAAATATAAAAAGGGCGCGGAAAAAATCCCGCGCCCCGGAACTTGGATGAAGGCGCAGCTTATTCGGCTGCGTCGTCCTTCTTCTTGTCGGCAGCGATTTCCTGGCCGGTGGCCTGATCGACGACCTTCATGGACAGGCGAACCTTGCCGCGCTCGTCGAAGCCGAGCAGCTTGACCCAGACCTTGTCGCCTTCCTTGACGACATCCTGCGTCTTGGCAACGCGCTCGGAAGCGAGCTGCGAGATGTGGACGAGGCCGTCGCGGGCGCCGAAGAAGTTGACGAAGGCACCGAAGTCGGCGGTCTTGACAACAGTACCTTCGTAGATCTGGCCGACTTCCGGTTCTGCGACGATCGAGTGGATCCACTTGCGGGCCGCTTCGATTTCCTTGCCGGAAGAGGAGGCGATCTTGACGGTGCCATCGTCCTCGATGTTGATCTTCGCACCGGTCTTTTCGACGATTTCGCGGATGACCTTGCCGCCGGAGCCGATGACTTCGCGGATCTTGTCGACCGGGATGTTCATGACCTCGATGCGCGGTGCGAATTCGCCGAGCTGGCCACGGCTCTCGGTGATTGCCTTGGACATTTCGCCGAGGATGTGGGCACGACCGCCCTGTGCCTGGCCGAGAGCGACCTTCATGATCTCTTCGGTGATGCCGGCGATCTTGATGTCCATCTGCAGCGAGGTGATGCCGTCGGCAGTGCCGGCGACCTTGAAGTCCATGTCGCCGAGGTGGTCTTCGTCACCGAGAATGTCGGAGAGAACGGCGAAGCGATCGCCTTCCAGGATCAGACCCATGGCAATGCCGGCAACCGGCTTCGCCAGCGGCACGCCGGCGTCCATCAGGGCGAGCGAGGTGCCGCAAACCGTTGCCATCGAAGACGAGCCGTTGGACTCGGTGATCTCGGAAACAACGCGCAGCGTGTAGGGGAACTGTTCCGCCGACGGCAGCATCGGGCGGATAGCGCGCCATGCGAGCTTGCCGTGACCGATTTCGCGACGACCCGGGGAGCCCATACGGCCGGTTTCGCCAACCGAGTAGGGAGGGAAGTTGTAATGGAGCAGGAAGCGCTCTTTGTACATGCCGGTCAGGCTGTCGACATACTGTTCGTCTTCGCCGGTGCCGAGCGTGGCGACGACGATGGCCTGCGTTTCACCACGGGTAAACAGCGCCGAACCGTGCGTGCGCGGCAGCAGGCCGACTTCCGAAACGATCGGGCGAACGGTCGACAGGTCGCGGCCGTCGATGCGGCTCGACGTGTCGAGGATGTTCCAGCGAACGATCTTCGCCTGCAGGTGCTTGAAGATGGCGCCGACTTCTTCGGCCGTGTACTTGGCTTCGCCTTCTTCCGGCAGGAAGTGTGCCTTCACCTTCGCCTTGACGGCGTCGACGGCAGCGTAGCGATCGGCCTTCTGTGTGATCTTGTAGGCGTCGCGTAGTTCGGCTTCGGCGAGGCCGAGCATTTCCTTCTCGAGCTCGGAATAATCTTCCGGCTGGAAGTCGCGCGGTTCCTTGGCGGCGACTTCGGCGAGCTTGATGATCGCGTCGATGACGGGCTGGAAGCCGCGATGACCGAACATGACGGCGCCGAGCATGACGTCCTCAGGCAGTTCCTTGGCTTCGGATTCAACCATCAGAACGGCGTCCTGCGTCCCGGCGACGACGAGGTCGAGGCTCGATTCGTCCATCTCGTCGAGATGCGGGTTGAGCACGTATTCGCCGTTGATGTAGCCGACGCGAGCGCCGCCGACCGGGCCCATGAAGGGAACGCCCGAGAGCGTCAGCGCAGCCGAGGTTGCGACCATCGACAGGATGTCGGGATTGTTTTCGAGGTCATGCTGGATGACGGTGACGACGACCTGCGTGTCGTTCTTGTAGCCTTCCGGGAAGAGCGGGCGGATCGGGCGGTCGATCAGGCGCGAAACGAGCGTTTCGTTTTCGCTCGGACGACCCTCGCGCTTGAAGTAGCCGCCGGGGATCTTGCCGGCTGCGTAGGTCTTTTCCTGGTAGTTGACGGTGAGCGGGAAGAAGTCCTGGCCCGGCTTCGGCGCCTTGGCGGAAACGACGGTCGCAAGCACCACGGTCTCGCCGTAGGTGGCGACAACGGCGCCGTCAGCCTGACGGGCGATCTTGCCGGTTTCGAGCTTCAGCGGGCGGCCTGCCCACTCGATTTCGACGGTATGGATATCGAACATATCTTGTCCTTGCATGATGCGGGAAAAGGCGCCGTCGCCGACGAATTCGGCAGGGCACATCTTCGACCGCACGAAGTGTGACGCATCACGGGCAAGACAACGAGAGGCTTTCGAAATCAGGCCGAAGCGCTAGGCTTCGGCTGAAAGCATCCGGCAATCCTGCCCCATGACAGGTCAACGGTTGTTGTTGGCAGCACCGGCCCATCCGGCCTGCCGGCAGTCTCGCGTCGCACCGGCATAAGGCGCGAGGGAAACTGGTCTCAAGGGTTCATACCCTTCATAAGCATCCGGCGGACGTTCAGGTGAACGCCCGCCGGAAATTCCGTTAGCGGCGGATACCGAGGCTGGTGATCAGCTTGGTATAACGGCCTTCGTCCTTCTTCTTGAGGTAGTCAAGAAGCGAGCGCCGGCTGGAAACCATCGTCAGGAGGCCACGACGGGAGTGGTTGTCCTTCTTGTGGTCCTTGAAGTGTTCCGTGAGGTTGTTGATGCGCTCGGTCAGGATCGCAACCTGGACTTCCGGAGAACCGGTGTCGCCTTCGACGGTAGCGTATTCCTTGATCAGCGCAGCCTTGCGCTCAGCAGTGATCGACATCGGATGGTCCTTTCTATGAGAGGAGATTGAAGTCGCCAAACGCCGGGATGTCGTCCAGCATTGGCCGCGAATGCAATCAGGCATGCCTGATGCTGGCGCTGCCTATAAACCAATTGAGCGCCAATTGAAAGAGGGTTCTCCCTGGGCGCTTTTCAGCGCCCCGCCATGGTGTCCCGGATCAAGGCATTGTAGCCTTCCGGATCCTGCAGCATGGCGAAATGGCTGGCATCCTTCAGAATGACAAGCTTCGCGCCCGGGATTTCCTTCGCCATCATCTCGGTATGGTCAAGCTTCACCGCTTCGTCATGGTCGCCGATGGCAAGCGTCACCGGCACCGCGATCTTGCTGAGATCGGCTGCGGTCCATGCCGGCTGTGTCGCCCACATTTGCGAGATCTGGTTGACGAAAGCCTCATATTCGTTCGGGGTCGGCGACAGTTTTTTGTAATATTCGCCGGCGACGTTGATGTAATCGTTGAAAGTCTTGTTGCTCATGACGTCGGGCTTCACGCCGTCGGTCGTAACATTGGCGGCTTGCGCGATCACGCGCGTCAGCTTTTCGGGATGTTTCATCGCCATGTCGATGCCGATGATGCCGCCGTCAGACCATCCGACCAAGGTCACCTTGCCGACCTTCAGATAGTCGAGCAGCGCGACATAATCCGAAGTCATAAGATCGTAGCCGAAGGGTTTTTCGCTGCGCGTCGACCGGCCATGCCCGCGGCTGTCGGCGACGATGACGAGATGATCTCTCGCGAAATCGGCGACCTGAGCGCCCCAGACGTCGGCATTTCCGAGGCCGCCATGGATGAAGAGGATCGGGTCGCCCGCGCCATATTCGGCATAATACATCTTGATGTCGTTGACATCGGCCATGCCGCTCGTTTTTGGCTGCGGCATTGGCGGAAATGGCGGTAGCCCGGCCCACCGCTCGGCAGATTGGGCGTTCGCAACTGTCAGGAACAGGGAAAGGAATGCAAGTATTCCGAATGCAACTCTGCGCATGTTTGCCCCCTTTGGACGGGCCATGATGGCCCGTCGGGGAACATATCGCATCGCCATTGCCCGCAATAGCCGCTATTTCTGGTTGATTGAGGTCAGCCGAACACGCGCTTGGGGCGGAATTCGCCCTGGCCGATCTCGCCGATGGCGATCAGCTTGCCGCGGGACGTGGCATAGGCCTCGGTCTCGGCAATCGGCGCATCGCGGCCGCGCACCAGGATCGGGTTGCCCATCTTCAGGCGGTGCGCCTGGTCGTCGCTGATGACGAGATGCGGCAGCGAAGAAAGAGCTTCCGCCGTATCGATCAGCAGCGCATCGAGGGCTGCCAGTCGCTCGTCAGCATCTTCGATCTCCTCCAGCGCCACGAGATCGGCAAGCGGCACCATCGCCTCCTCGGCAAAGGGCGCGACGAAGCTGCGGCGCAGGCCGGAAATATGGCCGTAGCAGCCGAGATCGCGGCCGAAATCGCGGGCGAGCGCGCGCACATAGGTGCCCTTGCCGCATTCGACTTCGAAATGCGCCGTATTGGCATCCGGGCAGGCAAGCAGCGTCAGGCGGAAAATCTCGACTTCGCGCGAGGGGATCTCGACCGTCTCGCCTTCGCGGGCGAGATCATATGCGCGCTCGCCTGATATTTTGATGGCGGAGAACTGCGGCGGAATCTGGTTGATGACGCCGGTATAATTCGGCAGCAGCGCGCGAATATCCTCTTCGCTCGGACGCTTGTCGGAGGTGGCTGTTACTGCGCCCTCGAGGTCGTCGGAAGCGCGTTCCTCGCCCCAGGTCACGGTGAATTCATAGATCTTGCGGCCATCCATGACGTAGGGAACCGTCTTCGTGGCGTCGCCGAGCGCGATCGGCAGCATGCCGGAGGCGAGCGGATCGAGCGTGCCGGCATGGCCGGCCTTCTGGGCCTTGAACAACCACTTGATCTTGGAAACGGCTTCGGTCGAGCCGAAATCAATCGGCTTGTCGAGGATGAGCCAGCCCGAAATCGGACGGCCCTTGGGCTTACGTGGCTTGGACATTCTCTGTCTCTGTTATTGATCTTGGTCGTTGTCGTCGTCGAGATCGCGGCTGACCTCGGGCGAGCGCAGAAGCGCGTCGATCTTCTTGTAATTGTCGAAGCTCGTATCGTCGCGGAAGCGAACTTCCGGCATGTACTTCATCTGGCGCAGTTGCGGGCCGAGGCGGCCCCGGATGTATTTCGCATGGCGGTTCAGCGCTTCGATGACGGCGCCGTGGTCGGAAACGCCGAGCGGCGTCACGAAGGCCGTCGCGATCTTCAGATCGGGCGACATGCGCACTTCGGAAATGGAGATCACGGTGCGCTCGATCAGGTCGTCGCGCACTTCGCCGCGCTGCAGAACCTGCGTGATCGCTGAGCGCACCTGCTCGCCGACGCGAAGCATGCGCTGCGAAGGCGCGGAGGAAGTTGGTTTGGTCATGGTTGTTCCGTTAGCAGCGTCCCATTGGACGCGATAAAGGGGGTCAAATGACTCGATCCGGGCCAAAGGTCAAGGCTGGACAGGGTTTGCGGCCTGCCAGAAGCCGAGAATCCTTGCGAAAGCGGCATCCTGCGCCTGCTGATCGGAAAAGGCGGAGGCAGGAATATAGGTAACGAAGGATTCGAGATCGAACTCGATCCGCCCGTCGGCGCGGCTGATATTGATGATTTCGCTCCAGCCGAACCAGATCCTGGTATCTGTCGACGCCCAGGACGCACCCTGAGCATTGGCCGTCGCGGTGATCCTGACACCGGGGCGAATGCGCGAGCGCATCACCGCCCGTCGCCGCCGCATTGCCCAGCGATAGTAGACCAGAATGAGCGCGTAGATCATGAGGGAAGGCACGAGCCATATAATAGCAAGCTCGGCTTCGTGGATGGAAGGCGATAGTCCGAAGACGGGGACATAGACATAGCGTCTTAGCAAATAGAAGAGAACCGGCAGGCCAACGCCGACGGCGATCGCCGATATGAAGAACCATGCCACCTCGTTCTGGACTTTTTGCGGGCTGCGGCGCGCCACGCGCCTGCCCGCCCTCAGCATCACCGCGACGTGCTCGTCCGGCTGGCGAATGAAGGAGACGGAGATTGAATGTTCGTCCTCAGATCCTGTCGTCATATCGGTTGCGCATCCCCGTTCGGTAGCATCCAATGAAAAACCGCCGGTTTTGGCCGGCGGTTTTGATATCTCGCAAATCGAAGGATCGCTTACAGCGTACGGGTGATATGCTCGACGCGGAAGCACTCGATCGTGTCGCCGGCGCGGATGTCTTCGTAGTTCTCGAAGGCCATGCCGCATTCCTGGCCGACATTGACTTCCGACACTTCGTCCTTGAAGCGCTTGAGGGTCTTGAGCTTGCCTTCGTGGATGACGACGTTGTCGCGCACCAGGCGGACGCCGACGCCACGCTCGACCTTGCCTTCGGTGACGCGGCAACCTGCGACCTTGCCGACCTTCGTGATGTTGAACACCTCGAGGATCTCGGCATTGCCGAGGAAGGTTTCGCGGCGCTCCGGAGAGAGCAGGCCCGACATCGCCGCCTTCACGTCATCCACCAGGTCGTAGATGATGTTGTAGTAGCGGATCTCGATGCCCTGACGCTCGGCGAACTGACGTGCCTGCGCGTTGGCGCGGACGTTGAAGCCGATGATCGCTGCATTGGAGGCTTCCGCCAGCGAGACGTCCGACTCGGTGATACCGCCTGCGCCCGAATGGACGATGCGGGCACGAACTTCGTCGGTGCCGAGCTTGTCGAGAGCGCCGGCAATGGCTTCGATCGAGCCCTGCACGTCGCCCTTGATGACCAGCGGGAATTCCTTCACGCCGACCGTCTGAAGCTGGGTCATCATCTGCTCGAGCGAACCGCGCTGGCCGGACAGGCGGGCAGCCGCCTTGTCGCGGGTGAGGCGCTGGCGATATTCCGAGATCTCGCGGGCGCGGCTTTCGCTTTCGACGACGGCAAACTTGTCGCCGGCCTGCGGTGCGCCGGAAAGGCCGAGCAGTTCGACCGGCATGGCCGGGCCTGCTTCCTTCACATGCTCACCCTTGTCGTTGACGAGCGCACGAACGCGGCCCCACTGATCGCCGGCAACGACGATCTGGCCGGGACGCAATGTACCCTTCTGCACGAGCACGGTGGCGACGGAACCGCGGCCGCGGTCGAGCTGAGCTTCGATAACGGTGCCTTCGGCCGTGCGGTTCGGATTGGCCTTGAGGTCAAGGATTTCCGCCTGCAACAGGATGGCTTCGAGCAGCTTGTCGAGGTTGGTTCGGTTCTTCGCGGAGACTTCCACGTCGAGCACTTCACCGCCCATCGATTCGACAAAGACTTCGTGCTGCAGCAGTTCCGTGCGGACCTTCTGCGGGTTGGCTTCGTGCTTGTCGATCTTGTTGATCGCCACGATGATCGGAACACCCGCCGCCTTGGCGTGGTTGATCGATTCGATCGTCTGCGGCATCACGCTGTCGTCGGCTGCGACGACCAGGATCGCGATATCGGTCGCCTGGGCACCGCGAGCACGCATCGCCGTGAAGGCGGCGTGGCCGGGGGTGTCGATGAAGGTGATCTTCTGACCGTTCTGCTCGACCTGATAGGCACCGATATGCTGGGTGATGCCACCGGCTTCGCCGGCCACCACGTTCGCATGACGGATGGCGTCAAGCAGCGAGGTCTTGCCGTGGTCGACGTGGCCCATGATCGTGACGACGGGCGGACGGGAAACCAGTTCGCCTTCCTCGTCGGCAACGTTGAAGATGCCCTGTTCGACGTCGGATTCCGAAACGCGCTTGACCGTGTGGCCGAATTCGCCGGCGATGAGTTCGGCCAGATCGGCGTCGATGACGTCGCCCGGCTTCATCATCTGACCTTCCTTCATCAGGTACTTGATGACGTCGACGGCGCGTTCGGACATGCGCTGCGACAGTTCCTGAATGGTGATGGTCTCGGGCAGCACGACTTCACGCGAGATCTTCTCGCGCGTTTCCTGCATCTGGCTGCGCCGGAACTTTTCCTGGCGGCGGCGCATGGCCGAAAGTGAACGGCCGCGGGCATTGCCATCTTCGTCGACATTGGCCGTGGTGACCGTCAGCTTGCCGCGGCGGCGCTCGTCCTCGGTCTTCGGACGCGTGGTAACAGGCTTTGCCGGTTCCGGGCGTACGATTTTGCCGCGTGCCGGAGCGCCTCGGGGCGGGCCGCGATCGCTCTCTTCTTCATTGACGCGACGGCGGTTGGCCGGTGCCTCGCCGGCAGGAGCGCCAGGGCGTGCCGGCTGAGGAGCCGCATCCGGACGACGTGCAACGACGGGAGCCGCAGGCGTCTGGACTGCCGGCTTCGGCGCTTCCACCGGTGCGGGTGTCTCGACCTCGGCTTCGGCGGCGCGTGCGGCCTCTTCTGCGGCGCGGCGTGCAGCTTCAGCCTGTTCGGCGATGCGGCGTGCCTCTTCTTCCTGAGCGCGGCGTGCTTCTTCCTCGGCACGGCGCACGGCATCGGCAGCGTCGCGAACCTGGGCTTCGGCGAGCGCACGGCGGCGAGCATCCATTTCGCCGGCCGACAGATGGTTCAAGACCACCGGTCGCGACGAACGCTCCTGCTGCGGGCGCTGCTGGCTACCCTGGTTGGGCTGTCCCGGCCGCTGTTGCTGGCCACCAGGCTGATGAATGCGCGGAGCCGGCTGCGGCGGGCGCGGCGGCTGCGGCGTCGGTTCGGCGACGCGCGTCACCGAGGGCGCGGCGGTCGTTACCGGCGTGATTGGCTTTTCGTCTTCAGGACGTAGCGGGCGGCGCTTACGGGTCTCAACCACGACCGCCTTGGTGCGACCGCGGCCCATGTCCTGGCGCACGGTGCCCTGGTTTACGCCTGATGGCTTCAGGGTGAGAGTCTTCTTACCTGAAACATTCAGCGTCTTGTCGTCTTGATTGTCGGTCATTCCGTTCCTGTTCCTTCGGACAGGGCACGGAAACGTCCGTCAGACCCTGTCGTTCAATGCATGTACCTTAATGAGGCGTCCGGCAAAGGCCGGTGACCGCGTCATTGTTTTCGCCGGCCAGCGCCGCCCGTTGCCCGGGACTGACCGCCGTTGCGGTACCGTTCGAGCAGGTTTGCGCGCTTCACTACACCCTCACCCGCCTGCCCTGCAAGCGCTGCGGCATGGATAAAAGCATTCTGGCCCATCAGTTCTTCCATCTCCGCTTCCGTAAAGACACGGAAGGAAGGTATTTCCTTTTCGGTTTCCATACCGAGATGCCAGGCTTTTCGTGCCTGGTCGATCTTGCGGACGCCATCGGCGGCGGCGGCGATCGCATGAAACACGGCAATTGCCGAGCCGTTGCGAACGGCGCCATCAACCTTCGATGAACCGCTGACGAACCGGCCCGCCTTGCGAGCCATGTGCATCATCCCGGCCAGTTGCGCCAAGAGAAGCCGGTCGACCACGGCACCGAGATCTGCCGGTGCCGTCACTTCCGCCTTCAAAGCGCGGGAAAACAGTTTCTTTGCCACTGCCTTGTCCACCAGTGCCCGGTCTATCTTAACCCAGCAGCCGCGTCCCGGCAGTTGCCGCTTCAGATCGGGAACGACAGTTCCGTCCGGAGCGGCTACGAAGCGGATCAATTCGTCGGGTGATCCGCTTTCGCGTGTTACGATGCACATGCGGCCATTTGCGTCGTTACCGCCGAGATCATCGTCCTCGGTCGGTGCGCCAGGCCCCTCGGTGATCGTCATGCTTGTTGCTCGGTTTCGTCCTCCGCGACCTCTTCGGTCTCAGCGGCGAGATCGGCTTCGGTGATCCAGCCGGCCAGCAGGCGAGCCTGCACGACCATCTGTTCGGCTTCGACGCGCGAGACTTCAAGCTTGGAGAACAGGCCCTCGAACTTCTTCGTTTCGCCGTTCTTGCGTTCGCTCCAGCCGACGAGGTCGTCAGCGGCGCAGCCGGCGAAGTCCTCGATCGTCTTGATGCCGTCCTCGCCGAGGGCGACCATCATCTGTGCGGTCATGCCGTTGATCTCGCGCAGTTCGTCGGAGACGCCGAGCGCCTTGCGCTTCTCATCCATCTCGGCTTCGAGCTTCTCGAGATATTCGCGGGCGCGGGTCTGAATTTCCTGCGCAGTATCTTCGTCGAAACCGTCGATCGAGGAGATTTCGTCGAGATCTACGTAAGCCAGTTCCTCAACGGCGGCAAAGCCTTCCGAGGCCAGAACCTGGCCGACCATTTCGTCGACGTCGAGCGCATCCATGAACAGGTTGGTACGCTCGTTGAATTCCTTCTGGCGGCGTTCCGATTCCTCGGCTTCCGTCATGATGTCGATATCCCAGCCGGTCAGCTGCGATGCGAGGCGGACGTTCTGGCCGCGGCGGCCGATGGCAAGCGAAAGCTGCTCGTCCGGCACCACGACTTCGATGCGCTCTGCATCTTCGTCGAGAACGACCTTGGCGACTTCGGCCGGCTGCAGCGCGTTGACGACAAAATTCGCCGGCTCGCTGGACCAGGGAATGATGTCGATCTTTTCACCCTGCAGCTCACCGACGACGGCCTGAACGCGCGAACCGCGCATACCGACGCAGGCGCCGACCGGATCGATCGACGAGTCGTTCGAGATGACGGCGATCTTGGCGCGCGAACCCGGATCGCGGGCAACCGACTTCACCTGGATGATGCCGTCGTAGATTTCAGGCACTTCCATGGTGAAGAGCTTGACCATGAACTGCGGATGCGTGCGCGACAGGAAGATCTGCGGGCCGCGCTGCTCGCGGCGGACGTCGTAGACATAGGCGCGGACGCGATCGCCGTAGCGGAAGTTTTCGCGCGGGATCATTTCGTCGCGGCGGATGATGCCCTCGCCACGGCCGAGATCGACGATGACGTTGCCGTATTCGACGCGCTTGACGGTGCCGTTGACGATTTCGCCGACGCGATCCTTGAATTCGTCGAACTGGCGGTCACGCTCGGCTTCGCGCACCTTCTGCACGATGACCTGCTTGGCCGACTGGGCGGCGATGCGGCCAAAGTCCATCGGCGGCAGCGGATCGGCGATGAAATCGCCAAGCGCTGCGTCCGGATTGCGGTCGCGGGCCAGCTCCAGCGGGATCTGCGTGGAATAGTCCTCGGCCTTCTCGACCACTTCGAGCAGACGTTGCAGGCGGATTTCACCCGTCTTCGGGTTGATGTCGGCGCGGATATTCGATTCCGTGCCGTAACGCGAGCGCGCGGCCTTCTGGATCGCATCCGCCATTGCGGCAAGCACGATCTCGCGGTCGATGACCTTTTCGCGCGCCACTGCATCTGCGATCTGCAGAAGTTCTAGCCGGTTCGCACTGACTGCCATTGTTCTTAGTCTCCGTCTTCCTGCCTTCAGGTTTCCCGTTCCGTCAGGCGGTTCGTTGATCGGTTATTCTTCTTCGTCGTCCGCTTCGTTCTGGTTCGCTGCCTCGGCTTTCGCAAGCTTGTCGGCGCGCAGAGCGTCGCGGATGAGATCGTCCGTCAGGATCAGCTTGGCCTCGGCCAGCGTGCTGAACGGAATGGTTACCTTCTGTTCCTCGCCGCGGGTCGCTTCATCGCGTTCGATCGTGAAGCCATCGGCATCGACGGCGACGATCTTGCCGCGGAAACGCTTGCGGTTATCGACGAGGATCGACGTTTCGCACTTGACGATGTGGCCGATCCAGCGCTGGAAATCCGACTTTCGCACCATCGGGCGGTCGATGCCCGGCGAAGACACTTCGAGATGATACGCCTTATCGATCGGATCTTCCACATCCAGGACCGGAGAAATGGCCGTGGAGACCTCTTCGCAGTCCTCGACAGTCATGGTGCCGTCGTTGCGCTCGGTCATGACCTGCAGCGTCAGGCCGTTCAGATTGAGGAGACGCACGCGCACCAAACGGAAGCCCATGCCCACAAGGACGGGCTCGATGATGGCGGCGACGCGCTGATCAAGGCCGGTTTCGACGATCAGCCGAGGTTCATTGGTATTGTCTGCGTTTGTCACGTCCGACAAGCATTCACTCCGCATTGTTCATGCATTGGGAGATCGCGCTAATAAAAAAGAGCGGGTCCTTGCGGCCCACTCTTCATCACACGATCAAGAATTTGATGCGGATATAAGCCTCTTTCCGGCAAATTGCAAGGCATTCGCGCCGAAAGGCGTTTCCGCAGCTATTTCAGCACGCCAAGCATGGAACTGTCCGGATAGCAGGTGGGCTTCATGCTGCTCTTTTCCTGCCACTGGCCGATCGAGCGCCGGGTCTTATAGCCCGGCAGGCCGTCGGTACCGCCGACATCGTAGCCCTTGCGCTCCAGAGCCTTCTGCATGTTTGCGACGTCGGATCGCAGCATCTTGCCGACATCGCCCCATTTTTCCTGGAAGGCGCCGCTGCCATTGGCGATGCGGTCGGCGAGATTGCCGATATAGAGGCCGTATAGGTCGGAATTGTTGTATTCCTTGATGACGTAGAAGTTCGGCGTGACGATGAATTCCGGCCCGTCGCGGCCGGCCGGCACCAGCATCATGCCACTCGCCCGCATTTCGTCGGATGGAAATGACTTGCCGGAAACCCGCTGAATGCCGAGCGAGGCCCATTGCGAAATCGGCTTGGCGAGATCGGGCCCTTCCTGGGCGCAGGAGACGTTCTGCGGAATGGTGACTTCATAGCCCCAGCCGCGGCCACGCTGCCAGCCCTTTTGAACCATATAGTTGGCGATGGATGCCAGCGTGTCGGGCACTGAAGTCCAGATGTTGCGATGGCCGTCGCCATCGAAATCGACGGCATATTTCAGGTAGTTGGTCGGCATGAATTGCGGCTGGCCGAGTGCGCCGGCCCAGGAGCCCTTGAACTGATCAGGCGTAACGTCGCCATGTTCGAGGATGCGCAGTCCAGCGATCAGCTCGTTGCGGAACATGTCCTTGCGCGTCGACATGAATGCCTTGGTCGCCAGGACCTGCATTGCCGAATTCGGCAGTTTGGCGGCGCCGAAGCCGGTTTCGCGGCCCCAGATGGCCAGCAGGATTGGTCCGGGTACGCCATAGGTCTTCTCGATCCGCCGCAGCACCGGCCCATATTGCGAGGCGAGGCTCCGCCCGGTTACGGCCAGTTTCTGCAGCCGTCCCTCATTGAAATAGGGGGCGGGAGAGGAGAATTCCGCCTGGGTCTGCGCCTGTTGCTTCGGTTTCGGGAAGCCCGGCGGCTCGAGATCGGGCAGATCCCAGTTCAGCGTTACGCCGGCAAAAGCCGCCTGGAAGGTCTTTTCCGAAATTCCGGCCTTTCGCGCTTCCGGCCAGAGATCCTTCTGGATCCAGACCTGAAACTGCGCTGCGACCTCGGCTTTCGAGGCGGCGAGAGCGGGGAGGGGAAGGAGGGCGAGGAGGAGGATGTAGAATAGGGAAAATAGTCTTTGCGCATGCCGAGCCGCTGATACCCCCCTCTGTCGCTTTCGCGACATCTCCCCCACAAGGGGGGAGATTGTTGGGAGTTCGCTGCGGC
This sequence comes from Martinezella sp. CNPSo 3957, assembly GCF_057784395.1. NCBI lineage: Bacteria > Pseudomonadati > Pseudomonadota > Alphaproteobacteria > Hyphomicrobiales > Rhizobiaceae > Martinezella > Martinezella sp. CNPSo 3957. The sequence continues at coordinate 55,484 of NZ_JBXSOU010000020.1, forward strand.
CCCTATCCGTAAAATCTCTCTCGGCATCTGCAGGCAGAATATTGGTTTGAGGCAGGTCGGTGCTGCGAGCGACCAATCTCCCCCCTTGTGGGGGAGATGTCAGCGAAAGCTGACAGAGGGGGGTAAAAACTCTCCTCATACTCTTTCCTTTGTTGCAGCTCTCAAATCAAATCGCCGTCCGCGCCCTCAGCGCCGCCGCAAGCGTACCTTCATCGAGATAATCGAGCTCGCCGCCGACAGGCACGCCATGGGCAAGGCGGGTGATCTTGACCTCGAGGCCATCAAGCTGGTCGGTTATATAGTGTGCTGTGGTTTGCCCCTCGACCGTCGCATTGACCGCGATGATGATCTCACGGACACCGCCTTCGCCGACGCGGGCGATCAATCCGCGAATATTGAGATCGTCAGGCCCGACGCCGTCGAGGGGCGACAGGACGCCGCCGAGAACGTGATAGGCGGCGTTCATCGCGCCTGATCGTTCCAGAGCCCAGAGGTCGGAGACATCCTCGACGACGATGATAACGGACTGGTCGCGGCGGTCGTCGGTGCAGACGGTGCAGGGATCGACGGTATCGACATTGCCGCAGCGCGAGCAGATCTTCACCTTGTCATAGGCATCGCCCATGGCATGGGATAGTGGCCCGAGCAGCTGGTCCTTCTTCTTGATGAGATGCAGCGCCGCGCGGCGCGCCGAGCGCGGCCCGAGGCCCGGCACTTTCGCCAGGAGCTGGATGAGTTTTTCGATTTCGGGGCCGGTGACTCGCTTTGCCATGGGAGGCTTTTAGCTCATATGCTCAAGGAACGGAATCTCGGAAGGAACGGTTGACCGATGAAAATTCTCGCCGTGTGCCGTGGTGTTCCTGAAACGCTGCCGGGCAAGAAAGCGAAGACAGGCATCAACAAGCATGCCGTCAACGGTGCCGTCATGATCGACGAGCTAGGGCTGCTCGGTGATGCCATCTGCAATCGCAAGCATCATGGCGGCCGTGACCAGGCGGTTTATGTCGAAGGTTCGTTGACGCTGGACTGGTGGGCAAGCGAGCTTGGACGATCGCTGGAGCCGGGCACCTTCGGTGAAAATCTCATCATCGAAGGCCTGGACAATCGCGAGATCGCCGTCGGCGATCAATTCATAGCCGGCGATCTGGTTCTGGAAGTGACCTCGGCGCGTATTCCCTGTTCCACCTTCGCAGCGAAGATGGGCGATCCGCAATTCGTCAAGCGCTATATCCGGGCCGGTCGCCCCGGCATCTACTGCCGCGTTCTTGCGGGCGGCACGGTGAGCGCTGACATGCCGGTCACCTATCTGCCTTATGCCGGCGCGAGGGTCACCATGCCGGAAATGATGGCGACCTTCGGCAGGCGATTGTCGCCGCAAGATCGGGCGCGCTATCTGGCGGCGCCTATCCACTATAAGCTGCGTGCGTTCATCGAAAGCGACGCAGCGGCCTGAAATCACCGCATGGCAATCGCGACGGCCGCGCCTGCCATGGTGCCGGCGCTGGCGCGGTTGGCGATGCGCACAGCCCGGCGGCTCTTGAGGAAGGTTCTGGCTTTGGCCGCCAGCATCGCCCAGGAGAGATCGATGATGACGAGCACCGCAAACATCGTCGCGGCCAGCTCGGCCCAGCCCGAAACCGTCACGCCATGCAGATCGATGATCGAGGGGAGCAGCGCCACATAAAAGACCATGATCTTCGGATTGCCCATGGTGACCGTGAAGCCGGCGAGGAAGAGCCGTGTGGCCGATTGCTCGTTCGGCAATTCTTCTCCTGCCGTGTCGGCGGAGGCAAACCACATCTTCCAGGCAAGATAGAGGAGATAGGCAACGCCAAGCCATTTGATGACCACGAAGGCGAGATGGAAGGTTTCGGCAATGGTCGCAAGGCCGGCAACGGCACACGTCAGCCAGATCGCTTCGCCGAGCCACATCCCGGAGAGGAAGGGCAGGACGTTGCGCGCGCCCTTCGTCAGCACGCGCGCCACCAGTGCCGCGATGTTCGGTCCCGGCGATCCCGCTGCAATGAACAAGGCACCGGCAAAAACAAGCAGCGTCGATAGGCTCATCGCATTCCCTCCAACAGGGCAGCTGGACGATATCTGGAAAAAGAGTGCCAGAGATAGCATTCCGGCGCGGCTTTTCCAAATGCCGGATTTACGTTCAGCCAAGCTCGGAGCGAAAGCGCCCGAAGATTGCCTTGCCTTCCGGCCAGTCACCCAGTCCGGATGCCGCATTGATATGCCCGCGTGGCCCGACATCGACGAAGGCGCTGCCCCAGCTTTCGGCGCTGCGACACGCATGGTCGAAGGACCCGAACGGATCGTCGGTGCTGGCGACGAGCAGGGACGGAAAGGGCAGCCGCTGCCGTGGCGGATTGGCAAAGCTGCCCGCCTCGGCAAGATAGATTTCGCCCGTAGGATCGGGCGCGGCCACCAGGAACGCTCCAAGGATCGCCGTCTTCTTCACAAGGGCCCAATGGGCGATCAGCTGACAGGCAAGGCTGTGCGCAATCAGGATCGGCGGCGTTTTGGAGCGCGAGATTTCGTGCTCGAGCGCGGCAATCCAATCCAAAAGGATCGGTCTGTCCCAGCTTGATGGCTGGAAGCGTCGCATAGCCGGATCGTCCCGTTCCCACAATGTCTGCCAGTGACCTTCGCCCGAGCCGCCCAGCCCCGGCAGCGTGATGATATCGCTCATCTCTATCCTTTCTCCACAGTCTCTCATGGAGAAAACTCGCATGCCGGGATGCCGATTGACATTGCAATCCATCGGATAAAACTTATCCCAACCGATGAATTGAAGGTGAGCAATGGATGCAATCGAAAGAGGCCTGGATCCGACCGATCTATCGATCATCGAAATCCTGCAGCAGGATGGGCGAATCTCGGTATCGGAGCTCGGCCGTCGTGTCGGTCTGTCGCAGCCGGCGGCATCGGAGCGGCTGAAGCGGCTGGAGGAGCGTGGCGTGATTGCCGGCTACCGTGCCGTGGTCGATCCGGCTGCCGTCGGGCTCGGCATGATGGCGGTCATTCGGCTGCGCACCACGCATGAGCATATCCGGCCGTATCTGAAGCAGTTTTCGGAAATGCCGGAAATTATCGAGGTCTTGAGGCTGACGGGCGAAGATTGCTTCCTGCTCAAGGTTCTCGTGCCGACACCGTCAGACCTTGAAACCATCGTCGATTCCATTGCCCGCCATGGCGCGGTGACGACATCGCTGGTGCTGCGAAACGAACCCATAAAGGCGATCGGCCGCGATCTCATTCGCAAGGCGGCCGGCCGCTGAAAGAAATGTCTCGCCTCAGAACGGCAGCTTGAAGCCAGGCGGGATCGGCAGACCGGCGGTCAGTTCGCGCGTCTTCTCGGCGGCGATCGCCTCGGCCTTTTCCTGAGCATCCTTGTTGGCGGCGACGATCAGGTCTTCGAGGATTTCGACATCGTCTTCCTTGAAGAGCGAGGGGTCGATCTTCAGGCCGAGCATCAGGCCCTTGCCGTTGACGGTAACGGTGACGAGGCCTCCGCCGGCCTTGCCTTCGACGCGAATGTCGGCGATCTCCGACTGCATCTTCTCCATCTTCGCCTGCATTTCTTTCACTTTGCCCATCATGCCCATGATGTCGCGCATCGTCTTTGGTCCTTCTTCTGCAAGTCTCTGTTTGAGCGGCAGGATATGTCGTCATGGTCGTCAACCGCTTCAAACCGAAGCGGTTCCGCCTGCACTCATCCTAACCTTAGAATTCGATATCGTCGCCCGGCAGGATGTCACCATCGACGGATTCGGCGATTGCCGGAGGAGCAGCGGCTTCATCCTCTTCGTCCATCTCGGGTGCTCGCACCCGCACATCGATGATCTTTGCGCCCGGAAATTGCGCCAGGATCGCCGCGACATCGGGGTCCTGCCGCGCATCGGCGACTCGCTGCTTCTGGGCGTTCGCTTCTGCTTCGACTAGCGTCGGCTGGCCTTCCTCGCGGCTGAGGCTGACGATCCAGTGGATGCCGGTCCATTCCTTCAGCTTGACGGCAAGCTCGTTCAGCAGCGTGCCTGGCGCGCCCGGCATTAAGCTGACATCAAGCCTTCCTGGCTCCAGCTTGACCGGGCGCACGAAGGTGCGCACCAGCGCCTTCAGCTTCGGATCGCGCTTCTGGCTGGCGAGTTCGGCGATGTCGGCCATCGAATTGACAGGCACCAGCGGCTTCGGCGCTTCGGCGGGTTTCGATTCGATGCGTCCGATAGGTTGCGAATCCGGCTGTGTATTCGGCACTGAGCGCAGCATGGCGACCGGTGCGGAAGGTGTGGGTCGCGGCGCCGGCGTTTCCACAGCACGCGCTACGGTATTGCCCTGATAGGACACTGCTCCGCCACCATTGCCACCGCTCGAAGACGAAGAGGGGCGGGAGCCGCCATTCCCATCAGAGAATTCGGCAAGCCTGCGCGCCGCATCTTCCGGTGCCGGCAGATGGGCCGCATGCGCAAGCCGGATCAGCACCATTTCGGCAGCGCCTGCGGTGCGTGAGGCATTCTCCGTCTCGGTGATGCCCTTGAGAAGCATCTGCCAGATGCGGGAAAGTGCGGTTACCGCAACCCCTTGCGCGAATTCCGCCGCTTTCGTGCGCTCGACTTCACTGAGCGATGGATCGTCGGCGGCATCGGGCACATATTTGAGGCGGGTCACGAGATGGGTGAAATCGGCAAGGTCGGTGAGCACGACGACAGGATTGGCTCCGGCCTCATACTGGCTGTTGAATTCGGCAAGGGCTGCCGAAACATCGCCTTTGACGACATGGCCGAAGAGATCGACGATGCGGGCGCGGTCGGCAAGGCCGAGCATGGTGCGCACGGCATCCGCGGCAACGAAGCCGCTGCCATGGGCGATCGCCTGATCGAGCAGCGACAGGCCGTCGCGTGCCGAGCCTTCGGCGGCGCGTGCGATCATGGCGAGTGCTTCCGGTTCGGCCTCGATGCCTTCCTTGCCGGCAATGGTGGTGAACAGCCCGACGAGATCGGAAGCGCTGATGCGGCGCAGATCGAAGCGCTGGCAGCGCGACAGCACCGTGATCGGAACTTTACGGATTTCCGTCGTGGCGAAGATGAATTTCACATGCTCGGGCGGCTCTTCGAGCGTCTTCAGGAGCCCGTTGAAGGCGGCCGTCGACAGCATGTGCACTTCGTCGATGATATAGACCTTGTAGCGGGCCGAAACGGGCCGGTAGCGCACCTGCTCGATGATCTCCCGGATATCGTCGATACCGGTATGCGAGGCGGCATCCATCTCGATGACGTCGACGTGCCGGCCTTCCATGATCGCCTGGCAATGGTCGCCGGGTTCGCGCAGGTCGATCGTGGGACGATCGACTGCAGCGGTCTTGTAGTTGAGGGCGCGGGCAAGGATACGGGCGGTCGTGGTCTTGCCGACGCCGCGCACGCCGGTCAGCATATAGGCCTGAGCGATACGGCCGGTCTCGAACGCGTTGGTCAGCGTTCGAACCATCGGCTCCTGGCCGACCATCAGGTCCGTGAAGTCCTTGGGTCTGTATTTGCGGGCCAGCACCCGGTAACCGGTGCCGGTCGAAGCGGCATCTTTTGCTTGTCGCTCGGTGTCGCTCATCGCCCTGCTTGTTGCCCGGAAAGCCGGGTCTTGCTTTCGGAAAGGGTGGGAGGCTGGCACGAATGACCCGTGCCGGGCTCGTTAGGGCTGCTTCCTTCCGGACCTGACCCGGTTGGCGAGTGGCTCGTCCACCACCAACCTCCCGGATGCACATATCGGCAATATCGTCATCAAAAGCAAGCCAAGGTCAAAAAAAACTGCTAAACATTTGATAAAACAATGGAGGATGCCCCTTTGAAGGAGTTTACGCTCGACGATCGTCTTGCGAATGACAGCGTTTCCGTCGCCATAACTGGCCTTTGCGACGTCAGGCTGATGAAGGATCGCCGCTGGCCGTGGCTCGTGTTGATCCCGCGCCGGCCCGACAAATCGGAAGTTTTCGAGCTGACGCCCCTCGACCGGATCTTGCTGACCTTCGAAACGGATAAGGTCGCAAGCGTCCTGAAGACGGTGACGGGGGCAACAAAAATCAATGTCGGGGCACTTGGAAATATCGTCCGCCAGCTGCATGTTCATGTCATCGCGCGGTTCGAAGGTGATGCCAATTGGCCGGGTCCCGTCTGGGGCTATGGCAAGGCGGAACCCTATTCGGACGAAGACATGAACAGCCTCATAGCCAAGTTGCGGGAAACGCTTTCACAATGAGCCATTCCATCTTTTCCTCGGATGCCCCGCATCCGGAAGCCAGCAGTCTCACCGCTTTCGCGGAAAACCAGCTCAACCGGGATGCCGAGCATCGCGACGAGGAATCGATCAAGCAGGCGCTCGCCAAGGAAGGCACGCACATCCTGGCCTTCGCTCAGGACCGGCTTGTCTTGAAGCATGATGGCCAGGTGCTCGACCCTCTGTTTGCCCGTTACGAGTTGAAGGATCTCGATCCGAATTGGGATGAGGCCGTTCTCCTCGGTTATCGTAAGACCGGCGAGCCTCGGCTTGCCGTGCCCGTACGTGTCAATCCAGACGAGCTTGCCAGCCAGTACAAGCCGGCTGACATGCGCTCTCTCTGGCGCGATCTTCTGCTCGAAGGCGAAATCCTCGGCGAAGCCGCGCAGGGCGTGAGCCTCCTCCGCTGGAATGGCGACAATCGCTTCTGCGGTCGGTGCGGCTCGGTCATGGAAAACCGGATCGGAGGCTACAAGCGGGTCTGCACGGCCTGCGAACACGTGATATTCCCGCGCACCGATCCCGTAGTCATCATGCTTGGCATCGACGAGGAAAGGAATCGCTGCCTGCTCGGCCGCAGCCATCATTTCGCGCCGGGCATGTATTCCTGTCTCGCCGGTTTCGTCGAACCGGGCGAAACCATCGAGAATGCGGTGCGCCGCGAAACGCTCGAGGAATCCGGTATTCATATCGGCCGCGTACGCTATCACGCCTCGCAGCCCTGGCCCATGCCGCATTCCCTTATGATCGGCTGCTATGCCGAAGCCAAGTCGCTGGAAATCCATATGGATGAGGCCGAACTTGAGGATTGTCGCTGGTTCACCCCGGAAGAGACGCTTGCCATGCTCGACCGCGTCTCGGCATCCGGCAATACCTCTCCGCCCAAGGGTGCCATCGCCCATCGCCTGATGCGCGACTGGGTGGAATGGAAGCGCTAGGACTATCCTGCCATGGCCCGCTCCGAACGCTTGTTGACGCTGTTGCAGACGCTGCGGCGCTATCGTCGTCCGGTGAGCGGCGCCGTTCTGGCGGAGGAAACCGGCGTCAGCCTGCGCACGCTCTATCGCGATATCGCCAGCCTGCAATCGCAGGGCGCCATGATCGAGGGCGAACCGGGGATCGGCTATGTCCTGAAGCCCGGCTTCATGCTGCCGCCGATGATGTTTTCCCAGGATGAGATCGAAGCGCTGGTGCTGGGGTCGAGATGGGTGGCGCGCGCAACCGACGCTCGTCTGGCGGCAGCCGGGACCGATGCGCTCGCAAAGATTGCCGCCGTGCTGCCCGCGGACCTCCGCGAGGCGGTCGACCAGGCGGCCGTAGTCGTCGGCACGCGCCGCATCACCGAAGACAAGGCCGATCTTTCCCTGATGCGCAAGGCGATCCAGACCGAGCGCATGGTGCAGCTGACCTATGGCGATGTGAACGGCGCCATCTCGACCCGGCGCATCTGGCCCTTCGCGCTCGGCTATTTCGACAATTCCCGCATCATCATGGCCTGGTGCGAGCTGCGTCAGGATTTCCGCCATTTCCGCGCCGATCGCATCGTCGATTTCGCGGTGCTCGAGGCGCGCTACCCACGCCGTCGCGTCGCTCTGGCAAGAGAATGGCAGGCGCGCGAGGGCCTGGCCCATAATTGATCTCGGAGCGTAACGCTACTGCCAGAAACTGTCAGTAGGGGCGGCTATAATGGGTCCATTCAATCAGGAAGGAGGACCGATCATGGCAGGCAACGTTTCCATCATTTCGCAACATGTGCATCGCGGCGGCATTGAGGCGCGTAAAGGCAAGCATCAGTCATGGCCCGCTCGTCTCTCTGAGGTCGCCCTCGGCTATTTCAGCCGCCGCTGGAATCGCCTCGATATTGAGGAAGTGCCCGATTCCGTGAAGCGGGATCTTGGCTTTCTCGACGGCTGTGAGCCGTATCGAGAGGAAGATCGGATGCGCTGAGGCACTCGTCGCGACTTTCGCGATGACAACCTGCGCATAATCAAAGATCAGAGCGCAAGACGCTGATCCGAAGAGTGCAACGCGCTTTGGAACCGCATCTCCGCACGCATTCAACCAGGCAATGACACAGTCACTCCCGGCGAACTTTACTCCGTGCGCCGGTTCTTATCCGCATGCCCTTAAATTCACCCAAACGAGAGGACCATCCACATGACCAGCCCGAACCTCATCATTTTCTATGTCAAGGATCCCAGCGAAAGTACGCCGTTCTACCGCGATCTCTTCGGCCGTGAGCCGGCATTCGCGTCGCCGAACTTCGTGGCCTTCGCACTCGACAATGGCCTAAGTCTCGGTCTCTGGCGCCGCAGCAGCGTCGAGCCACAGCCCTCCGCCATCGGCAATCGCGGGGAATTGGGCTTCATGGTCGAAGGCACCGGGGCCGTCGAGCAACATTACAGGGATTGGAAGGCACGCGGCCTGCCGATCGCACAGGAGCTGACGACCATGGATTTCGGCCCGACCTTCGTCGTGCTCGATCCGGATGGCCATCGCCTTCGGGTATGTGAGCCGGATAAGTAAGCTGTGATCGCGATTTGTCCCTAACCCTACCCTCTTCCCGTTAAGGGGAGAGGGGAACCCGTCGCAATGGTGTCGCGATAACCCTTCTTAGAGATCGCCCCGCGTCGGGTGCCCCTTGTAGACGCCGAGGATGCGGACCTTTTCGGAGAAGAAGCGCAGTTCTTCCAAGGCGCGGCGCACATGCGCATCGGCGGGATGGCCCTCGATATCGGCATAGAATTGCGTTGCGACAAAACGGCCGCCGAGCTGATAGCTCTCAAGCTTCGTCATGTTGATGCCGTTGGTGGCAAAGCCGCCGAGCGCCTTGTAGAGCGCGGCGGGAATGTTGCGGACGTTGAAGACGAAAGTGGTGACGATCTTTTCGTCCGGCGAGCTGCGTGCCGCCCAGTCTTCATCGCGCGACAGGATGACGAAACGCGTCATGTTATTTTCGGTGTCTTCGACATTCTCGGCGATGATCTCCAGCCCGTAGAGATCGGCCGCGAGCCGCGGCGCCAGCGCCGCCATGCTGCGGTCGCCGGTTTCCTGCACCAGCTTGGCAGCCCCTGCCGTATCGCCGGCAATGACCGGTTTCCAGCCATTGGCGCGCACGATGTTGCGGCATTGTCCGAGCGCGTGGATATGGCTGTGGACCGTGCGGATCTCTTCCTTCTTGACACCGGGCAGCGCCATTAGCTGGAAGCGGATCGGCATGAAATATTCGCCGACGATATGCAGGCGCGATTCCGGCAGCAGATGATGAATGTCGGCGACGCGGCCGGCGATCGTGTTTTCGATCGGGATCATGCCGAGATCGGCGTCGCCGTTCTCGATGGCGGTGAGGGCATCCTCGAAGGTCTGGCAGGGCAGCGGTTCCATAGTCGGGAACATGTCACGGCTGGCCATATCGGAATTGGCGCCGTACTCGCCCTGGAAGGAGATCTTGTTGGTCTTGGTAATCATGGGACTGCCCTTGGGGGAATGCCGTCAATGAGAAGCGGCGGAGAGGATGCGTCTGGCCTTTTCGAGGTCGGCGGGAGTATCGACACCGAGCGGGATCGTGTCAACGATCTCGACATCGATGCGCATGCCGGCTTCCAGTGCCCGCAACTGCTCCAGTGATTCGCGCCGCTCCAGCGGCGACGGACCGGCCTTGACGAATCGCTCAAGCGCGGCGCGGCGATAGGTGTAGAGGCCGATATGGTGATAGAGTGGCCCCTTGCCGTAGGGTGCGGTGGCACGGGTGAAATAGAGCGCGCGCAGGCGATTTTCGGAAATCGGCGAACCGACGACCTTGACGACGCTCGGCAGCGTCTTTTCTTCCTCGTCCCTAATCTCGACGGTCAGCGTGGCGATGTCGACGGCTGGGTTTTCGAGTGGGCGCAGCGAGGCGCGGATGGTCTCGGGATCGATCGTCGGCAGGTCGCCCTGCACATTGACGATGATTTCGGCCCGGCCCTGTGGATCGACGGCCTGCAGCGCCTCGTAGATGCGGTCCGAGCCCGATTGATGATCCTTGCCGGTCATCACGACATCAAAGCCGGCATTGGCGACGGCGGCATAGGTATCCTCATGGTCGACGGCGACGACGATGCGACCGATCGCCGCCTCGCGCGCGCGCCTGGCAACCTGTACGATCATCGGCAGACCGCAAATATCCGCGAGCGGCTTGCCCGGCAGGCGCGTGGAGGCCATGCGGGCGGGAATGAGGACCAGCGTCTTGTCTAAATTTGAATCAGTCATTGTTGGGCCTTCTATTCCCGAGGGAAAAGTGTCAAAACGTCTCATGGTGGAGACCGTTTACAGAGTTGCAAGAAACAGCCAAAAGACATAGGTTTCGCGCGAATTCAAGATGGGCCAGCGGAGGATGCTGGCGGCGAGGGGAGCATAGCAGATGAATTCATCCTACGTGAACATGGGTGTCGGGGCGCTTTTGGCCACGCTGTTCGTGTTGAAGTCCGTGTCGCTCGCGTCAGGATTTATTTTCCATTCAGAGGCGCCGGAAAAGCCCGGTTTTGCCATCGTCGCGACCGAGGAACCGGCTGCGGGCGGTGACAAGGGCGCGGCTGCCAAGCCGGATACGCCGATCGCTCAGCTCCTTCAGAAGGCTGATGCCAAGGTCGGCGAAACGATCTTCAAGAAGTGTCAGGCCTGTCATTCCGGGGAAAAGGGTGGTCCGAACAAGGTTGGCCCCGATCTCTGGGGTATTGTCGACCGACCGGTCGCCGAGCACGAAGGCTTCGCCTATTCGTCCGGCATGAAGGATTTTTCCAAGGGCGGTTCGGAAAAATGGACCTATGATCACCTCTATCACTTCCTGGCCGCGCCGAAGAAATTCGTCGCCGGAACGGCAATGGGCTTTGCCGGCCTGCCGAAGGAAGAGGATCGCGCCAACGTGATCGCCTATCTGCGCACGCTTGCCGATACCCAGGTGCCGCTGCCGGACCCGAACGCACCGGCCGCCACGAACTGAGGCAATTACCGGATCGATTGAAAAACGCGGCCGTCAGGCCGCGTTTTTGTGTTGATCGCTTAGATTGAATGCCGGCGGGATCGCGTCCGCTGATCGAGGTCGAACACCTTCAACCCGTCCTCGGCGCTTGGCGGCATGCGCCAATCCTCGGCAACCAGCGCCTTGCGGGCATCGCGCAAGCCGGCCTCCCAATGCTCGTGCATGGACAGCGCCGAAAACTCGTAATCCTTCGAATGCGACCGGAACTGCTTGTTGCGGTAGATCAGGTGGATGATGGTGACGCCGTAGTCGGAGCAATGTTGCTCCAGCTTCTTGATCTCCGGATCGGCTTTGGCCTCTTCGGGAAGGCGGGCATAGAGCTCCGATATTGCGCGCCGCAGGCGATGGCGTTCCAGAAAGAGATCTGTGTTGAGCCGGGTGCGGCTCGAATAGGTGATGTCCTTGCGCCGCTCCTCGACCTCTTCCAGATCCTGCGGCAGCGGCCCGACGGCGCTGAAGAGATCGACCTGAAAGACGACCGTATCGATATCGGCGCCATTGCGCAGGACGTAGCTGAGCGGCGTGTTCGAGACGAGGCCACCGTCCCAGTAATGCTCGTGGCCGATCTTGACCGCTGGAAAACCCGGCGGCAAAGCGCCGCTCGCCATCACGTGCTCGGGTCCGATCTTGATCTCCTTGTTGTCGAAAAAGGCAAAATTGCCGGTGCGTACATTGACGGCACCGAGGCTCAAACGCACCGGGCCATGGTTGATTCGGTCGAAATCGACGTGATCTAGCAGCGTCTGGCGCAATTGCTCCGTATCGTAGATGCTGGTCGCGCCCGCTGAGCCGCGCGTCTGGAACCAGGCCGGGAGCTGCCACGGGGAAAAGAAGCCGGGCACGCCGAAGGTCGATACCCACCAGCTGCTGACCGAGCGATAGAAAGGGTTGGTCTCGCGGCGATCTTCCATCAGTAGATCGACGGGGAGATGCACGGTCACCTTGTTCCAAAAGGAGCTCAGCGCCTTGAGCCGTTCGCCGGGCACGTTGCCGGCCATGATCGAGGCATTGATCGCGCCGATCGAGATGCCGGCGATCCAGTCCGGCTCGATATTCTGTTCTCTCAGCGCCTGGAAGGCACCCGCCTGATAGGAGCCGAGCGCGCCGCCGCCTTGGAGCACGAAGACCTTCTGCGCATAGGCTGACGCGGGATTGGTGAGCGGAGCTGCAATATTCATGTGCCATCCTTTGCTGCGCTCCGGGTGGGAAGGCCGGGATGCGCAAAATATATGACCATTTTCCTGCCTGCTTCTCCGAAAACGGAGAGATGCCGTTACGATCGGCGGGTTTCGGCCTCGGTTATCCGAGCAGATAGGCCCAGAGCGATACCGAGAATGCGCCGAGCGCTGTCGTCAAGGTAATCGTCGAGGCCGCGAGACTGTGGCCCACGCCGAAGCGATTGGCAATCAGCCACGCGTTCACACCTGTAGGAACAGCGGCCGTGAGGACGAGTGCGGCCCGCCATTCCGGGCTCAGGCCGAGAAGAAGTCCGGCAGCCAGCACGCAGGCCGGCAGCAGAAAAAGCTTGAAGGCGGCAATGACGCTGGTGACGCCGAGATTGCCCGACAGCCCATATTGACGCAGCGCCATTCCGAGCGAAATCAGCGCAGCCGGGCCGGCGATGTTGGCAATGTTGTCGACGACCGTGCCGAGCGTTGCGGGGATGGGAAGGCCGGTCAGGTGGACGATGAGACCGCAGAAAAGCCCGATGACGAGCGGATTGCGCAGGAGATTGCTGCCGACCTGACGCAGCAACTCGCCGGTGCTGCGGCCGGCGCCGGCATTCTCCTTGCGCTCGGCCTGCTCCATCAGCAGCGTGCCTGCGATCATCATCGTTGGAAGATGCACGGCGATCAGGATCGACATCGCCATGACGCCGTCAGGCCCCACCGTGCGCCCAACCAGCGGCAGGCCGATGAAGATCGTATTGGCAAAAGCCGAGGAAACACCGGCGAGCACGCCGATGCGCGCATCCCGCCCGAAGAGCCGTGTCGCGACGATATGGCCGGCAGTCCAAGTGATGGCGACGCCGGAGAAATAGGCGATCCACAATCGAAACGGCGAAGCACCACGAAAATCCGCTTCGGCGATGGTCCGGAACAGCAGGAGTGGCACCGCGACCTTGAAGACGAACTCGCTCATCGCCTCACCGACGTCGACTTTCAACAGGCCGGTGCGGACGATGACCCAGCCGACGAGAATGAGCAGGAAGACGGGAAGAACGTCTGTGAGGATTTCGGACACGCGGGTATGAAGCTCGTGATTTCGAGAAATTGGACCCGAAACTTGTAGCAGCTTGCCCGGGGCTGGAAACCCGCAAAACAAAAAAAGCGGGCTTGGCCCGCTCTTGTCGATCTCGCCCCGGTGGGAAGTCCCCCCGGTGCACATGCCGCCAGTTCATCCGTGGTCGGCCCGCGTACCGGTGAGGCGGAAGGCATCATTCCTTCCCAAACTGGCTCGGAAGTCTTTCGAGCTTCCCATCCCAGTCGCGTGATAAGCATTTAAAGATAGAAAGTGACAGGCAAATGACTGATTGCAATCAAGTTGGCCGCCTACGCGCGGATTTTTCTTTAAAACTTCAGAAAAACCGATAATACCGGATACCGGCTATCACCAGGATCCGGGACCCTCCTATAGATGACTCGCTTCGATGTACTGACCGTCGGCAATGCTATCGTCGACATTATCGCCCGTTGCGACGATCAGTTTCTGATCGACAACAAGATCACCAAAGCCGCGATGAACCTCATAGACGCCGAGCGCGCCGAGCTTCTCTATTCGCGCATGGGACCGGCTCTGGAAGCCTCCGGCGGCAGCGCCGGCAACACGGCGGCCGGTGTCGCGAATTTCGGCGGCAAGGCTGCCTATTTCGGCAAGGTTGCCGAAGACCAGCTCGGCCAGATCTTCGCCCATGATATCCGCGCCCAGGGCGTTCATTACGAAACCAAGGCGAAGGGCACCTTCCCGCCGACCGCCCGTTCGATGATCTTCGTCACCGAGGATGGCGAGCGCTCCATGAACACCTATCTCGGCGCCTGCGTCGAACTGGGTCCAGAAGATGTCGAGGAAGACGTCGTCGCCGATGCAAAGGTAACCTATTTCGAGGGCTATCTCTGGGATCCGCCACGCGCCAAGGAAGCGATCCGCGAGTGCGCCCGCATCGCTCATGCCAATGGCCGGGAAATGTCGATGACGCTCTCCGACAGCTTCTGCGTCGGCCGCTACCGCCACGAGTTCCTCGACCTCATGCGCTCCGGCACCGTCGATATCGTCTTCGCCAATCGTGACGAAGCCCTCTCGCTCTACGAGACCGACGACTTTGAAAAGGCGCTGACTCTGATCGCGGCCGATTGCAAGATCGCCGCCGTGACGACGGGCAAGGATGGCGCAGTCGTCGTGCGCGGCGATGAGCGCTATGTCGTCGATGCCCATCCGATCGAGGAGCGTGTTGACACGACCGGTGCAGGCGATCTTTTCGCGGCTGGCTTCCTCTTCGGCTACACGCAAGGCCGCGGTCTGGAAGACTGCGCCAAGCTCGGCAATCTTGCGGCTGCCATCGTCATCGAGCAGATCGGCCCGCGGCCGATGCGGTCGCTGTCGGAAGCCGCCAAGGAATTCGGGCTTCTCTGACGGAGTCTGTCTCTATCAGCAGATCATCGAAGCCGCCTCCGGCAGATTGCAGGGGCGGCTTTGTTATGAAGTGCCGAAGCAAGCTCATCACCGAAAGAGCGTTACGGTTCCCGCTTCATAGAGGATGAGGATGCCGAGTGCGATCAGCACGAAGGGCACGACCCTGTGTCCATGTCGCCGGATCGGTGCGCCGAGCTTCGGATGATTGACGAGAGAATGTGCTGCACCCAGCCAGACTGCCGTCAGCACTGCGAAGATGCAACCGATGGCCAACACCTCATAGGCTGAGCGTGTCGCAAAGAGAGGCGTATAGACGCTGATATTGTCGCCGCCATTGGCGATCGTGACCAAGGCGATCGCCACGATGTTTCCATGTCCTGCCGAGACCTTGCTGTGATCTTCCGGATTGTCGCCGGCCTCCCCGCCGTTCCAGAGCTCCCATAGCCTGCCGAGGCCGAAATAGATCGGCGCAAGGCCGAGCAGGCCGATATAGGCTGCGGGAATGACGAGAGCGAGCAACGAGGCAATGGCGCTGACGCCGTAAAGAACGCCGATACCGAAATATTGGCCTATGATGATCTGCCTCAATCGGAACTTCGGATCGGCAAAGAAGCCGAGAAGCACGAAAATATCGTCTATGTTCGTCGATGTGAACGTAACGATTGCAACGCCAAGAACGCCGAGCACATACGCCAAGATAGCCGGTCTCCGTTTCTCATACCGGATACATCATTGTGCCGGAAAGCCGTACCATCGCTTATGCGGTGAAAACGCCGAGTGATGCGTTACTTGAACGCCTCGCCGGGGTAGGCGCCCCAGATTTCCGATTGTGCCACCCAGCCCTCGGTGCCATCGGCGGTAACGAGGCACCAGTCGCCCGTGCACTCCTTGACGCTCATCATCACGCCGGGCTGAAGCTTGGCGATGACGGCGGCGGATGGCTGGGATTCACGGCGCATGTTGACAAACACGGCCTTGCCCTTGCCCTTCATCCAGGGTGCGGCGATCGCCGAGCGCTGGCCCGACAGCAGCGACTGGTTGACCCAGCCCTCCGTGCCGTCGGCATCGCGTACGCGGCGCCAATTATCGTATTCTTGAATGATTTCGACCGGCAGGCCCTGCTTGAGATAGAGCCATGATACGGCATAATCCGCGCTCGGCCCGATGCGCAGATTGACCCGCTTCGATTTCAGCGTGACGAAGCGCGGCAGCGGCAGGCCGCTCGGCCCCTTGGCGGCCTGGGCGACGGCAAGATCGGCCGACACAGCGGCCATCATCAGGCCGATTGCGAAAATGGCGCAGGACTTCAAGACATTGCCACGCATGGGAGTTCCGTTCGTTCGTCATGACAAAGGCGCCATTCCGGCGACCTTTCGCTCCGGTGAGCGGCAAATCCTCGGATCGCGTCAGCGAGTTTTGTTTGTCTTCGCCTGCGGGTCTGGTAGAAATGCCCGGAACGGGAAAATTATCCTGCTTCTTGGTTAAGAACATCTGAACAAGGCATCGCCGCTCGCCATGACGACGAAGAAAAAACCGAAGGTCTACGTCACGCGCAAACTGCCTGACGCGGTGGAGACGCGCATGCGTGAACTCTTCGATGCCGAGCTCAACATCGATGATCGCCCGCGCACCAAAGCCGAATTGATGGAGGCGGTCCGCTCGGTCGATGTGCTGGTGCCGACCGTCACCGACCGCATCGATGCCGAGATCATCGAAGAAGCCGGCCCGCAGATGAAGTTGATTGCCAGCTTCTCAAACGGCACGGATCATATCGATGTCGAGGCCGCCGCCCGCCGCGGCATCACTGTCACCAATACGCCGAATGTGCTGACCGAAGACACCGCCGATATGACCATGGCGCTCATCCTCGCTGTGCCGCGGCGACTGGCGGAAGGTGCGCGCGTGCTGACCGACAACCCCGGCGAATGGGCCGGATGGTCGCCCACCTGGATGCTCGGTCGCCGCATTCACGGCAAGCGCATCGGCATCGTCGGCATGGGGCGGATCGGCACCGCCGTCGCCCGCCGCGCCAAGGCGTTCGGCCTATCAATCCACTATCACAATCGCAAGCGCGTCAATCCGGCGACCGAGGACGAGCTGGAGGCGACCTATTGGGACAGCCTCGACCAGATGCTCGCCCGCGTCGATATCGTCTCGGTCAATTGCCCGTCGACACCTGCGACTTACCATCTGATTTCGGCCCGCCGCCTGGCGCTGCTGCAGCCGACGAGCTACATCGTCAACACGGCGCGCGGCGATGTTATCGACGAAGCGGCGCTGATCAAGATCCTGCGCGAGGGCAAGATCGCCGGTGCCGGCCTCGACGTGTTCGAGAACGAACCGGCCGTCAATCCGAAGTTGGTCAAGCTCGCCAACGAGGGCAAGGTGGTGATCCTACCCCATATGAGTTCGGCCACGCTCGAGGGCCGAATCGACATGGGCGACAAAGTCATCATCAACATCCGCACCTTCATCGACGGCCACCGCCCGCCCAATCGCGTGCTGCCCTTTCGATGACGGAAGCATGCTGATTCGCCCGCTGAAACGGGGCTGAATACCCGGCTGCAAATTTGATCTCACTTCCCTCTCGTCAGTCATGTGCATGTCACAAAGCCGGCCCAGAGGTGACCACAAACACAAATCAGGAAGGGCGGAAATCATGGCGCGCGCGCTGCCGCATGAGCGGATTCAATATGTGGTCGAGGGCGGCTTCAAGCTGTCGGGAGAGATCGAACCGAGCGGCAACAAGAATGCCGCATTGCCGATTATCGCCGCATCGCTTCTGACCGATCAGCGGGTCGAGCTCAGCAACGTGCCGCGCATCCGCGACGTCGAGGCGCTGGTGGAGCTGATCCAATCGGTCGGTGCGAAAGTACGTTGGCTCGGTCGCAACGAGCTTGAAATCGAAGCGCGCGAGCTTCGCCCCGCCAATCTCGATCCCGATCTCTGCGCTCGCATCCGCGCCTCCATCCTGCTTGCCGGTCCGATGCTGGCACGCTGCGGCGAGATCACCCTGCCGCCGCCCGGCGGCGATGTTATCGGCCGCAGGCGTGTTGATACGCATTTCCTGGCGCTGGAACAGCTCGGCGCGAGAATCGAGGTCAATAGCGTCTACAGCTTCCACACCGAAGGGCTGCGTGGCGCCGATGTCTTCCTCGATGAGCCATCCGTGACGGCGACGGAAAATGCGCTTTGCGCTGCCGTGTTCGCCGAGGGGACAACGATCCTGCGCAATTGCGCGTCCGAGCCGCATGTACAGGATCTAGCCCGCTTCCTGATGGCCATGGGCGCCCGAATCGAAGGCGTCGGCACCAATATGATGACCATCCACGGTGGCCAGCGGCTGAGTGGTGCGTCGCATCGCATCGGCCCCGATCATAACGAGGTGGGCTCCCTGATCGGCCTTGCCGCCGTCACCGGCTCGGAAATCACCATCCGCCGCGCTGGCGTCGAGCATTTGCGCTCCACGCTGATGACCTTCGAGCGCCTGGGCATCCGCTGCCAGATCGACGGCGACGATCTCATCATCCGCTCCGGTCAGGAGATGAAGATCCAGCCTGATTTCGGCGGCCATATTCCGAAGATTGAAGATCAGCCCTGGCCGGCGTTTCCCGCCGATACGATGTCGATCGCCATCGTCACCGCCTCGCAATGCGACGGCGTCGTGCTGATGTTCGAGAAAATGTTCGAAAGCCGCATGTTCTTCGTCGACAAGCTGATCGCCATGGGCGCCCGCATCGTGCTGTGCGATCCGCATCGCGCCATCGTCGCCGGCCCCTCCAAGCTGCGCGCCGCCCAGCTCGAAAGCCCTGACATCCGTGCCGGCATGGCGATGCTGATCGCAGCCATGTGCGCCGAGGGCACGAGCGTCATCAACAATGCCCAGCAGATCGAGCGTGGCTATGAGCGCATCGAGGAGCGGCTGAATGCCATGGGTGCCCGCATTACTCGCATCCCGCCACGCGAAGCGTGACGGCCCCGTTGATCGGCTAAGGATGCGCTAGGCAATCGCCTTGCGCATCTCGATCGATGTCGTCCGATCGAAACCGGCATGGCGATTTTCGGCCGTCTTGCGAAAGCCCCATGCGGTGAAGGTAGCATGGTTGTCGACCAGCTCGATCCGCGTTTCCAGCCGCAACGCTTTGAGGCCAAGCTCTCGCGCCGTTGTCTCGGCAAGGCCTAGCAGCCGCTTGCCGATACCTCTGCCCTGTGCTGCCGGCAGCACGGCGAGCTTGCCGACATACAGGCTTTCCAGCTCCGGCCGACAGAAAATGCAGCCGACCAACTGCTCGCCATCGAGTGCCGCATAAGCGATCTCGCTAAACGCCTTCGCTGTCAGCGTTTCGGATGTCAGCGCCAGCGCCGAGGACGGCGGATCGATGCGGCCGTTCATGTAGGCGAAGGATGCCAGGATGAGATCCAGCAACGCATCCCAGCGGTCGAAGCCGTCATCGAGGCGACGAAACGCGATTTCGCTCATTCCGCCGCGACCCGGGCGCGTTTGCGGCGATAGCGTACGGTTTCGAAGCGCGAGGAAAGCCCATCATAGAGCAGCAGGCGGCCGATCAGCGGCTCACCGATGCCTGTGATAAGCTTGATCGCCTCCATTGCCATCAGCGTGCCGATGACGCCTGTCAGGGCTCCGATGATGCCCGCTTCCGCGCAGCTCGGAATCAGGCCCTCTGGCGGTGGCGCCGGGAAGAGATCGCGATAGCGCGGATTGAGGTTGCCATCCGCGCCGCTCTCGTAAGGCTTCAGTGTCGTCACGGACCCGTCGAATCTTCCGACAGCGCCGGTCACCAGCGGCAGATGCGCCGCCTCGGTCGCGTCGGCTGCAGCATAGCGCGTGTCGAAATTGTCGGAGCCGTCGATGACGAGATCGAAACCGGCGAGGTGCCGTGCGGCGGTATCGGCGTTGAAGCGCTCTTCGAAGCGGATGGTGCGCACGTGCGGGTTCAGCCGCGCGATGGCGTCTGCCGCGCTCTGCGTCTTCATTTCGCCGATCGTGCCTGTATCGTGAATCACCTGACGTTGCAGGTTGGACAGCGAAACGCGGTCGTCGTCGGCAATGCCGAGCGTACCGACGCCGGCGGCCGCGAGATATTGCAGCACCGGCGCACCAAGGCCGCCGGCGCCGATGACAAGCACGCGGGCCGCCTTCAATTTTTGCTGGCCCGCGCCGCCGACCTCCGGCAGGAGAATATGGCGGTGATAGCGGGCAATTTCGTCTGAGGTCAAAGGATCCATGTGCTTGAGTTTAGCACAATCGCGGTGAAGGAGGCGTTAGAGCCGGATGATTTTAGGTCTATTCGACCTAAAATCTGAATCCGGCTCTACAATCAAATAAGTAGAGCATGATGTCGTCCGAAAACCGCTCACACTTTTCGGCATCATGCTCTAGGATTTCGTAATGCCGCCATGCGCCACGGTAAAGAATTGCGCGCGCTCGCCAAGCGCCGAGAACATCGACCTGTCGGTACCAGTCATGAAGGCCTGCCCGCCGAGCCCGTCGATGAGATCGAAGAGGGCTGCACGCCGTCCCTCGTCGAGATGTGCAGCGATCTCGTCCAGCAGCAGGATCGGCGCATAGCCTGTAAGATTGCCGACGAGCCGCGCATGCGCGAGGATAAGGCCGACGAGCAGGGCCTTCTGCTCGCCGGTGGAGCAGCGTTCTGCCTCCATGTCCTTTTCGCGGTGACGTACGAGAAGGTCGGCCCGATGCGGCCCTTCCAGCGTCCGGCCGGCAGCGGCGTCACGGTAACGCCCCTCGCGCAGCATGTCGGCATAGACATCTTCGAGATCGACGGCCGGCCGGTCGAACTGGCCCTCGAGAAAGCCGGAAAGATCGAGTGCCGCCGAGGGGAACGGCGTCGTCTCGCGCGTTTCGGCGATCAGCCGCGAGAGGAGGCCGAGCATTTCCTGCCGCGCGATCGCCATCGCGATGCCGAGGCTCGCCATCTGCTCCTCGATGCCGCCGAGCCAGGAAGGATCGAACCGGCTTTCGGACAAAAGCTTGTTGCGGCTGCGCATGGCGCGCTCGAAATCGCTGGCGCGGCGGCCATGAGCGGGATCGAGCGACAGCACCAGCCGATCGAGGAAGCGGCGACGCTCCGAGGAGCCGCCGGTAAACAGGCCATCCATGGCCGGCGTCAGCCAGAGGACGCGCAGGTGATCGGTCAGCTCGTCGACCGTCTTGGCCGGCGTGCCGTTGATTCGAAGCCTGCGGGCTGTCGATTCGTCCACCGTGTCGATGCCGGTGCCGATCTCGACGCTGCCGTCCATGCCTTCGAGCTCGGCAAAAATGGAAAATCCGCCTGCCGCATTGACCCGGGTGACATCGGCATAGGCGGCGCGGCGCAGGCCCCGGCCGGGCGAAAGCAGCGAGACCGCCTCCATGAGATTGGTCTTGCCCGCGCCATTGTCGCCCGTCAGCACCACATGCCGCTCGTCAAGCGTCAGCGTCGTGGCCGCGTAATTGCGGAAGTCGGTCAGCTTCAGTCGCGAGATGGAAACCTTGTTCGGCATCGGTCTTTCGGATTCTGGGTCGATGGGCGAGGCGTATGCCGAACCCCGGCCAAGTGCAAGGTTTTTGCCGTCGGCAATGGGTGCAAGAGAGATCGAGGACGCTTCCAGAGGCCGCCCCTGTCCTTCGACGTGTTCAGGAGGAGGGTGGAGTGGCTTTTACGCCAAGTTCAGCAGATCAATCCTTGTAATAGCGGACGTCCCTCGTGGTGAAGACGCCCGCAGAGCGGTCTCGAACCACGAGGCGGCTGATTCGCGTACACCAACAAAAAATCCGGCCGAATCATCGGCCGGATTCATGTGAAACAGCTTTGCTTGGCGAATCAGTCGCTGAACGTATCGAAGAAATCCTTCATGCGGGCGAAGAAGCCCGTCGATTCGGGATTGTTGTCCTTCGAAGAGATCTGCTCGAATTCCTGCAGCAGTTCGCGCTGGCGCTTGGTGAGCTTCTGCGGCGTTTCGATCTGGATCTGGATGTAGAGATCACCGACCTGGCTGGAGCGCAGCACCGGCATTCCCTTGCCCTTCAAGCGGAACTGCTTGCCGACTTGGGTTCCCTCGGGGACGCTGACGCGCGATTTCGTGCCATCGAGCGTCGCTACATCGAAGGTGCCGCCAAGCGCCGCCGTCGTCATCGAGATCGGCACGGCACAATAGAGATCGGCGCCGTCCCGCTGGAAGAACTCATGCGGCTTGACGGAGAGGAAGATATAGAGGTCGCCCGAGGGGCCGCCGCGAAGGCCCGCTTCGCCTTCGCCCTGCAGGCGGATGCGCGTGCCGTCTTCGATGCCGGCCGGAATGTTGACGGAGAGCGAACGCTCTTCGGTCACGCGGCCTTGGCCATGACACTTGGTGCAGGGGTCGGGAATGATCTGGCCGCGGCCATGGCAGGTCGGGCAGGTGCGCTCGACGGAGAAGAAGCCTTGCGCCGCGCGGACGCGGCCGGAACCCTGACAGGTGCCGCAGGTCTTCGGCTGCGTGCCGGGCTTGGCGCCCGAGCCGGAACAGACGTCGCAGGTGATCGAGGTCGGAACGCGGATCTGCGCCGTCTTGCCGCTGAAGGCTTCCTCGAGCGAGATTTCCATATTGTAGCGAAGATCGGCGCCGCGCTCGCGGCCGCCGGACGAGCGACCGCGCGCGCGTCCGCCACCCATCATCTCGCCGAAAATATCCTCGAAAATGTCGGAGAAGCCGCCGCCGCCGAAACCGGCTCCGAAGCCGCCACCGCCGCCCATGCCGCCATGCTCGAAGGCTGCATGGCCGTAGCGGTCATAGGCTGCGCGCTTTTGCGGGTCCTTGAGCGTTTCGTAGGCTTCGTTGATTTCCTTGAACTTCCGCTCGGCGCTGCTGTCGTCCGGATTCTTGTCCGGGTGATATTGCATCGCCAGCTTGCGAAAGGCGCTCTTCAGCTCTTTCTCGTCCGCTGTTTTTGAGACGCCCAATGTCTCGTAAAAATCCGCTTTTGCCATTAAGGACTAGACCCCGGAAATGGATTTCCGGCTGCCCCGAAGGCAGCCGGATTTAAGTCTCCTAGAACCTTTCGGTTCGCGCTTATGCAGACCGCTTGTGGTCGCCTTCGTCCTTGATTTCCTCGTAGTCGGCATCGACGACGTCGTCCTTGCCGCCTGCTGCCGAGGCATCGCCGGAACCGCCTTCCGCCTGCTGCGACTCATAGATCGCCTGGCCGAGCTTCATGGAAACTTCCATAAGCGTCTGGGTCTTGGCCTTGATGTCTTCGGCATCCGGTTCGGAAGCTTCAGTTGCCGCCTTCAGCGCTGCAATCGCGTCGGAAATCGCGGTGCGATCGGCTTCGGTGACCTTGTCGCCGTAATCCTTCAGCGACTTCTCGCTGGAGTGGATCAGGCTTTCGGCCTGGTTCTTGGCTTCGACACCTTCGCGGCGCTTCTTGTCTTCGGCAGCATGGGCTTCGGCATCCTTGACCATCTTTTCGATGTCGGCGTCGGAAAGACCGCCGGAAGCCTGGATGCGGATCTGCTGTTCCTTGCCGGTGCCCTTGTCCTTGGCCGAAACCTGAACGATGCCGTTGGCGTCGATATCGAAGGTGACTTCGATCTGCGGAACGCCACGCGGTGCCGGCGGCAGGCCGACGAGGTCGAACTGGCCGAGCAGCTTGTTGTCCGCAGCCATTTCGCGCTCGCCCTGCGAAACGCGGATGGTCACGGCCGACTGGTTGTCGTCGGCGGTCGAGAAGGTCTGCGACTTCTTCGTCGGGATCGTCGTGTTGCGTTCGATCAGACGGGTGAAGACGCCGCCGAGCGTTTCGATGCCGAGAGACAGCGGGGTCACGTCGAGGAGCAGAACGTCCTTGACGTCGCCCTGCAGCACGCCGGCCTGGATAGCGGCGCCGAGCGCGACGACTTCATCCGGGTTGACGCCCTTGTGCGGCTCCTTGCCGAACAGCTGCTTGACGACTTCCTGTACCTTCGGCATGCGGCTCATGCCGCCGACGAGAACGACTTCGTCGATTTCAGCGGCGGTAACGCCGGCATCCTTGAGGGCTGCCTTGCACGGAGCGATGGTGCGCTGAACGAGATCGTCGACCAGGCTTTCGAGCTTGGCGCGGGTCAGCTTCAGCGTCAGGTGCTTGGGGCCGGTGGCGTCTGCCGTGATGAAGGGCAGGTTGATTTCGGTCTGCTGCGCGGACGACAGTTCGATCTTGGCCTTTTCGGCAGCTTCCTTCAGGCGCTGCAGGGCAAGCTTGTCGCCCTTGAGATCGATGCCATTGTCCTTCTTGAACTCGGCAACGAGATATTCGACGAGGCGCATGTCGAAGTCTTCACCGCCGAGGAAGGTATCGCCGTTGGTCGACTTCACTTCGAAGACGCCGTCGCCGATTTCCAGGATGGAGATATCGAAGGTGCCGCCGCCAAGGTCGTAAACGGCGATGGTCTTGCCGTCCTTCTTGTCGAGGCCGTAAGCAAGGGCTGCAGCCGTCGGCTCGTTGATGATGCGCAGGACTTCAAGACCGGCGATCTTGCCGGCATCCTTGGTTGCCTGGCGCTGAGCGTCGTTGAAGTATGCGGGAACGGTGATGACGGCCTTGTCGACCTTTTCGCCGAGATAGGATTCGGCGGTTTCCTTCATCTTCTGAAGGATCATTGCGGAAATCTGTGCGGGCGAATAGCCCTTGCCGTTGGCTTCTACCCAGGCGTCGCCATTGTCGCCCCGAACGATGTTGAAGGGAACAAGGTGCTTGTCCTTCTCGACCGTCGGATCTTCGTAGCGGCGGCCGATGAGGCGCTTGACAGCGAAGAGGGTGTTTGTGGGGTTGGTGACAGCCTGGCGCTTGGCCGGCTGGCCGACGAGACGTTCACCGTCGTCGGTGAAGGCAACCATGGAGGGGGTCGTCCGGGCGCCTTCGGCATTTTCGATCACTTTTGCGTCCTTACCGTCCATGACGGCGACGCAGGAATTTGTCGTTCCAAGGTCGATACCAATTACTTTTGCCATGTCATTCTCTCCTTGAAGCAAGCTATCGGAACCCCTGTCAGGCATTCCATTGACAGCCCCTTACGGGATGGTCTTGAGGATTGCGCAGCCATGACTGCGGTGATGCCGCGTATATAAGTAGCGGTTTTACTGACTGCAAGGCAGGAAATCGCCTGAAATCCAGCAAAACAAATGGTTTGTCGCTCAAATTCCACATGGTCCCATATGCGCCGGGGACCTCAGGATTTGACGCGACCGCGTATCAGAGCAGCCTTGCTGCGGCCATGCAAGCGTCTACTGCATAATTCTCTAAATCGGGATCGATTTAAGAATAAAATCCTGCAGCAGGTCCAAAGTGCTGCGGCGACCTTAGCGCGCCTATCTGACGCGCTGTGCTGTGGGGTGCGAAATTGCGATTTTATCGGCCCAGGATGACATCGAGCAGCGACGAGCGGTGCGGCCGCGCCGTGGCGACCGGAGCGCCGCCATCACCGACATCGGCGGGCGGTATATCGCTGTCATACCGATTGGAGCTGTAAGGGTTGGTGTCGTCGGCCAGATTTGCCGGCGGCAGGTCCTGCGGGTCGTCGTTCGCGGAGGCCTGGTTGACAACCTGCGGCTGGATCGGCTGTTGCGACGGCCTTTGCTGTAAGGTCGGCTGCTGTATGGGCTGTCCGCCATTGGCGACGCCGGAGATGATGTTGCCGATGGTGGTCGGCTGGTCGCCGTTCGGTCCTGCCTGCGCCATCGGCAGGCCGTTGTCGATGATCTGGCCGCCGCCGAAGATCGGCGTCGGCGTGATGCCCTTGTGGGCGGCGACCATGAATTCCTTCCACGCTTTTGCCGGCAGACCACCGCCCGTCACCTTGCGCATCGACTTGCCGTCGTCATTGCCGAACCAGAGGCCTGTGGTCAGGTGGCTGGTGAAGCCGACGAACAGCGCGTCGCGGAAGGATTGCGTCGTGCCCGACTTGCCGGCCGCCTGCCAGCCTGGAATGCGTGCTGTCTTGCCGGTGCCGTTAGTGATGACGCCGGCCATCATGGCGTTCATGTTCGTAACGATATCCGGGTTGAGCACGCGCTCCGGATTGTCTGTATTGGCTTGGTACAGCACCTTGCCGGAGGCGGTCGTTACCTTGGTGACGACATGCGGGGCCACTTTGAAGCCGCCGTTCATGAAGGTGGCATAGGCGGAGGTCAGCTCCAGCAGCGACACTTCGGACGTGCCGAGCGCAATCGAGGCATTGGCCTGCAGATCCGATTCAATGCCGAGCCTGCGGGCGACCTTGATGACCTGGTCCGGCCCGACTTCGGCGACGAGCTGCGCGGCAACCGTGTTCAGCGAATGCGCGATCGCGGTGGCAAGCGTGACGGGGCCGCTATAGCGCTGTTCATAATTTTCAGGCGCCCAGTTGCCGATCTTGACCGGCATGTCGTTGCGGATGGAATTGGGTGTCAGGCCCATCTCAAGCGCTGCGGTATAGACGAACGGCTTGAAAGCGGAGCCTGGCTGGCGCTTGGCGGTGACCGCGCGATTGAACTGGCTCTGTGCATAGTCGCGGCCGCCAACGAGAGCACGGATGGCGCCTGTCGCGTCGACGGAAACCAGTGAGGCCTGCGATGCGTTCAGCTTCTTGCCTTCCTTTTCGAGCACATCGCTGAGCGCCTTCTCTGCCTTCTCCTCCAGCGACATGTCGAGCGTGGTGTCCACGATCAGGTCTTCCTTGACATCGCCGCCGATCAGCTTCGGTAGCTGGTCCATGACCATGTCGGCGACGTAATTCTCGGCGCCGCTCCAATAGCTCTTCGATCGTGTCGGCGGCTGGGACATCGCCGTCTTGGTATCGGCCTCGGTGATGAAGCCTTGATCCTGCATCGCCTGCAGCACCAGCTGCGCGCGCGCCTCGGCGGCGGCAGGATCGCGGGCGGGCGACAGCCGCGAGGGAGCCTTGACCAGGCCGGCGAGCATGGCGGCCTCGCCGAGATTGACGTCCTTGGCCGATTTATTGAAGTAGCGCCGCGAGGCGGCCTCGACGCCATAGGCGTTGGAGCCGAAATAGACGCGGTTCAGGTACATCGTCAGGATCTGATCCTTGGTGTACTTGTGCTCCAGCCACAGCGCCAGCAGCACTTCCTGCACCTTGCGTTCCAACGTGCGGTCCGGCGACAGGAAGAGGTTCTTGGCAAGCTGCTGCGTCAGCGTCGAGCCGCCCTGAACGGCATGTCCCGTCACGATATTCGTCACTACCGCGCGGCCAAGACCGATCGGATCGAAGCCGAAATGCGAGTAGAAGCGTCGATCCTCGATCGCGACGATAGCCTCGGGAATATAAGGCGACATCTCGCTCAGCGATACGGCCTCGCCGCCCGTGGTGCCGCGATTGGCGATCAGGGTTCCGTCGAGACCGTTGATCTTGACGTTCGGCGGCCGTTCAGGGATGGACCACGTGCTGGCGCTCGGCATGCGCGAGCCGTAGTAGGCGACGAGCCCGGCAAGGCCGATACCGGCCCAGAGGCAGAGTACGAGCCCCCAGTAGATCGTCGAACGGATGAAGCCGAAAAAGCCGCGCCGCGGTGGCGCACGGCGTGCCGGTTTGCGGCGGCTGCGGGCGCGAGTGCGGCGAGGCTTTTCGACCACGGGCTCATCCTCGTCGTCATAGTCGTCGGGTTCCGGCTCTTCGTAGTATGTTTTGGAAGAAGACGAATATTTCTTGGCCGAGCGCCTGTTGCCGATGATGCGCTCGCCGGCATTGAATCCGTCCTCAATGCGTTCCCGGCCGCTGGAAAAGGATGGTTCTATCCTCTGGCTTGATTTCTTCTTATCTGCCATTGCCGGCCGGTCGTACCTCGGTGCCCTTGTATTCCATGCCTTCTATCAGGCTGATCGCAGCGGCGGTAGCGCGCTTCGAGCCAATGGGCGATCGAGGTAAAGCAACTCGCCTTGGTTCCGCCTCTCCTGAAGACATCAAATCCCGCCTGAATTGTAAATGCGGCGATTTAAGGAGGGATTAAGAACATTCCGCCCCGCAATGGCGGCGATCTCGCCCTGCGACCGGCGGGGACGCAAGGAACTTTTCGCCACCCTGAGCATTATCCTCTTATAAAAACAAAGAGGGCGAGCCCATGACTTCATTACTGAAGATAGAGCAAATTGAAGAGAGCAAGCTGCGCGAGGTCTGGAGCGTCGAGGATTTCGTCCGACGCCACCGGATTTGCAAGGAGGAGGAAGCCCGGCTGAAAAAGCTGTTCGGCGATTTCGCAACGAAGCAGGAATTGCTCTCCAACGCGCAACGGCCGCCCCAATTCCGTTGAAATAAAGTGGTTGGCCAGTGCGATGTTCATCGTGAGCCGCTGCGATCGAACGGATCGCAGCGGAGGAGACTGAGCCAATGTGGAAACGTTTCGAACTGTGGCTGGTGGACCAGATCGACCGCATATTCGGCCTTGAGCGGCTTGCGCGCCGTGCCGGCTTCTCTCCGGATGAGGCGAGGCGGATCGCACGTGAAAAGTAGCTTTCCTGGGGTTTGATGCATCTGCGGCTGCCGGTGTTCTCCTGCAATTTGGGGATACTATCGCACTCGTATCGGATGAGGCTGCGTCGATACTTCACGCACAACAAGCCATCTTCCATATTTTCGAATGCTCTGAACAAGGTTATAGTACTGTCATATGGCCGTCTTGATCGACGGTTCCAAGTAATTGGTAGCGCGTGAGGAGGAGTGTTCATGCGACATATCAAATGGAGCAATCCGATCGAGGTCGGTTTTGCTCAGGATAGGTTCCAGGTCGTGACAGGCCCGTCCGAGGCCCTCAACTGCATGGCCAATCTATGGCCCGACCGCCGCGGTCCCCTCTATGTGGCGGCTCGAAGCCTTTGCCGGGCTGCCATTGACGGCCGCAAGTCTGCCGAAGAAGCGCGCGAGATGTTCATTTCGGCGACTCGGGAAGCGCGTCTAAAGATGCATTGAAGTATGCCGTTACCATCGGATTAACTGTCCAAACCTTGCGAACCGGCGAAAGCGCGGCAGAAGTCGAGAGTTTTGGGCGCGTGTTCTTCCGTGAAATCATCTGCTGAGTGAAGCTCCCGCATGGGAGCGCATTCTTCTGGGAGGCAATGCACTTCACCAAAAAGGCCGGCGACTTTCAAAGTCGCCGGCCTTTTAGCTTTTCAGGTGGTCGCAGGGCCGGCCGTCAGCGGTTCGAGCCTCTCACCGACATCCGGCAGTTGGGCTCCGACGCGGGGCATGGATCCCGGTGGTTAGGGCTATAAGGTCCCGGGTCGCTTGCATTCGGCCGAGGATTGTTCTGCGGCTGCTGCGGCTGTGGTTGCGGTTGAGCCTGCTGCGGTTCCGGGCGCGGGCGGTTGTCCGGGCGATTATTGTCCGGACGGTTGTTGTCGCGCTGGCGGTCTGGCCGGTTACCCCAGTCACGGTTATCGTCCGGGCGCTGTCTGCCCCAGTCGCGATTGCCGTCGCGTTGTCCGTCCCAATCGCGGTTACGATCACGATCAGGCCGGCGATCCCAGTTGCGATCCTGTCCGTCATTCCAGTCGCGATTGCGATCAGGGCGGCGGTCCCAGTTGCCATCCTGATTATCATTCCAGCCGGAGCCGCGGTCCCAGCCCGGAGAATTGCGGCGGTCCCAGCCGCTGTCGGGCCGTCGATCGCCCCAGCCAGGGCCGCGGCGCCAGCGATCGCGATCGCGGTAGAAGTCGCGGCCGCGGTAATAGCGACCCCAATAGTCGTCGAAATTGAACACCACAGTCGGAATACCGAGCGGCCGGTAATATTGCCGGTCGATATAGATGCGGCGCGACTGATAGGTCGCCTGGATATAACGGCCCGCAACCCAGCCGCGGCCACCGTAGAAGGAGACATCGCACCACGGCGTATCATTGAGGCAGCCATTGATCTGAAGGGGCACACCGACTGGGATCATCGTGACAGCCGGATAGGCGGTGCTTGGGCCTGACCGCATGTTGACGTTTGCCGTGGCAAAGCCTTCCGCCGCTTCCGCAATGGCTGGCAGCGCCATGAGCGCTGTCAGTAGACTCGCCGCGAGAACCTTGAATTTCATAAATCACTCTCCCTTTCGCGCACTTCGCCGCCCCGGCGCTTGTTCACAGTCATGCGCCTACCCCGGCGCTCTTTGGTAACACTAGCCAACTTCGGCAAGATAAAGGCTTCTCCATGCACGGGGTCTGATAGGAATCCCAAGTGCCTCCTCAATCTGTGCATGTATTGTAAAAGCATTTGCATGAATACAGCTTGAACGCGCCAGTTCGAAACCGAAAAGGCGTTAAGGTTTTCGATCAAGGCTGCCGGGCTGCTTTGGAAGGTTTCTGGCAGAAACAACAAAGCGGCCTTGAAATTGCCACCTTGCCCTCTCATATACGCTTCAGTCATGCAGCCGATGGGCGCTGGCGCGCTGGAAAGCGAGCCGTTTCGTCCGTTAATATCATGAAAGTGGCGTTAACTCTTCGTTGACCTTTCATGATCAATCTGGCTGCAGTTCCGCCCTTGCCTTTGACCACGGATGTACTGGCACTGATGTGAAGGCGGATGGCGAAAGGCCGGGTCATTCCGGCCTTTTTGTTTTTGGCGATGGCGTGTTCTTGCGGAAGCGGAGCGCGCCATTTTCATTTTAGCCATTTCCGTGCGCCCAAAAGAAAAACCGCCACAGATCCCTGCGGCGGTTTTCAAGTTCAAGCGGTAAGGCTCTGTTACAGCCTAGGCCACAGGCTTAGATCGCCTTCTTGGCAGCAACCTTGATGGCCTCTGCCTTGGCTCTGGTCGGTCCTGCGGCCGCGATCGCCTTGTCGGCCGGCACATAGCCTGCGCCGATCGCGACGTTCAGCGAGATGTAGTCGGTAGCGCTCTGCTGAACAGCCTGCGCCAGGCTCTGCTGGGCAGCAGTCACGTTGCGCTGGGCATCGAGAACGTCGAGCAGTGAGGATGCACCGTCCTTATAGCTTGCCGTCGAAAGCTGCAGGGCTTCCTGATAGGACTTGACCTGAGCCTGCAACGCCGCGACCGTCTGTGCGTCACGGGCGACCGCGGATAGAGCGTTTTCAACCTGTTCGACAGCCTCTCGCACCGTCTGCTGCCAGGCGAGATAGTTCTCGCGGCTTGTCGATTCAGCGCTCTTGACGCCGGCGCGCAGGGCACCGCCGTCGAAGATCGGCAGGTTCAGCGATGGGCCGAACGACCAGGTGGTCAGGCCGCCGCTCGCTGCCGAAGTGTGGACATAGGTTGGCGAAATCGAGCCGCTGAGGGTGATCGACGGGAAGAGCTTGGCTTCCGCCACGCCGATCTGGGCCGTCGAGGCAGCAAGCTGACGCTCTGCAACGCGAATATCAGGACGGTTGCGGATGAGGTCGGCCGGAACACCGGTGCGGACGCTGCCGCGGAAGATCGGCTGCCTGCCGCCGCCCTGCATTTGCGCGATAATCGTCGACGAAGGAACGTTGAGCAGCGTCGCGATGTGGTGCACCTGCTGGCGATAGCTGATTTCATAACCGGGCACCAGCGCCAGCGTCTGGTTGACGAGGCCCTCGGCCTGGACCACGTCGAGGCGGGAAGCCGCACCGGCTTCGAGCTGGAACTTGGTCAGAGAAAGCGTATCGCGCCGCGACTTCAGGTTTTCCTGCGCGATCGAGATGAGCCTCTGGTAATAGCGGGCATTGACATAGCTGTTGGCGAGATCCTGCAGATATGTCAGGCGTGCAACGTCAACGCTGGAATAGGCCGCGTCGACCGAAGCATTGGCGCTTTCCGTAGCGCGGCGATACTGACCCCAGAGGTCGAGCAGCCAGGAAGCCGAAGCGGTTCCCGTCGTCGTATTCCGTCGGCCAGCGGAACTCGATACCCTCGAGCCACCCTTCTGGCCTGTGGTCGTGTTGTCACCCAACACGGTGAGGCTTGGGAGACCGCCTGCACCTGCTGTGACGACGGCAGCTTCCGCCTGGTTGATGCGTTCCAGCGACTGCTGGATGGTCAAGTTCTGGGCAAGTCCCTGTGCGGCGAAGGCATTCAGCTTGGTGTCGCCAAAAGCGGTCCACCATTGCGAGCCGGCGACATCGCCGTTTGCCTTCGTACCACCCTCCGAGAATTTGGCCGGGAGAGGCATTTCCGGTGGCTTATGGTCTGGGCCGCTGACGCAACCTGCCAAAACAAGCAGCAGGGCGGGGGCGGCAGTACGAATGGAAACCATCACTTTGTCCCACAATTCAATTTACTGATCAGTGTTTTTCGGGATCGGCTTGACCCCATATGCCGGCGCTCCAGTCTTACGCAACACAAACAACGACCCGAAGCGGTCGGCGACAATCTAGCAACGAGTTTTGCAATAGCACAGTGGCTTTTACGAATTCTCGGCAGCGAACATATGTGGGATCGGGCGAAATATCAGCTTGTCGGTAAAAAAAATCTAAAGTGTTGCAAAAAACATACCCTTGCATCCGCAATCAAGGGATGTAAATGGCGCAAAGCTTCGCCGTTGCCGCAACTTCCAGGAGGCTTCGGCATGCCCATTCAGCGAAACGACCGTTCAAACGGTCTCCTAAGGGAAATAGCGGACGAGGCTTGCGCGAACCCGGTCAAGCGGGGTTGCGCCGCGATCATCGGGCACGAAAGTCATGCCGGTGATCGCTTCATAGGCGCGTATATAGACCTTGGACGTCTCCTCGACCAACTCCCTTGGAATTTCGGGGATCTCGTCCTTATAGGGATCGCAGCGCTCCGTGACCCAGGCCCGCACGAAATCCTTGTCGAAGCTTTCGGGGCGCACACCGTTCTTGAAGCGGTCCTCGTAGCTGTCGGCAAGCCAATAGCGGCTGCTGTCGGGCGTGTGGATTTCGTCGGCAAGGATGATGGTGCCGTTTTCATCGGTCCCGAACTCATATTTGGTATCGACGAGGATCAGCCCCCGCTTGCGGGCGATTTCCTGTCCGCGCGCGAACAGGGCAAAAGCGTAGTTTGTCAGCGCCTGCCACTGCTCTTTTGTCAGAAGCCCGTGCTCGATAATCTGGGTCGGCGTCAGCGGCTCATCGTGGCCGCCGTCGAATTCCTTGCTCGTCGGCGTGATGATCGGCTCCGGCAGGATCTGGTTGTCGCGCATGCCGTCCGGGAGCATGATGCCGTACATCTCGCGCTGCCCCTTCTTATAGAGCGTCAGAACCGAGGTGCCCGTGGTGCCGGCGAGATAGCCGCGAACGACGACCTCGACGGGCAGGATATCCAGCCGCTTTCCGACGACGACGTTCGGGTCCGGATAGTCGATGACGTGGTTCGGGCAGATATCGCGTGTCTGTTCGAACCAGTAGCGGGCAGTCTGCGTCAGCACCTGGCCCTTATAGGGAATGCAGGTGAGGATGCGGTCGAACGCGCTCAACCGGTCGGTGCTGATGATAATGCGGCTGCCGTCGGGCAGATCGTAATTTTCGCGCACCTTACCGCGATAGTAGTTGGGCAATTCCGGAAAATAGGCTTCGGAGAGAGTTCGCAACGCGTCCACCAACAGGCTCGTGCATCCGCCCGACGGATGCTTCTTGAGCGGACCCTTAGCGTATTGCGGCCGGAAGCGGAACGGTTTTCACATATATAATATGCAATTTGCTTTCCATCGCACGGCCGCAACAGCAAAATGCGGTCAGCTCGGCCGACGCCAGCCGCTTCCACTCCACTCGAGGATAGGCGTCGAAAACACGCCGATGATTTTCGCGCTCCAGCGCTTGCCGCCCAGATCGACACGATCCCGCCAGCGTTCGGATTGCAGCATCGCCGCGCCGATCACCACGGGCTCGATGCCGCAAGACGTTAAAAGAGAAAGACCTGCAGCGATCGAGGCGCCGCTGGAGATCACATCGTCGATCAGCGCGACGCGCTTTCCTTTCAGCAGCGGCAGCATGCGCGGGTCTATATAAAGACGCTTCTCCTGGTTTGGCGTGGTGATGGAGGAGAGCGGGACCGAAAGCTCCTCGCGGTACCAGAACTTGCGCGATGTTCCGAGCGGCACGTAGCGCGTATGGCCGAGTGCGCGGGCCACTGCCGCCGCCAGCGTCAGTCCGAGCGTCGGCAATCCGGCGACGACATCGATATCATATTCTGCCATTCGCTTCGCAAGAGTCTCCGCAAGAGCGTCCAGCACGGTGAAGCTTGCCTGATTGATGATCAACGACGCCAGCGCATGTTCGCCGTCGGCGAGCACGCGGATCGGCAGCCGCAATTGCCGCCCGTCCGGCAGCTCGGCTACGTAGAAATCCGCACGCTCGGCCATTGGATCGAAGGTGCCCGGCGCATCCAGCTCCTGCCAGAAGTCATGAGGTTGCATCGCGCTCAGCCTTCTATCGATTGACTTTCATTCCGGCGCGCCGATGCAAGCTCAGGATTTCGGCCTCGGTCAAGGCGCGCACGCCGCCCTTCGGCAGATCGCCAAGCGCGATATCGCCAAAGGCAACGCGCACCAGCCGCAGGCATTCGATGCCGAGCGCTTCCAGCATGCGACGGATCTGGCGATTACGCCCTTCCTTCAGCTCCACCTCGATCCAGCTGTTGCGGTCGCCGCTGCGCAGCAACCGGGCTGAGCTCGCGGTCAGGAGTTCACCATCGTCGACGATGCCACGCTCCATGCGTGCCAGCTGTTCCAGGTCCATGATGCGGTCGACCTGCACATGATAGGCCTTGCCGACATGGCTGACGGGGTCGAGCAGGGCCTGCGCCAATACCGTGTCGTTGGTGAAGAGCAGCAATCCCTCGCTCGCCTTGTCAAGGCGGCCGACGGGCGCGAGATGGCGGGCATCGATCTCCCTCAGGCAATCATAAACGGTCGGCCGTCCTTCGGGATCGTCGCGCGTCGTCACCAGCCCGCGCGGCTTGTTCAGCATGAAATAGAGCTTCTTTTCGGCCGATATCTCGATGCCGTCGACCGCGAACTTCGAATGCTCCAGATCGACCCAGATGGCAGGATCGGAGATCGGGCGGCCGTCCACGGTCACGCGGCCGGCGACGATCAACGCTTCCGCCTGCGTGCGCGAGCAATAGCCAAGCTTCGAAAGCGCCCGCGGCAAGGTCACGCGCTTGCCTTCTGGCTCTGGGGTGCGCCTTGTCGCTTTGCCGGATCTCTGCGGTGATTGCCTTTGGCTCAACCGTCCTGCCTCATGAGCATGTTTCCCTGGCCCGACATTGCCGTCGGTGAAGGTCAATCCTTTCGCACGGCGGCGAGCAGGACGCAAACCCGCATTGTCGAAAAGGATCGGCGGTTTGGAAAAGCAGACAGGGCTCGCATTTCGTGGATGCGAGCCCTGTCGCGGGCCGGAGCGGGCGATGGGGTCGGGTAGGCGGCAACGAAGCTGCCGACTTCGCTCCGGAGGGATCCGGCTACGGAGAAACTGCATCGCTTCTTTTGCTGGGATTTTTCAAAAGAAGGGAAATTTGTTACAGTTTGTAACGTCGGTCGTTTCCCTGTTGCCAAAACCGCCTCTCGCCCCGCATGGAAGAGCCATGGTTTCCGCATCGCTGCTTCTGGTCGAAGACGACCGCGAGATTAGGGCGCTCCTGGAGGAGTTCCTGAGCCGTGAAGGTTTTGCCGTGCAGGCCGCCGACAGCGCCGCGGCTATGGATCGCATTCTGTCCAGGGGGTTCCCCGATCTGATCATCCTCGATCTGATGCTGCCGGGTGAAGATGGTCTCTCCGCATGCCGGCGCATCCGCACCCGCAGCAAGGTGCCTATCCTGATGCTGACGGCGAAGACCGAAGATATCGATCGCATTCTGGGCCTCGAAATGGGCGCCGATGACTATCTCGGCAAGCCTTTCAACCCGCGCGAGCTCCTGGCACGCATCCGCGCCATTCTCCGCCGCTCCGGCCCGGAGCGGCCGGAAGATGCCGGCATCCCGTCCCGACGCAAGAGCTTCGCCGGATTGATCGTCGATCTCGACGGCCGGGTGATCGAGATGGATGGTGAGCGTGTCGTGCATCTGACGACCGCCGAGTTCGATCTGCTCGTCTGCTTCCTCGAAAGACCGCGCCGCGTGCTGTCGCGCGAGCAATTGCTCGACTGGACGCGCGGCCGTGGCGCCGATCCTTTCGACCGGACGATCGATGTTACGGTCTCTCGCCTGCGCACCAAGCTCGGCCATTGCCTGCCTGATGGCGCTCAGATCATCACCACGGTGCGCAATGCCGGCTATCTCCTTACAAGGGACGTGAAGGATGTCTGAACCATGCTGAAACTCGGTCTGGTCGCCCGCATCATCATGATTGTGGCCGTGGCGCTGTTCATCATTCAGCTTGCGGCTTTTGCGGCCGCACAGCTCAAGCCGGATACGCCGTTCAATCCGGAGCGGTCGCCCGCCAAGCAGGTGAAGACCGCGATCCGTCTTCTCGATGCCATTCCGCCCGAGGCGCAGCAGGCGGCCGTGCGGGCACTGAATGCCAACGGCTTGGCGATCCACCTGGCCGATCCGCCGGCCCTGGGCCAAACGGGGGAGGCGTCCAATCTGACGCTTACCGAGAAGCTCGCCCGCGAATTTGCGGCGCTCACCCTCGGCAACCGCTATTTCAACATGCGGTCGCTTTCCGAAAAGCCGCGGGGCTGGTTCTCCGTCGGTGCGCCGGACAGGATCGTGGAGGTGTCGATCGGCGTTGCCGGCGGCAAGGTCGCCGTCTTCAACCTGCCCGAAACGCCGACGGTGCGATTGAACGGTATTCCCATCGGCCTCATTGGCGGCATCCTCGGCATACTGGTCGCCGTGATCGCCATTGCCGCCGTCGCGCGGGAAACCCGGCCCCTGACGCGCCTGTCGCGAACCGTCAACTCGATCGGCAATGGTCTGCAGCCGGTTCACATTCCCGAAAGAGGCGCCTGCGAGTTGCGTCTGCTGATCAAGGCGATCAACGCCATGCAGTTGCGCATCGCCGCGCTCGTCAGCAACCGCACCCTTATTCTCGGAGCGATCTCGCACGATCTGAGGACCTACCTCACCCGCTTCCGTCTGCGCATGGAAATGATGCCGGAAACGCCGCATCGCGAGCGGGCGATCGCCGATGTCGAGGCCATGCAGCGGCTGGTGGAGGATGCGCTCGGCTTTGCCCGCAGCACCGTCATCTCGGACGGCAAGACCATTGTCGATCTCGACGCTGCCATCCAAGGTCACCTCGCCGAGCGGCAGGACGGCCAGGGCCTGGTGGGTTTCATGCCGATCGGGCAGCCGATTGCCGTCGCGATGACGGAGACCGCGCTCGTTCGAGTGCTTGATAATCTCATGGACAATGCGCTGCGCTATGGCGGCCGGGCCGATATTGTCGTCGGGCGCCGCGGCGATCAGGATGCCATCATCGTCGGCGATCGTGGACCGGGTATTCCCGCGGAGCGGCGCAAGGAGGTCCTCGAACCCTTCGTGCGGCTGGAGGAATCGCGCAACCGTGATCTTGGAGGCAGCGGGCTTGGTTTGGCGATCGTCCGCCAGATCCTCGATGCGCATGGTGGCACGCTCTGTCTGGAAGACCGCGAAGGAGGCGGATTGAATGCCGTCGTCCTGTTGCCGCCGATGACGATGGAAAGAAAGGCAGCTTGAAATAGGCGCGCCTGCCAGCCGATCGCACTGGTACGCGATCGTCTCCTTGCGCGGAGCGGCCTGCTCAATGACAGGTCAGGAATCTCTGCAGCTCTTGCCGGTTTAAGACGATACCGGCGGCTGCTTTCTGCGGATCGGGATGCGTATAGGTAAAGCTCGGCAGGTCGGGCAGGTCCAACGCCTGGCGCATGCTCATAATACCGAGCGCGCGACGGCCACTGGCGCTGTCGAAGCTGACTTCTATGATGCTTTCCGGTCTTGTTGTATGCATTGTTTCCTCCCTTCCCTTTTTATCTGCCTCAAACCATAGCAGAAACCTCATGGAAAATCTCGGCCTTTCTAAGGCTTGGGGCCAATAGGTTGCACGGAAGCCCCGAGGCGCCGTCCGTCTGCTCGACGGGAGGGGTTTTGCTGGACGGAGGATGCCATATAGAGGGAAGGCACTCGTATTTAGCCGCCCCGCGCAAAATTTGACCATCTGGA
Organism: Martinezella sp. CNPSo 3957; assembly: GCF_057784395.1. Classification (NCBI taxonomy): domain Bacteria; kingdom Pseudomonadati; phylum Pseudomonadota; class Alphaproteobacteria; order Hyphomicrobiales; family Rhizobiaceae; genus Martinezella; species Martinezella sp. CNPSo 3957. The sequence continues at coordinate 93,431 of NZ_JBXSOU010000020.1, forward strand.
CAAGATTTTTAAGGCTGCTGAGGAAAACTTTCCCCTGCCTTCCGCCCATTGAGACAAAAAAT
>NZ_JBXSOU010000021.1:0-88370 GCF_057784395.1 Martinezella sp. CNPSo 3957
CGCGGAAATAACCGCGCCTTTTTCTTTTGGTCTCTGTGCAGCTCTCCACCCTTATTTACGAGTGAATACCGGCGGGCGCTTCTCTTTGAACGCCCTCCGACCCTCTTCAGCGTCATTGGTCGCAAAGCAGACGGTCTGCAGGTCTCGTTCGTATTCGATGGCCTTTTCGATAGGCATCGAATAGGCGGCACGCAGGTTGAGCTTCGCAGTTTCTGCAGCGATCGGAGCGCGGCTTGCGATTGTTTCGGCGAGTTGGCGTGCAGCGGGAAGAAGATCGGCAGGGTCATGGATTTCGCTAACCAAATTCCATTCAAGTGCTTTGGTCGCTGGGATCGGGTCGCCGGTCATGATCATCTTTGCTGCATTGGACGGGCCGATGGAGTTGGCAAGGAAAACTGCCATGCCGCCGCCGCCGATCCAGCCGAGTTTGATCTCCGGAGATGCAAAGCTGGCAGTGTTTGAAGCGATACGAATATCACAGCTCATTGCTGTCTCGAGTCCGCCGCCAAAAGCATATCCGTTCACAGCTGCGATCGTCGGCTTCAAAACCTTGCGGATCGCGTCGCAATAATCTGGGCGGTTTCTGAAGTTCCACGGTGTGTCGTAGCTATCCAGTTCTCGGATGTCGGATCCAGCGCAAAACGCGCGCTTACCAGCGCCTGTCACGATGATGCATCGCACCTTGTCATTCTTGTTGCATTGCTCCGTGATTTCGATCAGAGCGGCTGACATCTCCGGCGTAACTGCGTTGAGCTTGGCTGGCCTGTTGAGCGTGATTGTGGCGACATAGTTCTCAATCGAAAACAGAATATCATCTGTCATTTTGGCAATCCTTGGTGTGAGTTGATCTGTCGTCAATGATGGGGCGAGGTCAGCGCGCCCGGTGTTGCCGCCGGCCGCCGAACATCATCGGTGGTGGAATTTCGCCCGGACCAGCCGTCGGAGACGTCTTCGGATATGTTGCGATGTTGAGTTTCCGGAGCGAGAGCGACGGCGACCACTGCGGTGAGGCTGAGTGCCACTGCAAGCAATGCGACCGGCCAGGTCTCGTTATTGAAATGCCCACTGAGAGCCACCGGTGCCATAGGAGCAAAGCCACCGGCAAGCGACGCGCTGATTTCGCGTCCCAACGCGAGGCCGCTGAAGCCGATCTTTGCCGAAAATATCTCGGAGAAAAAGGCTCCCTGAACGCCGAGCATGCTAGTAATCCCGACGCCGGTGCCGAGGCTCATTGCTAGAATGACGTTAAGCTCTGACCCGGATTTTACCAGCGGGAAGAACGGGAAGGCGAACGCCGCAGAAAAGAGTGCGCCGAAAAGATAGACCAGGCGCCGCCCGACAACATCCGAGATCGCCCCAAACAACGGTGTCGTAAATACGGCAACCGCTGCCGCGACTGCAACGCCGGTCGTACCAACCGAGGGAGCCATCGCCAGTGCGGTCGCAATGTATCCAATTGCGAACGTCTGGTACACTAGCTCACTGCCGATCAGGAGGATGCTGGACAGAAACGGAAGACGCCAGCCCCAGGACATGAAGCTTTCATGCGGAAGCATCGCAAGCAACGAGAACACGCCTGCACCCATAAGCAGGCCAAGATAAACGCCAATTCCAGGGAACGCGCCGAATAGACCACGCCGTTTGGCCGAATTCTCGACCGTAATGATCACAGCCCCGCCGAACTCCGCGCCTGCTCCAAAGCCTTGGATCAGTCTGAGAACGACCAGCGAGATTGGCGCCCAGACACCGATGGATTCATAGGACGGCACGCAGCCGATAAGGGTCGTCGATACGCCCATCAACAGTAGAGTAATAATCAGGACTTTCTTGCGGCCGATACGATCGCCAAGGGCACCGAAGTAGATCGCGCCGATTGGCCGTACCAAAAATCCAAGCGCTAGCGTCGAATAAGCGAGGAGCGTTGCGACAAACGGATCGGTTTTCGGGAACATTATGTGGTTGAATACCAGGGCTGCGGCTGTGCCGTAGAGGAAATAATCGAACCACTCCAGAGCCGACCCGACCAACGAGGCCGCAAGGACGCGCGGCATCGATGAAGATGTTTGTTGTACTGTCATAGGTATCCTCCAAATAGGATCAGAGAGGAACACCGCGTGCCGCCAACTCGTCTCCTCCGATAACGCTAGCGTTAGCGCTAACAATGAATTATCATACTGGATTGTAGCACGCAACCCTCGCTTCGCCGCGCCGGATCGCCGTTTAACAAAGGGCTGATGAACAGTGCACCTTAAACGTGAGAATGCGGCCGATTTTTTCTTGACTGGTGGCTCATTTGAGATTGTGTGGACCCAGAATCTCAATTTAAGTGTAGCCACGAAAATGTCTGCGACTGACGATCGCGCTGCCGAAGCGAGCTCTGTTCTCGCGCATCATATGACCAAGCAGTCGCGCTGGGACTGCACTCGGGAGCGGATTGGCAATAGCGAAGGGCATGCGGTTCGGCTTGGGATCCGGAGTGTCAAAAGGTCTGGCCGTCGCCGATGCCGCCCGGATCGTCGCAGCCCGCTCGAACGACACATTCTCTTCCGTCGATCATATCGGCTTCGGTCCGGCGTGCCCGCTGATGCGCTCGTTCAGCTTGATCAGGCCGATGCTTTTCTGCCGTCATTGAAGCTCGAATGGCGGGACGCGCTCTGGGCGATCAAGGCGCTTCGCGATAAGCCGCTTCCGCTGTTCGCCGCAACCGCCGTATCAGAGCCGACCAGCCGCAGCGAAGCGGTCGCGACAATGGCGCCACCCTTCGACTTCATCAGCGCCGCCGCATCAGGGTAACGGGAGGCACGTCACGACGAACCCCTTCACCTCGCGGTTCATGAAGTGCCGCGGACCATCGGCAAAGTCAGCCCTTACGCCCCGATAAGCGCGACCGTGACCGCGCGGAAGAGATCGGCAGGCCGGCGGCTCGAAACCGCCTCTTAGAAAACGCGCCGTTGCACTTGCCCTGGAAGAGGGGAAGTCCGGACGAAGGATCTGACCAATATCGGCGTTCATCGTTGCCACCTTGCTCGCATGGTCGACGAGGGTTTGCTCATGAAGGCGGGCTACGGCCGCTGTCGCGCGGCGGTCCCCAAAGCGGCTTTTAGCGCAGAAATCGGCGGTTCGTCTGGCTCCAGTGCCTGGGCTCAGGTCAACATGTCGGCGGCCGCCGTCATCCGCTCCTGAACGATTTCCTGCAACTGCGCGAGGAAAGCGCGCACGGCCGGATTGGTGCGGCGGCTTTCTGGCCAGAGCGCAGTGATATTGTTCCGGTCGACAGCAAACTCCGCCAGGATCGGCACCAGTTCACCTTGCTCGACATAAGGTGCCGCAACGAAGCTCGCGCTGATCCCGATGCCGCCGCCAGCCGCGAGCATCGCCATAACCGCATCGCTCACGTCGGCGATTAGGCCGGACGGCGGCACGATCTCGACCTCACGGCCACCGATCCGAAAAGGCCATCGGAACGCTTGACCCGTGCTTTGATAGCGCAGGCTGACCGTGTCATGCCCCTCCAGCTCGTCCGGGTGCATCGGCGTCCCTCGCGTTGCCAGATAGGCTGGCGACGCATAGGCGCAGAGCCGATGGGGCGCTAATTTGCGTGACAAGAGCCCCGAGTCCGGAAGATCGCCAATACGGATAGCGACGTCGATTCCCTGTTCTACGATGTCGACCATTTGATCATTCAGTCGCAGATCGACAGTCACCGCGGGGTAGAGCTTGCGAAATGCTGGTAACGCAGGTGCGATCAGGTGAACACCGATCGGCAGTGACGCCGCAATCCGCAAGGTGCCGAAAGGTTCGGCACGCGCCGTCATTGCCGCCTGCTCGATATCCTCAGCGTCGCGCAACAACTTGAGCGCGCGTTCGTGTAGATCGCGACCCTCCGCAGTCAGCGTCAGCGCACGCGTCGTTCGCGTGAACAGTGAAACGCCGAGATGCCGCTCGAGGCGCTGAACGCTCCTGCTGACCGCTGACGGTGAGATCGAAAGAGAGCGCGCGGCGGCGGTATAGCTCCCCAGGGAGCCAGCACGCGCGAATGCGATCAGGCCAGTCAGTCGTTCAAATGCAATTTGTTCCTTCATGACATTAGTGAAGCAACATTCGCGCTCATTATCAACCTTGATGCAGCCAACTACATCTCTGACCGAGCGATAATTCCAGCAAATTTTAGGAGGTTAGATTGAGTGACATTATGAAGGCGATCCGCCAGCACGTTTTTGGCGACCCCGACGTGCTGATCTACGAGGATGCACCCAAGCCCGAACTGAAGGCAGGCGAAGTGCTCGTCCGCGTCCGCGCTGTCGGCATCAATCCCCCCGACTGGTATCTACGTGACGGGTACAAGTCGCTGCCGCCCGAGTGGCGGCCGCAGGTTTCGTTCCCGCTCATCCTTGGCACCGATATTTCGGGCGTCGTCGAGGCAGTCGCCGACAATGTCGAAGGCTTCAGTGTCGGCGACGAAGTCTACTCGATGGTCCGCTTTCCAGGCGATCTCACAGGCAGCAAGGCCTATGCGGAATATGTCAGCGTTTCGGCATCGGAACTCGCGCTGAAGCCGGCCGGCATCGACCATATACATGCGGCAGGAGCGCCGATGTCACTGCTGACGGCCTGGCAGTTTCTGGTCGAGCTCGGCCACAACGAACCCAATCCCCTTCAGCCCGACAGGCATCGGCTTGTGCCGCTCGAAGGCAGGACGGTGCTCGTCAATGGCGCCGCGGGTGGCGTAGGCCATTTCGCGGTTCAAGTCGCGAAGTGGAAGGGCGCACGGGTCATCGCGGTGGCATCAGGCAAGCACGAGGGGCTACTGCGCGACCTCGGCGCCGATGAGTTCATCGACTACACAAAGTCGGCCCCTGAAGACGTGGCACGCGACCTCGATCTCGTTCTCGATAACGTCGGTGGAGCTGCCACCGCGCGCTTCCTGCGGACACTGAAGCGAGGCGGAGCGCTCTTCCCGGTCTATCCCCTGGGCTTTGCGGGAGCTGAGGAGGCTACGTCGCTGGGCGTTACAGTTTCTACAACGCAGGTGCGCTCCAGCGGCGCGCAGCTTCTGGAATTCGCTCCCCTATTGAATGACGGGACGATCCGGGTGGTCATCGACAGCACCTATCCGCTGGCCGATGCCAGCAGGGCGCATGAGCGTGCGCTCCAAGGGCATATCCAAGGAAAGATTGTGCTCACCGTCGGGTGAGCTGGTCTGCGCCAGATCACGGTCGGGCCTGCGCCATTCGCTCAGCGTGCGCCCACCCCAGTTGGGAGTAACAATGATGACAGCGAGCAAGAAACTGCGTCACGGAACTACTTCATGGTTCGAGATGGTGGGAACCGTGATGTGCGAGGCCGCTTTGCGCGCCGGGCTTTCCCCCGGCCTGAGTGTCTCTCTGGTGGAGCGATACATCGACGGAGCGGCACTTTCCGATGGCCTGATACAGGGACTTCGTTTCGACATTGTCGATGGCGTCCCCTCGTTCCGCGCAGGAGCCCAGCCCGATGAGCGGGGCGACATCACCATCGAGATCACGACAGCGGCAGCAAGGTCGTTGAACCTGCTGCTTACCGCCGATCCTACGTACGCCTCTGCCGCCGAGCATTTCGTACACTTCGGCGATATGCGCGTGGAAGGTGACCTGTCGAAGTTGGGTGATTGGTTGAAGTCCGTGCATGATCCGATAGTGGCACGCACGATCTAGGCGCGGCCAGGTTTTTTTGGCACGTGCAAGTCCCACGCACTGCACCCCAATGCGGCGGGTCGTGCCGGATCGGAGCTAGATCTTTACCTGGTGGTGAGCGGCGTTTTGCGAGCCAATGCGTCGCTCTCCACCTGATCGACGACGAAGTCGGTAACGCCGCTGCGCGCGATCGTTCCGCCGCGAAAACCGCCCAGCTCCATCACCGGTCTATGCGGCGCAGGATATATTCGGCGACGCTGCCAAGTGAAGTGTGCCAGCAGAAGAAGGATCGCCGGCTCCGGTGACCCTTCTTCTGCTCATGGCGATACGGAGCTCTATTGCATTTAGGCCGAGGCCTGCTTGCTGCCGCGGGATATTGGACGTCATCGCCTGTCGCGGCTCGCTGTGCTAACCTCGCGGAATTGGCTGCCCGGCCTTTTCTTAACAGCCCCACCTTTTTATCGGATAGCGTTGCTTCAGCTTGTGCTTGCTCGCAGTCTAGCGGCATCGCGACCGGGCGACGTGCCGAACATGCGGGTATACTCGCGGCTGAATTGCGACGCGCTTTCGTATCCCACGGCGTAAGCCGCACCGGCCGCATCGGCGTCAACGATCAACCGTCGCCGCGCCTCTTGTAGTCGGAGCGCCTTCTGGTATTGCAGTGGGCTCATCGCAGTTGCGGCTCGGAAGAGGCGGTGGAATGTCGCCGTGCTCATCCCGGCAATCTCGACTAATTCTTCAATTCGGACAGAGAGGGCGAAGTTTGCGCGCAGATACGTGATAGCATGCCTGATTTGCGCAATGCGGCTGTCGGTCGGATCGCCGGGAAGCCTTGAGCGTCGCCGCCGACCCGTCGGGCGACCGGCGCACCTCCTGGAGAAGGACGCATGGGTGGTGTGGGCGCTGGCGACGCTGTACGGCTCGGCGCTCAACGAATATCTCGTCTTCATCGTGGCACTTCGCTTTCGAAAGCCTATCGGATCATCCGACGGTTCTCCGAGGATGTCGGTGCGCCGTGACGGCGCGGGAGGGTAATATGACATAGTCGAACCTCCCAGCTTTGCTGATTTTCGACCGACGGCTGCAATGCCGTCCCGCTCGTGGGAGCAACGAGAGGAAGGGGACCGAAAAGCTGGACCGGGTGTCGCCGGTCCGGTGTCATAAGCAGATCGGTCTGAACTGTACCGGACGGGAACCATCACTACCGGACCCGGCTACCGCAGTGCTAATGGTGAGACAACGAAGTGCGTGGCTGAAGCCTCTCTATATATCCGAGAAGTCTCCCAACCGTGATGGCGGGGGCGACACAGAAAGCGATCAGACATGGCGGGGCTCAATGTTCTCTGCTGAAGGGGGCGAGAAATACGCACCCGGAGTGGGCAGGCTCCTCCAACCCACTCTCCGAATCGCCAGGGGTATAGCGCACCACCTACAGGCACGAAGGTTGAAAATCGGAACACGGGAACCTGAGCCGTCTGCCCGGCAGGAACCGGGCTAGCCGCGACGACCGGAGACGGGCGTGCTCAGGGGCGGAGCCTCCGTAGTAGTCTGAGCCCGGGAAAGCCGGGCACATGGCGAAGGGGGGCAGGAAGACGATCGGTCGGCATGACGGAGGAGTGATCTGTGGACATGGATCATCGAGCTGACGCAGCTTGGGTACTCGGCGTTCAGCGTAGACTGTATCAGTGGAGTAAGGCGAATCCCGACGATCAATGGCGGGACATGTGGGACTAGCTGACAGACTCGCGCATGTTACGCCATGCTTGGCACCGTGAGTCGTCCAACAAGGACGGTCGCACATAGCCGCGATCACAAAACACCCCAGCCATTTTGCGCAGTTGAATCACACAGAAGTCATCCGGCAAATCCAGCACCAGGATTCCGGTCATGCCGTCGACATCGGCAACGACATCATCCCAGTGCACAATCCAGTTGTTCTTGCCGCCACGCGACTTGCCGAGCGTGATGAGGTCCGTCAGCCCGGGTCTCTTCCTTGTGATCCAGCCAAGCCGGATATCGCTCGTTTAGCGTGAGTGTCATGAGGCGCATGCGATTACCATGTCACCAGACCGGCGGGGTGCAAACCGCGTTTGACGACCGAAAATTTCGCTGCCTCAGTATGGCGGTCGATTTTACCAGACCGCGCTCGGTCGTTTCCGGCTCGGCACGCAGGTTCGTCATGCCCCGGCGCGCAAAACCATTCAAAATCAAAATGACTTGCAGTCACTAAGATAAGGCGTCAGCAATCACTCTTGCTAGGCCATCCGGGTTTTCTAATGCCATTGAGTTGCCAGCGTTCGGTACAACGATCACACCAATGCCTTTAGATGAAAGAAATTCCACGTCGGGATTCGGAAGACTGCGCTCACCGAATACGAAGTTTTTCCGCGCTGAATGATGCAGAAAGCGAGAGCGCCAGTCCGGGTTGCTGCCGTCGACCAGTGACTTTGCTCCTCGGTGCACGGCACGAGCGGATGCTGAGCGCATCGTTGCTGCCCATTCTGCGTCACCGGCCGCCTTTGCGCCTTCGCATATTCTAAGATGTCCGCTTTCGATATAATCGACCTCTGTGGAAACCGCGATTGGTCGACTGAACTCTCCCCCTCCGCAGTCGAGGTTGGCTTCCGATAGGATCAGATGCCGAACCTTGTCTGCGAGAAGATCCGCCGTTTCGATCGCGATGGAACCGCCCATGCTGTGTCCATATAGATCGACCTGCTCCAGGTCCAATTCCTCAACAAACCTGCTAATTTCGAGCGCATGGTCTTCAACCCGATATCCGAATGCTTCGGGACGGTCGCTGTACCCGAAGCCCAGCAGATCAAGAAGGATTGTGTGACGGCCACTGAGAGCAGGGGACCTCGCGACATGAGGATATTCGAAGTACGACGCGCAGCCGAGACCATGTATCATCAACATAGGTATGCCTTGTCCTTCGAATTCGAGATAACGCATGAAAGCGTCGGGGATCGAAGTTTGAAAGCTGCGCATAGAACCATCCCGAAGCAGAGGTGAACATCATCGCTGAACGAAGACTACCACGTAATCAAGGGTGATTTGCGCAGCCATTCTTCCGTGTTGACCTCATTGAGCATGAAGCGTGCCACGTCCTCTCGCGCGATCGAGCCGCCGTTAAAGTGGCTCAGATCAGTGAGCGCCCTGATTGTTTTGCGTCCGGGCTTGTTGTTGAGGATGGAGGGCCGGACGATTGTCCAGTCGAGCTCGCTGCTCCTGATGATCGTCTCCTGGCGGTTTTTGTCCGCGTATACCTTTCGCAAAAGCAGCGGGAAAATCAGTCGGTCGAAGACGAAACCACCGTGGCCGACGCTGTTGCCCGCACCAATGCCGGTGATGGCGACAAGGCGAGAGACCCTCTCTGCCTTCATGGCATTGATCAGTGCGCCGGTTGCGTCCGAAAGAAAAGTGACTTCGCGAAACGGGCTCGCGGGCGTGCCGAGAGCGCTGACGACCGCGTCACGGTCTTCCAGGGCCTGACGCAGCGTCGCCTCGTCTCGGGCATCCCCGATCATGAGCCTGGCACCGGTCAAACCGGCTGCCTTTTCGCGTGAGCGCACCAGCGCAGTGACATCGTAGCCGCCTTGCACGGCCTGGCTGACGATGTGGCGACCAGTTACGCCGGTTGCCCCGAGAATGAGGAGTTTAGGGCGAGCGGCGAGATCGGGTGCTGTTACTGAGGGATACATGGTTTTGATCCTTTTTGAGGGGCGACCCTTCGAGAGGGCGCCTTGTTGGGGTACTGCCGGTGATGATCAGAGCCGCCCTTCGGCGAGCAGCTCTCGGGTCCGCTTCAGCGTCGAGAGCAAGGCTGATTTGTAGCCCTTGTCGCTATCGAACTGTGTCTGTTCCGCCTGCTCTTCGGGACCGTTGGGCTCCCTGTCCCGCAACCCGAGATAGCAATAGAACCGAAGCTGGAGCTCACCGGCTTCATCCGCGAACAACTCGTTGATAATGGCGCCCTCGCGCGGCCCGGTGGCCTGGAAGAAGGTCACTTTTTTGTGTGGCTCGAGGGTGATGATTTCCCGAATACCAGCGCCGGCGATGACGGCTTCTCGCACGAAATGGGTGGCGCTCTCCTCCACCACCTCGCAGCGCGTGCAAAGTCCCTGCGGCAGAAACAGGCGCGCATCACGCGCCTTCAGTTCGAGACCTTTCCAGGCCTGTTCCAGTGTGAGTCTGGTTTCGCCTGCCGAGTTCACCGGAACAGTTGCGGTCGAATAGATCATGACAATAGTCCTTGTTTTAGGTGCGATTGGATTTGAGATCTCTTGGCGACCGCCTTAGGCCGAGGCGGCGATTTCCGCGGCAAAGTTACGGTAGGAACGCAGCGAGCGGCCAAGCATGGCTGTCAGCCGCTCAACGTCGCCGTCATCAGGCAACATCCCATCGGTCAGGAACCGCTCGCCCATCATGCGCATGTCGTAAGCCATCCATGGTGGCATGAACTGCTTGAGGTTCTGTTCGAACGCCTGCGTGTCGCCACCGACATATTGGATCGGACGGCCCAGCACCTGTGACCAGATGGCCGCAATGTCCATGCCAGCGAGGATGTCGGGACCGACCAAGTTGATGCGGTTCGGCGCAAGCGGCTGTGCCGCCTGTTCTCGGCGCAAGAGCTCAAGGGCCGCGATCTCGGCGATGTCGCGCGTGTCGATCATCGCAAGTCCCTTGTCGCCGACCGGCATCGGGTAGACGCCATAGCCCTTGATGGTGTCCCTGATCATCAGATCATTCTGAATAAAGTAGGCCGGGCGCAGGATCGTTGCATTGAAGCCCATCTGCTCGATCATCCGCTCGACCCCGAACTTGCCGGCAAAATGCGGTACGTTGATATAAACATCCGCGTGGATGACCGACAGATAGACGATCCGCTCGATCCCCGATGCGCGGGCAAGATTGAGTGCGATCAGGGCCTGGGTGAATTCGTCAGGAGTGACGGCGTTGAGTAGGAAAAGGGTAGAAACGCCATCGAAGGCGCTGCGGATCGAGTCGACGTCGAGAAAATCACCTTTCACGACGGAAACGCCCGCTGGAAAATTGGCTTTCGACGGATCGCGGACAAGTGCGCGCACATCGGCGCCGCGGTTTACAAGATGCTGGACGACTTGGCTGCCGATATTGCCGGTCGCGCCGGTAACGAGAATGGTCATGATATTGTCTCCGGGTTGGATTTGCTTGACACCCGGAATATGGCTGGCTCACTATCGATCCGATAGACAATCAATTTAGACGCATCGTCTCACCTATGGAACATTCATGGATCTCGTCGCGCTTGCAGATTTCAATCTCGTTGCTCGTCATGGAGGTTTTGGAAGGGCGGCGCGTGCCACCGGCCGTCCAAAGGCGACCTTATCCCGGCGTGTCGCCGAACTGGAGGCAGCGCTTCAAATCCGACTGTTCGAACGTGGCAGCCGCAAGCTTAAACTGACTGACGAAGGGCGGGCGCTTCACGAGCGGACAGCCGCACTGCTGACAGAGCTTGACGAGACGGCTGTCGCTATCGCATCCGGCGCAGAAAGGCCGCGCGGACGTCTCAGGATCAGTGCTCCGCTTCTGCTTTCTCAGACAGCGATGGGAAGAATTGCCGCAACCTTTGCCCTGAAATACCCCGACGTGCGGCTGGAGATCTCCACCGAAGATCGCGCTGTTGATATGATCGAGGAAGGGTACGATCTTGTCATTCGAGTCAATCCGGATCCTGACGAAACGCTGGTCGGAAAGGCATTTTTGCGCGATCGCCTTGTCGTTGTAGCAAGTCCCGGTCTGGCCAGACCGGCAGCGGATCGTCCGGTGCCCGGTGTCGTGCGCGGGCCTGCGACCATGCAGAGTTGGAACGTCATAGCGCCAGACGGACCGACGGCTGTCCGGATCGAGCCCATTCTTGCCCTGTCGTCGCTCATCATGGTTCGCGATGCGGTGCGCGCGGGCGTCGGCGCTGCCCGTTTACCTATATCGCTCGTCACTCGCGATCTTGCAGGCGGAACTTTGCAGCATTGGGGGGATGTCGAAGGATCAGACATCGCGCTCTGGGCGCTCTATCCGTCGCGGCGGCTGCTGAGCGCCCGCGTATCGGCGTTCATGGACTTTTTGAAGGAGACCTTCCCCAATGGAACGCCAGATGAACTGGCAGCCTACTGTTGATCAGGTTCCGCTCTCGCGCTCGTAAAATTCTCCCGGCTCAGGGATGCGGTGAAGTTCGCGTTGAGCGCAGGGCGCGCTAGTGTTACGGGGAACGGGAATATTTCAAACCGAATTCAATGGATCGTCGACGAAGCTATTGCGTGCCTTGGCTGTACTCGTCTTTGAGGCAAGTTGGCGGGGGCCTCTAATTGACTACAACTTGGCCTGCCACGGAAGCCCGTCCTTATACAGAGACGTCATCCACAGAATGAAAGCCTCCGTCCGAGCAGGTGCGAATTCCCGTGAAGGACGTACGATAAATATTCCCTCACCTTGGGGAAAGTGCCAGTCTGGCAAGACCTGGACTAGCCGCCCAGCCGAGAAGTCGCGGTGCATCGACCAGTCGCCAAATCCTATGATACCAACGCCTTGCCGCGCAGCCTCGAGAAGGGCGTCGATGTCGTTTGAGCGATAGTTTCCGGAGGGCAGCACTGTTTCGTGCAATGCGCCTTTTTTCATACGCCATTCACGTGTTGAGACCGGCCCCATGTAACGAAGAAGGTTGTGCGTGTTCAGATCCGCCGGACAACTCGGGTGGCCGCGACGGTCCAGATATTCGGGTGACGCGCCAAGCACGATCCTGTGGTTACCTAGTTTACGCGCAATGAGCCGACTGTCTCCCAGAGTTCCTATGCGTAAGGCCACGTCGAAGCCTTCGCCGATCAGATCAACGTAACGTTCCGAATAGTCCACCTCCAACTCGAGGCCGGGATACATTTTGGTGAATTCCGGCAAAGCTGGGGCAAGCCAGTGTCGGCCCATCGTTGCGGGAAGAGCCAAGCGCAATCGCCCCCGCAGCTCAAGGCCTCCTGCGGCGGCTTCTTGTTCCGCTTCAACAATTGTATTCGCTGCTGATTGCAGCCGCTCCGATAGCTGTCTGCCTGCTTCCGTCAGTCGAACCCTCCGGGTCGAGCGCTCGATAAGACGTACTCCCAGTCGCTGTTCGAGCGAACTGATTCTCTTCGAGATAACGCTCGCGTCGCGTTTGAGAGCAGCAGCCGCGGCAACAAATGAGCCTTCTCTCGCAATCGCGATTAACGCGACGTGTTCGTCGGTACGTGCCTGATCTAAGTCTATTGTGGGCACCTGCGCCTCAATTGGCTTACCTTTTTGATCGATTGATGCATCCAGTGCATTTTTATCTGGCAATACGCCCGATTTTTCAAGTCTCCTTTCGCGGCTATGTGACTTTCACTTGAACCGTTCACGTTGATGGAGAATTGAGATGGCAGTTCAGCTAAAAAACCAAGGAAAGGGCACGGCAGGTCGCCTGATTGCTGCAGCCGTGTTAACCGCAGTTTTCGTAATTCAGTCGGCCACCGCCCGGGCAGAGACGGCTCACATTGTTCGCGGGCCGATCGTGGCCAATGACGCGAAGGTTGAGACGTTGTTTGATGGCGGGTTCTGGTTAGAGGGGCCGGCAGTCGGCCCGGACGGTAAAATCTACTTTTGCGATCTGACAATGACCTTTGCGACTGGAATGGAAGCCGGGAACATCTGGGTCTTCGATCCGGCGAGCAAAAAAACCTCGCTTTTCCGATCTCCAAGTGGAATGGCGGCCGGGGTCAAATTTGATCGTGAAGGGCGCATGGTCGTCACCGAGGGAGCCGATTTCGGGGGGCGATCTGTCGTTCGAACCGACATGAAGACCGGGCGCTCCATGATCGTCGCGGGCCTGTATAAGGGACGCCCTTTCAACTCCCCTAATGACCTTGATATCGACCACAAGGGGCGCATATACTTTTCTGATCCTCGCTATTTCGGTCACGAAACCATCGAACAGCCTGTCGCGGGCGTCTATCGCATCGATCAAGATGGGGCCGTCCATCTCATTATTTCTGATGTTGCACGGCCGAATGGCGTCGCATTGTCGCCTGATCAGAAGACGCTTTATGTTGCGGATCTTGATCCACTGATGGCTGATTGGCGCATTGAAAAACTGCCGCAAAAAAATGGCGCCATGCGATTGCTGGCTTATGACCTGGCTGACGATGGAACGGCCACAAATCAAAGGATCTTGGTCGACTACGGAAATGAGATTGGTCCCGACGGCCTTACCGTCGACGCAGCGGGCAATATCTATGCGGCCGTTTCTGCGGCAAGCCGGCGCGGGGTGCGAGTCTACTCTCCATTGGGGGAGGAGATTGCATATATACCGATGCCGTTCGAGAAAGCTGTCACAAACGTCGCGATCGCCATGGAGGGTAACCGTACATACCTCTATATCACTACGGACAAGAGCCTTTATCGTGTTGAGACCAAGGTTCCCCCCAAATCTTGACCAAACCAATCTAACGATGTTCGAGGATATCGACTCCGTGACGTCAAACCGGGATAATTCATCGGCGTGTATCCGACCGAGAACTTGAGCGAGCGAGCCTTGTTGAGCGCTGCGAGCAGCTTAGAAACTCCACAATCGGTCGAAGCTGGATCAGTTCCGCGAGATATTTGAGATTCCTCGGTCATCTGAATGATGGCTCAAGTCAGATTGCCTGGAGCAAATTCAGAAGACCGGGGAATTTTGCCTCTATCGCTTCGCGGCGCAAAGATATTCCCTGCCGGTTGCCGTAGTTGATCTGGTTGATAAGCCCCGCTGAGAGTAAAGTCTTGAAATGATGAGACACCGTTTGCTTTGACAATGGCAGCTCGAAAGAGTTGCAGGTCCGTTCACCGTCTGACGGATCTGCTGCCAGCTCGACAATTATACGACGCCGGTGCTCATCGGCCAGAGCCTTCAATACCTGCCCGATTTCCATCTCTTCAGGTTGAGTAGCCAGCACTTCGTGCATCAGCTGTCCTTTCATGTCCCACGCGCGTCATACCTTGTTTGACCTTGGACCTCAACTGAGAACATGTCGGTGTCACGGTGCTCGGGCGTCTGACCTCAACCCAGAGCTCGCGAGGTCCTACTTGTATCGTACCTTTAAGCGTGCTAGCTAAAGGTACGATACATATAGGACCAAACTCAATGTTAACTTGCGACACGATGTCGATTGAAAAAATCACTCCCTCGCCGCTGCTCCTCCCCACTGTTTTTCTCGCTCTTTTTGTTCTTCCAATCAGTATTTCCGGAGCCACTATCGCTCTTCCGGCGATCTCAAGCGACCTTGGACATGACCCAGTCCCCCTCCAGTGGGTGGCGAACGGTTTCAACGCAGCGTTCGCTGTGTTCACTCTTATCTGGGGCGCAGCGGCTGCGAGACTGGGATACAAGCGAACTTTCAGCGTAGGCACCCTGATCATGCTGGCTGGTTCGCTCCTTAGCGCGCTCGCAACTGGCTTGCTCGTGCTTGACTTCGGGCGCATCCTCTCCGGCATTGGCGCCGCAGCCATCGCGACCGGCGGCACAGCGCTTCTTTCAAGCTCCTTTTCTGGTCCCCAGCGAGCTCGAGCGTTTGCATTGCTTGGGATGACTGTTGGACTTGGTCTCGCGGCGGGCCCAACGATATCCGGCACAGTCGCCGAGGTCGTCGGCTGGCGAGGAGTCTTTGCTCTCGTTGGCATCATTGCCGCCGTTGCCTACCTTGCCAGTATCAGGCTGCAGGTCAACCATAGTGCGGCACCGCACTCAAACGCGAAGCTCATCGATTTTTCGCCGCTCCGCAATCGTCTGTTCCTGGCGATCGTGCTGGTGCCCGTGGCAGGGTCCGTCGCCTACGTTTCAATTCTCACCTATCTCCCTGTCGCGCTTAGCGCAGTCATGAAGATGGAAGCTGCGCAGGCCGGTCTTTTTATGTTGCCGTTGACCCTACCGGTGCTCGTCGCCCCTTTCATCGCGAACCTTCTTACCCAAAAGGTCCGGTGGATTTCCTCACTCTTTGTCATCAATGCTTCGTTATCTCTTCTGATTGTCGGTGATCTGGGACTCCTCCTGTTAGGTCGGGACATTCCTGTTGTTTTCCTGAGCGTAGCAATGGCAACGCTAGGCTTCGGATGGGGTTTGCCGTTGGGGTTGATCGACGGCGATGCTCTGGCTGCCGTGCCCGAAGAGATGAGCGGAGAGGCAGCTGGTGTGCTCAACTTCCTTCGCTTGGGCAGCGAGGCACTCAGTGTTGCGGCGTACGGTGCCGCTATGGGCACCCTTCTGGTAATCGCTATTGGCGACCCGGAAATCGCGCACCGCGTTGCAGCGGGGTGGAACGGCGACCCGGCTGCTTATGCTGAATCGTTCCACATTCTAGTTGTTGGGATGGCGATACTAACTTTCCTGCTCGCTATCCTGATCAACGTACTCTACCGATCCACGCGCTCACTCAGCGCTACCACACCCCAATCAAGTCTCTAGGTTGCTTCCGCAAGTCCTAACTGCGCCAATGTCTATTTGCGCGGCGACCAACCTTCCCAAAATTTCATAATTCTTAGAGGGTGTCATGACGCCAAAGAAGATATGGTTTCTGTCGTTCGGTCATTACCTGGATGCACCTGGATCAAGGACAACGACAGCAAAAGATTCACTTCTTCAGACCATCGATCTCGCTGTCGCTGCGGAAGACCTTGGACTAGATGGGGCCGCAATCCGCGTCCATCACTACGCGCCACAGTTTGCCACGCCAATGCCCCTGTTGGCGGCCATGGCAGCACGCACGAAACGCATCGAGCTCGGAACAGGCGTGATCGATATGCGATACGAAAACCCGCTGTCACTGGCAGAGCAGGCGGCCTCGACCGACCTTATCAGTTCCGGGCGACTTCAACTCGGCATCAGCCGGGGATCCCAGGAAATCGCCCGCCGTGGTTATGAAACATTTGGTTTCACCCCTGAAAATGGGAGCAATGATGCACTGATGGCGCAGTCTCACACGATGCGATTTCGAGAGGCGATTGGCGGTCAACCCGTCGCTCGTTCCCAATATGTAGCCGAGAGCGCCGCTCCCGACCTCAAAATTCAGCCCCAGTCAGAAGACCTTTCCAGCCGCATTTGGTGGGGTTCAGCTACAAGAGCTTCCGCCGTGTGGACAGCGCAACAAGGCATGAACCTTATGAGCAGCACGTTGCTGTCTGAGAACACTGGAGTGCCTTTCCAAGAGTTGCAGGCGGAACAGATAGAAGTCTTCCGCAGAACATGGAAATCCGCCGGTCACTCCCGTACGCCGAGAGTCGCGGTCGCTCGCAGTATTCTGCCCATCACAACCGACAGAGACCGGCAATATTTTGATCGCGAGCGGGCGTCACGCGACGAAATAGGAGTTCTCAACGGTTCTTTGTCCCGATTTGGAAGAGTTTACGCGGGAGAACCTGACCAGCTCGTCGCTGACCTCAAGGGTGATACCGCTGTCAGCGCTGCCGACACACTCATAATCACCATCCCCAACCAACTCGGTGTCGAATACAATGTCCATCTTCTTTCAACCATTATGACACACCTCGCCCCTTCGCTCGGTTGGCGCAGGCGCAGCGTGTCCGAGCGTGGTACCATCAAGGAAGAGTAACGCGGCCTAGGTGAAGACAAATCTGTTCAGCAACACGTTCTAATCAAGATGTTCGATAAAGGCGAAGCCGTAGCGTTGGATCCTCGAAGCGAGCAATCTTATTTGGTTCAAGGGTGACGATGGCATCAACCCGCTCACAGGGCTCTCGATTGCGTAGAGCCGAAACCGGGTCGCTCATCTCGCAATTGTAGTCACGGCGACGCAATAGCTCATTGCCGCCAGAAGCAAAAGTGAGGCTGACGCTGCTAATATAACGCGTCCGCCTGCACTGGCAACGGTGCGAATATTCACCGAAAGACCCAGCGCGGCCATCGCAAGGACGGTAAACGCGCTTGATAGCGTTAGCAAAAACGGGATGATGGTATCTGGAATTATCCCAATCGAACGAGCGATCACCACAATGATAAAGCCGACGATGAACCACGGAACCAGCCCGCGTTGCGCATGTGCGTAATCACTGCGGTCCTTCTGAAGGATCCCGAGCACGAAAATAACGGGACCCAACATCAAGACGCGTAGCAGCTTGATCAACGTCCCGGTTTGCACGGCTATCACGCCAGCAGGCGCTGCGGCTGCAAGCACCTGCGGCACGGCATAGACTGTCAAGCCGGTCAACGCGCCATATTGCATTACCGTCATACCCGCATAGAAGTAAACGAGCGGAAGGATAAGAACCGATGCGACACCTAGAACCGCTGTAAAAGCCAGCGCTGACGCGACCTCGTCGGAATCCGCTTCGATGACAGGAGCAAGCGCGACGATCGCGGAATTGCCACAGATCGAGTTCCCACAGGCGATTAATAAAGCGAGCCGGCGCGATAACCCGCAAAATCGGGCAACTACAAAGCTGGTGCAGATTGAGATGGCGACAACCGCCACGACGCAGACGACCAGCATCGCGCCGGCGCTTCGCATCGTTCCCAAACTCAGGGACGCACCAAGAAGGACGATCGCGATCTCGAGCAGTGTCTTGGAGATGAAGCTGATGCCTGGCTGCCAGGATGTCTTCCCAGGTAAAACTGTCCTTGTGATCATCCCGATCACGATGGCAAAGACCAGTGCCTCAAGAAGCCCAACGCCGAACAGGGCGTGCTCCAGTCTTTCGAACAGATAGGCAGCAGCAGCTACAGCGATGCAGACGAGCAAGCCAGGAACAATCTGGCGACTACATCTATAACAATTCTGGAAGGTCACCGAACACCTGGAAATCTAATGACTGCCAAGAGGATTTTTCAGCTAATCGTGTCGACTTCCATCGAATATTCTTCTACATTTCATTCGAAGAAATAGAATAATCTCCCATGACCTTCGAGCAGTTAGCAATTTTCATCGCGGTTGCGGAACGCGAACATCTGACCAAGGCGGCGGCCTCGATCAACCTCACGCCCTCGGCTGTCAGCACTACAATCAAGAACCTCGAGCACCACTATGGCGTAGAGCTTTTTCACCGCATCGGCCGCCGTATCGAGTTGACGGAATCGGGACGAATTTTCCTCGGCGAAGCGAAGTCGCTGCTTGCCAGAGCTCGCGCAGCCGAGCTTGTGCTCAGTGAGCTCGGAGGAATGCAGCGTGGAGCGTTGAATGTGTTCGCCAGTCAGACAATCGCTAGTTATTGGCTACCTTCTCGCCTCATGCGGTTTCATGCGTTGCACCCGGGAATTGATCTTACTCTGACAATTGGCAACACCCGCACGGTCGCCGATGCGGTCATTTCCGGCGAGGCTGATGTCGGGTTCGTGGAAGGGGACATCGACGAGCCAGCACTTGCCGCTTCGATTGTTGCGCAAGACGAGCTTGTGGTGGTCGTCAGTGCATCGCATCCTTGGGCGCGTGCCAGCAAACCAGTTAGGGACGATCTTGTCGCAGCGCCATGGGTGATGCGCGAGATCGGCTCGGGGACGCGTTCCGTGTTCGAGGATGCGCTGGTCGAGATGGGTGTGAACGCGGAGGATTTGACGATCGCGATGGTGCTCCCTTCCAACGAGGCGATCTTGGCAGCGCTCGATGAAAGCCTGTGCGCCGCCGCCGTTTCCCGTCTCGCCGCTCAGCAGCATATAGAGGCCGGCAAGCTGATCGAGGTCGATTTCTGCCGGCTGGTCCGTGAATTCCGCCTCCTCAAGCACAAGGAACGGCACAACAGCAAGGCTGCCTCGACGCTGATTGAGATGTGCCGCGTAAAAAAGACCTAGCGCCGGCTTGAAGTTCGGTTCTCGCTGCAAAGGCCGCGGCAAACGATGCTTCGGCGCGATAAAAGCTTGGCAGCTCAACGACCTGCGCGCTTCCACGCCGTGCGCTGCAGCGTTTTATCGTCAAATGGCTATCACGCTACATCGCTGCGGCATGGCCCATCCCTTTATCTCTCCCGAGGTCAAACCGGACACTAGACTCTTGGAAGATAAAAATCGGGATTGTCACGGGGACAATGCCGACGAGATCTCCGGCCAAGGATGAGGCAGATTCACTGATAGAGTCGGATACCGAGTAGGGTTCGAAATGACGGGTTAGAGTAGAATGGCAGGGCAAGCAGGAACTAACATATAATCCCAAGCATTAACGAAGACCAGGATGCCCGGCGCTTAGAGTGGAAGGACGACCCTAGGATGGGGCCTCATCGGGCATTGGCTTTCAGATCAGAAGCGGCTCCCGCGCATTTTACCCCTTGTACCTGCGTTCGATCTCGACGTTCCCACCGCACTCCTTAATCCCTTCGCTGCGCGGCAACGCTACAATAGGCGCATCCCGACATCTCCTTCCTTGTCCAACTGAGCGGTCAAGCCGGCTTCCCACAGCAGGTAGCGCCGGAAGCTTTCCGCGAGGTCGGCGTCGTTGTCATATTCGTATGGGCTGCGCCAAAAATCGTCGTAACCAGTCAGCACGTTTTTTACGCCCGCTTCCACTTCTAAGCCTTCTGCCATCCATGCGCGGGTACCTCCCGAAAGGAAGCGGACTTCGCGCTCAGACGTGGCTGCGAGTTCGGCGGCGACCGTACGCGCGAGTACCCCATCGGAGGAGGTAACAACAATCATTAAGTCCGTTGGATGGCGTGCGACAAACTCGGGAAGGCGGTCAGGCACGGTCGACCATGCTCCGCGGACGTGATGCTTCTCGAAGGCATACCTGCGATCCACATCGACTACCACGGCGGCCCCTCGATCCAGCAATGTATTGAGCTCAAGTGACGTCATGCCGGGCACTGCCGGCTGCGTGGCCAAAACACGTATCGGCTCTGGTCCGATTTCGAGGTCGGTGATCAGTGGCGGCCTATGGAGATAGATCTCCCTCCCGCCTAGTTGCATCAGCCAGGCAGCGGCGTTGATTGCACGGACGCCGTCCCAGTCGGCCAGAACGACGCGCGCATTCCTCGTCGCGGCATAATCTTCAGCGGCATGGATCAGTTGTCCTCCAGGCGCACATCGCCAGCCAGGCAAATGCCCTGCCTCGTATTCCGCGGTTGCTCTCACGTCAAACCGATACAAAGTCCTTACATCGGCCTCGTCTTCGAAGGCCGCGAGTTCTGCGCATCCGATCCGACGCACACCTATGCGCTGTTCGAGTTTGTTGGCCAGTTGACGTGCTTCGCGATAAGTGTGCTCACCGGGTTCGGGGAGGGCGGTAGAGCGGCCTTTCGCCAGTTGATTGCCAGATTGAAGCCAGCCGATCATCCCGTCCTTCAAAGAAGCGACGGGGTTACGTATACCGCTTTCAATCAATGATTGAGCACCGACAATTCCACGCGCGCGTCCGGCACAGTTTACAACAACAATGGTTTCAGCACTCCGAATCAGTTCGGGAACCCGAAGCGGCAGTTCTCCCGCTGGTACATTATGCGAAAAGGGCAGTGCGGATTCGGCAAATTCCTCGGGCGAGCGGCTGTCAACAACAATGATGTCGTCGCCGCGTTCGATACGGCGCTTCAGATCGCTTGCTTCTATAAAAGGCGTGCGCTTTTCTGCCTCGACTTTTTCGGCAAAAGCCTTGCTGGGTGAATTGAGGCCACTGAAGAGTTCATAGCCTGCATCGACCCAAGCCTGTGTACCGCCACGAAGAACGGATACGTTGCCCCAACCGAGTTTGGTCAACTTGGCCGCGGCCGCATTTGCCAGCCTATTATCCTCGGTCCCGCCGTCCATAACGACAATCCGCGTACTGCGGCGCGGAACAAGGCGCGCTATAAGCAACTCGATGCGCCAAAGAGGAGCGGAGGTCGCAAGCAGCAGATGGCCGAGAGAGTACACGCCGGTTTCCCGAACATCGAGCACGGCAATTTCGTTGCGGTCCGAGAAAGCCGCTTTCAAAGTATGCGCATCGATGACGGCGTGTTTGAAATCCCGACGCAAAGGCGGAGAGCTAAAGCTGCCGCCTTCGATCCCTTCGAAGATCACACGATCCTCGATGTGATCCAGGGCCAGACCGTAAAAGTGCAGGTGTATGGCGGGACGGCCTTCGATGACTTCGATGGTGTGGACGTCTTCAGGGAGCAAAGTCACCGAGCTTCCAGGCGTCACCTCGTATCGGCCCATCTCCACAAGGCGGTCTTGCGAAGGATCGCTTGTGGGTTCCCTGCGAAAAAGGATGTTCAGCTCGTTGCCAGCAACCCCTGAGATGATGGCCCAGGTCGTGTGGTTGTGGGGCGGGAATCTGCCACCGGGCTCGGAGATCGAAAGATACATTGCGAACTTGCCGTCCGGGTCTTCCGCAAGGCGGTACATCTCGTTGTGCCCAGAAGCGCCTCTGGGAAAATGTTCAGCCGGAAAAAGTTCAGCTCTTCCGCCGAGATCTTCAAGTGCGCGGGCGACTGGGGCCAATGTTTCGCGCTCGATTGGCCCACTGACTTCGTCAGCCAGTTTCTTTCCTAGCTGAACCACCTTCCCAACTGCTGCCGCTCGACGGGTCGCGATGTCCGCCATCGAATCTAATGTACCGTTGGACATGGTCATGCGCGGTTCCTCTTTCGATCCCTGGTGGGAATACATTGCCGTCCTCGGATCTCGCCCCTGCGGCACGCGATTGGCCGCGTCTTGGCGGGACCATTGGCAAATCATTCGTTGCCCGCAAGTTACTTATCAGTCCGGTGTTGGGTTATTAAGGCGCGTACCTGCAGTAGACTGTTGCAGGAGAGCATTAATCCTTAAGGGACGGGAAGGCCCTTGGTCGGCGAAGGTTTTCTATGTGTTCGCCGTGCTACCAATTCAGATTCTTCAGTCTACTCGTAAAGTAGTCGAGGAAGACAGAAAGCTTTCTGGTGGCGAATTTGCCGCTATTGTGGACGATGTAGACTCCAGCCTCCGGGGCGCAAACCCAGTCGTTGAGAAGCGGAACAAGACGGCCGGTCGAAATGCTTTCGAAGCCGAGATAGCGTGCTACAACTGCAATGCCCAATCCTTCGACCGCCGCGGCATGTATCGTCTCGGAACTGTCTGACCGCATGACATCCGAAACCTTGACCTCTTCCGTGACTTCGCCGGACTGGAAACGCCACACGACGCCTCTACCGGGATAGTTGCTAAAGGACAGGCACCGGTGATGTGCAAGTTCTCGTGGAGACCGTGGGGTCCCGTATTTTTCGATATAGTCGGGGGAGGCAACGACGAGTCGCCGATTGGTCGCAATGCGCCGCGCGAACAGACCGGAGTCCTGGAGAATACCGATACGAACTGCTGCGTCATATGATTCCTTCACGAGATCGACATAACGATCGGTACAGTTCAATTCTATCTGTACCTTTGGATACTGGTTGAGGAAGTCCTTTATCAGCCGGGGCAAGACGAGATGACCAAGTGCGACCGGAAAGCTAACCCTCAACAGCCCGCGCGGTTCGCTGTTCATCGATTCAACCAAGGCATCCGCGTCCGCCAGATGATTAAGGATATCGACGCACTGGTCATAGTAGACACGCCCAGCCTCGGTAAGTTCCACTCGACGCGTGGTCCTGTCGAACAGCCGGACACCCATGGCGTCCTCCAGACTCGAAATTTTTCGGCTCACGGTCGACGGTGACGTGCTTACGGACTCCGATGCCTTGATGAAGCTCCTCTCCTCGGCAACAGCCACGAAGCATGAGATGGCGCTGAGACGTTCAAGATCGATCTGACCATGGCGAAGAGATGGCGCGGTACTCAATCTCTGTTCCTTCCAAATTGCCAATAATTTCCTTGATGGGTTGATTTAGCTGACGGGCAACAGGCTTTGGGGGGAGCATAAATTGCAGGATTGCCTGCCATCCCGTCTCCTTGCCCGTGCCAGAATAATCCGTATGAGCTGAACATTTTTGATCATGTCCCGCTCATCCTTCCATTTCACTGCAGATCCATTGGCAAAAACGATGCCGATTATGCCACATGTGAAATAATGAATTCTGCCTACCCCATCTAAAAATGAGAGCTATCTCGTTTATAGTCTATTCACCAGAGGAATTGGAGGCAGATTTTGCTAAATCGATTGGCACCAGAGGCGGAGCGGTTTTTTCTTCCGCTAGACGTTCTCAGGACGCGACGGACCACGAAATGGTCTCGATACGAGAGCGATATTCTTCCAGCGTTCGTGGCGGAGATGGACTTCCTGCCGCCTCAGGCCGTGCAGGACGCCGTCGCGGACATCGTTAACCGTCAGGATTACGGCTATCCTCGCCTTCCGGCGGCAGGAGACGCTCCAGCCCTTTCCAAGGCTTTCTCTGCGCGAATGAAAACTGCTCATGGTTGGGAGGCAGACCCGGGTTTGGCGGTGCCAGTCTCCGACCTCGTACAAACTATGTATGCTTGTGTGGCGGCTTTCACGGAAGTGGGAGATCCAGTCCTGGTGCAGGATCCGATCTATGGACCGATGCGCACGAGCATCAAGACATTGGACCGGCAGCAATTTCCGATTGCGATGCGTCATGACGGGCAAGGTACAGCCGTAGACTGGGCGGAACTGGCTAAGTCGCTGCCGTCCGACGCAAGTTTGTTTTTCCTTTGCCATCCTCACAACCCGACCGGTCATGCCGCAAGTCGCGAAGAGTTGAAGTTGATCGCCGACTTTTGCGTGGCGAGGGATCTCATAGTCGTTTCGGACGAAATTCATGCCGACCTAGTGCATGAAGGTCGGACGCATGTGCCGTTCGCGTCGCTGGGCGAAGATATCGCAAAAAGAACAATCACCATTTCGTCTGCAACAAAATCCTTCAACATACCGGGCTTGCGGGCTGGAGTGATGCACTTCGGCTCTGCGGCACTCAAGCAGAGGTTTTCGGCGAGAATTCCAATTCAGGCTTTGGGCGCGGTCAATGCTCTGGGAATGGCCGCGACACTGGCGGCTTGGAACGACGGCGATCCTTGGCTGAAAGCTGTAAAAAATCACCTACAGTTCGCGCGCGACCGTGTTCACCAAGTCATCACTGCGGAATTGCCCGGTGTCCAGGTTACTTTGCCCGATGCAACATATCTTTCATGGCTGGACTTTTCAGCCCTCCGCTTGCCACTGTCGGCGCAGGAGTACTTGATCACGAAGGCCAAGGTGGCAGCTAGCCCCGGCGAAGAATTCAGTCCGGGTTGCACCCGGTTCGCGCGGTTAAATTTCGCGACTTCGCCCGAGATCCTGGAGGATATTCTGGGACGAATTGTGGAGGCCTGTAAACCTCTCATCTGAAAATTTCCGGATACCGAGTGAGAAACCAAAAAGGGGAACTGACATGAAAAAGTTTGAAATTACACGACGAGCCGCTGTTCTCGGGTCGTTGCATGTTGGCGGTATGATCGCGCTTGCGCCGCGTTTCGCCTTGGCGGCGACCAGAAAAATCGTGACTGACACGACAACAATGACGAGCCCAGTGATGGCCGGACGCGTTCTTAAAATCTTCGACGAAGTCTTCGAGAAATCCGGGGTCACGGTTGAATATACGAAACTCGACACCACTAACCAGATGCTGCAAGCCATTGCGTCAGGTACTCTCGATATCGCGGAGCTTGGTTATGTCGGAGTGGTTATTGGCGCAGCTGCCAGCTCGCCTTTTGTGGTCGTCGGCGCGGCCAGCAATGGTGGTGGCGACGTGCTCTTGCTGCCTATTCAAAGCGCCATCAAGTCGCTTGCGGAACTCAAAGGCAAGACGGTTGCCGTCAACACGGGGAGCAGCGCTTGGACTATGCTTCTCCGCCTTCTCGACAAGGAGGGAATGTCTGCGTCCGACATCTCGATGATCAACCTCGAGCCTTTCGAGGGACAGAACGCTTTCCTTAGTGGTCAGGTAGATGCATGGGCTGTCTGGAGTGGGGTGAAAAGCTCAGCTGTCAATGACGCCAACAGCAGGCTTTTGGCTTCCGCAGAAACGGTTGGTCTCATCCCGGGGGCAATCGCAGTACGCAAGGGATTCATTGACGAGAATCCTGACATGGTTGTCCGCTACCTTGCCGCCCGCCAGGAGGCAATGAAGGCTCTTACAGGCGCCAATCCACCCTATGAGCAGATCGCAAAGGCGCGAACCACGACGCCGGACAAGATTGCGGCGTTCATTAAGGTTTCGGCACCCGAGAACCGGCCTTATTCGGATGAGGAAATTGCCGGGCTGGAGAAGACTTCCGAACTGCTTGTGAAACTGGGCGAACTGAAGAGGACTGGTGATATCAAGTCCATGATCGATAACAGCTTCATGAAAAAAGCGCTGGCTTCCAACCCTTCCCGCTGACTCAAGAGATTCGATGGCTCAAGATGACTGACAGCAAGAAAATCAAGCTCGGACTGATTGTTGAAACCCCAGGATCCAGCTTCAACTCCTGGCTTCACCCCACGACGCCCCCCGATGCAAGCGTCAACTTCGAAGCCGCAAAGCGGCTCGTGCAAATGGCAGAACAGGCAAACTTTGCGTTTGCTTTCGTTGCCGACAACCCGGCGGTCGATCCCAACGCGCGCCCCCACTATCTTGCACGTTTCGAACCGATCTCCCTTCTTTCGGCACTGGCCTCCGTCACCAGTAATATTGGGCTTGTTGCCACGATCTCTACGTCATACAGCGCTCCCTACACTGTTGCGCGTCAGGTCGGCACGCTCGACGTCCTCAGCGGAGGCCGAGCCGGGTGGAACGTGGTAACTTCTGCACAGCAGGCAGCAGCCGAGAATTATGGCGGAGATGACCTTATACCGCATAACGAGCGTTACGCGATGGCTGAAGAGTTCGTGGAAGTCGTACGCGGTTTGTGGGATACTTACGAGGACGATGCGTTTCCTCGTGACCGCGCGTCACGAACCTTCCTCGACAGATCGAAGATGCATTTTCTCGATCACGTCGGCAAATATTATAGGGTCAAAGGCCCTCTAAACATCATTCGGTCGCCCCAGGGTCATCCGGTGACGTTCCAAGCCGGGACGTCCGAGGCAGGTAGAGCCTTCGCGGCAAAACATGCCGAGGCAATCTTTGCCCGCGAATTCGAGATCGCCACGGCGAAGTCGTATTATTCCGATATGAAGGCACGCACGGCCGCTGAAGGCCGGGACCCGTCTATGCTTTCCATCATGACGGGCGCCCAGGTCGTGGTCGGTCGCTCGACGCAGGAAGCGGAAGAGAAGTACCAAATGCTTCTCGAATATACCAGCGATACGGATGCGTTGCGCAATCTGGGCTATTACTACAACCAGTATGATTTTACAAAACACGATCTCGACGCACCATTCCCGGCGATGGAACACGTCGGTGCCAATTTCTTCAAGGGACTTACGACGAAATTCGAAGCCGATGCCCGCCGCCACGGATTGACACTACGTGAAGTTGCTCGACGCGTTGCAACACTAAAGGAAGATTTCTTCGGCACGCCGTCGCAGGTAGCCGACGCCATGGAAGCCTGGTTCCGCGAAGGTGCGGCGGATGGTTTCTTGATCAGCAACTGGGTCCAGCCTGACGGGCTGCGTGACTTCGTCGATCTCGTAATCCCTGAACTGCGACGTAGAGGTCTTTACGACAACGGTTATCGTGGCAAGACGCTCCGTGAAAACATGGGACTTGACTGGACGCCTAACCGATACGGTTCCGAGGCCAAACTGGCAGAGGTGACTTCATGACAGGCGCGGTCAAGTCCCTCGCATCTAAATCGACTTCGCCGCACCTGTCGATCCTCTCGATTCATAAGATTTATGGCGACACCCGCGGAGGCACCATTGCTCTGAAGGACGTCAGCCTTGAAATTCAGGAGGGTGAGTTCGTCACGATCATCGGACCGAGCGGTTGCGGCAAAAGCACGCTTCTCAAGGCCGTTGCGGGATTGGAACGAGTTACCAGTGGTTCCATCGTGCTCGACGATCATCGGATCAGCAAACCAGGTGCGGACAGGGGCGTCGTCTTCCAGGAGCACCGGCTGTTTCCCTGGCTGACGGTTGAAGAGAACATCGCGGCTAATCTTAGTCTTAGGGACGCGAAGATAAGGCGCCGTGTTGACGAACTCATCGCTCTCGTTCGCATTGAAGGCTTCGAGAAAGCCTATCCCAAGCAACTTTCGGGTGGAATGTCGCAGCGCGTGGCAATTGCCCGAGCGCTGATGCGCCAGCCGAGAGTTCTGCTGCTCGATGAACCGTTTGGTGCGCTCGACTCCTTCACGCGCTCACACATGCAAAACGCGCTCCAGGATATCTGGGGCGCTAACGGAACGACCATGGTCTTCGTGACCCATGACATCGACGAGGCCGTATTTCTAGCTGACAGGGTCGTTGTTATGAGTCCAAGGCCGGGCCGCATTCATGAAATCGTCCCCGTCACGCTCGAACATCCACGTCAGCGGAAGTCGCCGGCGTTCCAAGCGGTACGAAGCCATCTGGTCGAGCTTTTCGAGACGCTCGAAGAGGCCGAGGCTCACACGCAGTTTGGCAAAGGGATAGCGCAATGAATGATCCCAACTTCACGCCTGCGGCGATGTCTATCGAACCCATGAAAAGAGAATCCGACCGTCGGACCGCTCTTGCGATCAGCAAACCGATGCGTCGTGTTGCGATCGGAGCATTGGTTCCGATTGGTTTCGTTGTCTTATGGCAGGTTCTTGCCGTATTCGGCTTTATCGACGTACGGCTGTTCCCTGCGCCGAGCGAAGTGCTCGTGACTCTCGGCGACCTCATCACCTCCGGCGTCCTTTTGCAGAACCTGCTCGTCAGTCTTGGCAGAGCAGGAGCGGGATTTGCCATCGGCGCAAGCCTCGGGCTGATGTCAGGTGTCCTCGTGGGCTATTCAAGGACCATGGAACATCTGATGGACCCGTTTCTGCAGATGCTGCGGACGGTACCTCTGATTGCCGTGACGCCGCTCTTCATCCTGTGGTTTGGGTTCGGTGATAAGTCAAAGATCATCCTAGTCGCGACGGGTGCGTTTTTCCCGATGTACGTCAATGCTTTTCTCGGTGTTCGCAGCGTCGACGCCAAGCTCTTTCAAGTGGCACAAGTACTTGAGTTCTCTCCGGGGCAGATGATGCGAAAGCTCGTCCTTCCGGCAGCCGCACCAAACATTCTCTTAGGCTTGCGTCTTTCAATGGGCATGGCCTGGGTCTGTCTCGTTGTCGCTGAGTTGATGGGCGCGCAAACAGGCATCGGTTATCTGATCCAGAATGCGCGCTCGATTCTTGACACCTCCACTGTGCTGGTCGGCGTCTTTGTCTTCGCTGCAGTCGGCAAACTGTCAGACTCTTTCGTCCGCTTCCTAGAAACAAGAATGCTGGCTTGGCGTGACGGCTATAACGGGTGAACAAAATGGAAAATGTAGCGCATCTCAAATCTTCCCATGTCGTTGTCCTCAATCCGGTAGAGGAGGACGATGCGGTGGGCCTTCGTAAGCTCTACTCGACCTTTCCCTCAGGCGTGGTCGCGCTGTGCGCGCTGTCGCAGGAAGGACCCGTCGGGATTGCTGCAAGCTCGTTTACAACGGTTTCACTTGCACCCGCGCTGGTTTCGGTGTGCATCCAACTGACCTCCAGCACATGGCCTCGTCTGCGTAGCTTGCGAACGGTGGGGGTCAACATTCTCTCCGAAGAACAGGGCGAGCTGTGCCGGAAGCTATCGGCAAAAACCGGAGACAGGTTTCAGGACGTGGCATGGCACGCCACTGAGCGCGGCGCAATCGTGCTCGACGATGTCGTGTCATTTTTCGAATGCACCATCGAGACAGAGGTGACTGCCGGGGACCATGCAATCGTTTTGATGAAGGTTAATGCCACCTCACGCTCGGCGGAAAAGCGACCTCTGATTTTCCACGAGAGCGTATTCACCCGGATTCAAGCCCACGCTAACTGACACCGTTTTTTGTGGCCGAGACCCGACGGTCTATGGCGGCCGGCCAACAGGGAAGATTTATGCATGGCTATTGCTCAGACAAAAACTGTCGTTAAGGACGGATGGGCGGATCGCGCTTTCTACAATGCCCGGAGCTTCTCTGGGTGGCAGGATAGGTCGGTTCCAGAAGAGATGCTCGTCGAGCTTTACGATATGGTGAAGCTTGGACCGACAGCGTGCAATTCGACGCCGGCGCGTTTTGTTTTTGTAACCAGCCAGCAGGGAAAGGAACAGCTTGCCCCGGCTCTCTCGAAAGGCAACCTTGCCAAGACTATGACGGCGCCTGCTACCGCGATCGTCGGTATTGATCTCGAGTTCGCCTCCTTGCTGCCGGAGTTATTTCCGCACGTCGATGCCCGGCCGTGGTTCGCTGATCCGGACGTCAACAGGTCGTCAGCATACCAGAGCGGAACGCTTCAGGCGGCATATCTCATCATGGCGGCTCGCGGCCTAGGGCTCGACTGCGGACCAATGACTGGGTTCAATGCTAAAGCCGTTCAAGAAGGATTTTTCCCCGAAGGCAAAGTCGAGGTTACGATGCTGGTAAACCTTGGTTACGGTGACCGCTCGACGCTGATGCCGCGATTGCCAAGACTGGCCTTTGAACGCGCCTGCAAGGTTGTTTGAGTGCATCCCAGGATATTTGCAGCCACCGCCTTTGCGGTCGCTCGTGTCAATTAGGGTTAAGTGACGGCAGCAAGAGCCGGTTGGTGCTTGGGCTTAAAAGGAGAGTATTTCGTTATCAATAAGACCGTTTGCGATTTGTCGAACAATCCTAATTAGGAAAGGCTCGGATGTCTGATCTGGCAGAAATTGAAAGAATCGAAGATACCCGCTATGGGGCGATGCTTGCGAAGGACGGGGGCACCCTCGGGAGGATTCTGGACGAAAAGCTCAATTACGTGCACTCGTCCGGCGTTGCCGACACAAAGAAGAGCTACATCGAGGGGCTGAAGGGCGGCGTTTGGGACTATCGCAGGATCGATCGGTTCGAACAGCACATCACGGTGACTGGCGATACGGCGACGGTTTTTTGTCGGGTCAATATCGACATCGTGGTACACGGCATACCGAAAATCGTAGATTCCCGAATCCTGGCCGTCTATCACCGCAACTGCGGGATCTGGACGCTGCTTGCCGCTTTGTCGGCGCAGGCTGATCCGCCAGAGCTATCATTGGCGTAGCGCACTATTCAACTACCCAACGCACTTTCAAAAGCACTTACTCCGGCCTTTTCAAGGCCTCACAAACTCATAAGTCGAGGCATCTGGTCAGGGATGATGAGGTCCGGCCCTCATATATTGCGGCCACTAAGCAGCCGCTCCGGCATAGTTGATCTTGGATATGTTTTCAGCGCGGATTTTGCGTGCTTCCTCCGGCTTCAATCCCAATAATCTCAGAAAATATTCCGCGGCACGGCCACTTACCGCTGGATCGGCACCATCGAGCCGTGCACGCACGCCGGCAATCAACAGGGATACGAGCGAGTCGATCATGAACATGTCAAGCGTATCGTGAAAATATCCCTGATCAATTGCGATCTGGATGTCCATTTTCATGTATCGAGAGATATCATCCTTGAACGTCTCGATTTCAGTAAGCGCAAAAAGCAGAACACGGCCCCATTGATGATCGCTGGCCGCGATTTCAATAAACTGTTCCGTGCCGAACGCCACGCGTTGAGCGCCGTTCGTAATCGAAATCCTCTCGCTGTCCATCTCCTCATTCATAGCACGCGTGATGTCGCTGCAGAGCTTTGAAATTATGTCGGCTTTGTTGTCGAAATGAAGATAGAAAGTTCCATTCGCTATGTCGGCTCTCTCCGTGATTTCGCTAACCGATGTCGCGGCAATGCCCTTTTCCGCCATGATTTCGACGGCTGCCTCGGTGATTTTTATCCGGGTCCGATCGCGCTTGCGTGGTGCACGCTTACCCGAAATGATGTGTTTCCTCAGCATGTTTTATCCCGCCTCGCATATTTCCGACAGGTCTCTCATATTTGGCCGCAAATAGTCAACGCGGTTTAAAAATGAGATACCTTTCATTATTGAAAAGATGGTCAGAAATGCGTACTGTCATCCGCATGAGAACTGGTTGGGGCAGAGCCCATAACTCGATGTCTTCCTAAACGTAAACCGGATCCGATTGATCCGAATTGGGGAGGCACTGCACAAGGGAGGATTGTGATTGGAACTGTTCGACAAACGGATCATGGTCGTTGGCGGAGCCGGGGCAATCGGAGAAGCAATTGCGCGTCGCCTCGACAGAATGGGAGCCCACCTTGTTATTGCCGACTTGGACGAACAAAGAGCGGCGCATATCAGTGGCCAGCTCTCAGCAGCCAGCGCCCTGAAGCTGGATGTTGTCGATGTCGCTTCGATCAAAACATCTTTCGCGAAGGCTGCGGACGTCCTTAAAGGCATGGGAGCGATCATCTATTGTTCCGGCATCGCCCGGCACAAGCTGTTTCCTGATTCACGCCCTGACGAGTGGTCAAACGTCATGGCTGTGAATTTTTCTGGTGCCTATCACTGCTTTCACGAAGCGATTGGCTACCTTCGCAAGAATGCTAGGGGCGGCTCTATTTTGTCGATCGGCTCCATCGCAGCCACGCGGCATGGTCGAGGTACATCGATCTATGGCGCTTCAAAGGCAGGTCTCGCAGCGCTCGTCGAAGGTATTGCAGTCGATATGGCCACAGAAAACATCACCGCGAATACGATCGCACCTGGTCCTATAGACACAATTCTGGCGAAGGAGCAACATTCCCCTGCCTTTCGCGCAGCCTATGAAGCGGCAATACCAATGGCGCGTTACGGCACTGTCGAGGAAATTGCTGGTGGCGCAGCATTTCTGCTTTCGAACGAGGCCAGGTTCATAACCGGCGAGACGCTCACGATCGATGGTGGATTCAGATCGGCTGGCGCGCTTTACTGAAGTAGAGAGGGCTGCAAAAAAGCTAATACGGAAAGCGCGCTGATAACCTTAATCGTGATTTATATCGCAATGTTCAAGGCCCGACGAGGCGTTGTGATTGATTATTGCATGCGACGGGCTACGAAGTCCTGACCAGCCTGACGTATGCATATACGCGAGACGTGAACGATGCCGGCCTCGCGGCAGCACTGGGATTTTGCAAACGTCAGGCGCTGGATCAGTGCACAGCTTAAGGCCAGCCAACGGCAAGCATCGAGGCGGCAAGATCATCTGCCGCCACCATCTTATCGGCCCGCACGGCGGGGCGAGCTATCCAATCACCATTCATCCACGGATTTGAAGTCATGCCGACCATCGAAAGAATTGCCTCGTGGAGCGACGAACTGACCACGATGCGGCGCGATTTCCATCAGCATCCCGAAATCGGTTTCGAAGAGATCCGCACCTCCGGCATCGTCGCTGTAAAACTGGAGAGTTGGGGGATCGAAGTCCATACGGGAATCGGCACGACAGGCGTCGTAGGTGTTTTGCGCGGCAAGGGCGAAGGGCGCACGATCGGGCTGCGCGCCGACATGGACGCCCTGCCGATGGAAGAGCGCACCAACCTGCCTTACGCATCGAAGATCGCCAACCGCTTCCACGGATGCGGCCACGACGGACACACGACCATGCTGCTCGGTGCCGCTCGCTATCTGGCGGAGACGCGTGATTTCGACGGCACCGTCATCTTCATTTTCCAGCCTGGCGAGGAAGGATGTGGAGGCGCCCGCGCCATGCTCGCGGACGGACTTTTCGAGCGTTTCCCTTGCGACGAGATTTACGCACTTCACAATTCTCCGGACGAGGAGCCCTACCGCGTGGGGATCAAACCGGGAGCCGCCATGGCGGGCGCAGATTTCTTCGACATCCGTATCACCGGACGAGGCAGCCACGGCGCGCGTCCAGAATTAGCGAAGGATCCGATCATCGCCGCAACGCAACTCGTTTCGGCACTACAATCGATCGTGTCGCGAAATATCTCTCCGTTGCGCGCCGCGGTCCTCTCGGTAACCCAAATCCATGCCGGATCAGCCTATAATGTCGTGCCGGAGGAAGCGACGATCTCGGGCACGGTCCGATATCTCGACAGGTCCGTGAACGAGCAGATCCGCAAGCGAATGCGCGCGATCGCCACAGGCATTGCCTCGACTTTCGACGTCGAAGTCAAAACTAATATTCGCAATGTCTTCGACGTCCTGACCAATACCGAGGATCTGGTGGATAGTTTCGCTGACGCCGCGCGCGATGTCGTCGGCGATTCAAACGTCTATATCAAAGACGAGCCTGTTATGGGCAGCGAGGATTTCGCTGATATGCTGCAGCAGATTCCGGGCGTCTATTGCACCCTCAGCCATGGTGGCACGGTACAGTTACACAATCCTGCCTTCCATCTCGATGACGGCATCCTGCCGATCGGCGCGAGCCTTCTGGCCCGGGTGGTCGAGAAGCGGCTTTATGCAAACGGAATGTAACGAAGCGGGCTCTGCGGCAAAAAAACATTTTTGCTTGATATGGCAGGTTCTCTCCATCATGGCGCAGCGTTTGCCAAGATCTATGATGCGGTCATTCTCAGAAGGCGACACCCGTCGGGAAGATATATTTCCCCGCTAAAGTTGCAAAGAGCTTCCCGTGCCCTCGCGCGCGAAAATGCTCCAACGTCACAGCGGTATCCGAGCATGTCTGCCGGACCGGTCTTTGATTGACAACGGCGGGGTTTGACTTCGCATCTTTCTTTTTCAGCAAAACATCGAGTTATCAATCACTCGGATGGAGTCGCTCGCCGTATATGGCGAAGGGGGGCTTGATTAGGGAGCAATCATCCCCTAATTATGAATCATGAAGAACATTTCAAAACCCGCTGACCGTCCGAGGGGGCGTCCTCGCGAATTCGACATGGAAAGTGCTCTCGACGCAGCCATGCTGGTGTTTCGAGAACGCGGGTATCACGCCACGTCGTTGACAGATCTTGGATCCGCGATGCGATTGACTCCCGGAAGTATCTACAAGGCGTTCAAAGACAAGCGAGAGATCTTTCTAGCGGTATTCGATCGTTATACCCAAGTCCGTCACGAAGCGCTTGAAAAAGCATTGCAGGAACAAGGGACAGGAAGAAGCAAGCTCCAAACAGCGCTGCTCTTTCTGGCAGAGACATCTCACGGGGCGGAAGGCAAAGTCGGGTGTTTGGTGGTAGGCAGCACGATGGACGTGACGACGCTCGATCCTGAAATCGCGTCCAGGGTGACTC
Source organism: Martinezella sp. CNPSo 3957 (assembly GCF_057784395.1). Classification (NCBI taxonomy): domain Bacteria; kingdom Pseudomonadati; phylum Pseudomonadota; class Alphaproteobacteria; order Hyphomicrobiales; family Rhizobiaceae; genus Martinezella; species Martinezella sp. CNPSo 3957. The sequence goes on from NZ_JBXSOU010000021.1 coordinate 34,791, forward strand.
AAGCAGGCCTCCGCATGGAAAGGCTTTTCCGAGACTTGGTCAAACTCGGACAAGCGGATGGGTCGCTGGTAAAATTGCTTGATCCGGTCACTACGGCCAATACCTTACTTTGTCTTACACAAGGCTTTCGTGTGGTTGGTAAAGTCGGCAGAACACGGGCCGAGATGAGAGCATCCGTCACGCAGGTCATGTCTTTCCTTTGATCGCCAAATGCAGCGGCGTCCTGTTCGGCATGCCTAAATAGGGAGCGATCATTCGCTATTTATCTCTTTATCATCAAATCGAAAGGATAGATCGATGATGAACTCGATGTACAACAGCCTCCGACAAGCAGGCATCAGCATGGCCGCAACGGGGGCGATCCTAGCGTCCGGGCTAATGCCAGCTTCTGCCTCCGAGGCATTAAACGCGCTTTCGATTGCCTCGACCTTCGGATTTTCGGACCAATCTGTTGTCGCGAACGGAACGCGTCTTCACTATGTTACGGCGGGACAGGGGGATCCGGTCATTCTTATCCCCGGCTGGCCCGAAAGCTGGTATGCGTGGCGTTATGTTATGAAAGACCTGGTGGCTTCCGGTCGAAAAGTCTACGCGCTCGATCCACGTGGTTTCGGCGATAGTGATAAGCCTTCGACCGGCTACGACCTTACGACCGCCTCGGACGACATTCATGCTTTCATTAAAGAAGCTGGTCTTGCTCAAAACGGTGGCGTCGACATTGTCTCGCATGACGTCGGAACTTGGATTGCTTATGCCCATGCGACTGCTTATCCGAAGGATGTTCGTCGTCTTGTTTTGAGCGAAGCACTGATCCCCGGCACCCCACCGGCTGCCACGATTCCCAGCGATGCTCAAAACGTTAAATCGTGGCATTTCGGCTTCAACCGCCTCAACGACCTTCCCGAGATGCTGGTCGCAGGTCATGAGCGCGCCTATCTTACCTGGCTCTTCGCCAACAAGTCTGTCCGGCCATGGACGATGGGCACGGCGGCTCTGGATGAATATGTAAGGGTGTTCTCTGCGCCGGGCGCTGCACGCGCCGGCTTCGAATACTATCGCCAGGCATTCAGCGATAATGGGCTCTCTCAGGCGAAGATACGCATGTCTGCGAAACTCGAAATGCCGATCCTGACGATTTCAGGCTCCGGCAGCCTTGGGGCCGCCATGGAAAAAAACATAAGTCTACTCGGAAAGAGCGTACATGGTGTCGTCCTGGAAGGATGTGGCCATTATGTCCCAGAGGAATGTGGTGACGAATATGCTAAGGCCGTAACTGATTTCTGGCAGGGGAAGTAGACGCAATTATCGGTTCCTCCTAGGCGCTCTTGGGGTCTGAGTAGCAACGGAACAGAAAACCTACATAAGGAATCCACGGCTCGTCGTCTGGATCGGCAGTTTTCGGATAGCGGAGCGGCCTGAGCTCGCCGCGGGCCACGAATTCAGGGAGGGTGAAGCCATACCGACCAAGCATGTTGATGTGGCGGAAGTTGAGAGGCGACAGGCGCGCGACATCCTCCGGCCTGATCTCATAGCCCTCAGCCACAAGCTGGTCGATGGCGGCATCCATGTAGATCGTATTCCAGAGTACGACGAGATTGACGACCAGGCCGAGTGCGCCAGGCTGATCTTCCTGTCCCTCGCGATAGCGCTGGCGTAGTTCGCCGCGCTTTCCATGGAAAATGACGCGGGCGAGCTGGTGGCGATCTTCACCGCGATTGAGCTGGACGAGGATACGGCGTCTATAGCTTTCATCATCGATGAAGCGCAGGAGGTAGAGCGTCTTGATAAGGCGGCCGAGTTCCTGCAGGGCGCGAGCGAGACGGGTTGGCCGGTCATTGGTCTGCAGGGTCCGGGTGAGGCCTGCGGCCTGGACGACGCCGAGCTTGAGGGAACGGGGTTTGTTGGAACGATCCGCGCGAAAGCTCGACTTGCCAGCGTCGCACCGAAGCCTTAGTTCAAAGATAGGAAGCGAGTCCCAGGGCGGGGCAGCTCAATCCTGCGCCGTAGGCCGGATGACAATGCTACCCACGTCCACGTCGTCGGGCTGATCGATCGCGTAGGCGATGCCGCGGGCGATCGCGGCAGGCGGGATGGCGATCTCGCCAATCCGAGCAGCGACTGCGTCTCTGACGGCCGTGTCGGTAAACGAGTCGGTAAGATTGGTCGCAATCATCCCTGGCGACACCTCGGTCACTCGTAGATGCGGTCCCGCTTCCTGCCGTAGGGTCTCGGTGATCGTTCGTACTGCATTCTTGGTCGCGGCATAGACGCCCATCGTCGGCACAATCTTGATGCCGGCTGTTGATACCACATTGATGACGTGCCCGCTGCGCTGGCGTGTGAAGACCGGCAGCGCAGCAGCGATACCGTAGAGCGTACCGCGCAGATTTACGTCGATCATCGCGTCCCAGTCTTCGACCTGCAGGGCATCAAAACGCGAAAGCGGGCTGATGCCGGCATTATTGACGATGACATCCAGCCTGCCCCAGCGCTTAACCGCGAGTGCCACGAGCGCCTCGAGATCGGCACGAACGCGCACGTCGGTCACATTGTAGGCGACATTGCCGCCGACAGCAGAGATGTCACGGGCAACTTCCGCGAGGACATCTTCGCGCCGCGCACCAAGCACCACGTTCGCGCCCGCCTCAGCCAGAAGAACTGCGGTCGCGCGGCCGATGCCGCTGCTGGCGCCTGTGATCACTATTACTTTGCCTGCTATGGTCATTTTGGTCTCCTTCCACGTGACTATAGAAAAAGAGGGCAAGACGTACTATGCTTGATACGCTATGAATTTATCGCAATCGTCTGGAATTCTCGATCCTCTATCAGATGTGCTCACTGTACTCGATGCACGAGCAACGCGAAGGACTCGCTTCGAAGGCTCGGGTGATTGGGCGTTGGCATTTCCAGCGCTCGAGCGCCTGAAATTCGTCGCAGTGCTGCGTGGAGCAGGCTGGCTCCTGCTGCCCGATACCGCTCCCCAGCGCATCGAAGCGGGCGACTGCTGCTTGATCGGCCGTACGACCTACGTGATCGCGAGTAATCCCGCGCTGGCGCCGATCGACGGTTCGCCCTTGTTCGCCGAAGGGAATGATCTTGTTCGCTTGCGGGGTGATGACACGGTGACGCTCGGCGGCGGAATATCCTTTGCGCCCGGCAGCGCTGCTTTCCTTCTCGATATGCTGCCGGCGTTCATGCACGTCTCTGCCATGTCGACGGGAGCGGCAACGATCACAGCGCTTCTGGGTTTGTTGGACGCGGAGGCAGAGCAGAATTCTATGGGACGGGAGATTGTGACAGCCAGGTTAGCGGAGGTTCTTATGATCCATGCTATCCGGACTTTCGCGTCGGCTTTCGACACGACCAGCGGCTGGCTTGGCGCGCTGGCGGACCCACGTATCGGGCGGGCAATCCAATGCTTTCATAGCGATATCGCACGGCCCTGGACAGTTGCCGATCTGGCCACTGAGGCGGGCATGTCACGGGCGGCCTTCTCTTCCGCCTTTACCCGCCGCTTGGGACAAGCACCATTCGCGTATATGAGCAAATGGCGGATGACACGCGCGCGCGTCGCGTTGACTGAACGTCATTCTAACGTCGGAGAGGTGGCGGCGAGCGTCGGCTACACATCTCAGAGTGCGTTTGGCCACGCTTTTCGTCGAACCTTTGGTGAGGCACCACGGCAGCACACAGCTTGATTCGAGGGCCTATCTGACGAAGTGCTAGCACGACTTCATGTAGGTTTTCTGTTCCGTTGCTACTCAGGCCCCCTCTTCTTGTTTGCGACGAGAACACCTCTAGGAGGAACCGTGCTCTTCAGACGATCACGTTAGCGTGGGGCAATCTGGCGTCGACTGCAATCATGCACCTGTGATGAACACAGCCCCATCAGATGCCAAAAAACCGGAGCGCGAGAGATCTCCTCCGGCTGCGCCCATCGTGTCATCGAGATCAGTTCACGGCGTTACGACGTTTTCCTTCCAGGAGGTCGATGATGACAGAGGCGGCATCCAGCACGTTGGTCCCGGGGCCGAAGACGGCGGCCACACCGTGGTCGGTCAGGAACTGGTAGTCCTGGCGCGGAATGACCCCGCCGCAGACGACGATGACGTCGCCACCGCCCTTTGCCTTCAGCGCCTCCACCAGCTGCGGCAGCAGCGTCTTGTGACCTGCCGCCAGCGACGAGACACCGATAACGTTGACCTTCTCGCCAACCGCCATGCCGGCCGCCTCGTCAGGCGTCTGGAATAGCGGGCCGGCCAGCACGTCGAAGCCGACATCGCCGAAGGCCGAAGAGATGACTTTCGCACCGCGGTCGTGGCCGTCTTGGCCGAGCTTGGCAACCATGATCTTCGGCTTGCGCCCGAGGCTCTGCGTTACATCCGCAATGCGACCCTTCAGCACGGCAAGCTCCGGCTGATCGCGGTACGCCTCGCCGTAGACGTCCCTGATGACCTCGGGTACCGCCGCATGATCGCCAAAGGACGCGCGCATCGCATCGGAGATTTCACCGACGGTGGCGCGTGCCCGCGCTGCCTCGACAGCGGCGGCAAGCAGGTTTCCCTTTCCGCTGCGGGCGATGTCTGCAAGGGATTTCAGCGTCTCGGCCACCCTGGCGCTGTCGCGGCGCCGCCGCGTAGCCTCGATGCGTTTGACCTGCGCGGTACGAACGGCGGCATTGTCGATCGCCAGGATGTCGATCTCTTCCTCGGTTTCCAGCCGGTACCTGTTGACGCCGACGATCACCTCGTCGCCCTTATCGACGGCCGCCTGACGGCGCGTTGCCGCCTGCTCGATCAGCCGCTTCGGCAGGCCTTCGTTGACGGCGTTGGTCATGCCGCCAAGCGCTTCGACCTCCTCGATCAGCGCCCAGGCCTTGTCGGCCAACTCCTTGGTGAGGCTCTCGACGTAATAGGAGCCCGCCAGGGGATCGACGACCTTGGTGACGCCCGTCTCGTGCTGCAGGATCAGCTGCGTGTTGCGGGCAATGCGCGCCGAGAATTCCGTCGGCAACGCGATCGCCTCGTCGAAGGAATTGGTGTGCAGCGACTGCGTGCCGCCAAGCACCGCCGACATCGCCTCGAAGGCGGTGCGGATGATGTTGTTATAAGGATCCTGCTCTTGCAACGACACGCCTGACGTCTGGCAGTGGGTGCGTAGCATCAGCGACGAGGCCTTCTTCGGCTGGAATTCCTCCATGATCGTCGTCCACAGCAGGCGGGCGGCGCGCAGCTTGGCCGCCTCCATGAAGAAGTTCATGCCGATGGCAAAGAAGAACGACAGACGCCCGGCGAATTCGTCGACATCGAGACCCTTGGCGAGGGCGGCGCGCACATATTCGCGGCCATCGGCCAGCGTGAAGGCGAGCTCCTGCACCAGCGTCGCGCCGGCCTCCTGCATGTGATAGCCGGAGATCGATATCGAATTGAATTTCGGCATCTCCTTTGACGTATATTCGATGATATCGGCAACGATGCGCATCGAGGGTTCAGGCGGATAGATATAGGTGTTGCGGACCATGAACTCCTTGAGGACGTCGTTCTGGATGGTCCCGGACAGGGCCGCCCGCGAAACGCCCTGCTCCTCCCCGGCGACGATAAAGGAGGCAAGGATCGGGATCACCGCACCGTTCATCGTCATCGACACCGAGATCTTCTCGAGCGGAATGCCATCGAACAGGATCTTCATGTCCTCGACACTGTCGATTGCCACGCCCGCCTTGCCGACATCACCTTCGACGCGCGGATGATCGGAATCGTAGCCGCGATGGGTGGCGAGATCGAAGGCGACGGAGACGCCCTGCTGACCGGCAGCAAGCGCCTTGCGGTAGAAGGCATTAGAGGCTTCGGCGGTCGAAAAACCGGCATATTGCCGGATCGTCCAGGGGCGGCCGGCATACATCGTTGCCCGTGGCCCGCGGGTGAATGGTGCAAAGCCCGGCAGGCTATCAAGATGCGTAGTGGTGGAAAGATCCTCGGTCGTATAGAGCGGCTTGACGTCGATGCCTTCAGGCGTGCGCCAAAGAAGCGTGTCTGACGAGGCTTTCAGTTCCTTCTCGGCCAGAGCCGACCAATCATCCAACTTGTAAGTTGCCATCTGCGCTACCCATTCCAAACCAGCTTTACGGCCAGCAAAATCAGGAACACTCCGAAAACGCGTTTCAGGGCCGTTGCCGGAACACGAGATGCAAGTCGTGCTCCTAATGGTGCCCCTAAAATCGTTCCAAGGCTGATGCCGACGAATGCCGGAAGGAAAATATAGCCGAGCATATAGCCGCCCGCCTCGGGTGGTGATTGCAGAGCGTAGAAAAGGGCTCCGACGACGGTAACAGGCAGGCCGATCGTCGTGGACGTTGCAACCGCGACCTTCATCAGGAAACCTCGATGATTGAGGAAGGGAACCATAAAAATGCCTCCTCCCGCACCAATGAGGCTTCCCGCACATCCGATCAGAAACCCGGCAATCCTGAACTGAAGCTTGTTGACACTGTGACCGTCGGTCTGTGGCTTTGATGGCCAAAGCATTCTAACGGCTATGAAGACCATGAAAGCAAAAAGTATCCATCTCAGCACGTCGCCGGACAATCTGCTGGCGACCAGGCCTCCAGCAATGACACCTGCAATGCTGAAGGGAACGGTCGTCTTGACGGTCGACCAGTCGACATTCCCCATCCGATGGTGGGAAATGATCGAAGACACTGACCCCACGGATACGATCGCCATCGATGTGGCGAGTGCGGTCAGCGGCGCAGATGTGGGATCGATGTTGAACATAGGTAAAAAAATGATCATCAAGGGCACAGCGATCAGTGCCGTACCAACGCCGATAAGACCTAACAGCATGCCACCGAGAGAGCCAGCGACGAGAAAGACGACGCTCGGGAAAACGAGGTTCATCACAATGTTCTTTCTTGAGGATTTTTGAACCGGCCGGTGAGGTAAGCCACCTACTCAGTCTGGAAAAACCGGAGCAGCTCGCCAATAGTCGCCGAAGGTTGTTCTTCCGGAATGAAATGCCCGCAGTTTTCGATCCGCCGCCCCTCGATTGTCTCGAAAAAGGGTTCCAAAGCGGTCGCCATGTCTGGAATAGAGCCCTGATCAGCACTGATGGCAAGCGTAGGCATCGCCAGTTTGCGGCCAGCCATCAAAGTTTTGTTTTGTACCGCCGACTTCGCTGCCGCACGGTAAAATGCCAAGCCCGAGCGCAAGCCACCGTCCTTGGCGAAAATTCGCACGTATTCCGCGAGATCCTCATCGGAAAAGCTCTCCGGATTGGCTGCTTTGCGGCGCAAGAACCAGTCGAGGTAGGTCTTTTCACGGCCGCCAATCAGCGCCTCCGGTAGATCCGGGATAAGATGGAAAGAAAAATGCCAAGTTCTCCAGCCGCGCTCTGCGCCCGTCGGAGCGAAATCAGGAAGTGTAATGCCGGGAATGCCCGCATCCATCAGAACAAGGCGCTTCACTTCATCGCCGAATAGCGCTGCATACGGAAAGGCGACCCACGCTCCTACATCGTGCCCGACCAGGAAATACGATTCGATACCGAGGAGATGCAGGAAGTCATGGACCTTGGTGGCGATCTCTTGCGTATCATAGCCATCGGCTGGTCGATCGGAATCGCCTTGGCCAGGCAAGTCGAGGGCAATCAATCTATATTGATCTGCTAGCGACGGCATAATTTTCCGCCACGCATACCAGCTCTCCGGAAACCCGGCGATGAAGACCACTACCGGACCTTCCGCACGTCCTCCGATGACATAATGAAGGCGAATGCCGCCGACATTGGCGAAGCGGTGTTCGAAGCCCGGAAGACGCGGTTCGGGACGCGATGGTGGCGGGGCGGAAACCGCAGTCGAAACGAGGGATGGGGATTTGGTGCTTTCAGTCATCTGGACCTCTTCGCCTAAAATGAAACTGGGTGAACGGCCTAGCCTTGATCGCCAATCTGCGTGGGGATGCCGAGACTAGAGACGATGCGGCTTCCAGATGCTGCAAGATGCGATCGCACGCGGTCGGTATCGCTCCGAAGCATCTTACCATCCCGCTTGCGGAATTCTCCGCCAACAACTACCGCCTCTACGTTGCTGGGATTTGCCTGCATTATCACGCTGGAGTAGGGGTCATGGACCGGATGCATGTTCCAGTCGCCGGTGTCGATGACGACGAGGTCAGCCCGCTTGCCAGGCGTCAAAGTGCCAATCTGATCGTCAAGCCCGAGTGCCTTGGCTCCCCCAATCGTAATCCATTCCAGAGCCTGCTTTGTCGTTACAGAAGCAAATTCCGGAATTCCGCCAGTCTCTTGCCGGTACGCGTCATTGTCGATTGCGCGCTGGCATGCAATAGCCATACGCGCGACCGTGAACATGTCGGACGACACCAATGATTCTATGTCGACACCGAACGAGGGAAGACCTCCGGCCGTCAACACTCGGCCCGTAATTGGCCAGCCATGTCCTTGCGTCATCTCGTTTTCGGGGGCGACGGTGAAGGTCACTCCCGCTTTGACAAAACGCACTATCTGCGCGTCTGTCAGGTCGTTGCCATGAACGACATTTGTTTTCGGTCCGATGAGCCCTTTGGCGTCTAGTATCTCCCACCCGCCGGGAGCTTTTGGCTCGCCGCCGCCTGAATGCATGGAAATGACAAGATCGTGCTCACGTGCCAATTCGAAATCGGCTATTGAGACATCGAGCGTCGAGTAATGCGGGCCAAGGATCGCCATGCCAAGCGTCACTAAGCCATCGCGATCGGACAGTGATCCCCTGAGCAGCCTTTCGATTTCGGAGCGAGGATGCGGGATCTCGGAGAAGTGGGGTTGACCCGGTTTCGGATCAGGCTTCGGCGAGCCGTGAAGAAAAACCGCTCTGATTCCGCTTTCAACCAAGCCCCTGATCGCGGCATCCGTGTGATCCGGGCTTGGATTGTTGTGACACCAGTCCCCAAGCGTTGTCGCGCCGGCATTGATCTGACCGAGTGCGCCGGCCAGGGTAGCGATATATATGTCATCAGGTTCGAACGCCGTGGCAAGCCCGCGATGGACCCACTTGAAATACTCGAATAGCGTCCAATTCGACGTCAGGCCCCTCAGGCCAGTCTGCCACGTATGCATATGACAATTGACAAGACCAGGGATGATGATCTTGCCACGCGCGTCGATAACAGTCGCAGTCGCAGATGGCTCAATGCTCGCACCTAAAGCCTCGATGCGGTCGCCTCTGACGAGGATATCTCCCGATCGGAATGCGCCGACACGTTCGTCGAGGCTGAGAATGATCGCATTTTTCCAAAGTATTTCTGACATTCCGTCCTCCTGAACTTGCCCTTTTTTATCGCTATTTACTCTGCTGTCAATCATAATATCGATATTTTTGGATTATGGCAGGAGGATTATGTAATAATTTGCTTCTCTCGATTTTCATGGTAGAGACTCGTAAAAATCGATTTAAAGCGGTGCTCTCTGATGCCCTCTACCTCACGCAACACACTTTCGAGCTCAGTCTACGACGATCTTCGGAACGACCTTCTTCATGGCGTGATCAAGCCGGGAAGCAAAGTTCGCATAGAGTGGGTCTGTGAACACTACAAAGTAGGCGCTTCGCCAGTGAGGGAGGCACTGACGAGGCTTGCCGCAGAAGGCCTGCTCGAGCGAATGGATCAACGTGGTTTCTTCGTCGCTCCAATCAGCCTTGAAGATTTGGAGGAACTGACGAGGACGCGATGTTGGATAGAGGCCCTAGCGCTTCGCGAATCCATATTGCATCGAACCGCCGACTGGGAAGAATCCTTGCTGCTTGCGCATCATCGTATGTCAAGAGTGCAACGCACGCTCGACAATGGCAGTGGCAATCCCGAATGGGAGGATTTGCACAGGAAGTTTCACGTCGCTCTTATTGCCGGATGTCGCTCGCGCTCCTTGATTGGATTTGCTTCTCAGCTTGCCGATCACGCGTTTCGCTATCGCCAGATCGCTCACGCAGTGTCTTTGCGTGATGGTCAGGAGGAGCATAAGGAGATACTGGATGCCGCCTTGAAAGGAGAGTCTGACAAGGCAGTCGAACTTCTGACGTCCCATTACAGCCGGACAATGAATCTCAGCCGGAGCGCGTTCGAGTAGCGAAAAAACGGCCGCATTAACCGGATGGGATCCTTGTCATCGCCGCCCAGTCGATCGCGCCATGCCCGTGGTTCACTGCATCCATCAATGTGTCGCGTATAAGCACTGAGACCGGTAAGGTAAGATCAGCATCCTTTCCGGCTGCCAGAATGAGCTCCATATCCTTCAGACCAGTTGCCATCGATGTATTGGCTGGTCGGAAATTCTCTTCGAGAAGGACCCGTCCGTAGATTTCGAACACAGGCGCGGCAAAGAGCGTAGTCGTCAAAAAATCGAGTAAGGCGCTGCTACTTACACCGTGGGCTTGCGCCAGCTCGAAGCTCTCGCCCAGGGCTTTGATGCTAGCGGCCAACAGGGCGTTCGTCGCGAGCTTCGCTATGTTGGCCAATGCCGGCTCCTCGCCGAAGTAAAAGGTCTGCTTTCCAATCGCGTCAAAAAGCGGTTGCAGTCGGTTTATTTCGTTTCTCGGGCCAGCCAGCAAGACATTAAGCGTACCGGAGGCCGCCATATCGCCGCGGCCAGAGACTGGGGCGCTGATGAAATGTCGATTTCTCTTCCGGTGCTCCTCAGCTAAACGCTGTGCCGTCCGGTGGCCAATTGTGCTGCAGCAAACATGCGTTGTCGACGCCGGCACACTGTTGATGAGGTCCTGCCGGAAGGCGATATCCTCTTCCGCTTCATCATTGATCAACATCGTGAATAGGGCGTCGCCTTCGCCGCACTGTCTCGGATCATCGGCCACCTTCGCTCCGAGCGCTTCGAGAGCGAGTGATTTTTCGCGAGAGCGGTTGAATACCGTTAGCAAATGCCCGGCACGCAAGAGGTTCTCAGCCATTCCGCGACCCATGACTCCAAGTCCGATAAAGCCCACACGCATCAACGCTCTCCATTGTCGATATTTGTCTCTCGAAGGCATATCATAATTTTATTTATTGACATGAATAAAAATATCGTTTTTCTTGAAAGGATAGTTGGATTAGCGATTTTATGGGAGGCAATCGTGCTGAGATTGGCTATAGTCGGATTGGGTTGGTGGGGACGCGAACTCGTCAAGGAGATGCAGACGAGTACGCGGATCAAGGTGACTCATGGAGTTGACCCGGATCCGGGCGCGGCAGATTTCGCAGCACAGTTCGGGATTCGGATCGCCTCTGGCATCGATAGCGTCATCAACGCGCCAGACGTCGACGCAATTGCGATCGTTACTCCCCATTCACTCCACGAGGCTCAGGTTCTTCAGGCGATTGCTGCTGGTAAACAGGTCTATTGCGAAAAGCCGCTAGCAATGACGAAAGCAAGTGCCGAGCGGATGATCGAGGCCTGTGAAAGCGCTGGAATGATCCTCGGTGTCGGCCATGAAAGGCGCTTCGAGGCCGCCTATGAAAAGGCGCAGGAGCTTGCGAAGTCTGGAGCTCTTGGACGTATAATCTCTCTTGATGCAAATATCAGCCACAATCAGTTCAAAAAGCTGCAGGAAGACAACTGGCGCTTTAGCAAGAAGAACGCACCGGCTGGCCTGATGACCGGCCCGGGCATCCACATGACCGATCTCTTCGTGACGATCGCCGGACCCGCAAAACAGGTGCACGCGCGCTCCGAGAGCCTTGCTTTTATTCCTCCCGCCCAAGATTTCATGACCGCACAGATCGAGTTTCAATCCGGTGCATTCGCAACACTCACAGGCATATCGTCAACGCCGTTCTATGGTCGCTTCACCGTGTTTGGCGACAAGGGCTGGGTAGAGGTTACCGAAGCCGGCAACGTCGATAGCGGATTGCCGACAACCGTTCACTACAAGACGGAAGACGGTCAGGAAAAGACCGAGAGCTTCAAACCCGCAAACGCAGCACGGGCCAATCTCGATGCCTGGGCCGATGCTGTCGCGGGCAAGGCCAGCTATCGCTTCACACGCGACGAACTCGTGGCGAACATTGCCATCTTCGAAGCAATTGTCGCCTCATCCGCCGCCGGTGGCGCCGTCGTGGTGCTTTGAACTCCGCTTATCTTAAACAGGTGTGTAATGGACGTTCTCTGGATTGGATACGGCAAGCTCGGCGCCCCAATGTGCGATCGCGTTGCATTTTCAGGCCATAATGTCGTCGTTCTCGAGACTTCCGACGAGCGGCTAGAGCTAGCACGCATCAATGGGCTCAAGACCACGGACCGGCCGCGGCCTTGTGACGTTGTCATATCGTCGCTTCCGAACGACGAAGCGGCCATCTCGGCGCTCAGTTCCGCGTCAGCGGTCGCAAAACCGGGCACGCTGCTTGTCGAAACGAGCACGATTTCGGTTTCAGCCTCGGAACGGATCGCTGCAGATGCCGAGCGAGGGGGGCTTGCTTACGTTCGAGGTCCCGTATCCGGGACCGTTGCTGCAGCCAGCAATGGCAGCCTCACCTCATTTGTTTCGGGCGCTAACGATGTGCTTCAGCGAGCGCGCCCGTTCATCAGTTGTTACGCCTCGAAGATCGTTACGGTTGGCGAGGCTGAACAAGCACGGGTGATGAAAATGGCCGTCAACCTGATGGTGGACACACTCATCCTTAGTCTCTCGGAAGCAATTGCTCTCGCGCGAAAGAGCGGGATCGACGCATCCACCGCCGCTCGGGCGATTGCGGAAAGCGCAATCGGCTCGCCCCATCTGGCTTTCAAGGCAAACTGCCTAGTTGACGGCCAGTTTGCCCCTACGTTCACCGTCAGCCAGACGCGCAAGGATCTCAAAATCATCAATGAACATGCCCGCCACACAGGTGTGCCACTGCTTCTTGCAGGTGCTGTCGACCAAATCATGATCGCAGCGGAAAACGCAGGCTACGCGGAAGAGGACTACGTCGCCTGCGGCAAGGTTGTCGCGCACATGGCGGGGCTCGATTAGTGAGAACAATCACGGGAGGATTGAACATGATTACAAGACGCGAATTCAATACCACGGCTTTGGCCAGTTTGGCAGCGACAGCCTTGTCGCCGATCCCCTTCGCAAAGGCCGACACGCCGCCATTGCGGATCGGCTTTAGCGTTGCCCAGTCCGGTGGTCTTGCAGCCGGCGGCCGGCCGGGCCTTGTGGCACTTCAGATATGGCGCGACGAGGTCAACCAGAAGGGGGGCATTCTTGGACGCAAGGTTGAGCTGGTTGGATACGACGACCAGTCGAACGCAGCCCAGGTGCCCTCGCTCTACGCCAAGTTGATCGATATCGACAAGGTGGACATTCTTCTGTCTCCCTACGGAGCCAACGTCGCCTTGCCAGCGGTACCTATTGCGCAGGAAAGAGGCCGGATTCTCTTTGGCATGGTGTCAACTGGTCTGAACGTCAAGGCAAAATACGATCGCTATTTCGCGATTGGTCCATGGGGGCCAGAGCCTCATTTCGTCCATAAGGCATTCTTTGACCTTGTGCACGAAAAAGGTCTGAAGAAACTTGCGATCTTGGCAACGGATGCGGAGTTCCAGCAGACGGCTGCAGAAGGCGGCCGTCTGCTGGCCAAGGAATATGGAATCGAGGTCGTCTTCGATCAACGATACCCCGCGAATACGACCGATTTCAGCGGACTGTTGCAGTCGCTTCGAGGGTTTGAGCCGGATGCTGTGTATGTGTGTTCCTATCCGGCTGAATCCGTCGCGATTGTTCAAGGGATCGGCGAGATCGGTTTGCCCTCCAGTGTTCAACTCTTTGGCGGCGGACTCGTCGGCATCCAGAATGCAAGCGTCCTGGAGAACCTGCAAAGCCAGCTCAACGGGATCGTCAATTTCGATATCTTCTCGATTGAGCCAAAGCTCTTGCGTCCTGAAGCCAAGGCCTTTCTAGATGCCTACGCCAAGCGTTGGTCGGATGCCAAGACTGATCCCCTTGGACATTATACGCCCCCTTATTGGTATGTGGCAGGGCAGGTCATCCAGGCAGCTGTCGAAGCCACGCGAGGAGTTGATCCGAAGGCCATGTCCGACTGGCTCCACAGCAACGAGGTCAACACCATACTTGGACCGATCCGTTACGGAGCAAATGGAGAGTGGACCGAGAGCCGAATGCTCATGGTCCAGTACCGGGGCGTTGATGGATCCGGCATCGAGCAATTTCGAAGCCCTGGCAAAGCCGTCGTTGTCGCCCCGCCGGCATTCAAGACAGGCGAAGTGGTCACGCCGTTTGCAGACGCGCAGAACTGAGACGCCGGCACGCCCTTCAAGCGTGCCGCCTTCCGCCTCTTTGGATCGAGATCGCCATGTCTATAAATCTTCTACTCATAGCCGTAACATCAGGATTGCTTCTTGGAGCGTTTTACGCCGCTATTGCAAGCGGTCTGGCGCTGGTCTTCGGAATACTTGAAATCCCAAACCTCGCCCATCCAGCTCTGGTTGTTGCGGCCGCCCTGATTGTACACAGCTTGAATTATTCGTTCGGCCTTGATCCGATCATCGCCGGCCTCCTTCTTGCACCGCCTTTCTTCGCCGCTGGCTTCGGATTCTACAGCCTTTACCGGCGCTTTTTTGAACTCAAGGGCACTCCCGATCCATTGCGCAGTTTCTCGCTGTTTTTCGGTTTGGCCTTCCTAATCGAAGTCGCCTTGTTGTTGACCTATGGGGTCGATCTTCAAAGCGTGAAAGCAGCCTATATCGGCAAAGCCATATCGCTGGGACCAGTCAGGTTGCCTTATCGCATGCTCGTGGCATTTGCCGGAGGATCTATCCTTCTTTTGTGCCTGCACATCTTTCAGACACGGACGATGAGCGGGCGCGCGATGCGCGCAGCAGGCGTGGATCAGGATGCACTGCGGATGCTGTCGATCAATCCGGTCAGGGTTCGCCAGCTCGTGTTTGGAATTTCTCTGGCATCGGCCGCAGTCGTGGGCGCGCTCCTGATCATCGTCGGGCCGGTCGCCCCCTCGGTTGATCGAATTTATATCGGCCGGGCTTTTGCCGTTGTCGTTCTCGCCGGGATGGGTTCGATTTCCGGCACCTACATTGCGGGTTTGTTGCTCGGACTAGCTGAATCGTTGGTCCTCACCATGCTTGGAGCGTCGTGGGCTACCGCAGTCTCGTTCTCGCTGGTCCTCGTCATGCTCGCTTTCCGTCCCTCTGGCCTTTTCGGGAGGGCACAATGATACGTCGTATGTTTCCTATTGGATGTCTTTTGTTCGTCGTCGCAGCTTATGGTGCAACGGTCATGGCACCCAATCAATATTTCCTGTTCGCGGGGTACATCATCCTGCAGTTTGTCGTTCTCGCAACAGCCTGGAACATTGCAGGCGGCTATGCCGGATATGTCAACTTCGGGACGTCAGGATTCTTCGGGCTTGGTGCGTATGTCGCAGTTGCCACATCCCAGGCCTTCAATGCTCCGATCATCATTCAGATCTTGGCAGCCGCGATAGTCGGCGCTGCGCTCGGGCTTTTTGTCGCCTACCTCTCAGTGAGACTTCGCGGGGTCTACTATTCGATTGCAACAATGGCGCTCGCGGTCATCATCGAAGCGCTTGTCTTGAATTGGTCCTATGTCGGTGGAGCTCGTGGCCTTTCTGTGATCCGGCCGGCAGCGCCCGCAGGATTTAGCGACTACACGGCTTTCCTCTTTTTTGTGATGGCCATGCTTGCCGTCGGTAGCGTCGCGGTCGCCCGCGGCATCGAAACGTCCTGGCTCGGCAGGGGTCTCTCAGCAATTCGCGACAGTGAAATCGCCGCTGAAGCTTGTGGTGTTCCAACGTTGAAGACAAAGCTCATCGCAATATCGATCTCTGGTGGACTGATGTCGGTCGCTGGCGCTCCCTATGCCCTCTATTCGTCCTATGTCGAGCCGACGTCCGCGTTCAATATGAACTACAGCCTTGCAGCACTCGCGATGCCACTGCTTGGCGGAACGTCGACCTGGATCGGCCCAGTCCTTGGAGCTGTGGTCTTGTCGCTGGTTCAACAAGCGCTGACCGTCATGACGTCATCTCACATCAACCTGCTGGCCCTCGGCCTCATCCTCGTCTTCAGTGTCGTGCTGATGCCGAACGGAGCCTATCCGCTCCTGCGAAAGTGGAGGCCAGCATGAAACAAGCACTCCTCAAGGCGGAAAATATCACCAAGCGTTTCGGAGCCTTCACCGCGGTCAATGCTGTCTCACTCGAACTTAACGCGGGCGAAAGGCTTGGCATTATTGGTCCGAACGGATCGGGGAAAACGACCTTTATCAACTGCATATCCGGCCGCTTGAAGCCCGATGCGGGAGACATCCATTTCGACGGGAGCGATGTGACTGCTTTTGAAGCTTATCGTCGCGCTCAAAGAGGGATTGCCCGAACATTCCAGATACCGCAACCGTTTAAAGGGATGACGGTTCTCGAAAATCTGCTGGTTCCGCTCAGCTTCGGTGCCTCCGAGCGTTCTGGTACACGTTCTGACCTTCGGATCCAAGCGTTGGAGATACTTTCCAATATTGGAATGGAAGCAAGGGCAGATAGCGATTGCCTCGCGCTTTCGCAGATCGAGCTTCGCAAACTTGAACTCGCCAGGGCACTCGCAGGAAGGCCGAAGCTCCTCATTTCAGACGAAGCGATGGCGGGGCTCTCAAGTTCGGAGGTCGATGAGATCCTGAAAGTGCTTTTTGAGCTCGGTGAGCGAGGGATCGCCGTCATCATGATCGAGCACATCATGCGTGCGATCATGCATTTCTCGCAGCGTGTCATATGCATCATGGCTGGCAATCTCGTGGCCGAAGGGCCACCGGAGATGATTGTCAAAGATCCACAGGTTCAGAAGGCGTATATCGGTGAGTAGTTTGACAATCTCGAACCTCGTGGCCGGCTACGGAGCCGTACAGGTTCTTCACGAAGTTTCACTGACCGTTCCCCATGGACAAATGGTCGCTTTGCTCGGAACCAACGGCAATGGCAAGTCGACGCTGATCAAAGCGATTTTGGGATTAGTCAAGGCACGGAGCGGCTCGATCGTTTTCGAGACCGAGGGAGAACGTCATGACCTACATAGCTTAGCAACCGAACGAATCGTCGATCTCGGTATCGCTGTTATTCCAGAAGGTCGGCGTCTGTTTGGAAATCTGTCGGTACAAGAAAACCTGATGCTCGGCGCCTTTCGCCCTTACGCTCGTGCGCGGATGGCGAAAAACCTCTCAGACGTCCTTGAGACATTTCCTGTTCTGGCAGAGCGCCGCGACCAATTGGTCGGTACGATGAGTGGCGGGCAACAGCAAATGGTGGCGATTGCACGCGCAATCATGTGCGAACCGAAATTACTTCTTGTCGACGAACCATCCGTCGGCCTGTCGCCTGCGATCGTCAAGCAAACCATACAACAAATCAGCCAGCTGAAGACTGAGAGAAATCTCACGATCTTGATGGCCGAGCAAAGCTTCCACCAAGCGACCGAAGTCGCTGACCACGCTTATGTCATCGCCCACGGCGAAATCGTGCTTTCGGGCGAAGACATGACGGCGATGGGTGGCAATGACGTCGTTCGTCAAGTTTATCTCGGCGGCTAGGGAAGGAAGATCATGATCAGACATGCAGTTATTTTCACTTGGAAAGCCGGTGTCAGCAGTGAGGCAATTGAAAATCTAAGCCGCGCGCTCGATGCGTTGACGAACCAAATCGGCGATATCAAGTCGCTAAAGCACGGCGCAGATATCCGATTGCGCGAGGGCAATGGCGACTATTTCCTGGTCGCCGATTTTGCTGACGAGGAAGGATGGCAGGCCTATCAGGCCCATCCACTGCATCATGCCTTCATTGCAGACCACGTGCGTCCACTCGTTGCGCAGCGAGTTGCAATCCAGATTTCTCCGGAGGAACAGTCCTTGGCATCCAACCTTGCCGCTGGGTCAGCTACGCCCGCCAGATCAGCCGCGGATAATCTCTTTTCAATTCTGACCAATGCCAATCACGATCTAACTGAGAAGCCGTTCTTAGTGTCCCAATCCGGCGAGATGCTTACGTTCGGAGCCTTCCTGACAGAAACCGCCCGAGTGGCTGCATGGCTGCGCAAGCTTGGTCTGCAGCCTGGCGATCGGGTAATCGCCCAGGTCCACAAATCGGTCGCCGCCGCCGCCTTCTATCTCGGTTGCGTCAGGGCCGGGATGGTATTCGTGCCCCTCAATACGGCCTACCAGGGCGCGGAAGTGTCCTACTTTATCGAAGACGCCGAGCCTTCTCTGATTGTTGCCAGCCCTGGAACATCAGCGTCAACCGTAGCGTTTGCAGGGCTTAGACAGCTTCTCTTTACCGGTGCGGCAGAAAAGCCGTGGGTTACGATGTCACCCGATCCAACCATCGCCCCTGTCTCGCCCAATGATCCGGCAGCAATCCTCTACACGTCGGGGACGACTGGCCGCTCGAAAGGTGCGGTTCTAACGCATCGAAACCTATCGTCGAATGCGCTCGTTCTCCATGAAGCCTGGGGTTGGAGGGATGGCGATGTCCTGCTTCATACACTTCCGATCTTTCATGCTCACGGACTGTTCGTCGCCCTTCACGGTGCGCTGTTGAATGGCTCGACAGTGCTCTTCCATGAGAAGTTCGAGGCGGCGAAAGTCATGGAAGATCTGCCGAAGTCGACAGTCTTCATGGGTGTCCCAACCTTCTATACACGCCTCTTGGAACAACCTGAATTCGATGAGAGGACTTGCAGCGCAATGCGTCTATTCATCAGCGGCTCAGCTCCGCTTTTGGAAACAACGTTTCGCGAGTTTGAGACCCGAACAGGGTTTACCATCCTTGAACGCTACGGCATGACCGAAGCTCTCATGGTCACCTCCAATCCTTACGGGGGCGAACGTAGAGCCGGGACGGTCGGCTTCGCGCTGCCGGGCGTCCGTATCAGGATCTGCGGCGAGGACGGGCAAGAGGTCGCGGTGGGTGAAACGGGCATCTTGCAGATCAAGGGTCCGAACCTCTTTTCGGGATATTGGAGGAATCCTGAAAAAACCGCGGAGGAACATACGGTAGATGGCTACTTCGTCAGCGGTGACGTGGCGACTGAAGATGCCGATGGCTACATCCGCATTGTTGGCAGAGCCAAGGATCTCATCATATCCGGTGGCTTTAACGTTTACCCCAAGGAAGTTGAGTTGATCCTCGATGCAATCGAGGGCGTCGCTGAAAGCGCTGTTTTTGGTGTTCCTCACCCTGACTTTGGAGAAGGCGTCGTTGCCGTGGTTGTTGCCGAGCCCGGCCAGCAGCTCGATCCGGCCGCCATGACGATCACTGTCGCTGAGCAACTCGCGGCGTTCAAGCGACCTAAACGGATCCTTGTGATCGACGACCTGCCGCGAAACGCCATGGGTAAAGTCCAAAAGGCGCTGCTTCGTCAAACGCACGCGTCCTTGTTTTCGATGCCGAATGCCTGAGGAGAACAACGATGGATTTGCCCCGACCTGTCTATAAGCCGGCCTTCAACATAACCCGAAGCAGCCACATCGTTCATCGGGTGCGAGATCTCGAGAAGAGCCGCACCTTCTACGTCGATCTTCTTGGCATGACTGTCAGCGACCAGGATAGCACGACCGTCTGGTTGCGTGGTCTTGAAGAAAGCTGCCACCATAGTCTCGTTCTGAGGGCTGGTGAACCAGCTTGCGAGCGCGTCGGGATGCGCGTCCTCACGGAGGAAGATCTTGAGCTTGCCGAGGCACATTTTGCCAGAAGCGGGTTACCGACGAAGTGGGTCACGGTCGAACACCAGAGCAAGACATTGCACACAGTCGACCCTGCCGGGACGCTGCTTGAGTTCTGCGCGACAATGGAAACCAGACCACGTCTCTTCCACCACGTCGAGGAATATCGGGGTGCGGCCGTTCAACGTCTCGATCACGTTCAGGTGCTTACCCCGAGCCTCCGCAGCGCTTTGGACTTCTACTGCGCCATTGGCTTCAGGCTCTCCGAATATGTCCTCAAGCCTAATCAGGACGAGCCGATGATGGTGTTTTTGCAAAGAAAAGGAAATCCGCACGACATCGTCTTTGCCGATTCCTTTGACTGCAGGGTTCATCACGTCGCTTACATGGTCCCTGAGACCAGCTACCTCATGGTCGCCGCCGACAACTTCGTGCGGGCGGGTTTCGGTGACAATGTGGAGTTTGGGCCGGCGCGGCACTTTAGTCCGGGTCTTGCTCGTTTCCTGTATGTCCGCGATCCGGATGGCCACCGCGTCGAGCTCTTCCCAAGCCATTACCAGACGATCGATATCGAAGATCAGCCGCTTGAATGGCGCATGCCGGAATTCCGCATCGGTGGTTGGCAGGTTCCGCCAAAAAGCTGGTTCGATGAGGCGACCGCTTTTGCCGCAAATCAGTAAGAAACCATCGAAAGAGGTGTAACGTGAAAATAGTCAGCTTCGAGGAAAACGGTCAGGTCCGGTACGGCCTTCTTGAGAACAAGCAGGTGACGGTTTATCCGACAGTGTCTTCCGCATTCGATCTTCTCGAAAAGCAAAATGATCATCAACCCGGCGATGTGCGAGATCTCGCTGCGCTTTCACTTTTGCCTCCAATCCCGAAGCCCGGAAAAGTCATCTGCATTGGCTTGAACTACCGTAAACATGCTGAAGAAGGCGGCAATCCCATTCCGGATTATCCCGCGGTCTTCCTGCGGGCAACAACGTCGCTTGCAGCTCCCGGACAACCATTGCTGCGTCCGGCGTCTTCCGCACTCCTCGATTTCGAGGCGGAACTAGCCGTCGTCATTGGTCGCAGAGCAACGAGGGTATCGGCCGACGTAGCGCTTGATTGTGTTGCTGGATACACCTGCTTCAATGATGGCTCGATCCGCGACTATCAGCGTAAGTCGACTCAATGGACCGTCGGGAAGAACTTTGATCAGACGGGCGCCCTGGGACCTGCGCTTGTGACACCGGACGAGCTTCCGGCAGGCGCGAGGGGCCTTTCTGTGCGTTCGTTCGTCAATGGCAATCTGATGCAGGACGGCGACACGGCCGACATGATTTTCGATGTTCCGACACTCGTTGCAATTCTCTCCGAAGCTATGACCCTCGAGCCGGGCGATATCATCGCCACCGGTACGCCGGCTGGCGTCGGATACGCTAGAAAGCCGCCCGTATTCCTCAAACCCGGTGATCGCTGCGACATCGAGATCGAAGGCATCGGGTTGCTGACGAGCCCGATTGCTGACGCGATTGACAAATCCGCCTAATCGACGAAATGACAAGTGAGGTAAACCTATGTCTCGTGCAAAGTTTATTGCGATCTCCGGCAGCCTGCGCCGCGAATCGAGCAATTCCATAATATTGTCCACCTTGCGGAAATCAGCCTCGGAACTTGCTGACATCGAAATCTATCCACTGGGTGATGTGCCTCTCTACAACCAAGATTTGGATGCAGGCGAGGCTCCCTCCGTCGTTCGTGAGTTGCGCCAGGTCGCTGCCTCGTCGGACGGTCTAATAATTGCAACGCCCGAGTATAATCACGGCCTGTCTGGCGTCTTGAAAAATGCTCTGGACTGGTTGTCGAGACCGCATGGTAAGTCTGCCCTTAAAGGCAAGCCGGTCCTGACGATCTCTTCGTCTCATGGTGGTGTCGGCGGAGCGCGAGCCCATGCACAACTGAACGAAACATTGCTCGCGATCGAAGCAAGGATTGTTCTTCGGCCGCAAGCCGTCATACCATTCGCTCATCAAAAGATTGTTGATGGCGAGCTTATTGATAACGCCGTCCTTAACTTCCTTCTCGACGGCGTGAAGGACCTAATCGAAGCGAGGGCGCCGATGGCAGCTTAGTTGAAGCCCAAAAGGTGATCGAGCTATGTCGGACGAGGCCAGTTGGACCATTCATGACGCAGCATGCCACGAAAGATCGTGCCGGCAACCGTCGTAGCGGACGTCCACGCAGCTTCGACATTGAGGCTGCGGTTGGCAAAGCTACACTTTTGTTTCAGGAAAAAGGCTTCCACGCAGCCTCAATCCCCGATATCTGCGCGGCCACCGGTTTGACGACCGGTAGCCTGTATAAGGCGTTTGGCGACAAGAACGGTCTTTTTGTTGATTGTCTCTCGCAATATGTTCGTGAACGCGACCGGTTATTCACCGAGACCCTGTCGCGTGGCACGACTGGCATCGAGAAACTTCGCCTGCTCGCCTTTAGCTGTATTAAGTCTGCGTGCGGTGACCAGGGTCGACTTGGCTGCTTGTTAGTCGGGACTCTGAATGAGCTTTCAATCCATGACGCCCGCGTACGCAATGAGATAGATAGGGCGTTTCGGAGTTTCCAGGCGCTAATCGATAATGTTGTCTCGGAGGGCCAGTCTGACGGATCAATCGATCCTATGTCGAGCCGATCGGAGCTGGGCACCGCGCTTTTACTCTATTTCCAGGGCCTTCGACTTATGAATAAAGCAGATTTTAGCGCTGAGTCGTTTCAAAGAGCCACAGATTGCATTCTAGGAACAATCTCGAAGGCCGCACACTGGCGTGCATAGAAAGCAAAGCCCCACGCCAGTCGCATAATTTACCTTATACAACTTTTCATTGTACATAAATTTATTGCAATTGAGGAGGAGCGACTCGTGATCTGTCCCACCTGACAATCTACGGAGTAAAATATGCAACATTGGCTGGACAAGCTAATCGATCTTGCTGCACTTCGAGGCGACGAGAATGTTCTCAAGGATGCTCTCACCCATCTTGCCCACCAAGCGGGCTTTTTCGGCTACGCTTATCTTTACATTCGACCAGGGCATACGATTGCCTCATCAAACTATTCTCCCGAATGGCGGTCGATCTATTTCAAAAGGAAATTCGAGGCCATCGACCCGATAGTGAAGCGCGCCAAGTCGATAAAGCGAGTGTTCACGTGGAGTGGAGAGCATGAACGGCGGCATCTATCGAAAGAGGAGCGAGCGTTCTTCGACCAGGCAGCGGATTTCGGGATCCGTTCTGGGATCACCATTCCCATTAGAGCGGCCAATGGATCGACTTCCATGTTTACGATGGCTTCTGACAAATCCTCAATTGACCTCGAACACGATATCGATCCTGTCGCGGCGGCCGCCGCTGTTGGGCAGCTTCACACCCGCATGACCCTGTTGCCCCTAACTCCGAGTGCACAGCACCCGGCCTGGCTTGACCCGAAGGAGGCCGCGTATCTCAACTGGATCTCGGTCGGCAAGACGATGGAAGAAGCGGCCGATCTCGAAGGCGTCAAATACAATTCGGTGAAGAGCAAACTTGAAGAGGCGAGAAAGCGCTTCCAGATCCATACGATGCCGCACCTGGTGGCACTGGCCATCCGGGCCGGGCTCATCTAGCCGCAAATCCTCAGTTAACCGACACTTTCGGGATGAAACCCAGAAGTCCTACCAGCGTGTTCACCGGGCCCATCTGCGCATGCATCTCGATCATCGCTTCGATGTATTCGAGATGCTGCTCGCCTCCCCGCAGCCGTTCCTATCTTGATGTCCTCCGGCAACAGCTGGAACAGTTGATCCGCCTTATCCACAAGCTGCCTGTGCAGCCGAATGGCATTTACTGTCAAAGTCTCGATTTCTGCGCTAGAGACTCCGCGCGTCCCCGGCGCAAGTACGAAGCGCACCGGTAACCCCAAAGCATCGACGACGGCGTGGATCTTGGTGCCTAGCCCGCCGCGTGAGCGGCCAAGCCCTGGGCGTCCGCTCCCCCTTTTTCGCCGGGCGCCAGCGGCTTGAGGCTGGGCACGGATGGAGGTGGAATCGATCGAGACCCAGTCAAGGTCCGCTTCTCGCGCTAACGCCTCGAACAAACGTTCGAGCACACCCATCTCGATCCAGCGGTAATAGCGGCGCTTGACGGTCTGGTAGTCGCCATAGCGTTCGGGTAAATCACGCCAACGTCCACCAGAGCGGGCTATCCAGACCAGCGCCTCGACGAACCGCCTGTTGTTGGAGCGCGGACCACGACGCCCCTTGCGCCCTCCTGGCACAAACGGCTCGATCCGAGACCACTGCTCCGCACTGAGCCTATCGATATCCATGACCGACCTCCAAAAGTCAGTCTTGAACCTGATTTGCTCCCAATTGGGAATCCCAAACCCTTAAATCGTCACCACAGCCTAGTGCATTGGCAAAACAATCGCTTTGCAGATCTGCAGACGAATAGCATTCACTGCCTTGCACCAATCCCGGAAAGGTCAATCCTGATGCCTGCCTTGTTCGGATCGGACGCTATCGTCTCGGTCGAGGTTGCCGTCGCGGCGTTATCTTCATTTGGGTCACCGCCACCGCCGCGCCAACGGTTCGTTCGATAGATCCGAGCTTTTGGCCACCGGCAAAACGGCTTCGAGACTGTCGAGCAGCATGAGATAGTTCTCGTCATATTGCAACGCGGGACCACAACGAGATCGAAGCGGCTCGCCATCTCGCTGGTGGCGTTGATGAAATCGCAGACAGCCACCTCGCCGATCAGCACCGGCGAGATGTCGTACTGGTGGCGGCCGATCCGCCGAAGGAAGGCGAAGACGGCTTCGACGTCGCATGCCCGATCCCGCAGCGCATTATGAAACCCATCGAAACCAGCACCCTCGGTTTGAGACTCGGCAGCAAGTGGTCGAGTTGCGCTTTGCGGCGAAGGTCTCATATGTCGCCGCCCGGAGCACGTAATGCCTGTAGAATGCTGACATAGAAATGGCCAAGGCCGGCACCTTCGCGCGTCTAAGCGATCTTTACTTTTTGCTCGGGGGAGGTTCTCAGGTGCTCCACGGCGAACCGCTCGGCGATCATCGTCTTGCCATCGGCGTAGGGTCCGATCAACATCAGCCCCTGAGTTCGCAAGAACGGGGGCGTTCCAAGAGCTCGGCCAGACGCCGATGGCTATCCTGAGCAACATGATACCCGATCCACCGGGCCGCGCGGATGTAGGCGATTCGCTCGTTCTGATCACGATCGAGATACGGCTGGACATGCTCGAGCAGGTGAAAACCAACAGCGGAGGCTTGATTGGAGATTTTCGGTCAGGGTCGCCGCGGGCCAACTTAGCGTCGATTGGATTGCGGGCGCTCGTTCGTGGGAGAAGGGTCCTTGATAGCGTCTAGTGGCCCTTCGAGTGCCGTTCGTGGAGGGACAAGTTGCGGCTTGATCATGATGATCTGGGGCTGCGCTTCGTCTTCCTCCAGTAAGTCGAAACCTCGATCGAGCATCTCGGAGACGTTTGGCTTGATCATGTAGACGGGAAAGGGAAGGAATGATCCGAACGGATCGTAGTCGAAGCATCCCACCACGATGTCGCCGAAAGCCTCGCCATCGTGACGCCCCATGAACCTCAATAGTCCCTCGAAGTTGATCGATGAGTTGACGAAGAAGCAGCGGGGCAGCCTTCCATGTCTTTCATAGAATTGTTCGAAGGCCTGTGAAGTCATCCCCGGGGAGTACCCGGTGACCTCGATGTCGTCCTGCGGAACGTCGTCTCCGAAAATAGCCTGCTTCACCTCATGGAAGCCGATGACGCGGTCGCGACTTGCGTGGTCATCGCGTCCGCCGAAAAAGAATACGTCGTCGGGGGTGAGCGCTCCAGTTCCCCGGGCGTGTCGAATAATAGCTGTGGTTAGCGCCTCCGCGCCCTGGCGGTTGTCTGAGATAATCGACGGCGCGTATTTCCCGGGCAGATCGATGTTTACGTGCGGAACACCCGCTCGGATGCATGCTTGATGAACGCCATCGGGATCGGTCGCGCCTGCAACGAAGAGCGAATCGATGGAGTAGGCGATCAGCGATTCCACTGTCCGCCGCTCCTCTTCGGGGTCGCGTCGGCCAGAAACCACCATCGGGACGAGGCCGCGTTGACGCGCTTTCGCCTCGAAGGTCTGAGCCATCGATGAGAAGAAGCGGGTATCGTAGACCGGTATCAGCAGTCCGGTGAGACCGGAGCGTGAACTTCGCAACGCTCGTGCTTGAAGGTTGGCTGTGTAGCCATGGGCTTTTGCCAGCGACATGATTTTGTCAGCGGTTTTCTCGGATATTCGCCGCTTGCGCCAAGTACCATTGAGGACAGAGCTGACGGTCGACGGCGAAATTCCGGAGACCACCGATAGATCGTAAATCGTTGCCTTCTTTTGCTCTTTTTCCGGCATCAACGAATCTCCTGACAGCGCTTCAATGCTTAGAACAATCGCGCCCCTTGACGAAAGCCTTTTTAATGGTATGTTCATTGCACCATCGATTGTGCAGTGAAAGCAATAACGATTGTGCATAAAGATGGTGCTTTGAGGAAAGCGGCAAGGGAGGAGGTTCTGTCATGGGGCCGAAAACGCCAGCGCACGGGCATGGGGCACGTGTGGGCGTATCTCCTTTGGCCGGACTAGGAGGAGAGAAATCCATGAAGAGAATGCTCGCAGTTACGCTCGCCCTTTCGCTGTCGCTTCTCGCATCGACCGCCTTCGCCGGACCGAAGATCGGTGTTGTGGTGAAAATTGGCGGTATTCCGTGGTTCAACGCCATGGAGGCTGGCATCAAGGAGCAGAGCAGCAAGCTCGGTGTCGAAGGTTTCATGGTCGGTCCAACCAGTGCCGATCCGGCTCTTCAGGTTCGTGCGATCGAAGACCTGATCGCCCAGAAAGTTGACTACATCGGCGTCGTACCGAACGATGCGAAGGTTCTGGAGCCAGTTCTCAAAAAGGCCCAGCAGGCTGGTATCAAGGTCATCACCCATGAATCGCCCAAGCAGGTCGGAGCGGACTGGGACTTCGAACTTGCTTCCGCTAAGGGCTTCGGCGAAGCGCACGGCAAGCTTCTAGCGGAAAAAATGGGTGGTAAGGGCTCCTACGCGGTATTCGTCGGATCGCTGACCGTTCCGTTGCACAACGCCTGGGCTGATGCGGCGATCGCCTACATCAAGGCCAATTATCCCGACATGAAGCTCGTTGGCGACCGCTACGGCGTCGCCGAAGACGTCGACAAGAGCCGCTCGACCGCACTCGACCTCATGGCTGCTAACGCCGACCTCAAGGGCTTTCTGGCATTCGGTTCGCAGGGGCCGATCGGCGCTGGCCGTGCGGTTGAAGAGCGTCGCAAAGACGGCAAGGTGTTCGTGATCGGTCCGTTCTCCCCCGGGCAGGGCGCAAAGCTCATCAAGTCGGGCGCGCTTACCGGCGGCTTCATGTGGAATCCCAAACAGGCCGGCGAAGTCTTCGTTACCCTCGCAGATCGCATTTCCAAGGGCGAAGTCCCCAAGGCTGGTGATGACATCGAGGGTCTCGGGAAAATCAACCCTGAGGGCAATACGATCGTCGTCGACCAGCTTTTGACCATCGACAAGGAAAGCATCGATAAGTTGGTTGCCATGGGCCTCTGATCCTCCCCATGCCCAGGCTTGGGTCGCGGGGAGCCTGCTCCTCGCGACCTCCACTTCAAATATACGGCACCTGCGCACCCCGCCGAACGGGCGGTTGATCAGGGAGACATGATATGAGCGCTCAGCCACTCCTTTCACTCAAAGACATCAAGGTTACCTTTGGCGGCGTGCGTGCCCTGAAGGGAGTGTCGTTCGAGGTCAACCCCGGCGAGGTGCACTGCCTGGCAGGCGAAAATGGCTGCGGCAAAAGCACTTTGATCAAGGTCATCACAGGTGTCTACAAGCCACAGGACGGTGCGGAGTTCTTCTTCGACGGCCAGCCGATTAATGCGATGACACCGACATTGGCGCAATCGCTAGGTATTCAGGTCATCTGGCAGGACCTCGCGCTCTTCCCGGAGATGACCGTCGCAGAAAACATCGGCTTTCAGTACGCGGTCAACGGAAAGTACGGCCTCGTCGATACGCGCAAGATCGAAGAAGCAGCTAAAAAGGCGCTTGGGCGACTTGGCGTCAGCATCGATCTTCATAAGCCGCTCAAGGAACTTCCTATCGCGCAACGTCAGATCGTCGCCATTGCGCGCGCACTGGTCGGCGAGGCTCGACTAGTCTTTATGGACGAGCCGACGGCATCGTTGACACAGTCCGAGACGGACTACCTGATCGAAATCGTTCGACACCTTTCGGCATCGGGCGTCGCCGTCGTCTTCGTTTCCCACCGCCTTGCCGAAGTCCTTGAGATTTCCGATCGCATGACCGTCCTTCGCGACGGCGCGCTTGTTGGTGTGTTTCCTGTAGAAGGAATGAGCCAGTCCCGCGTGACGGAGCTCATGACAGGGCGGAACTTCGACAGCTCAGTGATCGCCGCCGATCATGATGAGGCGAGTGTCGTCCTATCGGTGCGGGGGCTAACTCGTGCAGGAGAGTTCGAGAACGTCACGTTTGACCTGCGACGGGGCGAGACTCTTGGAATTACTGGCCTGCTCGGTGCCGGCCGCACCGAGCTTGCGCTGACAATTTTTGGAATGCATCGGCCCCAGGCTGGCGAAATCAGTATTGAGGGAAAGCGCGTCAGCTTCGGCTCCAACCGGGACGCCATTCGTGCTGGCGTTGCGTATCTCTCCGAAGACCGTCTGTCCCTTGGCCTCAATCAGCCGCAGTCGATTGCTGACAACTTAGTTATGGCTTCGCTCGACAAGCTTATGTCTGGCGGCATGATCTCGCCGACGAAGAAGGCGAGCGTCGTCGAACATTGGATCAAGGCGCTCGGCGTCAAGATAGGCACCCCCGACGACCCCATTCGGACACTCTCCGGCGGCAACCAGCAGCGCGTCGCGATTGCGAAGTGGCTCGCCATCGGCCCCAAGATTCTCATCCTCGACGCGCCCACGGTCGGCGTTGACGTCGGTGCCCGTGCTGGCATCTTCGAGATCGTCCGCAAGCTCGCGACACAAGGTCTAGCGATCATCCTGATCTCCGACGAGCCGCCCGAGGTTTACTTCAACGCCGACCGCATCATCCACATGGTGGAAGGCAAAATCCACGCGACCTATGACCCTAGAAGCGTGTCGCTCGCAGAACTGGAGGCGGCCGTCTATGCGTAGATTGATCCTGGGACACACGACGGAATTCACGCTTCTGGCGGTCATGATCGTTCTTTGCGTCGTTCTGTCTTTTCAAACGGATCGGTTTCTCACCGTTTCGAACGCGTTTGATGTGCTGAACGTCTCGGCCGTCAACGTCATCTTTGCCGTCGGACTGCTCGTGGTGCTGATCTCGGGCGGGATTGACATCTCCTTCGCCGTCGCCGCGTCGGTCGTTCAATATGTGACCGCCCTCGCACTCGGCGCGTTGGGTGGGGGCAACTGGGCTGAAGGGTTCATCATTGCCGGCGCAATCGGGATCGGGCTCGGCTGGATCAACGCAGCGTTGATCTACCGGCTGCACATCATCTCGATCGTCGCCACCATCTCGACCTTCAACATCTTCTTTGGACTGCTGATGTTTTTCACCAAGGGCGTGTCGATCTACGACCTGCCTGAGTGGCTGACGACGCGAGTTGTTTTCTACGAACGGGAGATGGCAGATGGGTCGTGGGTGGAGCTTACGCTGCCGGTCGTCGTGATGATCCTTTGTTGCGTCGCGACCTGGTTCATGATTTCCCGCACGACCATTGGTCGCCAACTCTATGCGTTCGGTGACAATCCCGAGGGTGCACGCCGCTTCGGCATCAATATCGGTGCGATGCACTACATCTCGTTCGGCTGGCTTGGCCTCATGGCGGGTATTGCTGGACTAATGCAGGCTCACTACGCCGAGGAAGTCGTGCCGAATGCTCTTTACGGCCGTGAACTCGACGTCCTTGCCGCGACGGTTCTCGGCGGAGCCCGGCTCGGGGGTGGGAAAGGCTCGGTTATCGGGTGTGTCCTGGGTGTTTTGATGGTTTCCATCACCCAGAATGGCCTCAACCTGATGGGCGTCTCGCCTTTCGCATTCAAGATGATCGTCGGCGCGATCATCCTCATCGCCATCACGCTCTCATCCGCACGCATCGACAAGCTTCTGCCGTTCCTTGCCAAGGGCGGCACAAGAAGGGGGAGCACACATTAATGAAAGCCATAGCTCAAAGGTTCAATGCCACCTTCGGCGCAGATATGACGGGTCCAGCCATCGCCTTTCTGGCCGTGATGATCATCTTTGGTCTCGCTGCAAACAACTTTATCTCCGCCGCAACGTTCGGCTCCGTCGCTTTCCAGCTTCCCGAACTCGGCCTCCTTACGCTTGCGATGCTGCTTCCGCTTTTGACCGGCGGCATCAACCTGTCGGTTACATTCACCGCCAATCTGTCGGGGCTTGCCGCGGCCTGGGTGATGCAGTCGTACGGCGGGGTAGATGCGCCGCCATCCGCCTTCGCACTTGGTGTTGTGGCAGCGCTCGCCACGGGTGGCGCAGCGGGCCTGATGACCGGAGCCGCGATTGCCTTTACTCGTGCCCATCCGATCCTTGTGACGCTGTCGATGATGATCTTCCTGCGTGGTCTGGGGGAGTTTTTGACACGTGGTGGTGACGTTTCTGGCTTCCCTAGCTTCATCGCTCCGATCGGGCACGGACAGATATTCGGCCTGCCAATTCCGCTTCTGATCTTCATCGTTTGCGTTGGCCTATGGCAGCTGTTGCTGACACGTTTCAAGCTGGGCTTCGGGCTGCTGATGATCGGCTCGAACATTGACGCTGCCCAATACTCCGGGCTCAACACGCGCCGTATTCTCGTCCTCGTCTATACGCTGTCTGGAGTGATGTGCGCTGTCGCTGGAGTGATCATGCTCGCTCGCTTCAACTCGGTTCGTGTCGGTCATGGAGAGTCTTACCTTCTGATCACGGTACTGGCCGCATTCCTGGGCGGGATCAATCCCTTCGGTGGGTTTGGACGGGTGCTTCCGGTCTTCGTTGCCTTGATCGTGCTCCAACTCCTGTCCTCGGGGCTCAACCTGATGGGAGCCAATCAACATCTCGCAACGGCGCTATGGGGTGTCCTCATGATCGTCGTCATGGCCGCGAGAACCATCGTTTCGGTCTACGTGGCCTCACACAAACAGAAAGGATGAACCGTGCAGGGTTTTGGGATTCACGCAAGCATGTGGACAATGAGCTGGGACCGCGCAGGAGCCGAGCGGGCCATTGCTGGCGCAAGGAAGTACCAGCTGGGTTTCATCGAAATCCCTTTGCTCGATGCATCCTCGGTCGACGCTGGGCACACCCGCTCGCTTCTGGAGAAGTGTAATATCAGGGCAGCCTGCTCGCTTGTGCTTCCCGAGGGGGCATGGGCATCGCGACGACCCGACGCAGCAATCCGCCACCTGGAGACGGCGATCGACAAGGCGGCGGAAATGGGTGCTGAGGCACTCACCGGCGTTACATTCGGCGGCACGAACGAACGAACCGGCTCGCTGCCAACTCAAGGCGAGTATGACAACCTGGCCCGGGCGTTGGAGGCGGCCGCGAGACGCGCAAAATCCAAGGGCATTCAGCTCGGCATTGAAGCTGTGAATCGATATGAAAATCATCTCATCAATACCGCGGAGCAAGCCGTGGCTCTGGTTGAGCGTATCGGAATGGACAACGTGTTCGTTCATCTCGATACGTTCCACATGAACATGGAGGAAAAGGGAGCCGCCAACGGCATCCTCGCCGCCCGCGGTCACCTCAAGTACATGCACATGTCCGAAAGCGATCGCGGAACTCCGGGCGCGGGCAACGTACCCTGGGATTCCATTTTCGTCGCCCTTTCGGCAATCGCCTTCAAAGGCGCTCTCGTCCTCGAAAGCTTCGTCAGCATGCCGAAAGAGATGGCCGGCGATATCTCGACATGGCGTCCGGTGGCCCGCGACGAAGAGGAAGTCATGGGAAGAGGTCTGTCGTTCCTGCGCGGCAAGGCCGCGCAATACGGAATGCGGGAATTCGGCGCGTAGGCGTCAGGCTGACAGAGGGGGAATTCCTTGAGCAAGATTGACGAAAACGCGAGCGAGATCGCGAGACTCGCTGCTGAGCTTCTATCTCAAAATGGCGGTAAGAGAGTCCTGATTGCCATCGCCGGTGCTCCTGGTTCGGGAAAATCGACGCTTGCCGAGAAGCTGGTGCAGAGCATCAAAGATGATCACATCAATGCGGCCCTGTTCCCAATGGATGGTTATCATTACGATGACGTCGTCTTGGAGCAGATGGGCCGGCGGCCGTTCAAGGGGGCGATCGATACGTTCGACGCACACGGATTCCGTCGGATGCTGGAGCGGCTCAAGGCCAACGAAGACGATGTCGTTGCCGTCCCGGTCTTCGATCGTTCGATCGAAATCGCCCGTGCCGGCGGCAGCCTGATCGCCCAGTCGACGAAGATCATCGTCTGCGAAGGGAACTACCTGCTTTCCCGCGAGGCTCCATGGGATAGGCTCAAACCGATTTTCGACTTCACCGTCTTTGTTGACGTCAGCGAAGGCAACCTGCGGAAACGGCTCCAGGATCGCTGGCGGTCCTATGGAATCGACCCAAAGGAAATCAATCGCAAGATCGAAGAGAACGATCTGCCGAATGGCCTTGCCATCATATCGGGCAGCGCCGAGCCCGACCGACGCATCGACAACAACTAATTCGCCACATCGGACCGAAGGACATTCGGTTCGCCGCCCTCGGCTCGAAGTGCTGTCGCCGTTTTCGACGGCGCCTTTAGCCTGTCAGCCATCAACAAGCTGAAACCTCAAGGAGGCTCTTATGAAACACGGTATCTACTACTCCTACTGGGAGCATGAATGGAGCGCGAAGTTTGGCCCCTACGTGGAGAAGGTGGCGAAGCTCGGGTTCGACGTTATCGAAGTAGCCGCGCATCATATCAACGAGTACAGTGATGCCGACCTCGCGGCGATCAAGCAGAGCGCGAAAGACAACGGCATCATTTTGACTGCCGGCATCGGTCCTTCCAAGACAAAGAATCTGTCATCGCCCGATATCGATGTGCGCAAAGCCGGCAAGGCATTCTTCGAGCGGACGCTCACCAACGTAGCCAAGCTCGATATCAAATCGATCGGCGGTGCACTCCACTCGTACTGGCCGGTCGACTATACGCAGCCAGTCGACAAGATCGGCGACCGTGCCCGCGGGGTCGAAGGCATTCACGGCATCGCGGACTTCGCGAACAACCTCGGCATCAACCTTTGCATCGAGGTGCTGAACCGTTTCGAAAACCACGTCCTGAACACTGCCGCTGAAGGCGTTGCCTTCGTCAAAGACGTCGGCAAGTCGAACGTCAAGGTAATGCTCGACACATTCCATATGAACATCGAGGAAGACAGCTTCGGCGACGCCATCCGGACCACCGGGCCGCTGCTGGGGCATTTCCACACCGGAGAAAGCAACCGCCGCGTACCGGGGAAGGGCAGAATCCCTTGGCACGAAATCGGTCTCGCGCTTCGTAGTATCAACTACACAGGTGCGGTTGTGATGGAGCCGTTTGTGAAGACCGGCGGCACGATCGGGTCTGACATTCGCGTATGGCGTGACCTTACCAACGGAGCGGACGAGGCCAAGATGGACGAAGATGCCCGGAATTCTCTCGCGTTCTCCAGGTTCGTGCTCGGAGGCTGACCCAGCCGCCACTGTGCTGGACGGAAACAACGGTCCGCACTTCCGTGCAGGCTGGCTACCCTTCTAAACGTTCCTAGGTTAGCTCTTGGTGCGGGGCGCGCGGTGATATGTTGCGCCTGCGTTGGGTCTGCTCAGCCCGCTGAAGATCGCTTCCAACTTAGGCAGGGGCAAGTCGCACGATCACTCTGGGAGCAGAGAAAAATTCAATTTCACCGCCCGCTCTCTCCCAGCAGAGGAATTGAACCACACGGCACGATGCGGTACTTCATCGGGCGCGAGCCGATCAAGTACCGCATCGGGCCATGCACTTCAAGTCCAAGGTCGTCATCCTAGACGAGCGACAAACCACTTGTCGGTCAAGGAGACGAACAAGGTGTTGCACCAGACGGCACATCTGAAGGAGCAAGGTATCTCCGGCTTCTTCATCTCGCATAACATGCACCATGTGTGGGAGATATGGGATCGCATGGTCGCCATGGCGCACGGTCAAAAGATCACCGAAGTGTGTAAGGAAGACATCAGCGCCGACGACCTTCACAAGCTTCTGACGAATAGCTGATAAACATTGACCGCGCGGCATCCTACGCCTTCCAAGCAAGCCCATGCACTGTCGCCCCGGGGTCAGCTCCCTGGGGCATTTTTCTTGCGACGAATGCGGTCAGCAATGACTGCTAGTGGCACAATCCTCATGATGGTGAGCAAACAGCTAGGTCGATGGTTCGACTTCTTTCAACTCATAAAATTCAAAACTCACACCTGGCGCGTTTCATTTTGTCTTGCCCGGAGTCGGCTCGACAATTGGCGTCGGCGTGTTTAGCCGCATGAGGTTCTCGGAGCGCCATTGCCAGTTGCTTTGTCCCTTCAACACGACGCCTGCCAGAGGATCGCGATGGTTGTCAGGTTTAAGATGGCGAGACGTTGTCACGAACAGCGACGATAGGTCGCTACCGCCGAACGCCGGTGCCGTAGGCCAGGCCGTGCCGATCGGGATGGCACAATCAAGGTCGCCGTTCGGCCTAAACCGCAGCAGGCGGCCGCCACCGATCATAGCGATCCAAACATGGTCCTGTGCATCGACGACAAGGCCATCTGGCCAGCCGTCGTCGGGTGAAATGCTGGCGAAGACCCACCGATTGGCTAGAGTGCCGCTGTTCAAGTCGTAATCAAAGGCCCATGTCGTGCCGCGCATGGTATCATTCAGGTACATGGTCCTCGAATCGTTCGACGAGTCGATGCCGTTGGAGATGGTAAGACCATCGAGATATTGCGTCACGCGCCCGTCGGGGTCGATGCGGTAGAGCACGCCGAGCGGTTCCCCGTATCGGGCCGGGTCAACCACCATGGTGCCGGCCCAGAATCGGCCGGCGGCATCGACGCGCCCATCGTTGAAACGTGTGTCCGCTGTGGGTTGCGGGTTGGCAAGGAACGACAACTGATCGGTTGCTGGATTGAAGAGCTCGAAGCCATCCCTCGTCGCGAGAACGATCCGTTCGTCCGTCGTGATGCCGAAACTGCCGATCTGGCGCGGGATCTTCAGGATGCAATCGAGTGATCCGTGGTCATCCGAGCACCAGAGCTCGCCCGCGTCTATGTCGATCCACCACAACCTGTTTTCGACCCAGCGCGGGCCTTCTCCGAGAATATGTGACCTATGCGAAAGCGCAGAAAAGGGCGGAACCTGACCAGACATGGGCATTCTCTCGCTTGGGTGTAGGCAGTCTTCACCGTGGTGAAGAATTCGTTGGCATATTTGCCCTGTTCGCGTGAACCGAAGGACGAACCCCTACGGCCACCGAAGGGCACGTGGAAATCGACGCCCGCGGTCGGCAAATTGACCATCACCATGCCGGCCTCGGCATTGCGCTTGAAATGGGTCGCGTATTTCAGGCTGGTCGTCGCAATGCCGGAGGACAGGCCGAAGGGCGTGTCGTTGGCAGCGGCGAGCGCCTCGTCATAGTTCTTGACGCGAATGACGCGGCGACCGGTCCGAAAATCTCTTCGCGGCTGATACGCATCTGGTTGTTCGCCTACGGCGTAGACTCATAAACTTCGGCACCATATTCTTGCGGCGACGAGCTTTACGGCGGCGAGATAGTTTTCCGGGCGCTTGTCATATCGGGTTGCAATGCCACGGCACTGTTTGATCCTGTTGAAGAACCGTTCCACGAGATTACGTTGCCGATAGACCCAGCGCGAGAACACGAAGGAGCCATTGCGGTTTGTCTTCGGCGGAATATTGGCCCAAGCCTTTCGCTCGGCGGCCTTGGCCCGAATGGCATTCGTGTCGTAACCCTTGTCGGCCAGGAGGATATCTCCTTGGCCGAGTTCGCCCGTCAGCGCGTCGGCCTGTGTGCAATCAGCGATTTGCCCGCCGGTCAGACGCAGGTTGACGGGGCGACCTTCGGCGTCGACGAGCGCGTGGATTTTGCTCGTAAGTCCGCCGCGGGAGCGTCCCATGCCGCCATCGTCTCCATCCCCCTTTTTCCCGTGGCAGCATGCTGGTGCACGCGGACACAGGTCGAGTCGATCATGACGATGTCGCCATCGTAAGCCGCCGAGACCGCTTCAAGGAGCCCGTCCCAGACGCCGGCTTTCCGCCAGCGGACGAAGCGGTTGTAACAGGTGGTCGGCGGGCCATAGCGTTCCGGGACTTCCACCCAGGGCGAGCCCGTTCGAAACCGCCAGAGAATGCCATTCAGTACCCGCCGATCATCAACGCGGGCAACGCCGCGTGGCTTGTTGGGCAACAACGGCGATATGATCGACCATTCATGGTCCGTCAGTTCGTAGCGACGACGCGTCATCAAAGACTTCCTTATTCGAAAGCCTTGAATCACAGCCCGCCATAAACCCCAAGCATTTTTATGAGTTTACGCCGTAGGCAAAGAGGGTCGGTTGCAGATAGAAGCACCGCGCGGCCTTTTCGACGCGCTCACCGCCGAAGGCGAGCTTGGTGCCTTCCTTCCGCCCGATCTCGATATAGTCGGTGTCCTGCTTGAGCTGGCCGGCATCGACCACCGGAGCTACGCGGGTATCCTTGTCCTTGTCCTTGTCCTTGTCCATGGCGTGGCCGACATTGATCTTGGCGAGGCGCTCGGTGATCGCGGCCACGAACTTGTCGTGGATGCCTTCGATCACGATGATACGTGACGACGCCGTGCAACGCTGACCGGTGGTGAAAAAGCCAAAGTTTGCCGCAGCCTCGACGGCGACGCCGAGATCGGCATCATCCAGCACGACGAATAGGTTCTTGCCGCCCATTTCGAGCTGGAACTTGCGGTTATGCTCGATCGACGAGAGCGCGACACGCTTGCCCGTACAGGTCGAGCCGGTGAAGGTGAGGCCGGCGAGATCCGGGCTGTCGAGTATGGCCCGGCCGATGGCCGAGCCCTTCCCCATGACGAGGTTCAGCACACCCTTGGGCAGGCCGGCGCGATGCAGGATGTCAACGATCGCCCAGGCCGAGCAGGGAACGAGGTCGGCGGGCTTAAAGACGACGGTGTTGCCATAGGCGAGCGCGGGCGCGATCTTCCAGGGCGAAATGGCGATCGGGAAATTCCAGGGCGTGATGATGCCGATGATGCCGAGCGGGTCACGCGTGATCTCGACGTCGATGCCGGGACGAGCCGACGGCACGACTTCGCCGGTCAGGCGCAAAGTCTCGCCGGCGAAGAAGTCGAAGATCTGGGCGGCGCGGATGACCTCGCCGGTGCCTTCGGGCAGCGTCTTGCCTTCTTCCCGCGACAGCAGTGCGCCGAGTTCGTCCTTGCGGGCAAGGATCTCGTCGGACGTCTTCTTCAGGATTGCGTGGCGTTCGAGAATGCCAGAGCGCGGCCAGGCCGGGAAGGCGGCCTTGGCGGCTGCGATTGCATCCTTCATGTCTTGGAGTGTGCCGCGGGCATATTCGCCGACGACTTCATTGGTATCGGACGGGTTGATATTGGCGACCGGGTCGGCACCGGTCCATTCGCCGGCGATAAGGTTTTGGTGAAGAGCCATTTCTTATCCTCGATGTACTTACCTGCATCCGACACTGTCGGCGGGATTAGCCAATTTATGTACATATTGTCCGCTTGTAGGATAAAATGAGAAAGGGATTCTGGAATTTGTGTAGCTTGCCGTGGTAGGACGTTGCGAGTGCCCATATTAAGGATCTCGCATTGAAGCCAACCCTGTTTTCCAATGTTGCCCGGGCGGAGCCGCTGCATCTCAGGATCGCGGCACTGATCGCCCACGAGATCACCACCGGCACCATCAAGCCCGGCGATCGTCTGCCGAAAGAGCAGGAACTTGCCGTCCAGTTCAACGTCGGCAGGAATGTCGTGCGCGAGGCGGTGGCGTGCCTGAGAGCCGACGGACTCGTCGATTCGCGCCAGGGCATCGGCATCTATGTCCTCGAACCAAAGGAGCGGCAGTCCTTTCGCATTTACACCCCGGCGCTAGAGGATCCGAACAATGTCCGGGCGCTCTTCGAAATGCGCGCGGCCCTCGAGGTCCAGGCGGCAGGCCTTGCCGCGACGCGACGATCGCGAAGCCAGCTTCGCGACATCGAGGCGGCCTTCCAGACGATGGTGGAAGAGGAGAAATGGTCTGATCCGGCGATCGACGCCGATGTCGAGTTTCACCGGCGCGTCGCGCTGGCCGCCGACAATCCCTACATCGTGTCGATGCTTGCCCTGATAGCGCAGAACATGAGGGATACGATAAAGGCGGTCCGGGCTAGCCACAGCCTTGACAGCCTGGTCGCGACAACCAATTCCGAACACGAGGACATCCTAAAGGCAGTCTCCCTGGGTGACGTCTCGGCCGCCCGGATCGCGATGGAAACGCATATTCGCGGCGCGGCACAGCGGCTGGGCATCAGGATTTAGGTAGACGAGTTCGCCCTCGCTGCGCGCGTAGTGCGCCGGTTCTTTCCAGTTCAGATGTGTCGAGGTTCCTCCAATCCCCGGGTTGAAGGAGTTGGTTGGATCGAGCGAGCGGTAGAAGTCGACAAGCGCCTTCTCGGCCTCGTATTGGTGGCCGACGTTGTGCTCGGCAGGATATTTCGCGCCCCGCTCCTTCAATAGGGCCAGGATGTCACTCTTCACCCGGTCGCAGTCCTGGCCCTTCTTCACCAGATATTCCTGATGGAGCACATGGCAAAAGAAATGGCCGCAATACATGGTGAAATCGATCTTCTCCCGGATGGTTTCCGGCAGCCGCTCGAACCAGTCCAGCGTGTTGCGCGGCAGCGCGATATCCAGCGCAACGATATCCTCGACAGTTTTTCGGTGCACCGCCCGATAGCGGACGACAGCTCCGCCGACGGAGAACCGATTGAGGAAGGCGGTCTTGCCCTCACTCTCGGTGCATTCGAAATAGTCGCCCTCGGCTGAGGGAAAGCGGTCCGCGAGATAGGTTCGGGCTTCGTCGATGCCGTCATCGCCCATGCGCAACAGCAGGTGATGCTCGTATCGATCGCGAAAGACGTTCAGCCGCACCGGTAGATGATCCGGCAACCGGTCGGCGACGAATTGCAGGATCCCGTCGCTGACGAAGGATCCGAAGCCCAGCCGCTCCGTGATGCCATCGAACCGGCTCTTGAACGCGAAGGCCAGCGGGACCTTGTCCGTGCCGAATGCCTGGATGAACAGGAACAGGTCCTTGCCATGGCGCCTGCTCACATCATAGGCGGAGCGATGCATGTATTCGCCGGCGACAGGGAGATTATCGAAGGTCGCCAGGATATCGCGGCGGATGCTCTCAAGTTCGGCAGGGCTGTTCGAGCCGATGTAGAAAACCTGCGTTCTCTTGTCCGCTGGGAATGTGTCGAGCCGTAGCGCGAAGACGGCGAGCCGTCCCGCGGACCCCGAGGCTTCGTAGAGTCGTCTCGGATCGGCGTTGAAACGCGCCGGGACGGCAGAGTCGATGTCCCGGACGTGATTGCAGTATTCGCGATCGGAGGCATGGCGGTTGCCGCCCTGGATGCGGGCGGCGGAAATGTCGCCTTGGTCTAGCCGGGTGAGGATCTCCTTCGGGCTTTCTCCGAGGTCGATTCCCAGATGGTTGACCAGCTCCAGTTGGCCGTCAGCCGTGATCTGGGCATAGAGGCCCAGTTGTGTATAGGCCGGCCCGCGCCGGATGAGCGAGCCGCCGGAATTGTTGCAGACGCCGCCCGTGACGGAGGCGCCGATGCAGCTCGAGCCGATGACGGAATGCGGCTCCCGTCCGATCGGGCGCAATTCCCGCTCGAGCCGGTCGAGCGTGACGCCGGGCTGGCAAAGCACCTGCTCGCCGCCCGACAGTAGCGTGAGCCGCTTGAGCCGGAGCGTATTGATGATGACGACAGGCCTATCATAGCCCTCTGCCACCGGCGTCGACCCGCCGGTGAGCCCCGTATTGGCCGCCTGCATAATGACGATCGTCCCTGCCTCGTGGCATGCTTGGAGCGCGCGCCACATTCCGAGCAGCGTGCCGGGTTTGACCACTGCGATGGCCTCGCCACCGCCATAGCGATAGCCTTGTCGATACCAGCGGGTCTCGTTGAAACCGGTGAGGACGTGGCTGCGGCCGACTGCCGCGCAAAGCTTGTCGATAAGATGCTGCATTGAAGGGTCTGCCAGTTGTTGCGCGCCTAAAGCACCAGATCCAGGCGCCGGGCCGCGCCGTCGATGTGATCGCGCATCGCAATGCTTGCGCCATTCGCATCGGACGCTGCGATGGCCTCGTAGATCGCCCGATGTTCATCATTGGTGGTGCGCAGGATCGATGCGACATCGTGCCTGTCGCGAGCGGCGAATATGGATTGCCGGACGCGCTGGCCGATGAATTCAAGGAATTCCACGAGATATTCGTTGCCTGCGGCATCGGCGATGCGGCGGTGAAATTCGAGATCGTCCTCCACCCCGGCGTCGGTGAGCTGATCCCGGCTTTCCAGCTTTGCGAGACTGTCGCGGATGCGATCCAACTGGGCCTGGGAGCGCCGGGTCGCCGCCAGCTGGGCGGCGCCCATTTCGAGAAGGCCGCGAAGCTCGAACAGGCCTTTCAGCTTTTGCGGGTCATCAAGCGCCTCGGAACGGATGCGCAGAGCCTGGCGGCTTTTCGGGTCGAGCACAAAGGCGCCTATGCCCTGCCGCGACCCAATCAGCCCATCAGAACGCAGGCAGGCAATGGACTCGCGCATTACGTTGCGGCTCACATTGAAGGACTGCGCAAGCTCATGCTCGCTCGGCAGCCGGTCCCCTGGCGCCAGGTCACCTGCCGCGATGCGCTCGCTGATCTGGGCGGCGATCGTCAGATGCAGCGGCTGGCCGCGGTCGAGACTGGCAAACTGCCGCTCCTGAAAATCACCCATGTGGCTCTCCTCGTTCATGATCTAAATATACATATTACGGGGTTGCCCTACAAGTTCTAAGTTGATATAGGTCCGCAAAATCGTGGCGCCGGGTTGCCACGAAAGCTCACGGGAAGAGGATGCCATGGAGGGGAGCTTTGTCGGCCGCGTATGGGTGCCGGGTATTGGCTCAGAGCTGGTCGCGATCATCGACGGGTCGGTCCAAGCAATCACCAGCCGCGGCGCCCCGACGATGCGCGACCTTCTGGAGCTCGACGATATCCGCGCGCATATCGCAAGCGCCGACAAGCGCGTGCTGGGCTCGGTCGACGATCTCCTGAACGCGGTCGGCCGATCCGAAGATGACTATCGTCTGCTCGCACCCAACGATCTGCAGGCGGTTAAGGCCTGTGGCGTAACCTTTGTGCGCTCGATGATCGAGAGGGTGATCGAAGAACGTGCCGGCGGCGACGCGGCACTGTCCGACCGGATCAGGCG
The DNA here is from genome assembly GCF_057784395.1 of Martinezella sp. CNPSo 3957. NCBI lineage: Bacteria > Pseudomonadati > Pseudomonadota > Alphaproteobacteria > Hyphomicrobiales > Rhizobiaceae > Martinezella > Martinezella sp. CNPSo 3957. The sequence goes on from NZ_JBXSOU010000021.1 coordinate 76,105, forward strand.
GGATATCGCAGCACTCATCGGCTGTTCGCTCCGCGATCTCATGGTCGGATCGCCCGAGGCCGCCAGCGTCAAGCAGGCGCTAATCGACAGGGGGTTGTGGTCTCAATATCTGGAGGTCGGCATCGGGCCGGATGCCGAGATCTTTACCAAAGCGCAGCCGCTCTCGGCTGTCGGCCCTGGCGCCGATTGTGGGCTGCATCCCGGCTCCGAATGGAACAATCCGGAGCCGGAGATCGTGCTGGCTGTCGATAGTAAGGGCCGTATCCGAGGTGTCTCGCTGGGCAACGACATCAACCTGCGCGACTTCGAAGGCCGTTCTGCGCTGCTGCTCGGCAAGGCCAAGGACAATAACGCATCCTGCGCGATCGGGCCGTTCATGCGCCTCTTCGACGAGACCTGTGGCCTGGACGACATCAAGACCGCCCAGCTCGATCTCACGGTCGAGGGCGAGGACGGTTCGTGCTGCGGGGCAGTTCGTCGATGGCGGGGATCAGCCGGGATCCAGAAGACCTCGTCGCCCAGGCAATGGGCCTACATCACCAATGTCCCGACGGCCTGATGCTGTTCCTCGGAACGCTGTTCGCGCCGACGGAGAATCGCGGCGCGCCGGGCAAGGGCTTCACCCATGCGCTGGGCGATCGGGTTTCGATCGCGAATCCTCAGTTGGGAACATTGGTCAACCGGATGCGGGCGACGCATGCGTGTCCGCCCTGGACGTTAGGGATTGCCAGCCTGATGCGCAACCTGGCCGACCGAGGCTTCATCTAGTTCGCACGCGAAAGGTCAACCTATGAGCAACAAGACCCGTTTTCACGACAAGGTCGCGATCGTAACCGGCGGTGCGGCCGGTATCGGCCGGGCGGTGGTCGCAAATCTTCTCGCGGAGGGCTGTTCGGTCGCCTTCAGTGACCTCTCACCCCTAGGCGTCGATGTTGCGCGCGAACTCGATCGGACGGGAAACCGCATCCTGTTTGTCCAGGGTGACATGGGCGAGGAAGAATTCTGCATTCGGCTGGTCGCCGCTGCTGTCGAGCGGTTTGGCCGGCTCGATTATCTCGTCAACAATGCCTTCGCTTTTGTCGCCCGCGCGCTGGATGCGACGACCGAGGACTGGACACGCTCCTACTTCGTCGGCCCCGTGGGTTTCGCGCGTATGATCCAGGCAGCGTCGCAAGCCATGAAACGTAGTGGCGGCGGCGCGGTGGTCAATCTCGGCAGCATCTCCAGCCATATCGCGCAACGCAATCGCTGGACCTACAACATGTCCAAGGGCGCGGTCGCGCAGCTGACCAAATGCTCGGCGCTGGATCTTTCTGAGCATGGCATCCGCGTCAACAGCGTCAGCCCCGGCTGGATATGGTCCGACGAAGTCCTGCGCGCGGCGGAATCGGCCGGCGGCAAGGAGATATGGGCGCCCGTCTGGGGCCGGTATCACATGCTGCGTCGCTGCGGCGAGGTCGAGGAGGTGGCGCGGCCGATCCTGTTCCTGCTCAGCGATGATGCGTCCTTCATCACCGGAGCCGATCTGCCGGTCGATGGCGGCTACCTCTCCATGGGTCCAGAAGGGCTCGGCGACAGCAATGTTGTTGTCGGCGGCGCCGGAAAATAGAGCTTCAAGCAAGTCACAAGGAAAACGAGATGAGCAACCTCACGACGCCGCGCGCCATCGCCGAGTCCTATTGGAAGGCCGAATGTGCTCGCGATATCCCGGCGATCCTGTCGCATTATCATGACTGTGCCGTCTTCGTGCCACCAGGTACGCGGCTGGTCGGGCATGATCAGATCAGGACCTTCTACGAGGAATCCTTCCGCCGCTTCGTCGGCCTCGATGTGACGATCACGCATGAGCTTTCGTCGGGCGACCAGGCGGCCATCGAGTGGAAAGCCGTGCTGACCGATGCTGCCGGCAAGAGCTATGATCTCTTCGGCATCAATGTCATCAAGGTGCGCGCGGGCAAGTTCGAGGAGGTCAGGTGCTATTTCGATCCAGCGCTTCTCATGGGCTGAAGCATCAGGCTATTCCTGAGAACGCGCGGCCAACAGCGCTTCGCGCACCGATGTGATCGATGTCCGATCCACCTTCTCGCTATAGCTGGAGAGGATGCTGGTGTAGTGCCTGGCGATGAGTGTCTTGGCCTGGGCGAGCTTGCCGCTTTCGATATGGTCGAGGATCCTGGCGTGGTCATGCGAGAGCGGGCTCGAGTTCGCTTCGAGACGATAGATCGTGCTCAGCAGAATGCAGCGCCGGACCAGGCGCTCGTGAAATTCGATGATGAACCGGTTGCGGCTGGCTGAAACGAGGAGGATGTGGAAATTTCCGGTCGTGTCCGGCTCCGGATCGTGACCCAGGTCGCAGGCAATGCCCTTTTCGGCGTCGGCATGACGCCGGAGGCGATGCCAGAGCCCGGTGCCGACGATCGTGCCGAGCTTGTCGATCACGCCCTGCTCGACGGAGGTCAGCGCATCGAACAGCGCGATGATCTCCGCAACATCGGGCATGGCGACCGAAGCGCCGCGATTGGCATGCCACGTGACAAGGCCTTCTTCTGACAGCCGGATGAGCGCCTGGCGCGCGACAACCCTGCTGACGCCGAGCGTTTCGACGATGATCCGCTCCGTGAGTTTGTCACTGGGAACGAGCCGGCGTGAAATGATCGCGTCGCGGATGACCTTCGCCACCTGAAGGGAGCGATCGCTCATGTTTGTTCCTTTCCGCCGACTTCGAAGGAAGTCGGTCCGAAGCCTATATAACGACGTCTCGCCGCGCAGCAAATGGCCAGATTGCGTGGGTTTTGCATGTTCCCTCGGAAGAGAGTCTTAGCGCCGACGACGGTCTGCAACGCTGCAGATTTTCGGCAGGTGGCGCTTGACACCGAAGCGCGATTGACTATCAATCTAGCAAAACTGGCTATCATTTGATAGCCAAGGAAACGTCCTTCAAACAAAAAAGGGGAACCACAATGAAGCGCTTTGCCACTCTCATGGCGGTTGCTGCTGCAACATTTGCCGTCCAGTTGCCGGCCGTCGCAGAGGCCGGCCCGAAGGTCGTCTTCGTTTCGCCGGTGCCGATCGGCGTGAACGACTACCTGAAGCTGGGGGCTCAGGGCTCGAAGAATGCGGCCGAGAAAGCCGGCGGCACGGTGAAGGTCTTCGAAAGCGTCGATCCGATGACCAGAAAGCGTGATCTCGACAATGCCGCCAAAGAAGGCGCGGACGTCGTTGTTTCCCTCGGCTTCGAATTCACCGACCTTATTCAGGACGTGGCAACGGCCTATCCGAAGACAACATTCCTCGCCGTCGATTACTGCCCGAGAGATCCTGCCGCGAATATCCATTGCGTGTTCGTGCGGGAGCAGGAAATGAGCTTCCTCGCCGGCGCCGAGGCCGCCTGGCTCAATCCGACCGGCACATTCGCGATGATCGGCGGCGTCGATATCCCGCTGCTGCATCGCTATACTGACGGTTTCGCCGACGGCGTGAAATATGTGAGCCCGGATGCCAACATCAAGCCGACGCAATGGATCGGCGGCAACAATCCGTTCTCCGACCCGGCCCGCGCCTCGCAGATGGCCAGCGCGCTTTATTTCGACGGCGTCGACACTATCCTCGTGGCAGCCGGCGCCTCCGGTGGCGGTGTCATCAATGCCGCCAAATCCATGCCGGGCAAATTGGCTGTTGGCGCTGATGCGAACCATTGCCCGATCGCCCCGGGCTCCGTGCTCGACAGTGTCGAGAAGCGCGCCGACCGGATGATCGAATTCGCGTTCGACATGCTGCTGGCGAACAAGTTGCCCCGGATCGTCAGCTTCGGGCTCAAGGAAAGCGCTGTCACATTGTCCTCGCTGGAAAGCGGCGAGGCCAGCCAGTGCACCGCCGCGGCGAATGCCGAGGTGGTCGCTAAGGTCAAGGCTCTTTGCCAGGACATCATCGATGGCAAGGTCACCGTCAAGGATCCGATGAACCTCTGATTTCTATGGAACCGAGGAGCGGTCCGTATAACGGGACCGCTCTGGATCTCTGATGGTGTGACGACATGGATTATCTTCTCGAAACGGTTAATCTTGGAAAGCGCTTTGGCGCGCTGGTGGCCAACCAGGGTGTGAGTCTCAAGGTCCGTGCCGGCGAGATTCACGCCGTCATGGGCGAGAACGGCGCCGGCAAATCGACCTTGATGGCGATGCTTTTCGGCCTCGTGGCGCCCACGACGGGCAGGATCGTTCTGCGCGGCCAAGAGGTGCGGTTCTCCTCGCCGCTCGAGGCGATCGCCGCCCGGATCGGCATGATTCACCAGGCCTTCAAGCTGTTTCCGTCGCTGACGGTCTGGCAGAATATCGTCTTTGGCGCCGAGCCGATGAAAGGCGGGCTGATCGATCGCGCGGCGGCCTGCGCCCGGATCGAGGAACTGTCGCGCAAGCACGCCCTGGATATCGATCCCAATGCCATCGTCGGCAAACTGCCGATTGGGCTCCAGCAGCGCGTGGAAATCCTTAAAGCGCTCTACCGCGATGCCGAGATTCTCATTCTCGACGAGCCGACTGCCGTTCTTTCCCCGGTCGAACGGGACGGCCTGCTGACTGTGATGCGTGAGCTTGCGGGCCGAGGAAAGACGCTGCTGTTCGTCACCCACAAGCTCAACGAGATCATGCGGGTCGCCGACATGGTGACGGTCATGCAGCGCGGCGAGATCACCGATGTGATGGCGGTGAAGGATACGACAGCCGATGCCATCGTGCAGGCGATGACCGGACGCACCGTCAGCTCGGCGCTGAACCGGGCTGCGGTCAAGCCGGGCGCAACGGCGCTCGAGGTGGCCGGGCTCGAGGTCATGAGCGGGGCCAAGCCGGCGCTGAAAGATGTCAGCTTCACCGTGCGGGCCGGGGAAATCGTCGGCATTGCGGGCGTGGCCGGCAATGGTCAGACCGAACTCGTCGATGCGATCACCGGCAGAACGCGCTCCCATTCCGGGCGCATCCGCATCCATGGCCGGGATATTGAACGGATGACGCTGCGCGAGCGACGGGAACTCGGCATGGCGATCGTGCCGGAGGATCGCCACGATGTTGGCTCGGCGGCGCTCATGCCAGCCTTCATCAATCTTTCGATGGGCAAGCATCGCGTTGGGCCGCTGGCGTCGCGCGGGGTCGTGAACCGTGAGGCCATGCGCGCCTATGCCGCCGAGCTGATCAGGCGCTTCGGCGTCGCGATCCAGAGCCCTGATACCAAGGTGGGCACGCTGTCGGGCGGCAATCTGCAGAAGCTCATTGTTGCCCGCGAGCTGGCGCACGAAGCCGGCTTGATCGTGGTCGAGCAGCCGACGCGGGGCGTTGATGTGGGCGCGATCGAATATATCCATACGGTGCTGCTGCAACAGCGTGTCGAGGGCAGGGCGGTCCTGCTTGTGTCCTCTGAATTGCCCGAATTGCTCACCCTCTGCGACCGCATCCTCGTTATGTACGATGGCGCGATCCTCGCCGAACTCGATGCTGCCACCAGCGAAAGCGAAATCGGTTTCTACATGGCCGGCGGGAGGAAAGCGTCATGAGCGGCGGTATCCATGGGATCAAGCGGCTTGGGGCATTGGCAGCCCCGCTGGCGACGCTGGCCATCTGCGTCATCGTCGCGATCGGCATACTGGAGCTCTCCGGCGTCGATCCGTTCCAGGCGATCTATGCGCTGATCGAGGGAAGCCTCTTTCCGCAAAGCCTTTCCGACACGATCAATTGGGCAGTGCCGCTCGTCGGCATGACGCTGGCTGCGGCAATTCCGCTGCGGGCAGGCATCATCAATCTCGGCGGTGACGGACAGCTCGTCGTCGGCGGCCTGACGGCGGCCGTGGTGGCGATCCATGCGCCGCTTCCCGGCGGCACCGCCGTTATCGTCCCGCTGCTAGCCGGCGCGCTGGCGGGAGGCGCCTACGCGCTGCTCGCGGCCTGGGGCGAAACCCGGTTCGGCGTTCCGCTGCTGATTTCGAGCCTGCTTCTCGGATACCCAGCGATCGGCGTGGCCTCATATCTTGTCTCGGTGCCGCTCAACGATGTCGGGACTGGTCTTGCCCAGACCGTACAGATCCCTGTTGACGCGCACCTGCCGCTGCTCGGCAATATGAATTCGGGCGCGATCCTGATCGTCCTGCTCTGTGCCGTGGTGATTTTCGCCGATCGCAAGACCGTCTTCGGCCTCGAGACACGCGTCAGCGGTCAGAACAAGACCTTTGCGTCCTATGTCGGCGTCAACACACCCAAGCAGACAATGTGGCTGATGTTCGCCGGCGGCGCGCTGGCCGGTATCGTCGGCTCGGTCATGGTGCTCGGTGCATTCTACCGCTTCATCGACGGCGCGCTCGTGAGCCCGGGCTATACCTGGTCTGGACTCATGACCGCGCTCATCACCAAGGGCGAGCCGATCGCCGCCGTCCTGACGGGGTTCTTCTTCGCGGCGCTCCAGACGGGCGGCTTTGCGATGCAACGCGCGACGTCGGTGCCGCGTGTGTTCACGACAATCATGCAGGCCACGGTCGTGCTGATCCTCACCATGCGCCTTCGACCGGAACCGACTCGCCATGATTGATCTTTTCTCGCCCTATATCATCTTCTCGTCCCTTCAGGCGGCGACGCCGCTGCTGCTCGCGTCGCTTGCCGGATTGCTCTGCTCGCGCGTCGGCGTGTTCAACATGGCGTTGGAAGGCCAGATGCTGGTCGGCGCCTTCGCGGCGGTCGCCTGCGCCTTCGCCACCGGCAGCGATGTCGTCGGTGTGCTTGCGGCAGTGGTTGCGACCATGGCCTTCTCGGTCATTCTTGCGGCGGGCGGAACGGTGCTCAATGGAAATCCGGTGGTGATCTGCATCGGCATGAACCTGCTCGCCTCCGGCCTGACGGCCTATGTCCTGAGACTGATTTTCGGCGTCAGCGGCACTTTCGCCGATCCCACCATCCCGGCGCTGCACAGGCTCGCCTTGCCCTTGCCCAAAGCGCTCGGACCCTATGTCGCGTCGCTGAACAATCAGACCGTGCTGACCTATTTCTCGTGGGTCCTGGTAGTGGCCTGCGCGCTGTTCCTGTTCAGGACACCTTATGGTCTGCGTCTCCGCGGCGTCGGGGAAAATCCGGCCGCCGCCTCGACCCTCGGCGTCAACATTGCCCGCTTCAGGTTTCTCACCGTCGTCCTGAGCGGCGCGTTGGTCGGCTTGGCCGGCGCCCAGTTATCGCTCGGGACCGTGACGCTGTTCTCTGAGGACATGACTGCCGGGCGTGGCTGGATCGCGCTCGTCGCGATCATGCTGGCCAAAGACAATCCGATCGGCGCGGCACTCGCCTGCCTGCTCTTCGGCATCACCGACGCCTTCGGCTTGCGGCTGCAGGGGCTGGGCGTGCCGAACCAGCTGTCCGGAATTCTTCCCTATTTGATCACGCTTTTCGCCCTGGTCCTCTTCGCCGCCAAGCGGCGCCGGGCGGCGTGACCGACACGTGCAGGAATGGAAAACACTCGATGACTTTGACCAGTCCGACCCTCGGAGCCCAGTCTTCCGCCACGTCCCTTGTCTTGTCCGACATCTTCCTGCTCGTCGAGGATGTCGAACGCTCTGTGAGATTCTACACCGAGAAGCTGGGTTTCGAGCTTCGCGAGAGGCAGCCGCACTTTGCCGATTTCCACAGCAAGGGCATCACGCTTGCGCTCTGGCGACGCGATCATTTCAAGGATCTCGTCGGCCTCGATAGAGCCACAGTCCTGGCAGCGAGGGGCGCCGGCATCGCGATTCTCCTCGCCACCGTCGAGGAGGTCGACCACTGGTACGACATTCTTAAAGCCGGAGGGATCGACTTCCTCGGCGCGCCCATTGACCTCCCCTGGAACGCGCGCGGTGCCTATTTCGCCGACCCCGACGGCGTGTTCTGGGAGCTCTATGCCTACCGGTCCAGTGCCCGAAGCGGCTGACCGCCCCATCTCACCAGACCCATTTCTCAGCCCGCAGCAGGAGGCAGCCTTGACCAAGATCCTTATCGATTCCGACACCGGCCTCGACGACGCGATGGCCTTGGTGCATGGCATGCTGCTTCCCGACGTCGATATCGTGGCGGTTACCGCGGTGTTCGGGAATGCCGAGATGCTCGACTGCGCCAATCACGCGCTGGAGATCATCGAGCTCATGGGCCGGGATATCCCGGTCGTTCGCGGTGCGCCCGAGCCGCTCATCGGCGGCTGCGGACCCGCTCCGCAAGTCCATGGCCAATATGGGCGCGGCGCGCTCGGCAAGCTCGATCTTGGCGACCGTCTGGCGGAGGGCTATGCCGCCAATTTCATTCTCGACCAGATCCGGATCCATGGAAAGGACCTGACCATCGTTGCAATGGGCCGCCTCACCAACCTTGCGCTCGCCTATCGGCTCGACCCCGACCTCATGCGCCACGTCGGCTCGATATTGTGGATGGGCGGCGCTATCGCCGTTTCGGGCAATACGAGCCCGGTTGCCGAGGCTAACCTCGACGGCGATCCGGATGCTGCGCGGATCATCTGCATGTCGGACCTGCCGCTGACCATCCTGCCGCTCGACGTCACCATGGATGCGCTGATCAGCGAGGAAGACGTGCGCAAAATGCGCGACGTCGGCCATCCGGGCGTACGGCATCTCACCCGTATCCTGCCCTATTATCTCGATTTCTATGAATCGTTCCTCCATGTGCGCACCTGCGCCGGCCATTGCGGCCTCCTGCTCGCCATTGCCATCGATCCGAGCCTGGTGACATTGTCCTACAGGCTGCCGGTGGCCGTCGAGACAGCCGGGGAGTTCACCCGCAGCATGCTGGTCGTGGACCGGCGCAAGCTGCGCTCGTTCGCCAACCCGAAGGGCAGCGATAAGGGTGTGAACATCATTATGAAGGCCGATACTGACAGGTATCACCGCATGTTCATGGACACGATCCTGTCCGCCGGAGCCACAGCTGGTGCGAATGAAGAAAGAGCCTAGCGGCCGTGATCAACGGCAGTTCAGGCTACAGATCAATAAAATGTCGGTTCTCAGGTACGATCACGACTGAAGGTGCACAACGTCATTCTGGCACCAAAGCTAATGCCGTTTCAAGATGGGGACTTGGCAGGTGCGCTGCGCAGTTGTTGCTCGACGACGATTGATCAAGCACCTATTCGCGGATTGGCGACCGGACGACCCTTTTCCGTCGTGGACTTCCTCCTTCAATGTGGCGGGCATCGGAATTCCTGCCCCAGCGCCATATCAAGGATTCTCCAACGTCAATCAGGCCGCGCAGCACGCCAGCCAAGTCCAATGTCTCTTTCTATTTGGTTTTACTCCCGTTGTGCCTGAAGGCCGCTTGCTTCGGGCTTCGGAACCCGACAAGCTCCCGCGCGACAGCTGCCAAGACGTTGACGGTCTGCTTACCGGATGCGGCAAGTCTTCGGAACTTGGCGCAAAGGCGAACCTGCACTTTCCAGGCAATGGCTTTGATATGCTCCGGGATCTCGGCGTTCCGGTCTGTCAGGCTTCGTCTCTCGCGGGCAGGGAAGCGGTAGTGTCACGCCGATTCGATCAGCATCGTCCGGGCAGCCGCGTTACTACTGCGGGTGATTTCTTCGCGCTTGATCCTCGTGCCGCTGGAATACTTGGCTGGCACCAGGCCAAGCCATGCCATCAATTGTTTGTGGCTGTCGAACCTATGCATATCGCCGATCTCCGCAACGAGGGTGACCGCAGCCGTCAACTTCACGCCCCGCAACGCCTGAACCGCATGGACCAAAGGACCCAGCACCCAGCCTGAGACGGCTTCCTTCAAAATGTCATCCAGCCGGTTGCAACGGTCCGTCAGATCGTGAATGCGCCGCTTGTATTCCTCGAAGACGAATTGTTGGTGCGGAAAAGCAAACCTCTGGTGTGAAAGCCAGCCCCAATGAGCCTTACCCCAGATCGCTTTCCCGTTGAATCGTCGACCGTGCTGCAAAAGGAAACTCTTCAAAGTCGACTTGGCCGCTGAAAGATCGTCTTTCACCTGCCGCCTGGCGCGAACAACATCGCGAACCGCTTCATGCGTGTCATTCGGAACCCACACCGCGACCAGCTCGCCGGCGCGCAGCAGGCGGGCTAATGTCTGAGCATCTCTCCGGTCGGTCTTTACCCCGTCTCCCGGACGGCGCGGCATTGAGGATGGCGATATCACCATATAGCCCACGCCGATCTTGGCCAGGAACTGGTAAATGACGAATCCGCATGGCCCGGATTCATAGCACATGCGCAGCTCCGAAACGTCCGGCCCAATCTTTTTCAACGCCGCATGCAAGGCTTCAGACCGATTGGCAACCGTGCCGAAATAGCGAACTTCCTTGTCCAGCCGTTATCGGCAATTGCTATCGCGATGGTATCCTGATGAACATCGAGGCCAATGAACTTCTTTCCCGCTGACGTAAGAGCTTCCTTTCTGTGGCTCGTTCAATGAGCACATTCAGAAAGCCCCGATCTCGGCGCAAGTGATCGTCGTCGGGTCTATGGTGGACTGGCGTAGGAGGCGGTTCGTATCTCCTCAAAGCGCTGGAGAGACAACGAGTTTTGTGCAAGGATCGATGTATTGGATTGAAAAATTATCTGATTTCTAGCTTCCACAATTTGGCATCAGTATACGATGCGTTTCGTCGGATGAGTGTTATCGATGTTTCATAGAAGAAGATTAAGCGCGAAAAGGCGTTTGTTTTGCGGTGGTTCGTTCACAGATGGTGCGCTTTATGATCTCCCGACATGATTGCTCGCTGATCTCCAAACCTTCTTATTGCCCAACCTAGGCCAGTGCAGAAACCGTCCTACCGTGCCGCGATGCACTTCGACATCGCGCTCGATAAATCCGACACATAGTTCGTCCTAGGTCGTTTGTCAGATTACCCTGGGCTTAGAATTCAAGGCCTGCTCAAACAGTGAGCGATCGACGTTTGACCCAGAAAGCACAACAACGACGGTCTTCCCTTTAACATCGATCTTTCCAGACAAAACAGCGGCCAAGCCTGCAGCGCCGCCCGGTTCCACCACGATCCTGTATTCGTCGAAGGCAAATTGCATCGCCTGAAGAACATTCTTGTCGTCAATTGAGACGGCACCAGCCAGATATTTAGACATGACGCCGAACGTAAGTTCCCCCGTTTTGGGTGCAATGAGAGAATCGCAGATCGATGTGCTGGAGCCGCTGTTGGAAAGAATCCGACCAGCAAGCAAGCTGCGCTGAAGATCATCAAAACCGGTTGGCTCAGTGGCCCAGACCTTCGTAGTAGGTGACAATTTTTGAGCTACGAGCGCTGATCCAGCAGCCATTCCTCCACCAGAACAATTGGTAACGAGGAGATCGAGTGGGGGCTGACCTGTAAGCGTTTCGAAGACCTCCAGGGCAAGCGTTCCTGCGCCGGCCACTATGCGTCGATCCTCAAATGGCGGGATGATTGTCAGGTCTCGTTCGCGTGCCAAAGTCCTTCCAATCAACTCACGGTCGTCGCCAGGTCGATTATATAGAATGACTTCGGCTCCCCATGCCTTGGTTAGGCGAACTTTCGTTGCAGGAGCATCATGTGGCATCAGAACGACGGCTGGCATTCCCAACTTTCGTGCAGCCCAAGCCACCGCCTGCCCATGATTCCCCGAGGAGAACGTCAGCAGACCACCCTTTCCGAGCGCGTTGTCTTGAGCTAACAACGAGATCATATTCAAGGCACCGCGGACCTTAAAGCTGCCGGTCGGCTGTAAGCCTTCGGCTTTCACGAGAAGTCTCGCGCCCAGCGAATCATTTACTCGCTCATTCTCAAGCAGCGGGGTGGGCCTAAGGTCCTTGCCTATCCGTTCTCTTGCCTGCTGAACCTCTTCGATATTGGGTTCCAACAGATTCCACGGCCGTTCGACAGCGACTACTTCGTTCATTTTATCCTCATGCGGGCGAAAGACTGTACGCCACCTTTCCGCAGAACCATAAAACAACGATCCCCATCTCAAAAGCGATACAAATTAATACATTTAAATCGCTTTATAGATTGATATATAATCGCAGATCCGGACCTAAACGCGCACGCCTTATAAGTTTACACCTCACCTGCAGGCTACGCCGGTTTCTCCATCACAATTTACGATGCCATTACATCTATTTAATTCGCTTTTCTGAATGTTGATTGGTTGGCACCCTCTCATTCAATGATACCGACCGGGTTTGACCGCGTAACGGTAATGATACCGTTCAACGCATTAATGCCGATCTCTGGTCTGTGGGAGAGCCCAGCATATGGCGTCAATTAAG
>NZ_JBXSOU010000022.1:0-76901 GCF_057784395.1 Martinezella sp. CNPSo 3957
GACAGGCTCCTTGGCCGTCGTGCCAGATCACCTTGATCAGGCCACCACCGCGGCCGCGGAATACGAACAGGTGACCACACATCGGATCGCGCTTCAGCGCCTCCTGCACCATCAACGATAGACCGGGGAAACCTTTGCGCATATCGGTGTGGCCCGTCGCCAGCCAGACCTTCACGCCACTCGGAACCGGGATCATCGCAGCCCCAGCACGCAATCGAGAATCCGGCCGAGCGCGTCCGTGTCGATGTCGCTATCCACGTGGACGCGCCTACCTCGACCAAGTTCGATCATTACATCGCTACGCTTCCGACGGGGATGGGATGTGGTGGGCGGTTCCGGTTGAACGGGAGAGATTGTCGGCGCGGCCTCGGACACGATTACCGGCACCAACACGGTTCCCGTCTCGGCCTGCGGCTCCTCGATCCGGCACAGCTCCTTGCGCCAACGAAACAACTGGCTGACATGTATACCGGCCGCGCGGGCAATCTCGGAGATCACCGCATCAGGTTCAAGGCAGGCGGCGACGAGCCCCTCTTTCTCTTCGCGAGACCAACGACGGCGGCGTTCTACAGATGTAATGACTTCGATCGGATGCTTCGTCATAGGACTATCCCTAGTGTTACCACTAGGACTTCCGACGTTCAGCGTCACCTCACAAGGCGGCCTTCACCGTGGGCTTACTTTATACAACGAGGCGCGATCGAGCCATGTGCAGCGACTGAACATCGCGCTGGTCTTCGCACTTGAGCTCGACGAACGGTATTGTCGCATGCGACGCGGCTTCCGCTATATGCTTCGCATCCTTGTCGTCGTTCTTTTGCACTCTTACGTAGGGCGAGGATACTCGGGCGACATCAGTCGCACTTCGCGCCCTCGTGCCGCGGAAAATCGATCAAGGTGGTGAGCACCGCGGCAGCTTCCATAGCAAGGTGCACTCTGGCATCTTTCCGACAAAATCAAGGGAGCGTCTGATGCCGCATCGGTCGGCGGAAAATCACTGCATCTTTTTCATCAACTGCGACAACGCTACAGCAATTTTTCCTATCTCGGCACCCGTTATCGAAATTGTTATGATCAGGCTCCTCTTCCTTCGAACATGAAAGGCTATGCTGGATGTTTTCGGAAAGGGGTCCTATCCGATAACCAACAAGCCGAAAGCTTACTGGCGTCGCAGCAATCTTTCCTAGCCGCACCTGTTGTGGAGTCCATGCTTTCCCGCGACGGGCGAGATCGAGACCGTCTTCGCGTTGGGGTCGGGGTCTCGAATCTCAACGCCGCGCAGCTTCAGTCGTCTGACCCGAGATCTACCACTATACTCTCGCTGAAGGCCCGCGAGACGCAGGGAATGAGACAGCTTGCCTTCTCTCGAGCCGTAAGAACGAAGTCTCGGTGATCTACTTCGCCGGACAAGTAACGGATCGCGCAGGTGCCGCAACCTCCCGTTTCACAAGAGGAGGGTATCTCATAACCCGCGTTTCGCAAGACTTCGAGAATGGTGGTGTCGGGGTCGACTTCGTGGGCACCGGGCTTTCCCCATACCGTAACCTCAAAGACCCTCGCCGGCTTCCGCCCGGCATTGACGGGTTCGCCAAAGCTTTCGAAATGCAGGTTTTCCTTCGGCCAGTGGCTACCGGCATCGCGGACCGCATCCATCAACCTCGACGAACCGCAGCAGTACACATGGCATCTTGCATCGACCGTTTCGAGAAGCGCACCGATGTCCAGGCGACCCGTTCCGCTGCTGCGGTCGCTTGTGTGGATGTTTACGCATCCAGTGCGCGATTCCTCTAAGCGGTCCACAAGCGGCGCGCAACCAAGCGTAGGGACGCATAGATGAAGCTCCCATATCCCTCCGGTCCGTTCAAGGTACTCGATCATGGGCAAGAAAGGTGTGATACCAATCCCTCCTGCGACGAAGACATGCTTTTCGGCGTTTCCCGACATCGGAAAGTAGTTTCCGGGTTCCGAAATCAGGAGCGTCGACCCTACGGCTACCCCGTCATGCATATAGGCCGAGCCGCCCCTGCTCTTCGCAGACCGCTGCACTGCGATCTCGTAGGAGGCACAGTCAGAAGACTTAGTGAGGGAATAGCTTCTGCTGACGGAATTGGCGATCTTGACATCTATGTGCGCGCCGGGTTCGAACGCCGGCAACGGTTCAGACGTACTCGGGCTCAACCGGAAGATCTTTACACCTGAGCGGTCGTTTCCGATCTCGGCGACGGTGACCTCGAACCATCGACGGACTTCGTTCTGCTCTATGGGGCCATTCCAGAGGCGGTCCTCCCAGTTCTCGACACCCTGCGTCAGGCGCTTGGCGAAGAGGTTCCGGAAACCTTCCGACAACTGCGGAAGCCGCGCGAGCGCAGCGGCGGCGTCGAAATCATTGACCGCATGATACAGATAGTGCTGCATGCGCCTTACCGTCCAATCGGCATTAGGCCGGTCGACGACCTCAATCCGGTCGCCCGCCGTCACAACGCCAGGCTCCAGGACGCGGTAGAACCATCCGGTCCTGCCAGAGGCTTGGGCTTTACGGGCCATGGTCGACACGCCGAAACGATGATTGAGCTTGAAACAGGGTTGCCTGGATTCCGATACCTCGAACAGCGCGGTTCCGGCCCTGACGCGATCGCCGATGCACATATTGCCCTCGTGCATTCCGGAGACGACAAAGTTTTCTCCAAAGCCGCCCGCGACGAGCCTTCCGAGTTGCACGGTCACCTCCCGATCCCAAAGACGATAATGGTCGAGATCGTATTGGAGGATGGCCTTGTCCTTGCCGCCGTGGAACGTCTCGGCTTGTTGGTCGGAGAGAATCCCGACGGGGCCGATCGCGACCGGCCCCTCGATGACCGATTTCGCGATGCCAGAGCGCACCCCTGAAGCGCCGAGGAATGCGACTTTTCCGGCCCGGATTTCCAAGATCGTTCCAAACGGAAGGGCAGAAGCGAGACTATCCATGCGGCTCTCCTTATTTTCAACAGTTTGGCATTTACAGATGGGTGCGGAAATTCTACGAAAAGACAAAGAACGTCGATTTACGGCCAAACTCGGGGCAGCTTGCGTCAAGTGATTACCATTCAACAGCCTAGTTCGTTAAATGTCGCGAAACCCACTCACGTCCGTCCTGTTCGTGTGCTCGCCGAGCGACATATCGATCAGGTGGTCTTCGCGTCGCATGCTCACGCCGATTTTGCACAGCTCATCTGCTGCGTCGAGGGAACCTTACGCGTCCAGTCCGAGTCCGAGGCAGAGGAATGGATCGTTCCGCCCGCTCACGCCCTGTTCATCCCGCCAGCGACCATTCACGGAGTCACCGCGCTTGCGCAGGCGCTTGCACGCACGGTGAACCTTTATCCTGTGGCAGTTCCGAAGTTCGACGAAATGGGATATCTCATCTCGTTGTCGCCGCTGCTCGTTGCGCTCCTCGACAAGGTTGCTGCCTTTGAAGAAGATTATCCGACGGGAAGCGCCGAGAACAGAATGATGATGGTGCTACTGGACGAGTTTAGTACCGCGCCATCCGCAAAATTCCGGCTTCCACTCGGCAAGGACAAGCGAGTGCGGCGGATTACCAACTCGATCGTCGAAGATCCCTCCATCAACCTCACACTTGAGAATTGGGCGAAAGAAGTCGGAGCAAGCGTGCGCAACCTGAGCAGGCTCTTTATCCAGGATACGGGCATGAGCTTCAAGAATTACCGTCGACAAGCGCAGGTCCATTCCGCCATTTTGCTGCTATCACAGGGAGCATCGGTCGGCGATGTCGCTCTTGCCGTAGGCTACGAAAGCCTTTCCGCCTTCATTGTCGCCTTCAGGACAGTAACCGGGACAACGCCACGCCGTTTCGGGACGCCGCCGCGTTCTTCATTCTCTCTTGAAGTGTGACAACGGACACCTCGATTAGGCCATCATAAAGCGGCGATACATTGCGCGGTCACGAGGGAAACTAACGGAAGCAGCTTCGAGATGCCTATGAGTATTCTCTAAGGTGGGCTCCGGCGAACAGGAATGCCCTAAACACGGGGTCAGAACAAGAGCGATTCGAAATCGTACGCTCTCATGAGCGAATTAGGTTTTCTGGACGCATTTGAGCTTCCCCGCTTTCGCGGGGGAATTGTTACAGCCTGTGCACGGTGTCGGAGATGACGATCCGAACCGATGGCTATCATACTCTCGTCCGCGGATTTTCACCACCTGACCGTATTCGATGCGGGTTTGCCTCTCTCTAAGGACGGATATTTCTCCCAACGTAAGTCGAGGGTTCCCTGATCTTTAGCCGACATTTTCAACATGCTGCATAGGCAGGGGAGCATGCGGTGCGTTGAACGGCGCGCTGATAGCCTCTTTTCGAATGCAGCCAATCGATGTTCTCGAAAATTTTAGATCAGAGCCGAAACCCCGCGCTCATGACCCTGATAGGCAGTGCACTTATGCTGATCGCCGGCAACGTGGCGACGCTCGGCTTCGCATCAGTAGGCCAAGTAGTCGGCCAGTTGAATGTCGCGAGGATTTTGGCGTTCGTCGCCGCTGGGCAAGGTTTCGTTATCCTCGCGGGACGCGACGGGATCGATTTGTCGGTCGGTAGCACGATGTGTCTTGCTGTTCTTTTGGCACAGGCTTGCTTGTCGTCCTTACTCAGGGACAACCGTCCGAATCTGCGGCACCGGTCCTCGGGAACTTTCTTTCAAAGCCTTTCCTGTTCGAGATCCCGGCCATTTTGTTTGCCTGGCTCACTCTCGCCGTCATGATCCAGTTCATCCTGAAGAACACACGCTTCCGCGTTAACTTGTACGCAGTAGGGTCTAACGACATCGCATCAAAACTTGCGGGCATTTCGGTGCGTGGTACCCGCATATTTAGCTACACGATCAGTGGCGGTTTCTCCAGCTTGGCAGGATTTGTCCTGCTAGGCTACACCGGAACCGTCTTCGTCGCTGTCGGCGAGCAGTATGTACTTCCCAGCCTCATTGCCGTGGTGCTGGGAGGGACAGCTCTTTCAAGGGGAAAAGGAAGCTATCTCGGAACCGCTGCAGGCGCGATCTTTCTTACACTGCTAACAGCTCTCCTTACAACGTTGAACTTCGATCCGGCGCAGCGCCAGATTGTTTCGGGATCTTCTTGCTAGGGTTCATGCTGATATACGGACGCATGAGGCGCTAGTGAGCGACACGTAGCATCCCTAATGACGCCGCCATTGGATAGGCTGTGGTTACCACCGGCAGGACGAGCCGGCTTGGATAGGATTCCCCGGAGAATACACGCTGCTCGGCAGCAACAAAATCCGATTGCCTGGCGCGGGTAGAGGCGACGCCTGACTGCGGATTGCGATCGAAACGTGGAAAGTTCGAGGATGCAATCTGAAGCCGCAGCCGGTGTCCTCGCTTGAACAAGCGGCTCATATGTCCGAGGCGAATTGAGATCTCTTGAGGTTCATCGCTCAAGTCGCCAAGGCTCCAACGCAGGATGCCGTCAACGATGCCGACACTCCTTCCGTTCGGATCGACCTCGCAAAGCTTAGCGGTCCAATCGCAGGTTGTCGCCGAACTGGTAACCCAGATGCTCGCCGTCACTAACCCCGTCACTTCAAGATCGTCGCGAAGCGGCTGACCGGTGAAGAGAAGCACATCCCCTCGTCCCTCGATCGCCCTCTGATCACGTGGCCCCGAATTGCGGCCAAGAAGCAGACCGGGCAGGAATGTCGCGCCGCCGATGCTCGGCACCGGATTCAACGGATCGGATATGAAGGTGCTGCTCCCTTTCGCACCCGGCATCGAGCCGAGCGTGCCTCGACCGCAATCGAGAAAATGCGGCACGGTGATCGTTTCGCCAAGCGGCCAGTCAGACGCAGCATGCCAACTGTTGGAACCGGAACGGAAATACCGGACTATTGGAGATGTCGACTGGCGATCTGAGAGCGCACTGTCGAAGAACGAGAGATTCTCCTCGGCGAGATCAACCGTCGAGGCGGCATAACCCAGCCATTCCTCACCCTGCCAATCGCTGGGATTGCCATGAGACCACGGGCCGATGATAAGCCGATCCGGCATGTGGCGGTTACCCGACCAGCGTGACTTGGCCTGTTCGAAGAGCTCGAGCGAGCCTTCGAGAAAAAGGTCGTTCCAGCCAGCAACAACCAGCATCGCCGTTTTGTTTGCCTCGATCCAAGCAGGCAGATCGGACCCTGAGCTGCCGCCGATCGCCTGTGGATCAAACCAGTCGCAAACATAGGGTGCGAGCTCGGCAATAGCCTCATCCAAGATCGGCAACCTCGCAAATGCGGCAACCGGATCTTTCTGCAAAAGCGCCAAAAGGCCTTGGACACGATCGCGCATATCGGCGGGCATTTCCGTCATTCGATGCTGGATATGATTGGCTCCAAGCGACTCAATGACCCACAGAAGCAGAAAGGCGAGCTCGAGCGCGCCGCCGCGATACATCCATGTTTCGCCGTGCCGTGCCGTGGTCAGTTGTGGCGCAATGGCCTTCAGCCCATCCGGATTCTCGCAGAGCGCCAGCACCTGCGTTGCGCCGACATAGGACGCTCCGAACATTGCGACCCTTCCGTCACAGAAAGGCTGGCGACGTAGCCACTCGACGGTATCGGCACTATCCTGCCCCTCATGTTTGAAGGGAATAAAGTCACCATCCGACTGGTAGCGTCCGCGCGTATCCTGGACTGCGATCGCGTAGCCTCGGCGCAGTGCGGTCTGGAACTCCAGGGCTGAAATATACTGCGAACCGAAAGGTGTTTCCTTGCGATAGGGAGTGCGCTGGAGAAGGACCGGGCAGGGAGCGTTCGTTTTCGGAAGCCAGATATCGGTCTTCAGCATCACGCCGTCACGCATCGCCACATCGACATTGTCGAGCAGCCTGAACGTTGCCTGTTCCGTCATGGCCGTCTCTCAGCGCCTCCCGACAAGTCGCTGCCGCAGTTGGTCAAAGGAGACGGCAAGAATGAGCAGAAAACCGGTGGCTGCCTGCTGCCAGGACGAGTTGATATTCATCAGGGTCAGGCCATTGTTCAAGATGCCGACGATGAGCAGGCCGATCACTGTACCCAGCATCGTCCCTGTTCCGCCCTTCAGCGATGTTCCACCGAGAATGACTGCGGTAACGACGGCAAGTTCCAGACCGAGGCCCGTTGTGCCTGATGTCGAGCCAAGCTGCGAGGCGCTCATCAATCCGCCGAGCCCGATAAAGGCGCCCGACAACAGGAAACTCAAGAAAACCACGCGCTTCGTCTTGATGCCGACCAGGCGCGCCGCATTCTCGTTGGCCCCGATTGCATAGATGGATCGGCCGAAGACCGTGCGTTTGAGGACGATGCCGACGACGATGGCAACGAGAATGAAGACAAGCGCCGACAACGGGATATTGAGGAAGGGGCGCCAGATCGCCCAGTCGAAATTGGCGATCAGGATATTCTTGCCGCCACCGATCGACTGGGTCAGGCCGCGAAAGATGGCCAGTGTTCCAAGCGTGGTGATCAGCGCGTTGACGCCGATCTTGGTCACTAGGAAGCCGTTGATGACGCCTATGCCCATGCCGACGACGAGCGCCAGCGCACTCGCCGGTATGATACCGATGCTGTTGACGGTCAGCGCCATGACAAGGGCCACGAAAGCAACACCGCTGCCGACCGAAAGGTCGAACTGGCCGGCAATCAACAGCATGGTTCCGCCGGCGGCAAGCACGCCGGTGATCGACAACGCCGTGATCACGTTGACCCAGTTGCCCCAGGTCATGAAATAGGGAGAGCTCAACGAGAAGAAGACGATTTCCGCCAGAAGGAAGGCGAGAAGGGCTGCCGATTCCGGTGCCTTGCGAAAGAAGCTGGCCTTGTCGCCATTCGCATTGATATCCGCCATGGTCGTCATGGCCTCGGATTGAAGCTTATCATGCATGGACACCGCCTCCCGCGGCTTCGGTCAGGGTTTCGGTTGAAATGCGTTCATGCGGGATTTCCGCAATCAACTGTCCACGCACGAGCACCAGCGCCCGGCTCGCGACCGCATTGATATCTTCATAGTCGGAGGTCGCGATGATGATGGCATGGCCTTTGGTGGCCAGTTCGGCGAGTACGCGATAGATCTCCTGGCGGGCACCGACATCTACGCCACGCGTTGGTTCGGTCAAGACAAGGATTTTCGACCCCGCCTCGAGCCAGCGACCGAGCAGGACTTTCTGCTGATTGCCGCCGGACAATTCGGTAATCGTCTGGTTGCCTGAGGCGTCCGCCTTTACGCGCAGTTCACGGTGCCAGCGCGAATAGGCTGAGCGAAGTCGATCGCCGCTCAGAATGCCGTAGCGCGCCAGCCGCGACCAACTGGGCGCGGAGAGGTTTTCGGCGAGCGTCATGGTGCGCAAGAGACCTTCGCTTGCCCGGTCGGCCGGCAAATGACCGATGGACGCGGCGATCGCTTCGGCAGGGTGACGAAAGCGCACTGATTTGCCGTTGACGAGAAGATTGCCGCTGTCGAATGCCCGCGCACCAACCAGCGATGCGGCCAGTTCCTGGACACCGGAGCCGACCTTGCCGTACATGCCAAGCACCTCGCCTGGGCGTAGCGAGAAGGAGATGTCAGTGAACGCATCCGACGCAAGGCGATCGGCTGCGAGTACCGGCGGCGCGACAGGAGAGGGGATGGCAGATGAATGGCGCGCCTGGGCGACCGCTCGTCCGACCATCGCCTCGATCACCTGCTCCTGGCTGACCTCGCGTGTCGGGCGGTTGAGCGATACGCGCCCATCGCGCAGCACGCAGACACGGTCGGCCAGTGCAAAGACCTCATCGAGCCTGTGGGTGATATAGAGAATGGCCGCTCCACGTTCGGCCAGGCGCCGGATCAGCTGGAAGAGCTTTTTTGCTTCGGCGTCCGAGAGGGCGGCGGTCGCCTCGTCGAAAATGATGCATTTCGAGGTACCGATCGTCGCGCGGGCGATCTCGATGATCTGCCGTTCGCCAAGCCTGAGGTTGGCCACTTTCGCGGTCAAAGGCAGATCGGCGCCGAGGAGATTAAGTGCTTCGCGTGCCATCCCCTGCATGGTGCGCAGATCAAGAAGCCCCCGCTTGGTCGGCCAGGCGCCGAGGAGGATGTTTTCTGCAACCGTTAGCGTTGGGGCATCGGCGATTTCCTGGGCGATCAGTCTTATGCCGACGTCGCGGGCGTCGCCCACGCTCTGGAAGGACACCGCCTTGGCGTCCACGGATATCGTGCCGTCATCAGGCCGATGGTCACCGGCCAGAATCCGCACGAAAGTGGATTTGCCGGCGCCGTTCTCTCCGAGAAGGGCGGTGATCGTTCCCGCTGCCAGATCGAGGTCCACGCCATGCAAGACCTCGACAGGGCCGAACGATTTCCGGATGCCGCGGACGGCAAGGAAGTCCTTCGTCATTTGCAGGCGTACTCCGGATAGACCTTGGAGACGTTCTCAGGTGTGATCAGCTCGTGCGGTACCAGAATCTGGCTGTTGATCTTCCCGCCCTTGATCGCCTTGACCAGATTGGGTACGATCAGATCCGCATAACGCTCCGGGAAGTAAGCGGCCGTGGCGATGAAATGCGGCGCGGTCCAGATCTGGCAATTGTCCGGATCGAAATTCTGGACACCGAGATAGAGGTCCTGGTTTCGTCCCTGTGTGCGTGCTGCAGCAAGCGCTGCGGTGATGACGTCCTCATTGATGCCGACTGTAATGATCTTGCCGGCACCCGGCAGGGCGGTCAGAGTATCGGTGAACTGGCGCTGCGCGGCATCGGCCTGACCACCGGCACCCGTATCGATGATTCTGAGGTTCTGAACCGGCCCGCAGACGGCCTCAAAGGCCTTGCGAATACCGCCCATACGCTGATCGTTGACGACGCCGACGGCGGTCGATTCCAGCGAGACGAAGGCATCATATTCGCAGTTGAAGTTTTTGGCGAAATACATGCCGAGTTCATGGCCGACGATCTCGCCGGCATAGGAATTGGCGGCACCCACGAAAGCGGTTTGGCAGGGTTGCTGTTCGATGTCGATCGCAATCACCGGAACCTGAGGGCCTTCGGCGCAAATATTGGCGGCCGCTGCTGCTTCAGCCTGGAAGGTGACGAGGCCGTTGACATTCTGCGTCTTGAACTGGCGGACGCAGGACAGGGCTGTTGCGGCATCCATCTTGGAATCGCAGGTCACGAGCTTGAAGTCCGCGGTTTCGGCTGCCTTTTCCATGCCGCGCTGCAGTGCATCGGTGAAGGGAACGCCGAGGATGAGCTGGGTGAAGCCGATCGTCAGACCCTTGGCGCTGCCGGGTTCAATTGGTTCAAATTTTGCCACCTCGGCCGGTGGCGTCGGCGCCGGAGCGTCGAGATGGATCTCGGCGGCATATGCCGTCTGGCCCCCCAGAGCCAGAACTGCTGCTACAAGCCGTCCCTTTAAACCGCGTCCGCGGATCAGGTCTTTCGAATTCCAAATTGGCATTTCAGGTCCTCCTCACCTGTTGAGCTGTGGTCGACCGGGCCATAGCCCGGCCGTGCGTGAAACTGTTCAGCAGATCTGGACAACCTCGATATCCAGAAGCTTGCCGAGTTTTTCGATTTTCGTTGCTATATGCCCGACGCCGACAGCGCAGTGATGGGCCGGCCCCTCGGCATTCCACGCCTCGACGAAACGGCGGGCGCCGATGTCGAACCTGTACCGGCTGTTGGTGTTGCCGATCTCCAGGATCGGTCCCGCAACGGACTGGCCCTCGGCGCAAAGCAGCACGATCCGCCCCTCGCGCTCGATAACCGACAGAAGTGTCACCGGGCCGTGCCTGACCGACATTTCGACACTGACGCCGGAACCCACCTTGCCATGATAGACCTTCAGCGGCCGGATTTTCGTCTTGCCCTCGGCAACCCTGATATGGCCCGGACCGTCATGGCCCATGAGCACGACGTCCTCGGCAAAATCCATGGCATAATATTCGGTGAAGGATCCGCCGACGCCGAATGCATCCATGATCTTCATCGCCTGCGCGTTCTTGACCTCGTATTCGCCGGCCACCGGCACGCCCTGCGCCGTCAGCAGCGAACTGCCGACGATGACCGAGGTAATCACGTCTTCATATTCGTGGCCGGGCGTGGATTCATAATAGTATGCCAGCGAGCCAAGTTTCCTGCTGTCGACGAATTTGCGCAGCGCAGCCGCGGTGGCCGCCGCTCTGCGCAACTCCGCCGGATCGCAATCCGCATCGATGTCGAACTCAGCCCTTATCGTCGCAAGAATCGAAGCAATTTCATCGTCGGCCAATTCGCGCCGCAGGCGCGCCAATTCATCGATCTCGACGATCTCAATATGGGTGCCGAAGGCCGCTGTCTGCGCCGTCAGGTCGGAATAGATGTCGAGCATGCCGTTATAGTAATGTCCCATCACGCCGAGCCGGTTGTGGGCCATCACATGGGCGACGCGGGCCGCATCTATCCAGTCGGCAATAGCGCGCTCGACATGTGCGTCACCCTGCAGCATGCCGGTGATCTGGTGGAAGGCGACGCCGGACCGGCGAAAGACATTGGCGATCTCTGGAACGGGGCAGGCGCCGCAATGGGCAAGCCACTCACCGGTCATCCTCGTCCGATCGCCGATTGCATTGAAACGGAGATAGTCGATTGCCGCTTCCGGCTGCAAATTGAGAATGATGACGGGAACGCGCGCCCGCCGCACGACGGGCAGGACCGTGGACGAGAGTGCATAAGTGGTCACATGCAGGAAGATGATGTCGACATCGGCCTCACGGAAGCGGTGACCAGCCTCGAATGCCTTTTCAGGTGTATCGATCAGGCCAAGGTTGACGACCTCGATATCCGGACGGGCAAGCTTCCCGGCCATCTGCCCGACATAGGCTGAAAGCCTTTCTTCCAGTCCCGCAAACTGGGGCCAGTATGTTGAAAGGCCTATGCCGAATAGGCCAACCTTAAGCTTGCGGTCCGTCATGGGCGGTCTACCGGGCGGCAATCAAAAGGGTATGGCAGCACGCAAGGGCCGGCCGCTCTCAGCAACGAAAACACTGACGTCTCTCCTCCAGAACCGCAATCGGGCTTGCGCTTCGTCTATGTTCCGTCAGCGGAAAGTTGCGCTGTCGGATCCATTCTCTTTGTAAACCCTAGCATCACACATCCCGGTTGACATCACGCTCATTTCTTCAAAAATGATCTGAAGCATACAAAAACTGATCCTTAGCCAAGATCCATGACCCAGAACTATTTCCTCTATTTGCCCGATAATCGGCTATGTGCTGCCTGGGGATGCACGGCAATCTCCAGTGGGCATACGAAAATCCTGCCTCATTCTGTCTATCCTCCGATCCGTCATCCCGACGATCATCATTTCGACTGGAAAAGGGGTCGCATCCTGCAGGCCTACCAGGTCATCCTCATTGCAGAGGGGCGTGGCCTCTTCGAATTCGGTCGCCGCGGCAGGAGCCAGCCTGTCGAGGCAGGGTCGATCGTTCTCCTGTTTCCCGGCGTCTGGCATCGCTTCGCGCCCGATCCCGAACTTGGCTGGACCGAAAACTGGATCGAGTGCCGCAGCACGGCTTTCGATTTCGCCCGCACAGCCGGTCTGATCGATCCCGCGCGCTCCGTCCTGCCATCCAGCCCGGACGTCGCGGCCATTTTCGAGAAGATCCATAGTCTCGCGGTGGAGGAAGGGCTTGCCAATCAGCCACTTCTTTCAACGCTCGGCCTGCAGCTTCTGGCGCTGCTGTCTCAGCAACGGGAGTTGGAATCCGCCGCGCCAGCCGATCGTCTCGTGGAACGGGCGCGCGTCATTCTGATGGAGCGCTGCACGCAGCGCGTATCGGTAGAGGATGTCGCTCTGGAACTGGGTGTCAGCTATTCATATTTTCGCCGGGTATTCCGGGAAAAGGCAGGCGTCTCACCCAAACAGCACCTCGTGTCGCTGAGAATCCGGCGCGCGCAGGATATCTTCGCGAATACCGACAAATCCATCAAGGAGGTGGCAGGCCTGCTCGGTTTCAGCTCCGCCTTCCATCTGTCGTCGCAGTTTCAAAATTTGGTCGGATGCAGCCCGTCTGAATATAAGACGCGAAGCTTGGCGATGGACCTCGTGTAAGGGGAACACAGTCGCCATTCTGCGCCGAGATCGACAGATGGCTTTGGCAGCGAAACTCAGGATCGCGTTAAAAATGCACAGCTTGTCCGCTTTTCGAGCTTTCGATTGCCGCGAACACCAGTTTGAGTGACGCAAGGTTCTGCCGTGCACTGTTGATCGGGGCACTTCCGTCTTCGATAGAGCGAAGAAGCGCTCCCATCGCTCCGGCGAAGCCGTCGTTGAACCAGCTTCCTTCGAGAGCGGGACTTCCAGCTCCCTTTTCAACAAAAAAGCGTACTGTCTGGTCGGCCAAATCAGGACCAACGCTCCTCACTGTGCCCTTCGTTCCCACGATTGTCGTTATATTCTGGGCGCCGAAGCGAGAGGCGCCGTCAAAGACCAGCGAAGCCTGACCTCCAGGGAATGTGATTGTAGACTGAGCCGCAAGCTTCGATTTGATTTCCTGTCCAGCAGTCGCTGTCCCCGTAGCATACACTGACGTGGCTGTGTCCCCGATGATGCTGGCGACGAAGTCGAACCAATGTATTGCGAAATCTTCGAGGATTATCTGGTCCATCGCCTCGAATGGTGTTCCGGCGATCCAGCTGTGGTCCCACTGCAAGGCAGCATGCACACCGATGATTTCGCCGATCAACCCAGCCCTTGCCACCTCACGCATGTAGGACATGTAAGGGGCCCAGCGACCATTTTGGTTTACGGCGAGAATGACGCCTTTACCCTCCGCTAGCTCCACGAGATTCCTGCCGACTTCGAGGTTCGAGACGAGGGGTTTCTGGGAGAGTATGTGTTTCCCGGCATCGATGGCGCGCCTGATCAGTGACTCACGCGACGAGCCATGAACCGCCAGGTCCAAAACAGGAATAGTTGGATCGTCGAGAAGATCCTGGGGATCGGTCAATGCCCGCGCCGATGGGTAAAATTGATCGCGCCTTGCCTCAGCCCGTTCGATATTCCGGTCGCATATCGCGACAACGTTGAGGCCGTATTTCCGGTAAGCATCCAGATGCGCAAAGCTTATCCCCCCAGCTCCAATAAGGCCGATGGGTATCGAACGGTCGACCGGCATCGGTGGTTCGTAGGCAACGATCGGCGCCTCGATTTCGTCGACCTTCGCCGCCACAAGAGCATAGGAGTCTTCCGATACCAGACCAGCTGGCCGCTGTTCGTTCTCGCTCACGGAAGAAGCTCCAATGTCTTCTGCTCTTTCGCTGATTTGACGGCGGTGTCGATGATACGCTGCGCTGTCCGACACAAGACCGGATCAAGTGGACCGCTGATCGGTTCGTTCGTCTCCTTGCAATGAAGAACGTACTCGACCGGGTTGCGATAAGGGGCAACCTGCACATCTACAGGGATCAAGGTGATTTCGCGCTTCGCGCGTGTTTGAATTCCGACATGCGGCTCGAAATCGTAGCTCGAGATCGTCCCAGCGGTGCCAACGACGACGAACCCACATTTCGGTTGCGGTTGAAGTGTCCATGGGTCTGTGAACGTTCCCCAGCGGGTTTCGAATTTTGACAGCCCGGTCGCGTATCGACAAACGGTAATGGAGTGCTCATCGACCTCTAGGCCCGGATCGGCCGAAATAACAGTCGTGACCGTTTCAGGCGCCCGCCCATTCATGAACCAGGTGCCCAGCGTTGCGCCGTAGCCAAGGTAGTCGAGCAACGAACCGCCACCGGATTCTGCCTTGTACCACCACGAATCCGGCTTTCGCCGCCGCACCTCGTCATCTGAGACTTCGATCTTATCGGCAAGATGGTAAAGTGGCCCTCGGTTCCCATCGTAAAAATGCACTTCGAGCACGTCGCCGATTGTTCCGTCGTCAATTAGGCGTTTGGCAGTGGCGTGCGATGGGTACCATCGAAGCGGCCAGTTGATGGCAAGCCTGGTGCCAGAGCGCGCAACTGCATCGATCATGCGATCCGCATCCTGAAGATTGGCAGCAAACGGTTTTTCGATCAGAATATCGATCTGGTGCCTTGCGACCTGCTCTACTGCTGTCGCATGGTCTGCGGTAGACGGGCACAGGATCACCAGATCAGGTTTGGTGCTTGTCAAACACACATCAACATCCGTGAAGATCTGCTCCGACTGGATGTTGAAGTTTCCAATCGCGTCTCTCATTCTGGCGCTGTCCCGATCGCACAGACCCACGATTTCAGCGTCGGGATGATCGTATGCTGCACGAAGCAGATCGCCCATGTGCATATGGTCAAAGTTGATACCAACAATTCTCCACCGAGCCATTCCAGGTTCTTCCGCGTTCGTCATCTAGATCATCAGGTGCCGTTCGAACCCTCGGCGCCACGCGAGGCCTCAACAGAGGCCAAGATGCGCGCCGAAATTCGAAGCCGTGCTATCGTCAAGTGCCAAGCTTAACGTCGACGGGCTTTCCGTCAGATGCGCATTGATAAATTGCCGACATCACCGCGAAATTGAACGCGAGCCGTGCCTCAGGCAGAATGACGCTGTCCCGACCCTCTATCAGGTCGACAAAGGCCAGCAGTGGTCGGGAATGGACGCTTTCCCAACCGAAGCCGGGAAACTTCTCGACCATTGGCACCAGCTTGCCTTCCACGTCCACATGATGGGTCAGAGTCGGAACATCGTCGTCGAAGGGCGGTGTCCACTGCCAAGTTATACCACCGGCGGAACCATCGACGTTCAGGAGCGACTGTGGGTCTCCGTGGAAACCATTTCCGCGCTCATAGTCGAATGCTACTTTCGCACCCGATGCGAGTTCAAGCGTCATTGCAGCACCGGCATGGGTTTCGATTGAGATCTCGACACCTGCCGGATCAATCGCCGTTTTCGGCGTTGCCAACCACGCCTGATGGATATGAGCCGCAACTGGCCGCAGGACATCGAAGAACATCGTCAGATCATAGACGCCCCAATCGAAGATCGCCCCGCCGCCGCTTTTTTTCTTGTCGAGAAACCAACCGCTCTGGGGCTGGTACTCAACGCCTGGGCGCGATCGGGGGCGCCGGTTGACGAGCCTTGCATGGTAGGGCGAGCCGATGCCGCCGGATAAAAGAATGTCACGGGCCCGGGCGAGCGCCTCATTGCCCAGGAAGCGAACGCTGCAATCTCCGAGCCGTCGACCGGCCGTTGCAGCCGCCGCCAGCAACTCGTTCAATTCCGCTTGAGATCGGGCTACCGGCTTTTCACTCAGGACGTGCCGACCAGAACGGAAGGCGCTTAGCCCTGCGGTGTGGTGCAACCACGGCGGCACGGCCAGAACCACGATATCATGATCTTGCGCTGGCGAGCTTGCCAGCATTGCCTCAGCGTCCTCGTACATGGTCGCATGGGGAAACGCGGCAAGAAAGGTATCGCGTGCTGTGGTAGACGGGTCTGCTGCAAAGAGCTCGACGCCCTCAAGTTTCTTGGCGGCGATAGCGTGCTGATGAGCGATTGCGCCGGCGCCTACAAGGTAGATTCTCCAGGTCATTGCAACGTCCTCAGTTGATTGCGATCGGCGCAAGCAAAGGTTCAAGATAGCGGATGCTGGCGGCATTTGCCTCGACACCCGACATCAGGGCCGGCGTGCCTTCTTCCATGGCGAGCTCAAGTACCATTAGGGCCTTCACGCCATGGCGCACCAAGTGCGCGGCGAGCGCCGGATAGTCGATATCTCCCGCGCCGATGGCCTCGCTCCAAATGCCGTTGATCGACTGCCTGAGGTGGATCAGCCCGATGCGGTTTGCGTAGAGCGATACAACATCATGCAGCGCCAGTTGGCTGTTGTTCGCACCGCGATAGACCCAGTGCGCGTCCAGGCAAAAGCTTACCGCCTGGGGGTCTGTATTGACCATCATGTGGTGAAACTCGCGCGCGCCAGCTTTCATCTCGGGATCGTGGGTATGATAGAGTAGGCGGCTGCCGTCCTTCGCCAATGTTTCGCCGAGTGCGTTGACCGCGCGGGTTTGTGTAGAGATCTGCGCGTCTGATTTCAGAGCTCCGCCGGGCAAGGGATCCGGATTGAAAATTAGTTCACGGACGCCCACGTCCCGCAGAGCGGCCGCAATCTTCAGTGCATTGGCGGTCGCCGCGTCAGCAAGCTCCGGCTCGTGAAACGCACCATGCACATAGGCGGAGCGCATCTCCAAGCCCTTCTGTCTGGCTGTGTCGGCCACTAGCGGAACGTCTTCAGCCTTTCGGAACGAATGTTCCCAACCGGTCAAGCCGGCCATCTTGGCATCTGCCATGGCTTGTCCAAGATCCCAGTCTCGTCCATCGCGACGAGCCAAAAGTGTCCAGCCATATACGTTCGTTGCAAAGAACATCGACATCTCCTTCATGTATTGCTTAAATTCGCCGCGCGCTGGCGGCGTCGAAAATTGAGATTTCTTTGGGGTCAAAGCTTACCGGGACGTTGCCATGGAGCGTGCGTGCAGTTGATGGAGGAACACGCATCACGATGCGTTGCTCGGCAAGCTCGCACCACACAAGGCTGTCGGCTCCCAACGGCTCGATTAGGTGCATGGAGAGCTTCAGCTGACCGCGTCCCCCTGTCTCACCTGGGAACAACTGCTCGGCTCGGATGCCAAGGACAACTTTCGCTCCACGCTCTGGCTGCTGGGCGAACGGATATCCCGTGACGTTGGTGCGGAGCCCATTGTGCTCGATGAAGACTTCTTCGCCGTCGAGAGCGATCTGTCCTTCAATTTGGTTCATTGGCGGAGAGCCAAGGAATTCGGCAACGAAAAGCGTGCTTGGCTTGTTGTAAAGTGCCTCAGGTGAATCGAACTGTTCGATCACTCCACTTCGCATGACAGCAATCCGCGATGCCAGGGTCATCGCCTCGATCTGGTCATGCGTGACGTAGATGAACGTTGCGCCGAGCTTCTCATGCAGAGCCTTGATCTCTACGCGCATCTCCGTTCGCAACTTGGCATCGAGATTCGAAAGCGGCTCATCAAAAAGAAAGAGGTTTGATTTGCGCACCAACGCTCTTCCAATCGCCACGCGCTGACGCTGGCCACCCGAAAGTTGTCCCGGCTTTCGATCGAGCAGCCCTGACAACTGGAGGATTTGAGCGGCCCATTTAACTCTCTCGTCGATTTCCGCGCGGTTGGTGCGTGCAACCTCGAGACCGAACGAGAGATTCTTTCGCACCGTCATGGTTGGGTAAAGGGCATAGGATTGGAACACCATGCCGATATTCCTATCGCTAGGCTCGCGGTTCGTGACCTCTGTTTCATCGAAAAGGATCTGCCCGCCTTGCAGTTCATCCAGTCCGGCTATGGCAGACAGCAATGTCGACTTCCCGCAGCCGGATGGTCCGAGAAGGACGATGAACTCCCCTGATCCAATCGACAGAGAGATGTCGCGCAGGGCATGGTAGTTTCCATAG
Source organism: Martinezella sp. CNPSo 3957 (assembly GCF_057784395.1). Lineage (NCBI taxonomy): Bacteria > Pseudomonadati > Pseudomonadota > Alphaproteobacteria > Hyphomicrobiales > Rhizobiaceae > Martinezella > Martinezella sp. CNPSo 3957. The sequence goes on from NZ_JBXSOU010000022.1 coordinate 18,457, forward strand.
TAGCGGTCGAGATTTTTAAGCTGAACTTTTGTCATGATGCTATCCCTTGACAGCGCCGGCGGTCACCCCGCGCACGAAGAACCGGCCGGAAAGGAGATAAAGGAGAAGGGGAGGGACCGCCGTGATCAGGGTCGCCGCCATGTTGACGTTGTCCTCGGGAACGCCGATTTGAGTTCCGACCAACGAAGCAAGCGCGACTGTCATCGGAAGATTGTCTCTACCTGCAAAGACGAGACCGAGAAGGTAATCGTTCCAGACGCCTGTGACGGATAGGATCGCGGCGACGATAAAGACGTTGATCGACATTGGCATGATGATGCGGAAGAACGTCTGAAAAAAACCGGCCCCATCAACCCGCGCTGCCTTGACCAACTCGGCGGGCAGAGACACGTAGAAATTCCTGAAGATCAGGATCAGAACCGGCAGCCCGAACAGCACGTGCACGATCACGATGCTCGCCAGGGAATTGTTGATCCCCGAGATGGCGAACATGCGCACAAGCGGAAAGAGCATCACCTGGTAGGGTAGGAAAGCACCCACCAACAGAAAGGCGATTATCTTTCCTTCGTAACGGATGCGCCACTGTGCGAGGGCAAAACCGTTCAATGCGGCGGCAAGTAGCGAAATCGACGTGCTCAATACGAGAATTTTGACCGAATTGAAGAAGCCCGGGCTTATGCCGTTGCATTCCCGACCGATGCATGCTCCAGACCACGCCTTCGTCCAAGCCGCGAAATTCAATCCGTGGGGAAGCGCGAAGATCGAACCGTTGGCAATCTCCTCGGTGGTTTTGAGCGATGTGGTGAAAATCACGAAGAAGGGGATCAGGAAGAACGCCGCCGAAATCACCAGAAATGCATAAAGGCCGAGCTTTCCGGGGGTCAGATGAACTTTCATCATGAGTTGCCTTCCTCCGTTTGAGCACGGGCGCGCCATTTGGATGCGAGCGAGGAACAGCCAAGTAGGATGACGACCGTCAGAAGCATCAGGACGGAAGCGGCGGATGCCCTACCGATATTGGCTCGCTCGAAGAGATGATCGACAACGAATTTCGCCGGGACATCCGTTGAGTAACCTGGGCCTCCGCCTGTCATGGCGACGACCAGGTCGTAGCTCTTGACGACCTGCATGGCGAGCAGCACCAGGCAAGTGACGAACACTGGCGCCAGCATGGGAATGACAACTCGGCGATACATGGTGAATTTGGGAATGCCATCGACCCTGCTGGCACGCCAGATTTCGCCGTCGATCGACTGCAAGCCAGCGAAAATGATTGCCATCATCAATCCCGACGAATGCCAGACTCCGGCGATGACCAGAGTGAAAATCGCCAGTTGCGGGTTGGTGAGAAGATTGAAACGGAAGTCTTCAAATCCCAGGCTGCGCACGAAAAATTCGAGCCCGGTGGTCGGATTGAGCACCCAGTGCCACGCAAGGCCCGTTACAATGAACGAGAGGGCAATGGGATAAAGGAAGACGGTCTGCAGGATATTTTTCCCGCGAATCCCCTGGTCGAGCGCCACAGCGAGCAGGGTGCCGAACAACAGACAGAAAACGATGTAGAGACCACCCAACAAAAACAAGTTTCGGTAGGCCACGGTCCATCTGTTCTGCTTGAAGAGCTCGACATACTGGTAGAGACCCACAAATTTGCCAGTCGGCAAAAGGCCGGATGAGGTGAATGAAATCTGTACTGTCCAAAGCATGCTTCCATAGACCCCCACCGCAGTGAGCAAAATCACAGGAAGCAGAACGAGCTTTGCTACGGTATGTGGGCGGAGCTTCGTACGCGTCATGGAAAACCTATCGCCGGAAGTTGGGAGGAGGCGAGACGAAATTGCTCGCCTCCGGCTTAGATCAGTTTCCCGCGTCCAGAAGCTGCGCATAAGCTTTAGCGGCATCTTCCGGGGTCACGCTCTTGTTGGCCCAAAAATCAGCAAGAAAGTCTTGAAGCTGTCCACGAAGCTCAGTCGGCAAGACGCCTGCGATATAGGGAACGCCCTTTCCACCCTTGATCGCCTCGGCGGCAATCTTGGAACACTCGGAAAGTGAACTCGTGTCAGCGTCTGTCCGTGCCGGGATGGAACCTTTCTGCACAGAGAACGCCGCCTGCACGGCCGGATCCATCATGGAGTCGATGAAGATATTCTGACCTGCTTCGCCATCGGCTGAACTCAGCTTCGGGAATTCGAAGCCGGTTGCACCAATGATCGCGACAGGCTGGCCAGGAGAGAGGGCGCAGCCCCAATCCTTGCCGAAAGCCTTACCGCTTTTGTCGAGCTCTGCGCCCGCCCAACTGCCCATAATCTGTATTGCCGCACGTCCGTTGGCGACAAGATTGAGGGTATCGTTCCAAAGTCGGTTGGGTGCACCGTCGTCGGTGAGCTTCGAGAGGGCTCGGAACGTCTGGAACGCTTTGAGGAGCTTATCGGATTGACGAGCGTCGGCCGTTTGCTTGACGAAAAGGTCGTCGTAGTAGTCGACACCTTCACCGAGAACGACTGAATTGAAAATCAGGATGATCTGCCAACCTTGTTCGCCGACGGCGAGCGGTATGAAGCCAGCTTGCTTGATCTTGTCGGCCTGCGTCAGGAACTCATCCCAGCTCTTCGGGGGCTCGAGACCAACCTTCTGATAGACAGGTTTCGAATACCACATGAAATTCTGAGTCTCGAAAGCGACCGGCAGTGCATAGACGGCGCCACCTTCTCCTCGACCCATGGCCATTGCATAATCAGGCACCGAGGCCAGATAGCCCTTGTCCTTTGCATATGGACCGACATCGCGCATGACACCCTGCGCCCCAAGCTCAGCGGCTTCCGGACCCATGGCTAGGAATGCGACGCCGGGCGGCGTTCCGCCGGCGAGACCAGTCGCCAGCATCGTACGGGCGGCTGACCCGCCGCCTGGAGTAGACATGTCCACCCACTGGCCACCGCGTTTGTTGACGTCATCGGCAAGCACTTTGATTGCCGCAGATTCGGCGCCGGCCGTCAGCCAATGGAGTACTTCAACTTTCGGGGCCGATTGCGCCATCGCGCTTCCTGAAAGCAACAGACCGGCAAGCGTGGACAGGATAGTTGTTCTGATCATCTGGATCCTCCTCCTGGAACCAATCACCTTCGAGCTCCATCCCGGGTGATCGTCGTTGGCGTCCTAGTGTTCCTAAGACGCTGAATGCCTTCCAGTGCTATCCCGACGTCCTGATGGCCTCAATCAAAGGTCACATCAGATTAAATCAATGATGCATTACGTTTCCCATCAATCAGCTGACGGGTTGTAATCTCGATCCTTGCTCGTTAAAGAGATGGACACGTCCCTGCTGGGGCGTGAGGTAAACCCGGTCTCCATGTGAGACGGCGAAGTCGCCGCCAACTCTGGCGGCAAGCGAGCCGATGCCATCGACATTCACGTGGACGAAAGTGTCCGAGCCTAGGTGCTCGGCGACGGTGACTGCGCCTGCCCAAGTCCCTTGCTCGAGCGAAGCGTCAACGTGTTCCGGGCGAACGCCGATGGTGTGGGCACCGTATTTTGCTGCCGTCTGACCAGTGATGAAGTTCATCTTGGGCGACCCTATGAACCCCGCAACGAAGAGGTTGCGCGGGCTGCGGTAGAGTTCCAGCGGCGAACCGACCTGCTCGATATTGCCCTTGTTCAGCACCACGATCTTGTCGGCCATGGTCATGGCCTCCACCTGGTCGTGTGTGACGTAGATCATTGTCGTCTTCAGCTGCTGGTGCAGTTCGCTGATTTCAAGGCGCATGTTGACGCGTAGCGCCGCATCAAGATTGGACAGCGGCTCGTCGAAGAGGAAGGCCGATGGCTGGCGCACGATAGCGCGGCCGATCGCCACGCGCTGGCGCTGGCCACCCGAGAGCTGCCGAGGCTTGCGGTCCAGATAGTCGGTCAGGTTCAGCACACGTGCGGCATCGTTCACCTTGCGGTCGATCTCTGCCTTGTCCATGCCCGCCATCTTCAGCGGGAAGGCGATATTGTTGCGCACGCTCATATGCGGATAGAGCGCGTAGGACTGGAACACCATTGCCAGGCCGCGAGCGGCAGGAGCATTTTCGGTGACATCCTTACCGTCGATGACGATCCTGCCGCCGGAGACATCTTCCAGGCCGGCGATCAATCGCAGCAGCGTGGACTTGCCGCAGCCGGACGGACCGACGAAGACGACGAACTCTCCGCTGTTGATGTCGAGATCGATCGACGGAATGACCGACGCCTCTCCAAATGATTTCGAGACCTTGTCGAGTTTGATGCTGCCCACTGAACCCTCCCAAAATGTGGCGACTGATTTTTGCTGCTGACCGATGACCCTATCGTTCGTCGCCCGGCACTCGGTTTGCCATATAAAGCGCCTGCAGCTTTGCGACTGCCGAAGACGGAGTGTCCCCGTTCTCGAACGATTCCCTCAACTCTATGGTGGCGGCTTCCTGGAACGCGATGTAGCCATTATGACGTGGGCGGACGTAGGCGTTCTCGAGTGTATCGGCGGTGCCGATATAGAAGTTGCCCCAACGGCTGTTGACCCTAGCATCGTGCCATGCCTTTCGGCTTGACGGCTGACCGTCGTGGGCAGGAATGAAACCCGCTTGGGTCTCCTCGCTCAGCAACCATTTCAAATGCGACTTCAGAGGATCGGATACTTGGCAGCGGCCTGTGATCCCGATCCCGGTGCCTCCAAGCACCGAACCGGGTCGGCCACCGACCGCGAGCCGCGGTGCATTGGTAAACGTCAGAGGCTTGCCGTTCTTCGGGGCTGCATAATTTACATAGCCGTAGACCAACGGGCAGAGCACGACATCGTCGTGTTCGGCCATATACTGCAAGATTCCGATAGGGTTCTTGGCGCGGACCGACATTGGGCTGCGCCTTGCTAGTTCCTTGAGCAGGTCGAAAGCCATTGCGCCGATTTCGGCAGATACCAGCTGCTCAGGATCTGCCAACGCCGGTGGCTCTCCCAGTGAAACGCACACCGAAAGAAAGTTCAAAATGGCATGCGGACCAGCCAGGGAGAGTGCGACCTTTCCAGTCTCTGCCGATAACCGCCTGACCTCGTCCCACGTGACCGGTTCTGTTGCGACGATGTCTGGACGGCGAGCCATCACCTGGGTGGCCGCGTCGAGGGGAAGCGCCCAATGCTGGCTCGAAAAGCGATAGCTTGCCAGCGACGGACCGATCGAGTTCTTTCCGAGTTCTGTCACATAATCCGCGCCAAAAACCTTTTCCAAAGATTGAAGGCAGCCAGCTCTTACTGCTTCACCGACGTGGGGATGGTCCATGACAACGAGATCAAATTGGGCGCAAAGCTCGGTGATCGGGTACGACTCAAATCCCTCAAGAGGCTGCTTGTCCCAGACAATCTCCAGACCCGATGCGGCGAGTTCCGGGGTCCGAGATGCCGCAGCCAAGGCGTTATATCCCCGCGGATGATCCCAAGTCAGTGCTTTGATCGTTTGCATCAAAGCGAACCGGCAAGAATTGCGCCCGACTTTTCCAACGCCTCGATCTTATCATCGCTAAAGCCGGCTTCCCGGAGCACGTCGCGGGTGTGCTGGCCAACGACGGGTGCGCCCATACGGACTTCCGATGGTGTCTTGGAAAACTTGAGCGGAAAGCCGGGCGTCTTCACGCGCCCTTCCGTCGGATGGTCATATTCGACAAATGTTTCGTTGTGCTTGATCTGGGCGTCCTCGACCAATTCCGAGTAGCCATAGACGGGACCGCACCAGATGTCCGCGGCCCTGAATAGCGCGAGCCATTCCTCGGAGGTCTTTGCCGTCAGGCGCTCGCGGGTCTTTGCGAAGATTTCGTCGCGGCGGGTCCAGCTGTCGACCTCGTCCTGCATCGTCAGGAAGCTATCCTCCCCGATGATTTCGCCGAATTTCTTGAGCGGCGGGAAAGCGATGATAATGTAGCCGTCCGCCGTCGCGAAGGCGCCGTAGGGAGCGCGTATGAAGACATGCGCATGCGGTTCGGCAGAACGCTTCTGTTCCTTGTGGCCAACCGTAAATACCGACAGTTCCTGCATCTGGAGGGTCGTAATTGCGTCGAGCATATTGGTCTGAACCAGCTGCCCCTCACCGGTACGCTCGCGATGGAGGAGGGCAGCAAGAGTACCTTCGAAGGCGCTGTAGGCGGTTACGGCGTCGACCAGATACTGACCGGCGGCAGTAGGGGCTTCCCCAGCTCGGCCCGTCGACATCATGGCACCGGACAGACCTTGAAGGATCAGATCCTGGCCGGGATTGTTGACGTAGGGGCCGTCCTCGCCGTAGCCGGACATAGAGACGTAGACCAGTCTGGGGTTAATCTTGGAAAGCGTTTCATAGTCGACACCAAGGCGCTTTGCGACACCTGGACGATAGTTCTGCAAGAAGACGTCGGCCGTCTTGACGAGCTCCAGCAACACCTGCTTTCCGTCCTCGCTCTTCAAGTCGATGGCAAGCGAACGCTTGTTGCGGTTCAACGACAGGAACGAAACGTTGATCCTGTTTCCGGTTGCGCCGCCAGCCGAAACGTGGCGCTGCCATTCACCCGTGACGGGCTCGACCTTGACGACGTCGGCCCCGAGATCGCCCAGGCGCTGCGCAGCAAACGGGCCCGCCATTGCGATAGAGCAATCGAGGACCCGGTAACCGGAAAGGATGTTCTTTTTGGCAGGCATGTCCATGGCGTTTTCCTCGTTAGATCGTTCATTTTGGTTTCGCCGGTTCACGGCGAATAATTAGCGTTAACGTTAGCGTTAACATTACAATTCGCATTATGCAAGGCCGATCACCGGTCCCGCTGGTTTTGTTTCCGCTCAGCCTTTCACGCCGCCGGCTGTCATGCCGGAAACAACATAGCGTTGGGCGAAAAGGAAGAAGACAACAGCCGGTATTGTGTACATGAACCCGACCGCCATGACCGTGTCTATGGGCGTGCTGAGTTCCCCGACATAGCTTGCGAGCCCCACTGAGGCGACACGAAGCTGCTCGTCGCTGATGAATGTCTGGGCGAAGAGATATTCGTTCCAGCCATGGAAGAAGGCGATGACGGAAGCCGCCGCGAGCGTGGGAGCGATCAACGGGACGATGATGATGCCAACGATGCGAAGGCGATTCGCACCTTCCATACGGGCCGCTTCCTCGATCTCATAGGGAATGCCGTCGACGGCTCCCTTCAGAATCCATGTGACCACGGGCACGGTGAATGCCGTATTGGCGAGGATAAGTCCGAAAAGCGAGTTCAGCAGGGTAAGATTGGTGAAGATCGAATATAGCGGAACAACCAGCGTAGCTTCCGGCAGCATTTGGGTGATGAAGAGGCCAAGCCCAAAGGCGATTTTGCCCCTGAAACTCAGACGGGAAAGCGCGTAGGCAGGAAGGATTGCAAGCGCGATGCTAAGGGCCGTGGTCCCGAGCGCCACGATCAGACTGTTCTTGAGCCAGAGAAGAAGATTCGTTTCATATAGGGCGTGGAGGTAAACTCCAAAGCGGCTGATCGTCGGGAGCAGGTTCGGACTGTCAGCGAACATCTCGTTCGAGGGCGTCAACGACGTGACGACCATCCAGTAGAGCGGAAACGCGGCAACTCCGAGAAGGGCAAGGATTAGAATGGAGCGGATTGTGTTTGCGGCAGACATTGACCCTACCTCTTTGCTGCGCGCTCAGCGCGAACGCTGAGGGTGAAATAAACGAGGGTGACAGTCAGTGCGACGACAAGACCGATGACGCCCGCAGCGGCGGCCGGGCCGAGCTGAAGATAGACGAATGCACGTCGATAAAGGTCGATTACGAGCGTGTTCGTGCGACCGAGCGGGCCACCTTGGGTCATAAGCCAGATCAGATCGAAGCGTCGAAGCGACCAAACCGTCGTGAACAGGGAAAGCAGGGCGACCGTCGGCCGAATACCCGGCCAGACGACCGCGAGGAAAACGTTCCAGCGGTTTGCGCCGTCCATTGTCGCGGCTTCCCGCAATTCTTTCGGCACGCCTTGCAGGGAAGCGAGGATAACGACCGCAGAAAACGGAAAGATCTGCCATATAGTTGTTACCAGGATCGCTGGAAGCGCAAGGTTCGGGGAGTCCAGCCAATTGCCGAAATCGAGCCCGATGGCACGCAGCCCATGGTTAATGATCCCGTATTGAGCGTTGAACATCCATACGCCAACAAGAGCAACTGCGACGGGTGGGGCGGCCCATGGGATTGTCACGAGCGCACGAACTGCTCCGCGGCCAGCGAAAGGTGCATCCAGCAAAAGGGCGGCGCCGAGGCCCATTGCGAGCGAACCAAACACACATCCGATGGTGTAAATGACCGTTACCCAAAGAGTCTGCCGGAATTCCGGGTCGTAAACGAGTGTGCGGTAATTCTCCAATCCAACGAATTCGGTCTCGCCCGGCGATAGCAGCGAGGACGACGTGAAGCTCAAGAAGAGCTCTTGGATCAGCGGGTACGCCTGGAAAACAAGGAGATAGATCGCCACAGGTGCGATGAAGAACACCGCAAGCCACTGTTGCGGCATCTCGTTCGCCTTGCGCAAGGATATATTTCTCGCTGTTGGCATCACTTTCTCACTTGGAAATGAGGGGCCCTTCCACCAGGGCGGTGAAAGGGCCGGATTTTACTTCTTGATGACCCGTGCGATGACCTGGCGCTGAGCCTCGTCCATGGCCTCTTTCGGATCAACGCCGGCCTGGAGGACCTTGATCACCTGCTCGATGACGATCTGCTGGATTTCCGGGGCTTTGGTCTCAAGGCCAGCCGGGAGGGCGGGAACGCTATATTGTGTCTGGTCGTCGTACACCTTGAGCCACGGCTTTTCCGCGAGTTCTTCCGGCGTTCTTTCGACGACAGTCGCGACGTTCGCAGCGCCAAGAATAGACTGGAGCTCACGCTGGGCGTCAGGCGTCAACATCCATTTGAGGAACTCACCGGCGGCCTCTTTTACCTTGCTGTTGGCGTTAACCGTCACCGGTGCGAGGATCATGCCCTGCGCACGCTCGGGGAAGGGCGAGTGGGCCGCCTCGATCTTGAAATCCTTTGCCTGGGACGACAGAACGGCTGCAATTCCGCCGTTGTCGATTTCCATCGCGACCTTCTTCTCCCAGAACATACGGCGATAGGTAGCCGCGTCAGCACCCTTCGGAGTGGCGGCTGCGTCATAGATGGCCTTGAAGGCCGTCACACCCTTGATGACTTCGGGGCTGTTGATGGTCGGCTCGCCTTTGTCGTTCGACCAGCGGCCGCCGAAGCCGTATACGTAATTGGTAAGATCGTACCACATGCCGCCACGTTCGGCCATCGTCGTGCGGTAGGCATAACCGAAATTGCCGTTCGCGGTAGCAGTCTTCGCAGCCGCCACGAATTCGTCGAACTTCGTCGGCGCTTTGCCGTCCGGCAGAAGAGCCTTGTTGTATATCATGGCGTAGTTACTGATCTCGAACGCCAGGCCATAGCGATGGCCGTCGATCTTCATGTACTTGTCCGGACTTGTGAAATTGTACTTCTCGTTGCCGATCAGATCGTCGATCGGCACGACGCGCTTGGCACCGACAGCGGCATAAAACTCGGGCAGGTCGAAACGGATGATATCCGGACCGGCACCGCCACCCATCTGCGTGAAGATGGTGCTGACGAACGAAGAAAACGGAATGGTGACAGGCTTGACCTCAACAGACTTGCTCTGCTGGTTGAATTTATCAACCCATGCCTTGAGCATGTCGCCGCGGCCGGGTTCGGCGAATGACGCGGCGGCAAAATTAACCACAGCCTTGTCTTGCGCGAGCGCGGGAACTGCGACCTGCAATGCGATGATGGACGCGCCGAGCGCAATCCCGAAAGACCGACGACGGATCTTCAGCATGAATTCCTCCTCCTGAGTGACGCCAGCCGACGAATTAGCTTAGCGTTCACGTTAGCGCTAACGCAAAATTATCCGGATGGCAAGTGACTTCGAAGTTGCCTCTGGCTTCTGAATGGATACAAACCGTCAGAACAAAGTAGGGAGATAATGAACCGCCACGGGTTTAACTTCGGAGAAAGTTGAGTCGCTTTGGTCGGGGAGGTTCAGGTTCTGAAGTTGGGCTCTGCCGGAAAAGGCGCGAGGAAACAGCCGTTCAAATTCTATATCTGACCGCCGCACGGTGTTTGACTGCGCTGGATTGCCGTCGCGCGGCAAGCGATCCGCGGCAAGGCTTACGAGGAAGACTGACCTCTTCTAACTCCGACAACCGATGTTGGCGGCTTCTAACAAAAAATGACTTTGCAAAATCGTAGCTCACTGACTAAACAAATGGTTGACCGTTTAATTGTTTAATCAGGCAACGGCCTACAGGAGCGAGGGATATGAAGGAAGGTCGGCTAAGGGTACGCATCAAGGAGCAGGATGAGGCGCCGGGTACGCTCGTAAAAGGAATGAAGACCCTCGAGCTTTTCTACCATGCTATCAACGAGATTCTGATTAACTCAAGCCGAACCGCTACAAAGTTCGACGCCTCGGACGCCTCGTTCCCCAGCCTCATAAGGTCAGGAGAATACCTCGAAATCACTGCTGTTCTTGTTTGCGATGAAAACGATGTCATGCAATTTGATTGCACCGCCCACAAGATAATTGCTTGGCAGGCGGATCGCGGTGACTTCACTAAACTCGCCGAGCCCGAATTGGCAGCAACGGGATCCGTCTTGGTTCGGGCAGCAACGTCTGAATCGAGAGTAGTATCTGGTTGCTCGAAACCACAATGAAGCAGTCACGAGGTGGATCGTGGAACTCCTAACCAGGACAATGGTGCAGCCATGGCACTGCGACGTAATGGGCCATCTAACCACACGGCACTATATGGCGTTTTTCGATGACGGTGAGAATGTACTTGTAAACCGCGCTACCGGTTGGTCGCTTGCAGAGCCCGAATGGAAAGGCAGGGGCTGGGCGGATGTTCGCCACGAGATAGCCTACCAAGCCGAAGTGCCAGTTGGCGCGATTATCGAAATATTCGGCGCGGTTCAGGAAATCGGTCGAACATCCCTTAAAGGTATACTAGAGATACGTCGAGACGATAAGGCCGTTGCCACGATGCACCTGAAGACCGTGTTCTTTGATTTGGAAGCTCGCAAATCCATTCCACTCACGGATTCTATGAAAGCGCGGCTTTTAAAGAAGATGGACAACGCGTCTTAGGTGATCGAAAGTAGCGGCAGTCTTAAGCGCATTGTCGTCGCGCGGGACGTGATCGGTGTCCTTCTTTCACCTCGGTATTGTTCCCCCTTTAATTTGCTGGCGTTCTAGCCTTTCTAGGGTTACGCTATCACTGGTCCTTTTCTCAGAACGCCCGGAAAAAGCGAAGCGAAGCCCTTCCACAGGGCGCTCAACGGCCGCCCCGACCTGATCTACTTGCCCACGAACAATTCAATATAAACGGTTTTAAACCTTGAGATGGTCTGGCAGCGTTTTGCTGCCGCGAATTTGCATCAGCCTTCGAGCGGATGATCGGAAAAAAAGCGAACACCTGTAAATAACTCTTACGTAAAATTTTTTATCGCATTTGAGACCCGCATCCCGGGAGCAATCTACCTTCCAAGCTTTCTAGAGATTCTAACGAACTGGCACGGAAGATGCACACAAAGAACGGCGGCGTCATTTTTCACTGCCTGTGGCCAGCGATCGCCGCCGATTGTTCGCTTGCTGAAGCTCCCGGGCGATCGTGTTCAAAAGGTCTGGCGCGCAGTGGATTCGGCCTCACAACCGCTCGATTGGATACTGGTTGAGGAGCTTCAAAATTACAATGTGAAGCGGATTTATTGCCGCATTGGAGGAGTATTAATGCAAAGAGAAGTCGTCTTCAGCTCGGCAGTTCGCACAGCCATAGGGACATACGGGCGTTCGTTGAAGGATGTTCCGGCAACCACTCTCGCGGCCACGGTCTTGGAGGCCGCGGTCAATAGAGCCAAAATTGAACCTGAACGTGTCGGACATGTCGTGTTCGGCAACGTCATCCATGGCGAACCGCGGGATGCGTATCTTGCTCGTGTGGCCGCGATCGAAGGCCACCTGCCGCCCCATGTGCCGTGTCTGACACTAAATCGTCTTTGCGGCTCTGGCCTGCAGGCCATTGTTTCTGCCGCGCAATCCATCTTGCTCGGTGATACTGATTGCGCCGTTGCGGGGGGCGCCGAAAGTATGAGCCGGGGAGGCTATCTGCTACCTGCACTCCGAGAAGGCCAACGGCTTGGTGATGCAAAGGCCATCGACATGGTCGTGGGCGTGCTGACCGATCCCTTCGGCAATGGACATATGGGAATAACCGCCGAGAACGTCGCCAGAGAACGCGACATTGATCGCGAAGCGCAAGACCGATTTGCCGTTGAAAGCCACTTGCGTGCGGCCGCGGCCATCGCAGCTGGCCGATTTCACTCGCAGATCATTCCGGTGGAGATTAAGGGTCGTAAGGAAACCGTCGTCTTTGATCAGGACGAGCATGTTCGTGCGGACGCATCCATTGAAAACATGGCTACGCTGCGACCAGCCTTCACGAAGGATGGCAGCGTAACAGCTGGCAATGCGTCCGGGTTAAATGATGGCGCAGCTGCGTTGGTGCTCATGGACCGAAACGTAGCGCACGCTGAAGGTTACCCAATCCTGGGACGTCTGATCTCCTATGCCCATTCCGGTATTGAGCCCTCGGTGATGGGACTTGGCCCGGTTGAAGCATCGCGCAAAGCCCTTGCGCGCGCCGGCATCACCGTAAGCGATCTCGCTGTAATTGAATCGAACGAAGCCTTCGCAGCGCAAGCCTGCGCTGTGGCGAATGAATTGGACTTTCCAACAGAAATCACAAATCCAAACGGCGGTGCAATCGCACTCGGCCATCCGATTGGAGCGACCGGCGCCATTCTGACCGTGAAAGCGCTATTTGAACTCCAGCGCGTCGGTGGCGGATACGGTCTCATTACTATGTGCATTGGGGGAGGCCAGGGAATAGCGATGGTGGTGAAGGCGGAATAAGCACGGCAACGCAAGCTGCCCTACCAAAACACTCGATAACCCGAGGCCGGAGGTCCCAAACACTCCGGCCTCGGGTTATCTCATTTGCAGGCCTAGGACTCATGCCTGCTGCTGTGCGGATCGCTCATTCGACCCAACGACAGTATAATGTTCTTACGTATGTAAAGATATTTTACGTTCAAATATTAATCAGTGATCATTTTTTGTACGGCGATCGCCGGCGTTAACATGCTGTAATCGCAGCTTTTTATCGACCTCCATTCACTTGGCACGAATGCTGCAATCACTTTAAGAACGGCGCGGTCTTAAGCGCCTTTCATGGGTCCAATACAAGCGATAGGAAGCGTCATGGCCGATGCAATGTTGCATCCAGATTTCGAGACGAAATCGCCGACAGAAGTTAGACAGCTGCAAGATCGACTATGGGAACGGCAATGGCCCTATGTGCGTGAATCGGCTTTCTATTTGGAAAAATTCGGCGCGCTGAAAACCAAGGACATCAAGCTTGATGCCCTCGCCGACCTGCCCTTCACGGAGAAGGACGATCTCCGCCGGAGCCAGGAGGCTCTGTACCCCTTCGGCAACTACATAGGCTGCCGTGAGGACCAAGTTGTTCGGTTGCACCGGACGTCTGGAACCACCGGTCGACCACTACATCTGGCCAACAGCCAAAACGATGTCAATCTGATCGCAAAAATTGGGGGCCGTGGACTGTTTGCGGCAGGCCTGCGCCCAGGGGATCGCGTCGTTCACTGCCTCAACTACTGCATGTGGACCGGCGGACTTACGGATCACATGGCGCTCGAGGCGGCGGGTGCCTGCGTCATCCCGTTCGGCGTCGGCAACACAGTAAAACTCGCCGAAACGATTATTGACCTTGGAGTCAATGTCATTTCCTGCACGCCATCCTATCCGTCATTGCTCGAAAAAATTCTCCGAGAAACCACCGACCGCCAACCCCGCGACCTCGGTCTTCGCCTGGGTCTCTTCGGCGGCGAAGCGGGGTTGGACAATGCCGAGTTTCGCGAAGCGATGGAGAGCACGTGGGGCTTCGGCGTCCGCAATGCGAACTACGGCATGTCGGAGATTCTCAGTCTCTTCGCAAGTCAATGTGAACGGACCAACGATCTCCATTTCCACGGCTCAGACGCGATTTTCGTCGAGATCCTCGACGCCAATGAAAACAGCCTGCCGATCCGCGAAGGGACGACTGGCGAACTCGTTTGCACCCATCTCGCCAAGGAATGCCAACCACTGGTCCGTTACCGCACGCGCGATGTGATCACCGTCACTGGGACCGGGCCGTGCGCTTGCGGTCGAACGGCATGGCGGTTTCGAGTCACCGGCCGGACCGACGACATGTTCAATGTGCGCGGCATCAACGTCTTTCCGACGGCAGTCCAGAAAGCGATCCTCAGCCGGCCGGACCTTAGCTCGGGTCAATTCAGGATCGCCCTCAAAGGACCTGGTCCGTACGATCGCATCGAGGTCAGAGCCGAGGCGGCGCGCGACCTTGCACCCGACCAATGGGACGCCGCTGCGAAAGCGCTTGCCAAAGCCATCCAAGAGACGGCCGGCGCTACCGCGTCGGTCACAATCGTTCCTCTCGATCACTTACCACGCACCGAAGGCAAAACGAGCTGGATAGAAAGGGTCTGACCATGAGCTATACCTTATACGAGCGGCGCAACGAGATCGGCCTCGTAACACTCAACAGGCCGGACAGGCTCAACGCCATCAGCACTGACCTGCTAAAGGCTTTCTCGTCCGCGTTGAAACAGGCGAGTGCGGACCCCGACACTTCAGTGATCGTGCTCACAGGCGCCGGACGCGCATTTTGCTCGGGCGACGATCTCAAGGAAGTCGATCACGACAGTCAGACGCCTGAATCCGTTACCAAGCACATTGCCTCCATTCAGGAGATAACCCACCTGATGCTCGGCTGCGACAAGCCGATCGTCGGTGCAATTCACGGCTACGCGGTTGGGGGCGGTTTCGAGTGGCTTCTGAACTGCGATATCGTGGTCGCCTCAGAGCAGCTCACGGCGTTTTTCCCCGAATTCGACTGGGGATACTACGTTACAGGCGGCGTTACCCATCTTCTCCCCCAGACCATCGGTTATCAGCGCGCCATGGAGCTGATGCTGCTCGGCGAGCGCCAGTCAGCAGCCGATTTGAAGGCCTTGGGCCTGGTCAATTTCGTCGTTGCCCAAGACGCGATGGAAGCCAAGGCCTTCGAGATCGCCGAAAAGATCGCCTCGAAAGCCCGGTTCTCGGTCGCACGACTGAAGCGAATGCTGAACATGGACCTGGGCGGACAACTTTGGCGCGCCGTCGAGCTCGAACAGGAAGCAACAATCGAATGCTTCCTGCGCCCCGAGGTGACCGCGCGCGTCGAGCGATTCACAACGAGAAAGCGGGACTGAACCCGTCAATCGACCTGCTGCGGTGGGCGGGTCAACTGGTGTGTTGGAATACCGGAACGAACCTCAAAGAGTGGAACAAGGAGAATATGCAATGTTGAAAAGATTTGCGCTGTCTGCCGCGATGCTCGCGTTGGTCGCAAGCACAGCACAGGCTGATATCATCCTCGGCGTCGCTGGCCCGGTTACCGGACAGTATGCGTCCTTCTACGAGCAGATGAAGCGCGGCGCGGAGGCTGCTGTGAAGGCGATTAACGACGCTGGCGGCGTCAACGGCGAGAAAATCGTCTTGCAGGCGGAAGACGACGCCTGCGACCCGAAACAGGCTGTCGCGGTCGCCAATAAACTGGCTGCACAGAATGTTGCCGCCGTTATCGGACACCTCTGCACAAGCTCGTCGATCCCTGCCTCGGAAGTGTACGCAGAGTCGGCCATTCCGATCATCAGCGCTGCATCCACCGGACCGCTCTTCACGGATCGCGGCTTGCCGAATGTGTTCCGAACCTGCGGTCGCGATGACCAGCAGGCAACGGTTGCCGCTGACGCAATAATTGCTCGCAAACTCGGCACCAAGATCGCCATCATTCATGACAAGTCGACCTATGGCCAAGGCTTAGCTGAAGGCGTCAGAACCAACCTGAATGCGAAGGGTGTCACCGAAGTTGTTTTCGACACGGTAACGCAGGGCGATAAGGATTTCTCCACCCTCATCTCCAAGCTGAAGCAGGCCAACGTCGATCTCGTCTTTTTCGGCGGCTATTTTGCCGAGGGAGGACTCTTCGTCCGCCAGGCACGAGAGCAAGGGCTTAAGGCCACATTCATGGGTGGCGACGGTATCGCCAGCACGGAGTTTGCGAAGATCGCCGGTCCCGCTGCCGATGGCTTTCTCATGACATTCTATCCCGATCCTCGCGAAAATCCCGGCGCGAATGCCATCGTCAAAACCTTCCGCGATGGCGGCTATGAGCCGGAGGGCTACACGCTCTATACTTACGCGGCGGTTCAGGCCTATGCGCAGGCTGCGAAACTGGCAGGATCGTTCGACGGGACCGCTGTCTCTGAAGCTCTCCATAAGGGTAAATTCGAATCTGTCCTCGGGCCGATCTCCTTCGACAAAAAGGGAGATCCGAGCACCGAACCCTTCATCCTCTACGCTTGGAAAGACGGCAAGTACGCGCCGTTGAAGTAATCCAAGGTAAAGCAGCGCTGCCGGACGGTCCAAGAGGCCGCCCGGCTCACTGACATATTCTAGCGCCGAGAATACTCGGCCGGAGGGGGTTGCATGGCGTATTTTCTTCAACAGACGATCAACGGTCTGACGCTCGGATGCATTTATGGCCTGGTCGCACTGGGCTATACGATGGTTTATGGCATCGTCGGCATGATCAATTTCGCGCACGGCGAAATCTACATGATCGGCGCCTTTATTTCGCTGATCATGTTCACATTGCTCGGTATCCTCGGGATCACCTGGGCGCCTCTGGCAATTCTGCTGGTGCTCATCCTTGCCGTCATTTTCACCGCAGCCTACGGCTGGGCGGTTGAACGGATCGCCTATCGCCCGCTCAGGGGCTCGTTCCGTCTGGCGCCATTGATTTCAGCCATTGGCATGTCGATCTTCCTGCAGAACTACGTCCAACTGCTTCAAGGTGCGCGCTTGAGAACGATGCCGTCTCAGATCACCGGTGGCGTACCGCTTCTCGAGCAGGACGGTTTTGTCGTTCAGGTGAGCTACATGCAGATCGCGATCGTCGTTCTGACCACCTGCCTGATGTTGGCTTTGCACTACATCATCAATCGCACCAAGCTTGGACGGTCGCAACGTGCATGTGAGCAGGATCGGCAAATGTCTGGAATGCTCGGGATTCCGGTCGATAAGACGATTTCGCTCACATTCGTCATTGGAGCGGGACTTGCGGCCGCAGCCGGTCTGATGGTGACCCTCTATTATGGATCGATCGATTTCTTCATCGGCTTTCTGGCCGGAGTGAAGGCATTCACGGCCGCGGTGCTCGGCGGTATCGGTTCGATCCCCGGCGCAATGCTCGGCGGGATTCTGATAGGCCTGGTCGAAGCCTATTGGGGTGGCTACGTGTCCGGAGCCTACAAGGACGTTGCCGTTTTTGCCGTGCTCATCCTCATCCTGACCGTCATGCCGACCGGCCTGCTTGGCCGCGCCGATATTCAGAAGGTCTGAGACGATGCAGATCAATTCAGTGCGCGCCTCAAGCGCTTTGCGCCAAGCGGTATTTGCTGCCTTTGTGGCAGCCGTACTCGCATTTCCGCTTGTCGGCTTCAAGCTGGAGGATTTCGGAAGTCAAAGCGGTCTCGCCTATCGACCAATCACAGTCTTGGTTGCGGTTGGGGCGGTTTTCGTCGGACGTTTCCTCTTCCTCATGGCTATCAATCCAAGCCGCGCACCACGTCCCCGATGGTGGAGCCTTCCCACACTGAAATCGTGGCAAGTCTCCCTCCTTCTGGGATTGTTCCTGGCGCTGGCCGCGGTCTTTCCGTTTCTACCGATCTCGACACGCTACACCCTTGACCTTGCAACCACGTTCCTCATCTACGTCATGCTCGGTTGGGGCCTCAACATCGTTGTCGGGCTTGCCGGTCTTCTCGATCTTGGCTACGTCGCTTTCTATGCAGCCGGAGCTTATACGCTGGCACTGCTGTCGACATATTACGGCTTTGGCTTCTGGGAGGCGCTCCCTATCTCTGGCGCTGTCGCGGCGCTGCTGGGCATATTGCTCGGGTTCCCGGTTCTTCGCCTGCGCGGGGACTATCTCGCCATTGTCACGCTCGGCTTTGGCGAAATCATCAGGATCATTCTGATCAACTGGACGGACGTCACCGGCGGGCCAAACGGAATCGCCGGCATCCCAAGACCGAGCTTCTTCGGTATTTCGTTCCTCCCTTCGTCCGCCGATGGCTCGCCGACCTTCTCCAATGTGTTCGATATTCCGTTTTCGCCGCTTCAGAGAATCGCCTGGCTCTACTACGTCATCCTCGCATTGGCTGTCGTCACATTGCTTTTCACCCAGCGGCTGAGACGTCTGCCGATAGGGCGCGCATGGGAGGCACTTCGCGAAGACGAGATAGCCTGTCAGGCCCTTGGTCTCAATCCCACCATAGTCAAGCTTTCTGCGTTCTCTCTCGGCGCGATGCTCGGTGGCTTGGCAGGCTGTTTCTTCGCTGCCCGGCAGGGATTTATCAGCCCGGAAAGTTTCACGTTCACCGAAAGCGCCGTGATCCTGGCGATTGTCGTCCTCGGTGGGATGGGGAGCCAGGTCGGCGTTGTCATTGCTGCAGCGGTGCTTGTCTGCCTGCCGGAACTGGGAAGAAATTTCGCCGAATACCGTATGCTCCTGTTCGGACTGGCGATGGTCGCCATCATGGTCTGGCGTCCTCGCGGGCTCCTTTCCGGTCGACGGCCATCCGTCGTAGTCGATATACAGGGACGTCCAGCGGCGGCGGTGGAGGCAAACGTATGATAGTCAATGAATCCGCACGCGGACGATTGTCCGTCAAGAACATGACGATGCGTTTCGGCGGCATTGTCGCGGTCAATAATCTCGATTTCGTTGCCGAGAGTGGCGAAATCACCGCCATTATCGGTCCCAATGGCGCTGGAAAAACGACCGCCTTCAATTGCCTCACAGGCTTTTACAAGCCGACCTCGGGTGAAGTCTCGATAGCCTATGATGGGACGTCGGCGCGCGTAGACCAGATGCCCGGGCACCAGATTGCGTCACAGGCGAAGATCGCAAGGACGTTCCAGAATATCCGGCTGTTCGCCGGGATGACTGCTCTTGAAAACCTGCTGGTTGCCCAGCATCGAGCCATGAGCGGTTCCGGCCTGCTCCAGCTTGCCGGACTGGTCGGGCTCCCCAGTTATCGAAAAGCCGAGAAGGCAGCCATCGATGTCGCGATGCACTGGCTTGAGCGCATGAACCTGGCGGAGCGGGCGAACGACGAAGCTGGAACGCTGCCCTATGGGCTGCAAAGGCGGCTGGAAATCGCGCGCGCAATGTGCCTCGATCCACGCTTTCTGTGTCTCGACGAGCCGGCCGCGGGCCTCAACCCTCGCGAATCCGCATCGCTCGGCGAACTGCTAAGGGAGCTTGCCAGCGAGCTTGGACTGGGTGTTTTGCTCATCGAGCATGACATGAGTGTCGTCATGAACGTTTCGGACAGGATCGTGGTCCTTGAACATGGAACCAAGATCGCGGAAGGTACGCCGGCCGAAATTCGCACGGACGCCAAGGTGATCAAGGCCTATCTCGGCGAGAGCGACGAGGCGCCCAAGTCAACACGACAAGGCCCATCGCAAGACGATAGCGCCAAGCAGAGCATATCTCTTGACCTGCGCGGCGTTCGGGCCGGCTATGGTGCGGTCGAAGTGCTTCATGGTATCAACATGACCGTGCGAAAAGGAGAAATCGTTACTTTGCTGGGCGCCAACGGGGCCGGCAAATCGACATTACTGCGCACGCTTTTCGCCGCTCCGGCTGCCAGGGAAGGTGCCATCACCTTCGAGGGCCGCGAGATTACAAAGCTCGCGGCTCATGAGATTGCGCGGCTGGGCGTTGCGCATTCTCCTGAAGGACGGCGCATCATGCCGCAAATGACGGTCTTCGAGAATCTGCAGCTCGGGGCAACGGTCGCCGACGAGCAGTACTTCGAGGAAGATCTGGAATCTGTCTATGGTCTTTTTCCAAAACTCAAGGATCGTTCACGCCAGAAGGCGGGTACGCTGTCAGGCGGTGAACAACAGATGCTCGCGATCGGACGGGCACTCATGCAAAGACCAAGCCTGCTTCTTCTGGATGAGCCCTCTTTGGGTCTCGCGCCGATCATCATACGCCAGATCTTCCAGGCGATTGTCGAAATCAACGATCGGCGCGGGATTACGGTGTTGCTTGTCGAGCAGAACGCTGCCCAGGCACTATCGATTGCGGACCGCGGTTATGTCTTGCAAACTGGCCGCATCGTTCACCAAGGCGACGCCAAAGTACTTGCCGACATGCCGGAAATCCGAGGAGCCTACCTCGAAGGCATGGCCTCTAGCTTGTGAGCCGGTCCTGCGCACTTGACTTCCTATCCCTACGTCTCACTCTGGCGATGGCAATAGGTGACGTATGGTGGATTCAAAACTTCGCTCGCTGATCGACGGTGCGATCGCGGAAATTGGAGAACTTCTGAATGCAGCCCTGCCTACGGCGGGGCTGCATCTGGCTCTTCTTGACGAGCACCAAAAGCTCCTCTCATCGTATTCCCACAACATTTCGGTGGCTGCGCCTGCTATTGGCGCGTCTTACGGGCCGATACTGGACAAGTTGGCCGCGCGCGACAGGGTCCATGTTGCGAAATCTGAAGTCCGCTCTCGGCAAGCGGAAGGACTACTTCTGTGTCTCGCGGCTGAATTAGACCATTCCGACGCAATTGAGAATATTGCAAAAATCGCCGCGAAGTACCTGTCTCGCTCGATGACGCAGCATACGAACACTGAATCGCTCAACAGGGCGATCGCCGAGCAAATGGCGATCATGGATCACATTTCCGACGGCCTGCTTGTTTTGGACAGCGATGGCGTCGTGCAGCACATGAATGTCCCTGCATCGCGTATGCTCAAGCTTGAGATTTCCGATTGCCTCGGGAAGCAGCTCGGTAAAATTCTTGACTTCGATCTTACCATCCGTGACGTGTTTCGAACGGGGAACCCTTACGTAGATCGGGAATTGCATATCCGATCGTCCCGCCTCGATCTGCAAATCATGGATACGGCCATCCCCATTCGGAACGGAGATGGGACCGTTCTATCGGTCGTAAACACGTTCCGGGAGATGTCTCGCGTCAAAAAGCTTTCTAACCGAATGGCCGGCGACCGTGCGCGCTACCGCTTTTCGGACGTCCTAGGTCATTCCAGAGCCATCAAGGACGCAATTGTCGAAGGCAAGAGAGCGGCACGCTCCGACGCAAATGTGCTGATTTCTGGTGAAAGCGGAACCGGCAAGGAGGTCTTCGCCCAAGCCGTGCACAACGAAGGCCGTCGAGCCGGCAGCGCCTTCGTCGCAATCAATTGTGCGGCATTGCCGAGAGACTTGATCGAAAGCGAGCTGTTTGGATATGTTTCCGGGAGCTTTACCGGTGCAGACAAGGTTGGTCGGCCGGGCCGCTTTGAACTCGCCTCAGGAGGTACGATCTTCCTGGACGAGATCTCCGAGATGCCGCTCGATGTTCAAGCGAAGCTGCTGCGCGTCCTTCAGGAGCGTCAAATTACGCGCATAGGAGGGGCTGCCAGCATAGCTATCGACGTGCGCGTCATTGCCGCAACCAACCGAGACCTCAGGGAGATGGTCGCAAAGTCCGCGTTCCGGGAAGACCTGTACTATCGCCTGGATGTCATACCGCTCAACCTTCCCCCACTTCGTCACAGACGTGAGGATATCGCAAGACTGACGGACGAGTTCGTCAGGCGCAGTTGCGCGAATTTACATCGCTCTACGATCTCGCTGTCCAGGGAAGCACTCGGTCAGCTCACAAATTTCTCGTGGCCGGGCAATATCAGGCAACTTCAGAACATCATCGAGCGTCTTGTCAACTCGGTGGATGGCGACCATGTGGAAAGCATCCCGGACAATTGTTTGTCAGTCGAATTGACTCCCGCCGCGACAGCATCGGTGACAGAGGAAGGAAAGTTCAATCTGGATGCTATCGAGAGGCAGACCATACTGCGTTGCCTCGAAGATAGCGGATACAATATAGCGAAGTCTGCCGGTGCACTTGGTATCACCCGGCCGACGCTCTATGCGAAACTTCGGAAATACGGAATCCGTCTGACAAACCAGCTTGTGCGAGGCGTTTGAAAGTATTGAGCTGAAGAAGCGACACGTCTGAGGACCGATAATCGCCTGAAACATAGCCGCCAACAGCTCGCTGGAATCCGGTGATTTTCGGCACCCGGCAGAATGCTCGGCTTTTCAGGGTGGATTGCGAGATGCACTTCGTCTGACGCCACTATTTTTCGTCAGGCGCATCTGCGCGGTCGGACAAGGCGCGAGATTGTTCCTCGAACTCAAACAACGCGCCGTGAAAATCCTTGGGATGGGCGAAGAGGACGGGTTTTCCGTGGGCGCCGATTTTCGGCGTGCCGTCGCCGAGAATGCGGGCGCCGGCGGCGTGGACGGCTTCCGCTGCGGCGCCGATATCCGCCACCTCGAAGCAGAGGTGGTGGACACCGCCGGCCGGGTTCGTCTCCAGAAAACCGGCGATGGGGGAGACCTCGCCGAATGGATGGAGCAGTTCGATCTTGGTGTTCGGCAGCTCCACGAAGACGATGGTGACGCCGTGTTCGGGCAGGTCCTGTGGCGCGGAGACCTTTGCACCCAGCTGGGCATAGCGGTCGGCGGCAGCGGCGAGGTCGGGCACGGCGATGGCGACGTGGTTGAGCGCTCCGAGCATGGGCTTCTCCTTACTGATTGCGGATCCGGCCTTCGACAAGGTCGAGCACGGCATTGGCCGCGTCGAGCACATTGGTGCCGGGGCCGAAGACGGCGGCCACGCCGTTTTCGATGAGGAAATCGTAGTCCTGCCGCGGAATGACGCCGCCGACGACCACCACGACATTCTCCGCCCCGCGTTCGCGTAAGGAGGCGACCAGCGCTGGCGCCAGCGTCTTGTGCCCGGCGGCAAGCGAGGACATGCCAACGACCTGCACCTTCGCGTCGACGGCAAGGGCGGCCGCCTCTTCCGGCGTCTGGAAGAGCGGCCCCATCAGCACATCGAAGCCGAGGTCGCCGAAGGCCGAGGCGATCACCTTCGCGCCGCGGTCATGGCCGTCCTGACCGAGCTTGGCCACCATGATCTTCGGCCTGGCACCGTGCGCGGCTATGCGCCCGGCGAGCATCGTGTATTCCGGGTCGTCGCCATAGGCGGGGCCGTAGATGTCGCCGACCACGTCGGGCACGGCGGCGTGGTCGCCGAAGGCGCGGCGCATGGCATCGGAAATCTCGCCCACCGTCGCGCGCGCCCGTGCCGCAGCGACCGCTGCTTCCAGAAGGTTGCCTTCGCCGGTCTTCGCGGTCGTTTCCAGTGCGCCGAGCGCTGCGGCCACGGCCGCGCCGTCGCGCAGGCGGCGGATGTCGGTGAGCCTCTTGATCTGCGCGGCGCGCACGGCGCTGTTGTCGATCTCCAGAATGTCGATCGACTGTTCGTCCTCCAGCCGGTATTTGTTGACGCCGACGATCACCTCGTCGCCGCGGTCGACGGCGGCCTGCCGGCGGGTCGCGGCCTCCTCGATCAGGCGTTTCGGCAGACCCTCGATCACCGCCTTCGTCATGCCGCCCATCGCCTCCACCTCTTCGGTCAGCGCCCAGGCCTTTTCGGCGAGCTCATGGGTGAGGCTTTCGACATAGTAGGAGCCGGCCAGCGGATCGACCACTTTGGTCACGCCTGTCTCGTGCTGGAGGATGAGTTGCGTGTTGCGGGCGATGCGGGCGGAAAATTCCGTCGGCAGCGCGATCGCCTCGTCGAAGGAATTGGTGTGCAGCGACTGCGTGCCGCCGAGCACGGCGGACATCGCCTCGAAGGCGGTGCGCACGATGTTGTTGTAGGGGTCCTGCTCCTGCAAAGAGACGCCGGAGGTCTGGCAATGGGTGCGCAGCATGCGCGAGGACGCCTTCTTCGGCTGGAACTCGTCCATGACGCGGTCCCAGAGGAGGCGGGCGGCGCGCAGCTTGGCCGCTTCCATGAAGAAGTTCATGCCGATGGCGAAGAAGAAGGACAGGCGGCCGGCAAAATCGTCGACATTCAAGCCCTTGGCGATGGCGGCGCGGACATATTCGCGCCCGTCGGCGATGGTGAAGGCTAATTCCTGCACCAGCGTCGCGCCGGCTTCCTGCATGTGATAGCCGGAGATCGAGATGGAGTTGAATTTCGGCATCTCGCGCGCCGTGTAGTCGATGATGTCGGCGATGATCCGCATCGAGGGCTGCGGCGGGTAGATATAGGTGTTGCGGACCATGAACTCCTTGAGGATGTCGTTCTGAATGGTCCCGGACAGCGCCTCGCGCGCCACGCCCTGTTCCTCGCCGGCGACGATGAAGCTCGCCAGGATCGGGATGACCGCGCCGTTCATCGTCATGGAGACGGAGATCTTCTCCAGCGGAATGTTGGAGAACAGGATCTTCATGTCCTCGACGCTGTCGATGGCGACGCCCGCCTTGCCGACATCGCCGACGACGCGCGGATGGTCGCTGTCATAGCCGCGATGGGTGGCGAGGTCGAAGGCGACGGAAACGCCCTGCTGGCCGGCGGCGAGCGCCTTGCGATAGAAGGCGTTGGAGGCCTCGGCGGTTGAGAAGCCGGCATATTGCCGGATCGTCCAGGGGCGGCCGGCATACATGGTGGCGCGCGGCCCGCGCACGAAGGGGGCAAAGCCCGGCAGCGAGCCGAGATGATCAATGCCCGCGACGTCGTCGGCGGTATAGACGGGCTTGACGGCGATGCCCTCAGGTGTGCGCCAAGTCAGTGTTTCCGGGGCGGCGCGCAGTTCCTTTTCGGCGAGCGCCTCCCAGTCCTGAAACGTCTTGTCGGCCATCATTCGAACTCCAGGATCGTTTCATCCACCGCAAGGCTCTGCCCAACCGTGACGGCGAGGCGCTTGACGGTGCCGCGGCGCTCCGCCCGCATCATGTTTTCCATCTTCATCGCCTCGATCGTGGCAAGCGCCTGACCCGCCTCGACGACATCGCCTTCGGCAACGAGCAGCGCGATGACGACGCCGGGCATCGGGCAGAGCAGTAGTTTCGACGTATCCGGCGGCGCCTTCTTCGGCATGAGGCGGGCAAGGGCGGCGACACGCGGCGCACGCACATGCACCTTCACGTCCATGCCCTGCCAGCGCAGGCGGATCGCCGGCCCCACGAGGTCGACCTTCACGCCTAGCCGCTGCCCCGCGACGGCGAAACCGGCATGACGGCGGCCGGGCGTCCAGTCGCTTTCGACAGAAAGCGTCTCGCCGGTCTCGAACTGGACGGAAACGCTGCCGTCCCGGTTTTCCAATGTCAGCGCCTGCTCGCCATCGGCAAGGCTGGCGACCCATCGCTTGCCGACGACGCGGCGGTGATTGCCGATCGTGCCGGAAATCTGCGCGGCGCGCTCCTGCACGGCCTGCTGCACGAAGGCGGCGACGGCGGCAAGCTGCCGGGCTGCCGTGGCATCCGGTGCGACGCCGTGAAAGCCGTCGGGAAACTCCTCGGCGATGAAGGCCGTGGTGAGCCGTCCGGCGCGAAAACGCTCATGGCCCATCACGGCGGAGAGGAAGGGCAGGTTGTGGCCGATGCCTTCGACCTCGAAATCGTCGAGGGCATCAGCCATGGCGTCGATGGCGGCAAGCCGCGTCGGCGCCCAGGTGCAGAGTTTCGCGACCATCGGGTCGTAATACATCGAGATTTCGCCGCCCTCGAAGACGCCGGTATCGTTGCGCACGATGGTGCCATCCGCCTGCGCGCCTTCCGCCGGGGGGCGGTAGCGGGTGAGGCGGCCGATCGAGGGCAGGAAGTTGCGGTAGGGGTCTTCCGCATAGAGCCGGCTTTCGATCGCCCAGCCGTTGAGCTTGACGTCATTCTGCCCAAAGGACAGGCGCTCGCCGGCGGCAACGCGGATCATCTGCTCGACGAGGTCGATGCCGGTGATCAGCTCCGTCACCGGATGCTCCACCTGCAGGCGCGTGTTCATTTCGAGGAAGTAGAAATTCCTGTCCCCGTCGACGATGAATTCCACCGTGCCGGCGGAATGGTAGCCGACGGCTTTGGAAAGCGCGACGGCCTGTTCACCCATGGCCTTGCGCGTCGCGGGGTCGAGGAAGGGCGAGGGCGCCTCCTCGACGACCTTCTGGTTGCGCCGCTGGATGGAGCATTCCCTCTCACCGAGATAGAGCGTCGTGCCATACTTGTCGCCCAGCACCTGGATTTCGATATGGCGCGGCTGCGTCACGAATTTTTCGATGAAGATGCGGTCGTCGCCGAACGAACTCTTTGCCTCGTTCTTCGAGGCCTGAAAACCCTCTCGCGCCTCCGCATCGTTCCAGGCGATGCGCATGCCCTTGCCGCCACCGCCGGCAGAGGCCTTGATCATCACGGGATAGCCGATCTGGGTGGCGATCGTCACCGCCTCGTCGGCATCCTCGATCAGGTCCATATGGCCGGGCACGGTCGAGACACCCGCCTCGGCCGCTAGCTTCTTGGAGGTGATCTTGTCGCCCATTGCCTTGATGGCGCCGACCGGCGGACCGATGAAGGCAACGCCTTCCTTCTCCAGCGCCTCGGCGAAGGCGGCGTTTTCCGAGAGGAAACCGTAGCCGGGATGCACGGCATCCGCCCCGGTCTTGCGGATCGCCTCGATGATCCTGTCGATGACGATATAGGACTGCGCCGAGGGTGCCGGGCCGATATGCACGGCCTCGTCGGCCATCTCGACATGCAGCGCCCCGCGGTCGGCATCGGAATAGACGGCGACGGTGGCGATGCCGAGCTTCTTCGCGGTCTTGATGACCCGGCAGGCGATTTCGCCGCGATTGGCGATGAGGATCTTCTTGAACATTCTTTCAGGCCTTTATCGCGTCGCTCAGAGCGGGATCGTGTCGTGCTTCTTCCAGCGCGTTTCCACCTGCTTGCCACGCAGGGAGGCGAAGGCGCGGGCGATGCGGCGGCGCGAGGAATGCGGCATGATCACCTCGTCGATGAAGCCACGTTCGGCGGCGACGAATGGGGTGGCGAAGCGCTCCTCATACTCCCTGGTGCGCGCATCGATCTTTTCCGGGTCGCCGAGTTCCGAGCGGTAGAGGATTTCCGTCGCGCCCTTGGCGCCCATCACCGCGATCTCGGCGGTCGGCCACGCATAGTTGATATCGGCGCCGATATGTTTGGAAGCCATGACGTCATAGGCGCCGCCATAGGCCTTGCGGGTGATCAGCGTCACCATCGGCACGGTGGCCTGGCTATAGGCGAAGAGCAGTTTTGCGCCGTGCTTGATGACGCCGCCATATTCCTGTGCGGTGCCCGGCAGGAAGCCCGGCACGTCGACCAGCGTCAGGATCGGGATGGAGAAGGCATCGCAGAACCGCACGAAGCGGGCGGCCTTGCGCGAGCTGTCGATGTCGAGGCACCCGGCCAGCACCATCGGCTGGTTGGCGACGACGCCCACCGTTTCGCCCTCGATGCGCACGAAACCGATGACGATGTTCTTCGCGAAAGCCTCCTGGATCTCGAAGAAATCGCCCTCGTCGGCGACCGCCGTGATCAGTTCCTTCATGTCGTAGGGCTTGTTGGAACTGTCGGGAACCAGCGTGTCGAGCCGGGCTTCCAGCCGCGCCGGATCGTCGTGAAAGGGGCGCAGCGGCGGCTTCTGGCGGTTGTTGAGCGGCAGGAAATCGAACAGGGCGCGGACCTGCTCCAGCACCTCGATATCGTTTTCATAGGCGCCGTCGGCGACGGAGGACTTTTGCGTGTGGGTGCGCGCGCCGCCGAGCTCTTCCGCCGTGACGATTTCGTTGGTGACGGTCTTCACCACGTCCGGGCCGGTGACGAACATGTAGGACGTGTCGCGCACCATGAAGATGAAGTCGGTTATGGCCGGCGAATAGACCGCGCCACCCGCGCACGGCCCCATGATGACGGAGATCTGCGGGATGACGCCCGACGCCTCGACATTGCGCTTGAAGACATCCGCATAGCCGGCAAGCGAATCCACGCCCTCCTGGATGCGCGCGCCGCCGGAATCGTTGAGCCCGATTACCGGCGCGCCGTTGCGCACCGCCATGTCCATGATCTTGCAGATTTTCTGCGCATGGGTCTCGGAGAGGGAGCCGCCGAGCACGGTGAAATCCTGGCTGAACACATAGACCTGCCGGCCGTTGATCGTGCCCCAGCCAGTCACCACGCCATCGCCGGCGATCTTCTGCCCCGCCATGCCGAAATCGACGGCACGGTGTGTGACATACATGTCATATTCTTCGAAGGAGCCTTCATCGAGCAGAACGTCGATACGCTCGCGCGCCGTCAGCTTGCCCTTGGCATGCTGCGCATCAATGCGCTTCTGGCCGCCGCCAAGGCGGGCTGCATGCCGGCGAGCTTCAAGTTGGTCGAGAATTTCGTGCATGGGATCCGTCCGTAGGGCAGTGCCGCCACGCGCTGCGGGGTGTACCTGAAAGCCACTTCGCAGCAGCCGTCGATGATGAATGAGCTCAGGGCGCTCGATGCACCGAAGCGCCGACGGCAAATTCCGCCGAGGTCTTTGCGGCTATCTCATCGATGGTCACACCATCGGCGACCTCTTGAAGGACAAGCGCACCGTCCTCGATCCCGAACACCGCAAGGTCGGTGATCACGAGATCGACCACGCCTTTGCCGGTCAACGGCAGGGTGCACGCTTGCACGAGCTTGGGAGCACCGGCGGCGCAATGCTCCATGACAACAACGACCCGCTTGACGCCGGCAACAAGATCCATAGCGCCCCCCATGCCCTTGACCATTTTTCCAGGCACCATCCAATTGGCGAGGTCCCCATCCTGCGAGACTTGTAGCGCGCCCAGAATGGATAGATCGATGTGTCCGCCTCGGATCATTGCGAACGAATCTGCCGAGGAGAAAAAGCTCGAGGTCGGCAACTGGGTGATCGTCTGCTTGCCAGCGTTGATAAGGTCTGCGTCTTCCTCTCCCTCCAATGGGAAAGGGCCCATGCCGAGCATCCCATTCTCGCTCTGCAACTGCACCGACATGCCTTCCGGTATGTAGTTCGCAACGAGCGTAGGTATTCCGATTCCGAGATTGACATAATAACCATCGCGCAGCTCCTGCGCAGCGCGGGCCGCCATCTGGTCGCGTGTCCAAGCCATTAGTTCCTCCTCATGCCGTTTCTCTGCGGCGGACCGTTCGTTGTTCGATATGTTTCGACGGATTTGCATTGACGACGATCCGGTCGACAAAGATGCCAGGTGTCACGATGGCGTCGGGATCGAGCTCGCCGCATTCCACCAACTGTTCGACTTCCACCACACAAACTCTTGCGGCGGTTGCCATGACCGGATTGAAATTTCGGGCGGTCTTGCGGAAAATGAGATTGCCTTCACGGTCCGCTTTCCATGCGTGAACGAGGGCGAGGTCGGCCTTGAGAGCACTTTCAAGAACGTAGGTTTCGCCATCGATAACCCGCGTTTCCTTGCCCTCCGCGACGATCGTGCCGGCGCCGGTCTTGGTGAAGAAAGCCGGGATACCGGCACCACCGGCGCGGATGCGTTCGGCGAGCGAACCTTGCGGGGTGAATTCCAGCTCAAGCGTACCGGACAGATACTGCTCGGCGAAAAGCTTGTTTTCGCCAACGTAGGAAGACACCATCTTGCGGATTTGCCGCGTCTCCAGCAGCAAGCCGAGACCTATGCCGTCAACGCCTGCATTGTTGGAGATAATCGTCAGGTCGCGTGCACCTGTTTCCTTGAGAGCATGGATCAGCTCCTCTGGAATGCCGCACAGCCCAAAGCCGCCCGACATCACCGTTATTCCGTCCGACACGACACCCGATAGGGCTGCCGCGGCACTTTCGAAGATTTTGTTCACACTGCCCCTCCATATTTCAATGAGTGAAGACGGGAGCGCGCTTCGACAGGAAGGCATCGACCCCCTCGGCGAAATCGTCACGCGCCGCGCATGCCAGAAACGACGTCTTCTCGGCATCGAGATGGGCCGCGAATGCTGGTAGGAAATCACGCTTGAGAAGAGCCTTTATCCCACCGGCAACGCTTGCCGAATTTCGGGACAGCTCTACGGCCAGCGCATCGACCGCATTGTCCAACTCGGCGGCGGTGGTGACCGAACTGATAAGACCCATCTCAAGAGCCTGCTCGGCTTTATAGGTTCCGCCCGTCAAGAAGAGTTCGGCCGCCTTGGTTGGTCCGATCCGCTCCGGCAACAGAAAAGTGCCGCCGCCATCGGGGGTGGTTCCCAACCGGCGATAGGCAGGGGTAAATCGCGCTGTCTCATCCGCGACGACAATGTCACCGCCAATCGCCACGGAAAAACCACCGCCTGCCGCAGCGCCGCGCACGGCGCAGATAACGGGCTGCGGAGCCTTGTGCAAAGCGAGGATGAACGCGTGGAAGTGATCGATGATTTCTGTAATCACCGGCTGCGTCTTTTGAGGCTCACCTTTGAACGCGGAAATGTCGCCGCCGGCCATGAAGTGATTTCCTGCGCCGCGCAGGACAATGGCTTTCATGCCGCGAATAGATGGAAGTTCCTTGGCCAGGTCACCCATCGCGCGGGACATCTCGAGATTGACGGCATTGAGTTCCGCGGGGCGATTGAATGTGATCGTTCCCGTTGTCCCGGAAAGTTCAAAAAGAAGCGTATCGCTCATAGGCGGTCCCTTTCATTTAGGCAGTTCTGGAGTGGCCAAGCGCGCGGAAAACAGCCGATTGCGGTTCTTTGCCGAGTGTTGCGGCTATGAACGACACGGCTTCGAGGAGCGCGGTCAGGTTAACACCGCTGTCGATGCCCATGCCGTTGAGCATGTAGACGACGTTCTCCGTCGCTACGTTGCCGCTGGCACCCTGGGCGTACGGGCATCCGCCCAGGCCACCGGCTGCGGTATCGATGACAGAGACGCCTGCTTCGAGCGCCGCATATATATTGGCCAATGCCTGGCCATAGGTGTCATGAAAGTGGACGGCGGTCTCCTCGATGGGAATAGAACCGGCCAAGGCCGCTATAAGGTCACGAACCTTGCCCGGGGTACCCGTTCCGATCGTATCGCCCAAAGAGATTTCGTAACAACCAAGGCCGGAGAGTGCTTCCGAAACAGACACGACAGCGCCTAAATCCACCGTGCCCTCGTAGGGGCAGCCGAGCACACAGGAGACATAACCGCGTATACGAATTCCCGCGCTACGGGCGCGTTCGGCCACGGGGCGGTAGCGATCGATCGATTCTGCAATGCTGCAGTTGATGTTCTTTCGAGAAAAACTTTCCGACGCTGCGGCAAAGATTGCGATTTCCCGCGCACCGGCCTCCAAGGCGGCATCAAGCCCCTTCTCGTTTGGCACAAGGACGGGAAAGTTACATTTGTGGTGTGCCTGGACAGCCCTCAGGACGTCGGCCGTGCCAGCCATCTGGGGAACCCATTTCGGCGATACGAAGCTTCCCACTTCTACCGTATCCAGTCCGCAAGCCAGCAACTTCTCGACGAACGCGATGCGGGTTTCAACATCAAGCGAGACAGCCTCGTTCTGCAGACCATCGCGCGGGCCGACCTCGACAATTCTGACGGCAGTCGTCATCATTCGGATCCTTTCGCTTCGAACTCCGCGAGCTCCACGCCTTCCTGAACGAAGTCGCCGAGAGCACATTTCAACGCCACAAGCGTTCCATCGGACGGGGCTTTCAACGTGTGCTCCATCTTCATCGCCTCCATGATGAGGACGGGATCGCCCCGCTTCAGCACATCGCCCGGCGATGCGAGAATCTGGGAAACGGTGCCCGGCATCGGTGCTTTGAAGTGGCCTCCCGATGCAGCTGTATCGTCATCTCCCTGCAGCGGATCGATCCAGCGAAGTTTTCGGCGGCCGCGGGGTGTTACCAGTTCCAGATCCCGTTCAGTCCAGCTTGCAGAAACAGTTTCCTTCGCGTCGCCGAGGAAAACGTCGAGGCGACCGTCATCCCGGATCCGTGACTGAAATGGCAAACTGTTGGGGCCGAAGGTGAGCGACAGTCCGTCCCGCCCGTAGACGAGGGTGGTTTCGACCGTAGCTCCCGCAGTTTCGAAGGCGAACGAGCGTTTGCGCCTCCCCGCGATCATCCAGCCGTCATTTGCGTTCCAGGGAGAGCCCGTCGTTCCGGCGGGTGCAATACGCGCAATCGACAAGGCTGCGGCCACGGCAGAGGCCGTATCAAGTTCTGTTGGTTCACCTTCGGGCGCCAGTAGCGCACCGAGCTCGCGTTCGATGAACCCGGTATCCATCGCCCCGCTTCGAACGTCGGCATGGCTGACCAGCGCGCGGAGAAATGCGGAATTGGTTTTCACACCGCCTACCTGGAAGCCATCGAGAGCCTCGCTGAGACGATCTAGAGCCTGAAGCCGGTCCGCCCCGTGGACGATCAGCTTGGCGATCATCGGGTCATAATGCGGGCTAATCCGGTCACCCTTGCGAAAACCGCTGTCGATCCGTAGCGACGGACCGGTCGGAGGTTGCCGCCATGTGGTTACCGCGCCAATGGACGGAAGGAAGCCGCTTTCGGGGTCTTCTGCATAGATGCGTACCTCGAAGGCATGACCCTGCATTTTGATCTGATCTTGCTGAAGCGGCAGCGCCTCCCCGAAGGCGACCCTCAGCTGCCATTCCACGAGATCGATACCGGTGATCATTTCTGTCACAGGATGCTCGACCTGGAGGCGGGTGTTCATTTCGATGAAGTAGAAGCCGTCGTCGTTTGCAACAAACTCAACTGTGCCTGCGCCAACATACCCGACTGCCTGACCCGCAGCGCGAGCAGCAGCGCAGACTTCCTCGCGCGCGGCTTCGCCGAGCGTAGCAGAGGGCGCTTCTTCGACCACCTTCTGATGGCGGCGCTGGAGCGTGCATTCGCGTTCAAAAAGCGAGACGACATTGCCGTGGGTGTCGCCAAAAATCTGCACTTCGATATGGCGAGGCCTGACGATGTATTTTTCGACAAGCACGTGATCGTCGCCGAATGCAGCAGCGGATTCACGCTTTGCGGCAGCGACGGCATCGGCAAGCGTGGATGCGCTTTCGGCTACACGCATCCCCTTACCGCCGCCACCGGCGGAGGCCTTGATCAGAACCGGGTAGCCAATATCCTCTGCCGCTTTCGAGAGCGTATCGATATCCTGCAGCTTGCCATGATACCCGGGGACCAAGGGCACGCCCGACCCTTCCATCAGTGCCTTGGCGGACGACTTCGATCCCATGGCTCTGATCGCTTCGACGGACGGTCCGATAAAGATCAAACCGGCGTTCGCACAAGCCTCCGCGAACTCCTCCTTTTCGGAGAGAAAGCCATAGCCGGGATGAACGGCTTCGGCGCCGGTCCGTAGGGCAGCGGCAATGATCTTTTCGATGCTCAGGTAACTTTCGCGAGCAGGCGCCGGACCCAACCGCACCGCTTCGTCCGCAAGCGATACGTGCCGAGCATCGCGGTCGGCGTCGGAGAATACCGCCACAGTGCGAATTCCCATCCGCCCCGCCGTTTCGATGATCCGGCAGGCAATCTCGCCGCGGTTGGCGATCAGCAGCTTATTGAAACGGCGCGCGAGTTGGGTTGCTTTGATCTTGCTCATTGACTGTCACTTTCCGATATCCAGTTGGGCTTGCGGCGCTCGAAGAAAGCGGCGAGCCCTTCCTTGGCCTCGTCCCGTGATCGAATGTCTGCGATGCGCTCCGCCGTCATATTGGTCAGCGCATCATTGATCTCTGCAAACGCGATATCGGAGATCAGCTGCTTTGCCGCCTTTCTGGCCTCGGGCGCGTTGGCGCGTAAGAAGCGAACAATTGCCAGCACACGTTCTTCAAGGCTGTCGGCGTTAACGACCTCGTGAACGAGGCCGATGTTCATCGCCTGTACAGCGTCGAAGGCTTCCGCTGTCTGGAAATAGCGACGTGCCTGGCGCGGGCCGATCGCCCGCACGACATAGGGACCGATGGCCGCCGGGATGAGACCGAGCTTCACCTCCGACAAAGCGAACTTTGCGATGTCGGCGGCGATGGCAATGTCGCAGCAAGCGACCAGTCCGACTCCGCCGCCGTAAGCGGGGCCCTGAATGGCGCAAACGGTGGGTTTGGAAAGACCATCGAGCGTACGCATCAGTCGTGCCAAGGCACGCGCGTCGGCAATATTATCCGACCTTTCCTGCTGCGCTGCCCGCTTCATCCAGTCGAGGTCACCGCCGGCGCTGAAGCTCTTGCCCTTTGAGGCAAGGACAACGACATCGACGGCCGAGTTTTGATCGAGGTCGACGAACGCGTATGTGAGCGCTGTGATGAGAAAATCGTCGAAAGCGTTGTGTTTGTCGGGGCGGTCTAAAGTGATCCGCCCGACGCCACTCTCTATCTCTACCGTAAATCCCTCACTCATGGCTACATCCTGAACACGCCGAACGTCGTCGGCTCTACGGGGGCGTTCGTGCCTGCGGCGAGCGCTAAGCCCAGCACGCGACGGGTATCGGCCGGATCGATGACTCCATCGTCCCAGACTCTTGCTGTCGCGTAATAGGGGTGCCCCTGCGTCTCGTATTGCTCGCGGATCGGTGCTTTGAACGCTTCTTCGTCTTCGGCGCTCCAACTACCCCCTTTCGCCTCGATGGCTTCGCGACGCAGCAGCGACAAAACGGTTGCGGCCTGCTCACCGCCCATCACAGAGATTCGGGCATTGGGCCACATCCACAGGAACCGCGGCGAATAGGCCCGGCCGCACATGCCGTAATTCCCGGCGCCGTAGCTGCCACCGATCACAACGGTGTATTTCGGCACGTTGGTCGTCGCGACAGCCGTGACGAGCTTGGCGCCGTCCTTGGCAATGCCTGCCGCCTCGTATTTGCGGCCAACCATGAATCCGGTGATGTTCTGCAGGAACAGCAGGGGGATATTGCGCTGACTGCAAAGTTGGATGAAATGCGCCCCCTTCTGCGCGCTCTCGCCGAACAGAATTCCGTTGTTGGCCACGATCCCGATCGGATGGCCCCAGATGTGCGCGACGCCGCAAACAAGCGTCTGCCCATACAACTCCTTGAATTCGTCAAACTCGGATCCGTCGACTATCCTCGCGATGATCTCGCGGACATCGAAGGGCTTGCGTGCATCCGCCGGCACGATCCCGTACAGATCACTTGCCGGGTACAAAGGTTCGCGCGGTGCGATGACACCTCGCGTGTGACGGCTCGGCGGATTGCTCTCCGCGACAATCCGCCGTGCAATGCCGATCGCATGTGAATCGCTGCTTGCGTAGTAGTCGGTGACGCCGGATTGCCGGCTGTGGACCTCAGCGCCACCGAGGTCCTCAGCGCTGACGACTTCGCCGGTTGCAGCCTTTACCAAGGGGGGGCCGCCCAAAAAGATCGTGCCTTGGTTCTTTACGATGATGCTTTGATCGGACATTGCCGGGACATAAGCACCGCCCGCCGTACAGGACCCCATGACAATTGCGATCTGCGGGATACCAGCTGCGGACATCCGGGCCTGATTGTAGAAAATGCGGCCGAAATTGCGCTCGTCGGGAAAGATCTCGTCCTGTTGCGGAAGGAACGCTCCACCGGAGTCGACCATGTAGATGCACGGAAGATTGTTCTGCAGAGCGACATCCTGGGCCCTCAGATGCTTCTTTACAGTGATCGGATAATAGGTGCCGCCCTTGATTGTTGCGTCGTTGGCGACGATCACGCATTCGCGACCGCTAACGCGGCCTATCCCCGTAATGATGCTGGCCGACAAAACGTCTTTGCTATACATGTCGTGTGCCGCCAGCGGAGACAACTCAAGAAACGGAGTGCCGGGATCAATAAGTAGATCCACACGGTCGCGGGGCAATAGTTTCCCGCGTGCGACGTGACGCGCCCTGGATTCCGGATTTCCGCTTTCTGCGACGATCAGAAACTTTTCGCGAAGGTCGCGCACTGACGCGTCCATCGCCTGTCGGTTTCCCTCGAAGTCAGGCGACCGCGTATCCACGGAACTTTTGAATATAGGCATCGAGCCTCCACTTGCTTTGGTTCGAGCGACAAACGGGCGCAGAACTATCTTGAGCCTTAATCAAACGGCTGACCGTTTCTTTAAACGCATATACGGCTTGAATGGTAGATTCAAGAGGTCGCAGATATGAATCCAGATCTTGTGTTTGGTACGTATGCCGCTCCAAGGGCCGAAACACGCTTGTGGTCGAGCGTTCGCCGCCAAGAGGCGTTCCTCTTCGAACCAAACTGCCTCTCGGGAGAATTGCTGGATCTATGGGACCGCTTATGATACCTGCGTCAGCGAAGGTCGATTTTCGCTGATATTCCAGCAACATAATAAAACGGCTGACCGTTTTATTATGTTGCTGGAACCTATTGGTTGCGATAGTGAAGAGGTTCGTCAGCAAACAGAATGAGAATTTCAAATGGCACGGACAGTCGGCTCAGATGGATCAAAGACCGAGGAAGCCATTCGATCTGCCGCGGTCGATCTTATCGCAGCCCACGGGTTTCAGGCCGTGACGTTAAGAGAGTTGGCGCGAACTGTTGGCATTCAGGCGGGATCACTCTACCGCTACTATCCCAGCAAAAGTGATCTTCTTCTTACAATAATGGTCAGTCATATGGAGGATGTGTTGACCACTTGGCGGTCCGAGCGCCCGTCGAATGGCGATCCAATTGCCAGACTGAATGCCTTTATCACCTTTCACGTACAGTACCATGCTCGTAGGCAAAAAGAGGTCTTCATCGGGAACATGGAGTTCCGAAGCCTGCTGCCAGAGCATCAGAGGACCGTGGCGCACTTGCGAAGCGAGTATGAATCCGAGCTAACGGCCATACTACAAGATGGTGTGATGGAAGGCATGCTGAACACACCAGACATCAAAGTTACAACCTTTGCAATTCTGGCAATGTTGACGGGATTGACGGCATGGTACCGGGAAGGTGGCCGCTTATCGAAGGACGAACTCGTGGAGTGCTACAAGCACTTGATTTGCCGAGGAGTTGTAACGCCTCAATGAGAATGCATTCGTGGCACTCTGGCGCTTGGAGGGCTATGTCAAAGGCCACGATCGGATTTGCACATTCACGTTCCGCGAACGGCTGGCCTCTCGACTCGGATGTGGGAGACCGGATCGGAAGTACCGCTAATCGAACAAGCCAGATCCGAAAGAAGCCCGTCCTTTAAACCATACACCCAACCATGTATTTCCACTCGCTTTCCCGCCCGCCAAGCAGACTGGAGCGTTGGCGTGCGTGCGAGCCGCCGCACCTGCGACCTGATCGACGCTTCGCAAAGGCGATCCAGATCCTCATCGCTCCAGGTCGAGCATTCTCGGCATTCGAAAGCCTGATCGGCTACATCCCGGATCGGTTGCAGCCAATGCTCGATCAGACCTAACCGGTCGCCGTTGACAGCGGCACGAACACCTCCACAGCCATAATGGCCGCACACAATGATGTGGTTCACCTCGAGCTGGTGCACAGCGTATTCCACTACTGACAGCATATTAAGGTCGGTGGGATGAATGAGGTTTGCGACGTTGCGGTGGACAAATACTTCGCCTGGCTCCAGACCGGAAATGACATTGGCCGGCACCCTACTGTCGGAACAGCCAATCCAAAGATACTCTGGTTGCTGCAAGTTCGACAGCCGTTCAAAATAGTCAGCACGGTCCGCTTTCCGCTCCGCAGACCACCGCTTGTTGTTAGCGAGGAGATCATTAATCAATTTGTGGCTCCGCATTACTGGTTGATATACGATGGACTTCGTCGGCGTTGACCAGTCCCGGTTACGACGGCATACGTCTAAGCACTTGGTTCGAACTCCCTATATGCCGAGGAGGACAGCCCCGCCCATCAAGCCTGCTCCTGCTGCTGCAAGAAGCAGTTTCTCGCCCGCGGCGAGTGGCCTTTCGCGGTGGGTGACGGAAAGGGACAGTGCAATCGTCGCTGCCGACGAGTTTCCAAAATCCTGGATCGTCCTGACCGTCTTGCACTGATCGATGCCAAGATTTCCAGATACCGCATCGAATATCCGCGTGTTCGCCTGATGAGGCACGAAACGATCGACCGCCGATGCGCGCAGACCAGCTTCCTTCAGAACGCATTCGCCAGAGACCGACATCATCTCCACGGCGCGAGAGAACACTTCACGGCCGTCCCGCATCGTCATCAGAAAATCCTCGGACGCCATACCAGTCGCAAAAGGCTTGTTGCTCCCGCCTGCCGGGATCGTGATCAGGTCATAGCGACTGCCGTCGGCGGCGAGCTCCGCGGCAAGAACTCCCTTTTCGGCGTCGTCGCACGGAGTCATAACAGCCGCGCCAGCGGCATCGGCAAAGAGCACGGCGCTGGCCCGCTCGCCTGGATTAATCCGGCGGCTTAGGATGTTGGCGGCTACGACTAGGACCGGTTTTCCCTGAGCGCGGACGAACGCGTCGGCAAGCGTCAGCGCATAGAGGAAGCCGGAGCAAGCGCCGGCCAGATCGATCGCACCGCTGTTGGCGAGGCCTAGTCGATGAGCCAGCAAGGGCGCTGTCGGCGGCAGAAGGTGATCAGGCGTGGAGGTCGCGAGGAGGGTCAGCGCTATCTCATGTCCCGCGATACCCGAGTGCCGAAGCGCTGCGCCCCCAGCTTGCGCAGCCAGTTCGCTCAACGTGTCGGTCTCGTCCGCCCAATGGCGGGCGCGGATACCTGTCCGTTGTTCGATCCAGCCTGACTCCAGTCCCAGCCGCTTCTCGATCTCCGCGTTCAGGACTCGGCGGGCCGGCACCGCATGGCCGAGTCCCGCAAGCGACGACGCGCGGGCGCTGCTCATAGCTGCCCCTTGTCGAGCAGGTCAGCGGCTTCCGCGATGGCTTCGTAGGCATGGTCGAGGTCAGCTGGGGTGACGCAATATGGTGGCATCAGGTAGATGACGTTGCCCAGCGGTCGGAGCAGTAGATCTCGACTCCGGAAGAACGTCCGCAGTCGCGGTCCGACCTCAGAGAGGTACCCGCCCTTCGGAACGACGAGGTCGAGCGCGGTGATCGTCCCGGTTTGGCGGACGTTGGCAAACCGGCCGTCGCCAACGAACTGCGTCACCCCAGACCGTTGCAGTTCCGTGAGCGCTATGATGCGCTCGGCCACAGGTTCGCTCCGCCAAACTTCAAGATTGGCGACGGCAGCGGCGCAGGCGATCGGATTGGCGGTGTATGAACTGGAATGAAAGAAGGTCTTCCGCCTGTCGGTCGACAGGTGCGCGTTGTAGATCTCAGCAGTGGACAGCGTTGCCGCCAGCGGCAGTGCACCACCCGTCAAACCCTTCGATGTGCAGAGGATGTCCGGTGCGATACCGACCTGTTCACAGGCAAACAGGCTGCCGGTCCGGCCCCAGCCGGTCATCACCTCGTCGGCAATCACCAGGCAGCCGTGACGTTCTGCGACCTGTTTCAGTTCGGTCAGAAGCGAGGCCTTGTACATCCTCATGCCGCCAGCGCCCAGGACCAGTGGCTCGATGAGAAGCGCGGCCACCTGGCCGGAACGGCAAATCGCCTCGAAGGCGTCGATAGTGGCCTGTTCTTCACCGGCATAAGGGAACGGAAGCCGGTCGACGGCAAATAGCAGGGGTTCGTAGGCAGCGTTGAACACGCCGCGTTCACCTGCCGACATCGTCCCGATCGTATCGCCGTGATAACTGTGCTCCATCACCACGATACGGCTACGTGGTCTGTCTATATTGTGGAAGTAGCCAAGCGCCATTTTGATCGCCACCTCGACAGATGTGGAACCGCTGTCGGAATAGAAGACATGGGACAGCCCAGCCGGAGCGACATTGAGCAGACCCCTGGCCAGCACCTCTGCGGGCTCGTGCGAGTAGTCGGCAAAGATGATTTGGTCGTAGGCCAGAGACGCTTGTCGTATAGCTTCCATTATTGTCGAATGGCGATGACCGTGGGTGATGACCCACCATGAGGAAATCGCGTCAAGCACCGCATTACCGTCCTCATCATGAAGGTAGGCACCGTCTGTTCTCACGATCCTCTTCAGTTCCGGCTCCAGCGCATGCTGGGTGAAGGGATGCCACACGGGTGAGGGGGTCATGCCAGCTCCTTGTGGAAAACGTCGACGTCGAAATTGTTGGTGAAGGCAAGCTGCAAGGCGTCGGCAGTGAGAATTCCCAATGGTGGCAAACGCCCGAGTATGCGAACCCCGCCGAAATCAGCGATGGTCTCCTGAACCTCCTGCTGTCGTTCGCCGATGAAAGCGACGCCGAATATTGGCACTGATCGCGCACGCAGCGCCTCGATTGACAGGAGAGTATGATTGATCGTCCCGAGCGCGGTACGTGCACAAAGGATAACCGGGATCTGCCAGCAGGCGAAGACGTCTGCAAAGAGAGTTTGCCGCGTGAGCGGTACGAGTAGCCCGCCAGCGCCCTCGATAACGAGTGGCGCGTTCGTTACGGGTGGCACGAGTGTCTCTGGCTGGATCCGGACGCCATCGATTCTTGCCGCGATGTGAGGCGAAGCCGGCGTAGCGAGACGATAGGCTTCTGTCACGATGCGTCGGCTTGGAACTTGGCCGAGTTTCGAGATAGCCTCGCTGTCCGTCTCGTCTTCCAGCCCGGACTGCACCGGCTTCCAGTAAAAGGCGTCGAGCGCGTTCACCAGAGCGGCGGCAAACACAGTCTTGCCGATGCCGGTGTCGGTTCCAGTGACTACGAAACGGGGG
This sequence comes from Martinezella sp. CNPSo 3957, assembly GCF_057784395.1. Taxonomy (NCBI): domain Bacteria; kingdom Pseudomonadati; phylum Pseudomonadota; class Alphaproteobacteria; order Hyphomicrobiales; family Rhizobiaceae; genus Martinezella; species Martinezella sp. CNPSo 3957. The sequence goes on from NZ_JBXSOU010000022.1 coordinate 59,325, forward strand.
GTCATGGTCTCATCTCCGACAGTACAGCCGCTAGACGCCCGAACATCTGTGAAATCGTCGGTTGGTCGACGTTGAGAGTGATCGCGATCCGCAACCGCGCCGTGCCTTCCGGAACGGTCGGCGGACGGACCGCGCGCACGTCATAGCCGGCGTCTCGCATTCTTGCTGCGATCCGCACCGCCAACCCATTGTCGCCGATGAGAACGGGGAGGATTTGGGAACCGCTCCCCTCGCGGCCGAGAACTGCGGCAAGTTCGGCATTGGCAAATGTCTGCAGTCGCTCCAGTTCGGTACGGCGCTCCGGTTCGTCTGAAAGTATTTTCAGCGACTCACGGACACCGGCGGCCATGAGCGGGGAGGGCGCCGTGGAATAGATAAAACTGCGTGCCCGGTTGACGAGGTAGTCGCAAAGCGTGGCGCTGCCACCGATCAGCGCGCCGGCGACACCCAGCGCTTTTCCACACGTGTGGACGACGACAACGTTCTCACGCCGTTCGAGCGTCGAGGCGAAACCGCGCCCACCTGCTCCAAAGACGCCGGTTGCATGTGCCTCGTCAATCACGAGGAAGCCATCATGGTCGTCGGCGAGGTGTGCAAGCTCGGTCAGCGGTGCTCGGTCGCCGTCCATGGAATAGAGGCTTTCTACCGTAATCCATGGATGACCGAGACCGCCTTCGGTGCGCCACTTTCTGATGGCGTCGGCGAAACCGTCGATATCGTTGTGCGCCACGCTAATCGACTTCGCCTTGCTGGCCGAAACACCTTCGCGGACACTCGCATGCACGAGTTCGTCATAAACGATAAGATCGTCACGCTGCGGCAATGTTGAAAACAATGCGGCGTTGGCGACAAAGCCGCTGCCGAGATACAGGCAGCGATCGGAGCCGAAATAGTAGGCGGCCTCGGCTTCAAGTGCCTCGTGCTCAGGATGATTGCCACGTAGCAGACGCGAGCCAGCTGCGCCGACCGGTACGCCCCGTTCGATCGCGGCCGCGACCGCGCCCTTCATGCGAGGCGCGTTTGCGAGCGCCAGATAATCGTTGGACGTGAAGTCTATGCCCATCGCGGGCAGAAGGGTCCTTAGCCGGCCTTTTCGCTCCAGCCCTGCCAATGTATGCCGGTAGCGATCAAGCCGCACGCGACTCACGTTCGTGGTTCCAGGTCCATCGGCTTGAGTCCAAGCCTGCGGAAAAGCCCGGCGTCATGATCCTCTCCGGGGTTGTCCGCAGTGAGCAACGTCTCGCCGACGAATATGGAGTTGGCACCGGCGAAGAAACAAAGCGCCTGCATTTCGTCGCTCATCTCCGTCCTGCCAGCCGAAAGGCGGACATGCGACTGCGGCATCAATATTCTCGCGATCGCGATCAGGCGCACAAACTCGATCGGATCGAGCGGCGGCGCGTCGGCCAGTCTCGAGCCGGCGATCGGAATGAGCATGTTGATCGGGACGCTCTCGGGAGGTGTCGGAAGATTGGCGAGGGTCACTAGCATCGAAATGCGGTCCTCGGCTGTCTCGCCCATGCCAAGAATTCCGCCAGAACAGACCTTGATCCCTGCGTCGCGGACATTTCCAAGTGTCTCCAGACGGTCGGCGAATGTACGGGTCGTGATGACCTCGCTGTAGAAACGTTCGGACGTGTCGATATTGTGATTGTAGTAGTCCAGACCTGCTTCGGCGAGCGCAGCACTCTGCTGTGGCGAAAGCATGCCGAGCGTCATGCAGGTCTCCATGCCAAGCGCCCTGACGCCACGCACCATGGCGACGATTGCCTCCATGTCACGCTCTTTTGGGCTGCGCCATGCCGCTCCCATACAGTAACGCGTCGCGCCAGCTTCTTTCGCCTTCGCCGCCTCAGAGATTACCCGCTCAACCTCCATTAGCTTCGACGGTTTCAGCCCGGTTAGGTAATGAGCTGATTGGCTGCAATAGCCGCAGTCTTCGGGACACCCCCCGGTTTTGATTGAAAGCAGCCGGCTCATTTGCACGGCGTTCGGATCGAACTTGTCCCGGTGGACGCTGTGAGCCCGGAACAGCAGATCGTTGAACGGAAGGTTGTAGATTTCGTCTGCGTCAACAACCTTCCACGGTTCCGACTGGTTCGTCGGGACCGTGCCGATTTCAGAAACTTCTGTGCAGTGTGACAAGTGCGTCTCCTTAATCCAATTACTGCCAGCGAACCCAGGATATGTTCGTGATCTGCGGATCCCGGCCTTGTCTCCTCAGAGGCGAGACCAGACGAACTCCCAACGTAAGGATCGACTACGATGAAGCCGTCTATCATTAATCAAACGGCTGACCGTTTCTTTCTATTGCGTATACCTGTTGGTTGGGATATTCAAGAGGCTTATCGAGAATCAAAAGATGAATGTGCAGATAGCCCGGGCAGTTGGCTCAAATGGTCAATCAAGATTGATGCGGCGCACCATGAAACATCGGACCAAATTGTCGTCGCTACAAATCCTCTATCTACGGTGGGCTTCCGCTGGAAAGAGCCCTTCGGAAATCGCAGCGATCGAAGGAAAGCGTCTCGCGGGAGTCCAGCTCGATCTCGATCGCGCAACGCAGACACGTCACGCTGCATCGACTACCAGTGCTATCGAAAAGGCGAAAACTCTTGATATCATCTGAGACGCGACACCGCGAATAGTCGTTGCATGACCGCCGGCGCGGCCGGCGTTTTGTGACTGCACCGGTCTGCTTCGTGACAACGCGAGAAGGCTAGAAAAAGTCGCGCGTTGTTGTGGAGGCACACAGCATGAACCCAATGCCCGCTCTCTTGTGATGGCTTCCTGGCGCAGTTCCGGATCCACTTCGATCAACCCATGAAGGGTCCGCTACGAGATACGGCCGCTGTGGCTTCGCCGCCGCGGTGATCGCGCCCATAGCCGCGCCTTTCAGGAGGCATCGAGCGGGAATTGTCCCGCTGGCGCCTCGCGAAAGGTCGCACGGTCTTTCTCTCGCCCAGTCCCACGCCTTCCAGCTTTCCCGCGACCTGATGGTTCCGCTCACCTAGACGATCAAGATTGGCGTTGTGGTCTTGTTCGTATTGCGATCGTCCAAGGCATGCTACGTACGCTCTGTGGCCGCGTTTCGTCCGAACCATTCTGATGGACACCAGCCCCCACTGCCTTGGCGTTCACGTTAGCGCTAACGCTTAATTATCTGGATGGCATGTGACTTCGAAGTTGCCTCTGGCTTTGGAATGGATACAACAATGGGAACACAGTAGGGAGATATCCTTGAGCGCAAATCCTCCGACGGCTCGAAGGTCACGTCGAAAGTCAAGCGCCTATGCGGCGACCATGGCCGATGTGGCGCAGCATGCCGGCGTTTCAGCGCAGACCGTGTCGCGGGCGTTGCGAAATCCCAAAGAGGTTTCAGAAGAGACTTATGCAAGGATCGAGGAGGCGATCAAAGCAACGAACTACGTCCAAAATCTTGCCGCCAGTCATCTTGCCTCGAACAAGAGCAAGACCGTTGCTGCAATCATTCCCCTGCTGTCGGCATCGATCTTTTCCGAGACCATCCAGGGGCTGAATGAGATACTGCTAGAAGAGGGCTATCAGCTCTTCATTGGCCACACCGACTATCGCCAGGACCGTGAAGAGGCCCTTGTTCGTACATTCAGCGCCCGTCGACCCGACGGTTTTTTTATTATCGGTACCCATCACAATAGATCGACGATGTCGCTCTTGAAAAAATCGGGCGTGCCGGTTGTGGAGAGTTGGGATTGGACCGAGCGCCCCATCGATATGCTGGTCGGGTTTTCGAACAGTGCAGCGATCGACTGCGTTGTCGATCATCTGGTTGGCAAGGGTTACCGGAACCTGGTCTTTTCGGGTGTCATAAAGCCTGGCGACTATCGCGCGAAGGAACGATTGGTCGGGTTCGAGCAGGCCGTAAACCGGCTGCTTCCAGACCAACCTAGACGAACGGTCATCATTTCAGACAAGCCGATTTCGATGGATACCGGCTCGGCGCTTCTGCGAACAGTGCGCGAACGGTATCCGGAGGCGGACGCGATCGTTTTCTCTAGCGACCTATTTGCTTCGGGCGCTTTGCTGGAATGTCAAAAAATCGGGATCTCTGTCCCGGGCGAGTTGGCAATTACCGGATTCGGCGATTATGAAATCGCTCGTCAACTTAATCCAGGCCTAACGACAATCTCGGTGCCGACATATCAGATCGGCGAGTCGGCAGCCGATTTGCTGCTTGCGGCGATGAACAGCAGGCGGATTCCGAAAAGGAGCCTTGACGTTGGGTTCAAGCTCATCGTCCGAGGCAGCACCTGACGACTGATCAACTCCCTAAATAACCGGTATGTTTTCGCGAAGAATAATGCGCGGTTCAATAAACTTTCGCGTCAAGTAGGGTGCAGCGGATGCGAGCGTCCCAAGCATACCAATGACTGATTGTTCGGCCATAAGTCGGGCATTTTGATCGATGACCGCATCGACATTCTCGTCGAGAAGATAGCGGCGCGTCTCTTCCGTCAGGTCGTGGCAGATGAAAACGGGCTTGGTGTCGAGCTTTGTTGATTTCAGGGCACGCACGATGCCGCTTCTGCCGGCGCCGACGCAGTAGATCCCAACCAGATCGACGGGATCTGCCAGCAAGGATGAAGCGGCACTATAGCTTGCTTCAGGCTCTTCGTTAATTTCGATTTGATGACCAACGGACAGATGCGGGAATTCCTCGGCAATAACCGACCGGAAGCCCATTTCTCGCTCTTCATGCCCTCGGTAGGAACGCGAGCCGATGAAAAGTGCAACCTTGCCCTTGCGCCCTGCCGAAAGCCGCCCAAGCAAGAGAGCAGCTGTTCTGCCCGCAACGCGATTGTCAATACCGATATAAGATGCCCTTGGAACTGAGGGGATGTCTGATGCGATTGTGACGAGGCGAACGCCGGCTTCGCTCAGCTCTCTCATTGCATTTCTGGTCTTGGGATGGTCTGGCGCAATGACGCCCACCGCGCTGGTTCGAAGGGATATTTTCTCGATCGCGGCCAGCATTTCGTCTGGCGAAATGTCCTGAAGCCTGTGGATCCTGCAGGAAGCAACCAGCGGAAGCCGCGATGAAAAGTCTTCAATATTGCTGACGAGATTATCCATAAAGGCGTTGCTGCCTCCCGGAATGAGAAATTCAAGGTGAGCGGGCTTGCTAGGCAACGCGACCGCATCGGTCACAGCGAGATAGCCCAGCTGTCGGGCGGCGTCGAGAACCCTCTGCCGGTTCGTCGCACTCACCCCCGCTCTGTTGTTCAAGACGCGATCGACCGTGGCGGTCGATAGCCCTGAGGCGCTTGCGATGTCCAGAATTGTTGCTTTCATAAGAATCCTCCAGCAGGCACAACTTAGACTACTTTTATGTTAGTTGTCGATGAGTTCACCTGATGTGATCTGATGGATTGTTCGATTGAAACAGATCGAAGGAAAGCTAGTCTCGCCGTCACCAGCAGGGCAGCTATCAAGTTCGCGGCGAGAGCTCCTGTCTCAACGACGCGAAGGACATCCCCGCATCGGGCTGATTGGTCAGTTTGAATATGAATGCAGAATGGTTTGACGGCCCTTCAAGCAGGATCTTGGATCGGCGCACGCTACGGCGGTCGGACCATCTAAGGGTCGACATGCTTTGGCGCGTAAAGGAAGTGCCTCTCGATGGTGAGCAGGTACTTCGGTCCACCCGCCATCCTCCCTGGCGGGTGGACCGCCGCGTTTCAAGTCAAAACTGCATGGCGGCCGTGGTCGCGTTCCAAGCCCCTCAGTCCGAGGAAGTTGTGCCGACAAGGAGATTAGAGAGTGACGAGCCACGTTCCCCCGCCGCAGCTGCGCGACTACAGTCTTACGGGGCCTTCTTCGAAGCGAGCGCTCGATATCGGACTAGCTTCGGCTGAGTGGTATCACACCGAGATTTCGCGCAAGGTGATGAAGGAGCTGATGAGCAGACGGGATGGTCCAGCGATCCGCGACACGATCGTCTGGGTTCTTGGCCATATTCTCTTTGCCGCGGGCGGGATTTATTTCTGGGGTACCTGGTGGAGCGTTCCCTTCTGGGCCGCCTATGGTGTTCTCTACGGCTCGGCATGCGACAGTCGCTGGCATGAATGTGGCCATGGGACGGCATTCAAAACTCGCTGGATGAATGATGCGGTGTATCAGATCGCCTCGTTTCAGGTCATGCGCAACCCGGTGGCGTGGCGGTGGAGCCACGCCCGCCACCATACAGACACTTACATCGTAGGGCGCGATCCGGAAATTTCCTTCATGCGGCCGCCGGCGGTTGTCAGGCTGATGCTGGAATTTATCGGCATTCAATCGGCCTGGACTTCCATCGGCATTCTCCTGCGACAGGCGGCAGGCTCCCTCAGCGCTGACGAGAAAGACTACATTCCCGAAAGCGAGCGCTGGAAGGCAATCCTTATTGCGCGGCTTCATATCGCCATCTATCTCGCAACAATCGCCGCGGCAGTTCTCCTGCGGTCCTGGATACCGCTGATGCTCATCGGCCTGCCGCGTATCTATGGCTGCTGGCACATGGTCATGACCGGACTTCTCCAGCATGGCGGCCTCGCCGACAACGTCATCGACCATCGGCTGAACAGCCGCACCGTCTATATGAATCCGATCAGCCGGTTCATCTACTGGAACATGAACTATCACATCGAACATCACATGTTCCCGATGGTGCCATATCACGCGCTATCCCGGCTTCACTCATTAGTCAAAGATGACTATCCGCCGCCAAATACATCGATCCTGAACGCCTATATTGAAATGTATGGCGCAGTGAAAAAGCAGCTCAAGGATCCTGAATACTATCTGCGTCGCGAGCTTCCGTCCTCGGCAAAGCCATATCGCGACGAGTTTCACAATCTGTTCGTCACACGCTGAGGAAACCCAATGAGAAGAAAGCCGACTGTCTCGGATCTGCGCGCCCTCAAGGGAAAAGGCCAGCGCACCATGCTCCGGATAACCACGCTGGAGGAAGCTGCCGCTGCCGAAGAGGCCGGCATTGATATCGTTTCCGTGACGCCCGAGCTGGTCACCCATCGCGATTACCGAACTGTTGCGCCAACACTATTCTCCATGACTGGCTTGACGCATCTGGAGGCTGGAACACGTGAAGACTATCTGCGGTGGGCAGGCAATGCGATCAACGCTGGGGCTGATGCAATCTACTGTTCGGGAAGTCTGGCGACCGTCGAATATATCGCACGTGAGCATATACCGGTCGTCGGCCACGTTGGTCTTGTGCCGAGCAGGGCTACATGGACGGGCGGATTCCGCGCGGTGGGCAAGACCAGCGGTCAAGCCCTGGCAATGTTGAAGGACTGTCAGGCCTACCAGGATGCTGGTGCCTTCGCAGTGGAGATCGAGGTCGTTCCAGTCGAGGTAGCCAGTGCCATCAGCGCTCGGGTAGACCTTCTTCTCTGGTCTATGGGCGCAGGTGCCGGATGTGACGCACAATACCTGTTCGCCTGCGACATTCTGGGAACGAACCAGGATCACATGCCCCGTCACTCGAAGGTCTACCGCAACTTCGCAGCCGAGTTCGCTCGGCTACAATCAGAGCGTATTGCTGCCTTTCGTGAGTTCAAGGCCGACGTAGAAACAGGTCAATATCCCGAGGAGCGGCATCTGGTTCGCATGCAGGAAGATGAACTGCGGGCCTTTGAATCAGAGCTGGCCGCGCTCGGCGCTCTCTCAACTTCCATAGCATGAAAGACAAAAAATGACGAATTGGATCCGCGCCTGTGCAACGGATGATATCGATGAGGAAGATGTAATTCGCTTCGATCACGACGGTAAGAGTTACGCCATCTATCATGCGCCCAATGGATCGTTTTACGCCACTGCCGGCTATTGCACGCATGAAAACGTGCATCTCTCCGACGGTCTGGTCATGGGAAATCTGATCGAATGTCCCAAGCACAACGGACAGTTTGACTATCGTACCGGCGACGCTATGCGTGCGCCCGTCTGCGTCAACCTGGCGACCTATCAAACGCGGGTGGTCGCCGGCCAGATAGAGATCCTTATCGGCTAGGGAGCCCGGCAAGCGACCGCATTCCAGGAAGATACGTCATGGATATCGCAGACACGGACCATCGGTTGACACATCGACATGTCATTATCGGCGCCGGCGAAGCAGGAACACGTGCGGCCCTAGCTTTGCGAGATGCCGGCGCGCTCAACGTGACGCTTATCGATGCCGAGGGATGCTTGCCATACGAGCGACCGCCTCTTTCAAAACCCGACGGGGATGAAGTCACGATACGTAACATTGCGGCGGACTTTGTCGGAATTGATACACGGTTTGGAAGGCGGGTCGCCGCTGTCGACAGGAATTCTCGGCAAGTGCGTTTCGACGATGGCGAAGAGCTTTCCTACGACTCGCTACTGCTTGCGACCGGCGCGCGGGCCAGATCCCTTCCGGGAATTGACAACTCCCATCTGCTTACACTGCGCACACGTGATGATGCCGCGATCATCTACGCGCGGGCAAAGGCCGGTCGGCGCGTGGTCATTATCGGGGCGGGATTGATTGGTCTTGAGCTCGCAGCGGTTTTGCGCAGCCGCGGCGTGCTAGTCACAGTCCTGGAGGTGGGTACACGCGCAATGTCTCGCGTCCTCCCGCAGGATCTTTCCGAGGAAATCGTCGCACGTCACCGCTTGGAAGGCGTAAGGATTATCTTCGAAGCCAACATTACTGCGGTCACCCATCAAGCTGTCACAATCGACCATAGCGAGGCAATTGACGCTGACCTAGTCATAGCCGCGATTGGCGCCATCCCCAACACCGGCCTTGCGGAAGCAATCGGTCTGCGATGTGGGAACGGTATCCATGTGGATGAAAGCCTGCGGACTTCCGATCCGAGGATATTTTCCGCTGGCGACTGTGCGGCTGTCGAGCATCCGGTTCTGGGTCGCATCCGATTTGAATCATGGCGCAATGCCTGTGACCAGGGTGCGGCGGCGGCGGCGGCGATGTTGGGAGGCAAGGTGACTTTCGCGATCCATCCCTGGTTCTGGTCCGATCACTACGATCTCGGTGTCCAGATGGTGGGATTGCATGATCCGCAACGGGAAACGATACGCCGACAACTTTCAGGCAGCGGATGGGTGTCGTTCGAAATCGATTCCGGTGGCGTTCTTTGCGCTGCGAGCGGTCTTGCGCCCGGGCGAGGGGTCGCAAAAGACATCAGGCTGTCCGAGATGCTTATCGAAAAACGCATTGTACCGTCCCGGGAGGCGCTTGCCGATCCTTCCGTAAACCTGAAATCGCTGCTGCCACGCAGCTGATTTGAAACTCGAGGTAGCTTCGCCGTGACAGAAAGCTTTATTAAAGCCGCCCCCGCAGGAACCGCGCGCATCATCGATGGTCGGGCGTTTGCAGGCCGAATGGTAGACGAAATTACAGTCCAAGTTTCAGACCTTACGCAGCTCCACGGCATCAAACCGGGACTTGCTGTCGTCTTGGTAGGCGAAGATCCGGCGTCTGAAGTTTATGTCCGCAACAAGGGGATAAAGTGCCGGGCAGCGGGAATGAGCAGCTTCGAGCACAAGCTTCCAAAGGATTGCAGCCAAGGAGAACTGCTTACTCTGCTTGCGCAGTTGAATTCGGATCCGACGGTCCACGGCATCCTCGTCCAACTTCCCCTACCATCCCAATTGGACGCCGAAATCGTCATCAACAGCATCGACCCTGCAAAGGATGTCGATGGCTTCCACGCGATGAATGTTGGTCGACTTGCGACCGGGCAGGCGGCATTCGTGCCTTGCACCCCGTTCGGCTGTTTGATGTTATTGCGTGAACATCTGGGATCGCTCACCGGTCTGGATGCCGTGATTATCGGGCGGTCAAACATTGTCGGCAAGCCGATGGCACAGCTTTTGTTGCGCGAGAATTGCACCGTCACTATCGTGCATAGCCAAAGCAGGGATATCTCGTCCATCTGCAGGCGGGCGGATATCGTTGTCGCAGCAGTCGGCCGACCGGAGATGATAGCCGGTGATTGGATCAAGCCTGGAGCCGTCGTGATAGATGTCGGGATCAATCGACTAGAACGTGCAGGCGTAGCAAAGCTGGTCGGCGATGTGGCCTTCGAACAAGCCAAGGACATCGCCGGCGCAATAACGCCAGTGCCTGGTGGTGTTGGCCCCATGACGATTGCTTGTCTGCTCGCAAATACCCTTACAGCGTGCCGCAGGGCACATGGGTTGTCAGATCCGAGCTATCTTTCGGCCTAGTCCACCGGAAGCCACCAGCGTCGTTGCCAGCTATCGACGAATTTTTCTTTATCCATCTGGAGTTCACGATGTCGCGTTACATCCTGACAGTCACGTGCCCAAGTACCCGCGGAATTGTCGCGGCGATCGCAACCTTTCTCGCAAGTTCCGGCTGCAATATAACGGACTCGTCACAATTCGACGACGTCGACGGCGACCGCTTCTTCATGCGTGTCAGTTTTGTTTCCGAGGAAGGGCTGGGCGTCGACGAGCTACGAAAAACGTTCGCAGACGTTGCGACATTGTTTTCCATGGACTGGGCTATCAACCAAGAAGGACATCGGATGAAGACCATCATCATGGTCTCCCGATTTGGGCACTGTCTCAACGATCTCCTTTATCGTTCAAAAATAGGCGCTTTGCCGATCGAGATCGTCGCTGTGATCTCGAACCATATGGACTATCAGAAACTCGTTGTGAACCAGGATATTCCCTACTATTGCGTCAATGTCACAAAACAGAACAAGGCCCACGCCGAGGCCGAGCAGATGCGCATCGCCGACGAGAGCGGTGCAGAATTGATTGTTTTGGCGCGTTACATGCAGATCCTTTCGGATGAGATGTGCAGAAAGATGTCGGGCAGGATCATCAATATTCACCATTCATTCCTCCCGTCCTTCAAAGGTGCCAATCCATACAAGCAGGCATTTGAGCGCGGTGTGAAACTGATCGGCGCCACCTCGCACTATGTCACAGCGGACCTCGACGAAGGTCCGATCATCGAGCAGGACATCATTCGCGTGACACATGCGCAGTCGGCCGAAGACTACATCTCATTGGGTCGGGACGTGGAGAGCCAGGTACTGGCAAGGGCGGTGCATGCGCATGTCCATCGCCGTGTATTCCTCAACGGCAATAGCACAGTGGTCTTTCCCGCCTCCCCGGGGTCGTTTGCCTCCGAACGACTGGGGTAGTCTCCTTCGCGAAGCGTTTCGAGAAGCCGCAGGCCGCGGGAGCGGGTGATTTGTTGGCGGCGCGGCTTTCCCATATTCAGAAGTGTCGATCAGTAGAGGGTATCTGATCGTACCGGCGCCTCGATCCGGCAGGACTCCCTAAGAGGGAGCTCGTCACCCAAGAGTCCGACAGATTGGGCAAAACACCTCGCGGGTAAAACCCGTTCTAAACTCTTAAAAGCCCTCACTTTCTGATTGCTTTCTTCAATGCCCAATATTCTGCACGCGCGCCAGGGCAAAAGATGCGCGGAGATTGCAAGCGTCTTTTTCTGATGTAATCTGATGTTCTGTCCGATTGAAATAAATCACCATCTGAATAACTTTGCCTCAACAAGCAGCAAGCTTGCTTTGAGGCGGATATGTTTAACCTGAGTGGACGTTGTGTGCTGGTGACTGGTGCTGCTGGCGGCTTGGGATCGCAATTGGTGCGGTTTCTGCTCCAGGCGAAAGCGTCGGTTCTGGCAACAGACGTCGACGATCAGAGGGGTTACATGCTTCGGCGGGCCTTGGGAGAAGATGCGGGCGCAACCAGGTTGCGGTACATTGCCATTGACCAGGCTCGCCCCGATCTGATTGCTGCCCGACTGGCAGATCAGATCGATGCAAAAGAGGTCGTCGATACATTGATTAACAATGCGGCGATTTACCCCTCGGGACCAGCGGAAAACGTCGACCTTGGGGAATTTTCGCGGGTTCAAACGATCAATGTTGAGGCGGCCGTCGCGTTCATGAAGGCCTGTGTCCCGTCGATGCGGCAGGCCCAGTTTGGTCGGATCATCAACATCGCGAGTAACACGTTCGACCTTGGCTTTGCCGGCCTCTCCTCATATGTCGCCTCAAAGGGTGCGCTGATTGGCCTTGCGAAAACCTGGGCGCGCGAATTCGGCGAATTCGGCATCACCGTAAACTGCGTGTCCCCTGGAGCCTTTCCAACGGACGCGGAGAAGATCCATACCGACCCACAAAGTTACAGCCAGTTTGTTATCGATCAGCAAGCGATCAAACGCCGTGGTGAGCCTGCGGACTTTGCCTCGCTGGTGATGTTTCTGTCGAGCCGGCAGGCCGGCTTCATCACCGGACAAAACATTCGCGTCGATGGGGGGTGGGTAATGCCCTGATTCTCGCTGAGGCGATCAATCTTTGTTGTCCGCAGGGAGCGTTGAACGAAGACGGCATCAGCTGGAATCGCCCCGCTGTCGCTGAGAGCCTCGAGAGCGATCGGGAAAACTTAAATCGATCGCCGGCGATCCGCTCCTACGAGCGGGCCTTCGCGGATTACTCCGCCTTCGGGAGACGGCGGCAAACAGCTTCTAGATCAATCGATCAAGAAGAGGCCGAGGGGCCTTAGGATACAATTACAAGTGGAGGAGAGCATGAAAAAGATAGTTTCGGCAGCGCTGCTGGCGTTTGCCGCCCTGACAGCCCACAGCCAAGCTGCGGACGAAAAGCCGGTGTTTTACGTCATCTCGCACGGTGGCGAAACAGATCCGTTCTGGGTCGACTGGAACGCCGGGGCCCAGGAAGCCTGCCGCGAGCTCAACGTCACGTGCAACATCTCTTTCAGTGGCGGCGATTTCGCCGTCCAGAAGGAGGCCTTCAACGCTGCGCTGGCCTCGAAACCGGCCGGAATCGCGACAACTTCAGCTCAACCAGGTCTGTGGAAGGAAGAGGTCGTCAAGGCGAGGGACGAAAAGATTCCCCTCGTGTTCTTCAATTCTGATGACAAGGACCTCGGCCGTCTTGCATATGTCGGCGCCGATCTGCGCATGGCCGGCGAAACCTGGGCGCATTATCTTGTCGACAAGGGCCTCGTGAAGGCGGGAGCAAAGGTGTTCCTGCCGGTCGAAGTGCCAGGAGCAAGCTATCAACAGCTTGAAACTCAGGGAATCGCAAGCGTCTTCGATCCCTTGGGAATCAAATATGATGTCGTCGAGGCTGGAACAGATCCGGCAGGCGCGATCCAGAAGATGTCGGAATATCTCGTCGCGAACAAGGTCGACGCTGTGATCGCACTGGGCGATCTCGTCGCGTCCAGCGTCCAGCGTGTGTTTGACAATAATGGCATCGCACCGGGAAGTATCCCGGTGGTCGGCTGGGGCAATTCGAAGGAGACGGCTCAGGCGGTAAAAGCGGGCTACGTCAACGCGGCCCTCTGGCAGTATCCGTTCGACCAGGGCTTCATGCCGATCCTCCAGCTGAAGCTGGCGCATGACGGCCATGCCATTGGCTATGACATCTTCACGATGAAGCTCTACGACAAGGACACGGTCGAACCGATCCTTGAATCCTACGCCAAGAAGTAGCTGGCGATCGGGGGTGCCGATCGGCGCCCCCAAAACTTCTCCTATGTTGTCGTTTGGAAAGGCGGTGCGACGATGTCGTCGACCCTGTGGCGTAAGCCTGAATTCTCCTCATTCCTCATTTTATGCGTTGTGGTCGTCGTCTTCACACTGACCAATGACCGGTTCCTGTCCGCGCTCAACGTCTCCAACATCCTCGCATTCATGCCGGAGCTGGGCATCATTGCGCTTGGGATGACCTTGCTTCTAACGGCCGGCGAGTTCGATCTTTCCGTTGGCGCGGTCTTTGCGCTCTGCCCGGTCATGTCGCTGCTTCTGGTGCAGCATGCCGGAATTGATTTGCCGCTGGCACTCCTTCTCGGATTCGCGACTAGTGCGCTCGTAGGCGCCCTCAACGGCTTTTTCGTCACCAGGATCGGTATCTCGTCCTTCCTCGTAACGCTCTCAATGCTTCTTCTCGTGCGCGGCTCCACGCTTTTTGCAACGCAGGGCTTTCCATTGGCGAGCATGAGTGAGGACTCGATCCTGAGAACGGCACTGGCAGGCAGCTTCTACATCGGCGGCGTGCGGGTCTATGCATCGCTCTTGTGGTTCCTGGGACTGACGGCCGTAGCATTCTACGTGCTCAACTTCTCCAAGGTCGGAAACTGGATCTCCGCTATTGGCAGCAATCGCAGTGCGGCGATCGCTCGAGGGGTGCCCGCCGACGCCGTCAAGATCGGTCTGTTTGTCGCAACGTCACTTTTGGCCGCTCTCGCTGGCGTCATAAGTGCATTTCGAATCTCCTCTGCTTCACCGGTGGCCGGCGAACAATACGAACTCGAAGTGATTGCCATGGTCGTTGTCGGTGGTACCGCTCTGACCGGAGGCCGCGGGACCATCGTTGGCACTCTGATCGGTGTTCTTCTTCTTCGCATCATCCGCAACGGTATTGTGCTCGTCGGCGTACCGGGCCTGGCATTCAACATCTTTGTCGGCGGTATAATCCTGCTCATGCTGGTAGTGCACTCGGCAATCCATGGCCGCTATGCGAGGGGCTGATCAATGACAAACGAAGTTTTGAAGCTCGACAATATCACGAAAAATTTCGGCAGCGTGCAGGCATTGCGCGGCGTCAGTTTCTCGGTCAATGCCGGCGAGGTTGTTGCGCTGCTTGGTGACAATGGAGCGGGCAAATCCACGCTGATCAAGGCAATCTCCGGCGTGTATCCGGTCTCCGGGGGGCAAATCATCATCGGTGGTAAGCCGGTCAGCGTCCGCAAGCCACGAGACGCGATGGAGCTTGGCATCGAGACCATCCACCAGGACAGCTCGCTGGCATTGGATCTCAGCATCGCCCGCAACCTGTTTCTCGGGCGCGAACCAGTCACCGCAAAATGGATGGGTATTTTTGCGCCGCTTGATATGCGCGAGCTGCGAAAACAAGCGACAGACCTCCTACGGCGGGTCGGCATCTCAAAGAAGCTCAATGCTGATGCGACGATCAGCGCGCTTTCCGGCGGCGAGCGTCAATCGATATCGATCTCAAGAGCGATGCAGTTTTTCGCCAAGATCATCATTCTGGACGAGCCGACGAACAATCTCGGTGTCGAGGAGACGAACGGCGTTTTAAAGTTCATCAAGGAAGTGCGAGCTGCCGGGCACTCGCTGATCTACATAACCCATAACATTCATCATGTCTTTCAGGTCGCCGACAGGGCCGTGATTATGCGGCAGGGCAAGGTCGTCGCCGACATCAACATCACCGAAAGCGACATTCTTACCGTCGAAAGCATCATTACCGGTGCCGATTTGCATGAGCTGGCAGACCAATCCGGACCTGTCCACTAACGAGGGAGACGAGATCGTGGTCTATTTGTATGGTAAGGAACGATCGGCCCGAGACGCAGCTGCGCGTACCGGCGCCTTCTCCCAATTTGCCGGCGTGCGAATGATGACGCTAGCCGACGGCCTTGAACGCGATATCCGTATGCTGGAATTCAGGACCGGGACCGGTCTCAGATTTACCGTGCTCGTCGATCGCGCAATGGATATCGCCGACTGCGAGTTTCAGGGCAAGGCAATCGGATGGCATTCACCTTCAGGATTCCGTCATCCTGGCCTTCATGAGTACGAAGGCGAAGGAGGGCTCGGATGGCTTCGGTCTTTTTCGGGCCTCATGCTGACTTGCGGCCTCGACCATATTCTGTTCATGGACGAGGCACCCGCAGATCACTTCGTTTACGGGCCTCGCCAGATCGTCAAGAATTCAATCCATGGGCGCGTCAGCACAATTCCCGGCCGACTCGTCGGCTATGGTGAGGAATGGAACGGCGACCGATGCGTGCTTTGGTGCGAAGGCATCGTTTCGCAGGGCGCGGTCTTCGGCGAGAATCTGGAGCTTCGCCGCCGCATTGAGGTCGATGTAGGGTCGAACGAAATCGTGTTGAAGGATAGAGTCGTCAACAAGGGATTTTACCCGACGCCCCATATGTATTGCTACCATATCAACGTGGGATATCCGGTGCTTGATGAAGGCGCGCGCTACCTAGCGCCGATCGCTGAAACGGTCTGGGCAGCTCATGCGGGTGAAGACTACCGCAGGCAGGGTGTTGGGTACCGGACTATGCCTGAACCGCAGATCGGGTTTCACGAGCAAGTCTGGCAACACGAGGTTGTTGCCGATGCCAAAGGATGTGTGCCAGTGGCAATCGTCAACGATGCCCAGGATATCGGTTTCGCCGTCATAACGAACAAGTCTGAGTTTCCTTGCATGTTTGAATGGCAGAACCTTCAGGCGGGTCAGTATGCGATCGGAATTGAACCGTCGACCAATCACGTTCTTGGAGCGAAGTTTGCTCGTGACCGGAACGAGACAATAAAGCTAGATCACGGCGAGGCGCGAGAATACACGACCCGCTTCCAGATTCTGGATGGTAAGCAGGAGATCAGCCGCCTCGAAAAATGGATCGCGGGGATCCACACGCAACCTGATGAAGATTATCCCGAACCTACCGGAAATTACCGAAGAATTCGCTAGTTTCTCAGTGGCTTAGCTGACATAACAAGAAGGGGATTATCGGCTAGCTTTCGAGGATTGAATATTGGACTCTGAAGTGATTTCCGTCGCCACCATAGGCGAATGTATGCTTGAACTCTCCAGGCAGGACTCCGGCTGGAAGATGGGGCATGCGGGAGACACGCTCAATACTCTTTGGGTGGTGCGCGCGCTCCTTCCGCCGCAGTCGAAAACAGATTTTGTTTCCGCTTTCGGCAAAGATCCGTTTTCTGATCAACAGATCAACTTCTTACGGGAAAACGGGATCGGCATCGCATCTAGCCCGAGGCTGGAGGCTGTTCATCCCGGTCTCTACGCGATTACCCTTGAGGGAGCCGAAAGGTCCTTCACCTACTGGCGTAATCAGTCGGCCGCGCGCCAATTGGCGGGCGACCCGATGCTTCTCGCCAAAAGCCTCGACGGCCGGGACCTGTTGTATTTCTCGGGCATCACATTAGCGATCCTTTCTGAAGATGGGCGTGCGAGCCTGCTCTCTGAGCTCGCGCGTGCCCGTGCCACAGGTTCGATTATTGCATTCGACCCCAACTTTCGATCGAGACTGTGGGCAAGTCAGCACGAGGCCAGGGAGTCTATTGCGCTCGCGCTTGCGCATGTCGACATCGCTCTTCCCACCTTCTCCGATGAGCAAGAGCTCTACGGGGATCGCAATCCCGAGGAAACTTCTAATCGTTTGCGTGACGCCGGCGTGCTAGAAATTGTGGTCAAGAACGGCGGGGAAGCGGCACTCGTCCACGATAGCGGAGCGCGTTTCTGGGTTCCCGCATCGCGGGTCCAGCCGTTGGACACGACCGGGGCAGGGGATTCCTTCAATGGTGGCTACCTTGCTGCTCGCCTTTCCGGATATTCCTCGGTTGAAGCAGCGTCGCAGGCCCATAAGGCCGCGGCGATCACCGTGCAGGCCTTCGGGGCTCTCGCACCAATGGACACCCTGAAATCGGCACAGGAATGAAACGAGAAAGGCGCGGAAATAACCGCG
>NZ_JBXSOU010000023.1:0-67024 GCF_057784395.1 Martinezella sp. CNPSo 3957
AAAAACTCTCCTGGTTTCAGCGCCTGCGCGCCGGGCTGGCGCGCACCTCGTCGCAGCTGAGCGGCCAGATCGCCGCACTCTTCACCAAGCGCAAGCTCGACGATCAGACGCTGCAGGATCTGGAGGATTTGCTGATCCAGGCCGATCTCGGCGTCGAGACGGCGATGCGCGTCACCGATACACTGGCCTCCGAGCGCTACGGCAAGGATGTCACCGGCGAAGACGTCGGCCGCATCATGGCGCAGGAAATCGCCAAGGTGCTGAAGCCGGTTGCCAAGCCGCTGCAGCTAGACCTCAGCCACAAGCCGCATGTCATTCTCGTTGTCGGCGTCAACGGCACCGGCAAGACGACGACGATCGGCAAGCTGGCCGCAAAGCTCTCCGGCGCCGGGCTGAAGGTCACAGTCGCCGCCGGCGATACTTTCCGCGCCGCTGCCATTGAGCAGTTGAAGATCTGGGCCGAGCGCACGAAATCGGATTTCATCGGAACCAAGCTCGGCGCGGATGCCGCCGGCCTTGCCTTCGATGCCTTCCAGCAGGCCAAGGCCAACAAGAGCGACGTTTTGATCATCGATACCGCCGGGCGCCTGCAGAACAAGGCGGAGCTAATGGCTGAGCTCGAAAAGATCGTGCGCGTGCTCGGCAAGCTCGATCCGGAAGCGCCGCATACCGTGCTGCAGACGCTGGATGCAACCACCGGCCAGAACGCACTGAACCAGGTGGAAATCTTCCGCAATGTCGCCGGCGTCAACGGATTGATCATGACTAAGCTTGACGGCACGGCCCGCGGCGGCATTCTCGTCGCCATCTCGGCCAAGCATAAGCTGCCGGTCTATTTCATCGGCGTTGGCGAGGGTGTAGATGATCTCGAGCCGTTCGAGGCCGAGGATTTTGCCCACGCCATTGCCGGTACGGGGGCTGTAAACAGCCAATGAATGACAAGAACAAATTCGATGACAAACGTGACGACAGGGAAAGTGCCGCAATGACGACCAGCGACAGCGATCTCACCCCAAGTGCTGCCGACAAACACCACCCCATGCTGAAGCTGGTGCTGGAACTCGGGCCTTTGCTGGTGTTCTTCTTCGGCAATCTGCGCGGCGACTGGCTGGTGCAGCATTTCCCGCAGCTGGCAGCTCTCGGCGGCCCACTCTTCGTCGCCACCGGGCTGTTCATGGCGGCGACGGTAATCTCGCTAATCGTCTCGAAGGTCATGCTCGGTCATCTGCCGCTCATGCCTTTCGTCTCCGGCATCGTGGTGCTGATCTTCGGCGCGCTCGGCATCTACCTGCAGAACGAAACCTTCATCAAGATGAAGCCGACCATCGTCAATGCGCTGTTCGGCATCGTGCTGCTCGGCGGGCTTGCTTTCGGCAAATCGCTGCTCGGCTATGTCTTCAACGCCGCCTTTCAGCTGGATGCCGAAGGTTGGCGCAAGCTGACGCTGCGCTGGGGGATCTTCTTCTTCGTTCTCGCCGTGCTTAACGAAGTCGTCTGGCGCGGCTCGAACTGGCTTTATCTTCCCGATGCCAAGGCCGCAGATAATCTCTGGGTGAATTTCAAGGTCTGGGGAACGATGCCGATCACCATCCTCTTCACCCTGTCGCAGATGCCGCTGATCATGAAGCACACGATCGAACAACCGGCGGAAAACGGTAAATGAGCGAAGCCATCGACGCCCAAAGCCGATACCGGCAACAGAGTTTTTGGTTCATCGCCTGCGCCGTGGTTCTTCTGGTGCAGATCATCACCGAATACATGATGGGCCGCGTGCCGATCTGCACCTGCGGCTACGTGAAGCTGTTCGAGCCGGTGGTGAAATCCAGCGGCAATTCACAGCATATTGCCGACTGGTACACCCCGTCGCACATCATCCATGGCTTTCTCTTCTTCGGGCTCACGCATCTGATCATGCGCGGCAAGCCGCTGTCGATGCGGCTCTTCGTTGCCATGCTGATCGAATCCGGCTGGGAAATCCTTGAAAATTCCCCGATCATCATCAACCGCTACCGCGCCGCGACGATCTCGCTCGATTATGTCGGCGACAGCATTCTCAACTCGTCGATGGATGCGGTGTTCATGGTGGTGGGTTTCCTGTTTGCCTGGCGCGCGCCGGTGGTGGTGACGGTCGTCATCGCCATCTTCTTCGAGCTGCTCACCGGATATTTGATTCGCGATAACCTCACGCTCAACGTGCTGATGCTGGTCTGGCCGGTCGAGGCGGTGAAGACGTGGCAGGGCGGGATCTGATCTTTTAACCCGCGCCCCTGCGGGGTGAGGGTGGCGCGATAGCGCCGGGTGAGGGGGCGTTACCGATCGCTGTCGAACCTCGCCGCTTCACTTCTCGGCCCCCTCATCCGCCCTTCGGGCACCTTCTCCCCGAGGGGAGAAGAAGTTAAAGCGCCGATTTCCCCTGCGCCTTCGCTATTGCTGGATAGAGCCCTTCCTTCAGGCTAGTCGGCGTAAACGGACCGACCTGTTTGTAGAGGATCGTGCCGTCGGGCGAGACGAGATAGGATTCGGGGATGCCGTAGACGCCCCAGTCGATTGCCGCCGAGCCGTTCGGGTCGATGCCGATGGCGTTGTAGGGATTGCCGAGCTCGCCGAGGAAGCGCAGCGCATTCTCGCTCGTATCCTTATAATTGATCGCGACGATATTGAGCTGACCGTCCTTTGCTAGTTCCTTCAGCACGGGATGCTCGTCGCGGCAGGGAATGCACCACGAGGCAAAGACGTTGACGAGTGTCAGCTTGCCCCTGATCGCGTCATCGGTCAGTGCCGGCAGGTTGGAGCCGTCGAGCGGCGCCAGCGCTAATTTCGGTGCCTTGGTGCCGATCAGGGCCGAGGGAATGGCCGATATATCGGTGCCGTGCACTTCCTGGTCGTACATGACCTTGCCGACGGCAAGGGCGATGCAGGCAAAGACGATAAGTGGGACGAGCGCCAGCAGATAGCGTGCGGTGCCGCTGGATTTCGGCTGATCCTTGTTATCGGCATCCGTGGTCATTTCGTCTCGTTTTCCGATGGGCGCTGCGAGCGGCGGCGGATGCCGGAGGCTTCCAATGCGGCAAGTTCGCGGCGGCGCAGGCGTCCGTCGTTCCAAACCCAGGCGATGATGGCGAGGATCATGAAGGCAGCAAAGCCGTAGGAGCCGAAGACGTAGAAGGGATGCGTCATGCTATTCCTCCCGGCTTACCATACGCGCGGCCATACGGCGTTGCGTGGCGATGCGGCGGCGCCAGATCTCGTTGCGGATCGCCATCAGGTGCAGTGTGAAGAACAGCAGCGTGAAGGCGAGCGCCATGGTGAAGAGCGGCCAGAGGAATTCCGCGTCGATGGCAGGACCATCCATGCGCATGATGCTTTCCGACTGATGCAGCGTGTTCCACCAGTCGACAGAGAACTTGATGATAGGGATATTGATGAAGCCGACCAGCGTCAGGATCGAGGCGACGCGAGCGGCCTTCGACGGATCGTCCATGGCGCGGTTGAGCGCAATCAAGCCGAGATACATCAGGAAAAGGATGAAGACCGAGGTCAGGCGCGCATCCCAGACCCAATAGGTGCCCCACATCGGCTTGCCCCAGAGCGAGCCGGTGACCAGCGCGATCAGGGTAAAGGCGGCGCCGAGCGGGGCCGCCGTCTTGCCGGCGACATCGGCCAGCGGATGGCGCCAGACCAGCGTTCCGATCGCCGACATGCTCATGATCGTGTAGCACATCATCGACAGCCAGGCGGCCGGAACGTGAATATACATGATGCGGACGGTATCGCCCTGCTGGTAGTCGCCCTCGGTCGTAAAGGACAGATAGAGGCCGATCGCTAGGAGTATGGCTGTAATCGCCGCCAGCCAGGGAATGATACGCGCCGAAAACGCCAGGAACCGCGTGGGGTTGGCGAGGTCGGAAAATCGGCTGATCGCAGTGATATCGCTCATGCGGCTTGTTTAACCCGATATGGCTTTTCCGGCAATCGACCGCATTGCCTCAGATCGACGAAACAGTATCTCCATCAGAACCTTTCCGCTTTTCTTCGAAATGCGAAAACGCTCTATCCTTTTGATGTTACGCAATTCCGGGCGGAAAACCGCTTCCGACTTTTCCTGGAATTGCTCTGATCAATCCGTCGTGTTCCGCAAGGCAAGGGCGGCGGCCACCGGACCGAGGACGGCGAAGAACAAGGTGAGCGCGATCAGGATCAGGAACGGCGGCAGGAAGGGCTGCGGTCCCTCGACGGCGGCATAGGTGGCGCTGACGCCGAAGATCAGCACGGGAATGGTGAGCGGCAGCACCAGAATGGAGACCAGCAGCCCGCCGCGCGGCAGCGCCACGGCGACGGCGGCACCGACCGCGCCGATGAAGGTGATCGCCGGCGAACCGACGAGCAGGGTCAGGGCCGTCGTGCCGATCGCTGTCTCGTTCATATTCATAAAGAGGCCGAGCAGCGGCGAGGCGATGACAAGCGGCAGGCCGGTCGCCACCCAATGCGCCGTGCATTTGATGAAGACCGTGAGGACCAGCGGCGTTTCCTGCATGACGAGCAGATCGAGCGAGCCGTCGTCACGTTCAGCCTGGAACAGCCGGTCGAGGCCGAGGAGGCTCGCGAGCAGTGCGCCGATCCAGACGATGGCCGGGCCGATGCGCGAGAGAAGCTTCAGGTCAGGCCCGACGCCGAAGGGGATGACGGCGACGACGGTGAGGAAGAAAAGGATGCCGATCAGTGCTCCGCCGCCGGCGCGCACCGAAAGTCTGAGGTCGCGGAGGAAGAGGGCTGTCATGGGGAGACTCTTTCATGCTGAGAGATACCCCGAGTACCCCCCTCTGTCGCTCTCGCGACATCTCCCCCACAAGGGGGGAGATTGGTAACTTGTGGCGTGTACATGCCCCGAACCAATATCGAATGTGTAGAAGCAAAAGCTGGCCTCGCTGGTTTTGCAAGCAGGTGCGGCGAACTCCCAACAATCTCCCCCCTTGTGGGGGAGATGTCCCGAAGGGACAGAGGGGGGTATCGAAGGTGCGGCGTAGGCAAAAGCATCGAACTCACCCCCACACCCCCTCACTCGCCCCGGCAAACCCCGTCATCCGCATCTGCTGTACGTTCTCCAAGCCCAGCGGCTGGTGCGTTGCCGCAAGAACGATGCCGCCGCTCTTCTGATGCGTGGTGATCAGATCGGCGAAGAGCCGGTCGGCGGAGCTGTCGAGCGCTGCCGTCGGTTCGTCGAGGATCCAGATAGGGCGGTAGGCGACCAGAAGTTTGGCGAAGGCGATTCGCCGCTGCTGGCCGGCGGAGAGATAACCGAAGGGCAGATGCGTGATGTCGGCAAGCCCGACGGCATCGGCCGCTTCATCGACATTCAGACGGGAGCCGCCCGGCATATCGTCGAGGAAGGTTTTCCAGAAGATGAGATTTTCGGCCACAGTCAGCTCGGATTTCATCGCATTGCGATGGCCGAGATAGTGGCTGGCTTCGCCCGCCGGCCGGTCCAATTCACCGTTCTTTCCGGTGAATGCGACACGACCCTTTTCCGGCCTGAGAAGGCCTGCCACAACACGCAGCAGCGTCGATTTTCCCGACCCGTTGCGGCCGGTCAGAACGAGTGCATCTCCGCCCGCCAAGTTGAAGGAAACATTCAAGAAAATCAGGTCTTCACCCCGCCTTGCAGCCAGATTTTCAGCGCTTAGATGCATTCGCTCAGGCTTTCCCTATTTTCTTTACCGCAACGCGCAAAAAATTGTCGAAATTTGCGCTTTGTCACTCTGGCAAGTCTTTACGAAATTATCTATAAGACCTGCAACCACGCCAGCGGTCGGCGTGAATTTCATCCTTGCGCCGAACATAAGGTTTTCTGCCTTACGTGCGGACAGCGGAAATGGCCGTACCCGCATCCTGATGTGCATAAAGTGCATAGGCGTTCGCACGACTGTGTTGGCTATCAGAAACGGGGTATCTCGTGTCTAAATCTCTTGACAGTTTCAATTGTCGTTCCACGCTGACCGTGGGCGGAAAAGACTATGTCTATTTCAGCCTGCCCAAGGCTGAGGCGAATGGTCTGCCCGGCGTTTCCAAGTTGCCTTACTCCATGAAGGTGCTTTTGGAAAACCTGCTGCGTTTTGAAGACGGGCAGTCGGTCACGAAAGAACATATCCTTGCCGTCGCCGAATGGCTGACCAACAAGGGCACCGTCGAGAACGAAATCGCCTATCGCCCGGCGCGCGTGCTGATGCAGGACTTCACCGGCGTTCCGGCCGTCGTCGACCTTGCCGCCATGCGCGACGCCATGGTCTCTCTTGGTGGCGATCCGGAAAAGATCAACCCGCTCGTTCCCGTCGACCTCGTCATCGACCACTCCGTCATCGTCGACGAATTCGGCACGCCGCAGGCGTTCGCCAAGAACGTCGAACTGGAATACCAGCGCAACGGCGAGCGCTACCGCTTCCTGAAGTGGGGCCAGCAGGCATTCAAGAACTTCCGCGTCGTCCCTCCCGGCACCGGCATCTGTCACCAGGTGAACCTCGAATATCTCGGCCAGACCGTCTGGACGAAGGAAGAGGACGGCGAAACGATCGCTTATCCCGACACCTGCGTCGGCACCGATTCGCACACGACCATGATCAACGGCCTCGGCGTTCTCGGCTGGGGTGTCGGCGGTATCGAGGCTGAAGCTGCCATGCTCGGCCAGCCGGTCTCCATGCTGCTTCCGGAAGTCATCGGCTTCAAGCTCACCGGCAAGCTCAAGGAAGGCGTTACCGCGACTGACCTCGTGCTGACCGTCGTGCAGATGCTGCGCAAGAAGGGCGTGGTTTCCAAGTTCGTCGAATTCTTCGGCCCCGGCCTCGACAACATGCCGCTCGCCGACCGTGCCACCATCGGCAACATGGGTCCGGAATATGGCGCGACCTGCGGCTTCTTCCCGGTCGACAAGGAAACGCTGAACTACCTCAATATGTCCGGCCGCGCCAAGGACCGTATCGCGCTCGTCGAAGCCTATTCCAAGGCCCAAGGGATGTGGCGCGACAATGACGGTTCCGACCTCGTCTTCACCGACACGCTGGAACTCGACCTTAACGATGTCGTGCCGTCGATGGCTGGCCCCAAGCGCCCGGAAGGCCGTATCGCCCTGGAAAACATCGCTTCCGGCTTCGCGACCTCGCTCGAAACCGAATACAAGAAGCCCGGCCAGCTCTCCAACCGCTATGCGGTCGAAGGCACGGATTTCGACATCGGCCATGGCGACGTTGCCATCGCTGCCATCACCTCCTGCACCAACACCTCCAACCCGTCGGTGCTGATCGCGGCCGGCCTTCTCGCCCGCAACGCCGTTGCCAAGGGTCTGAAGACCAAGCCGTGGGTCAAGACCTCGCTCGCACCGGGATCTCAGGTCGTCGGCGAATATCTTGCCAAGTCCGGCCTGCAGGCAGATCTCGACAAGCTCGGCTTCAACCTGGTCGGCTTCGGCTGCACCACCTGCATCGGCAACTCCGGCCCGCTGCCGGCGCCGATCTCCAAGACGATCAATGACAAGGGCCTGATCGTATCCGGCGTCCTCTCCGGCAACCGCAACTTCGAAGGCCGCATCTCGCCTGACGTCCAGGCGAACTATCTCGCTTCGCCGCCGCTCGTCGTCGCCTACGCGCTCGCCGGCTCGGTGCAGCTCGACCTGACGAAGGAGCCGATCGGCGAAGACCAGAATGGCAAGCCTGTCTATCTCAAGGACATCTGGCCGACCTCGCACGAGGTTCAGGAGTTCATCCAGAAGTACGTCACCCGCGAGCTCTACGAGAGCAAGTATGCCGACGTCTTCAAGGGCGACGCCAACTGGCAGGCCGTGCAGGTTCCTCCGGGCCAGACCTATGCCTGGGACGACAATTCGACCTACGTGCAGAACCCGCCTTACTTCGTGGGTATGGGCAAGAAGGGCGCCGGCGTTTCCGACATCAAGGGCGCCCGCGTTCTCGGCCTGTTCGGCGACAAGATCACCACCGACCACATTTCCCCGGCCGGTTCGATCAAGGCTGCCTCGCCGGCCGGTTCTTACCTCATCGGCCATGGCGTCGGCGTTGCTGACTTCAACCAGTACGGCACGCGCCGCGGCAATCATGAAGTCATGATGCGCGGCACCTTCGCCAACATCCGCATTCGCAACCACATGCTCGGCCCGAACGGCAAGGAAGGTGGCTACACCATCCACTATCCGTCCAAGGAAGAAACGTCGATCTACGATGCGGCCATGCAGTACAAGGCCGAGGGCGTTCCGCTCGTCATCTTCGCCGGTGTCGAATACGGTAACGGCTCGTCGCGCGACTGGGCTGCCAAGGGCACGAACCTGCTCGGCGTGCGCGCCGTGATCGCCCAGTCCTTCGAGCGCATCCACCGCTCGAACCTGGTCGGCATGGGCGTCATCCCGTTCGTCTTCGAGGAAGGCACTACCTGGGCAAGCCTCGGCCTGAAGGGCGACGAACTGGTCACGATCGAAGGCCTGGAAAACATCAAGCCGCGCGAGCGCAAGATCGCCAAGATCACCTATGGCGACGGCTCCGTGAAGGATGTTCCGATCATCTGCCGCATCGATACGCTGGATGAGGTCGTCTACGTCAACAATGGCGGCATCCTGCAGACGGTTCTGCGCGATCTCGCTGCCTGATAGGCATTCAACACTGTTATTGGAGGCCGCCGGAAAACTCTTCCGGCGGCCTCTTGTTTTTCACGGTGATGTGTACGGCGAGACTTCCGCTCACTCCGGCCTCACCCCATCGTGACTTTGCGTCATCGCGTTAAACTATTATCTCTTGTTTCAGATTTTTCGGGCTTGATGTGGCCTGGTCGCCCCAAGAAGCGCGAGTTTTGCAGAGCCCGTATAGGCAGACGGCGCTCGAGATTGGATGCAGAGGTAGAGATAGAAATGCGCCTTCGATTTTTGGTTCCACTTTTGGCAGGCATTGGGCTCGCAAGTTCGCTGCATGCGCAGGAGGCTCCGAAGATCAAGGGCGTCGTCGAACTCTTCACTTCGCAGGGCTGCGCGTCCTGTCCTCCCGCCGACGCGGCCTTTCGCAAGCTGATCCGTCAGGGCGATGTCGTGGCGCTTGCCTACCATGTCGACTATTGGAATTACCTCGGCTGGAACGACACCATGGCGTCAAAGGACAATACGGCGCGCCAGTATGCTTATGCCCGGACGATGGGCCGCAGCGGGGTTTATACGCCACAGGCGATCGTCAATGGCAGGGACCATATGAACGGTGCCGATCTCAGTGGCATCAACGTCAAGCTCGACGAGTTTGAGCGTCTTGGCGAGGGCCTGATGGTTCCGGTCAGTGCCGCCATGAAGGGCGACGAGCTGGAGATCAAGATCGGGGCCGGGCAGGGTAAGGCCAATGTGGTTGCCGTCTATTTCGACAAGGAGCAGATGGTGGCACCTAAGGGCGGCGAAAATACCGGCCAGCAGATTGCCTATATGCATGCCGTCTCCGATGTCGAGACGGTGGGCATGTGGGACGGCAAGGCTATGAGCCTCGTATTGCCCTCTACCGTGCTCGATAAAGCCGGCCGGCGAGGCCTCGCGATTCTGCTGCAGGCATCGACGCCTGCGGGCGATCCGGCCGCCATCCTGGGGGCGACTGTCTTGACTGTGGGCTCGGACGGCTGAGCGGTTTTTCAGCTTCTATTTCTGCTGGGATCGAAAAGGCTTCCTATTTTGGCTAATGCCAAAAAGGGGAGGTGCCCGGCGAGGACGCATTCGGGGCTGGGGTTTAATCGATGCGCCCCGGCCGGGCCGTTTGACGCGGCGGCGCCAAACGGTTCCCTATACTTCTTGTAAATTGGGCGTCGTTTTGGCTGAAATGCGGCGCTGACGAGGTGCTTTCACAGCTGGGAAAGAAATTGTGAGCCGCCAGCCGTCTTGCAATTTGATGTGGCTGAGGCAAACTGTCATTCTCCTGTCATGAGATAGCCCCTGGGGGATTGATGACTGATCAGCCGGATTTGAGACACGGTGAAAGCCGTTCCGTCGAAACCAATTCATCCGTCGTCGTTGATCTCAGAGAATACAAACAGAGCAAGGACCCGCTGCCGGTGACGTTTCATCGCCGGGAGTTGGATGCGATTCTCTGGATCTATGGCCGCATGGTCGGCGAGGGCGAGTGGCGCGACTACGCCATCGACCATTTGAAGGACAAGGCGGTTTTCTCCGTCTTCAAGCGCTCCGGCGAGATGCCGCTCTTCCGTATCGAAAAGAATCCAAAGCTTTCGGCCAAGCAGGGTGCCTTCTCCGTCGTCAATACCAACGGCATGATCCTGAAGCGCGGCCATGAGCTGAGCCAAGTGTTGAAGGTTTTCGACAAGCAGCTGAAGCTGGTGGAGAAGTAGTTTCGCTTCATTGGCTATGTGCTGGTGGATAGTGCGGTACCCCCTCTGTCACTTCGTGACATCTCCCCCACAAGGGGGGAGATTTTTGGGAGTTTGACGTACGCTGCTTGCAAAACAATAGACCACAATTTCAACAGGTCCGATGCCTAGGTGAGGGAGTGCTCTGGGCTGCCGATCTCCCCCCTTGTGGGGGAGATGTCACGAAGTGACGGAGGAGGGTACCAGCGTTTCCGCAGACTGACAGGTCCGATCCTACCCACCGAACAACGTCCCCGGATAAACCGACGGATCCGGATCGGTTTCTGCGCCGTCCCCGAGCGCCTTCTGCATCAGCATCGTATCCAGCCATCGGCCATGCTTGTAGCCGGTGCCTTTCAACAGGCCGGTTTCGGTAAAGCCTGCGGCGCGGTGTACGGCGACGGAGGCGGGATGGGCGCCGCCGATGACGGCGATCATCTGGCGGAAGCCAAGCGTCTGGCAGCTTTCGACGAGCGCATCGAGCAGCAATCGGCCAATGCCGCGCCCTCGAGCCTCCGGCGCCAGATAGATCGAGTCCTCTACCATCCAACGATAGGCTGGCCGCGTGCGGAAGGATGAGGCGTAGGCATAGCCGAGGAACGCGCCGGCATCGTCTTCCGCAACGAGATAGGGATAACCCTTGTCACGGATCGCCTCGAACCTGGCCGTCATTTCCTCCTGGCTCGGCGGCGTGATTTCGTAGCTTGCCGTGCCGTTGAGGACGGAATCTCTGTAGATGGCGGTGATATGGGGAAGGTCGTTTGAGGTTGCACTGCGGAGGCTGACGGACATTGCTTCTATTGCCTGATCTGCGGATTTGTGACAACAGCTATCAAATCGCAAGGCGTGCGATCGAGCAAACAAAAAAGGCGGCTGAAGCCGCCTTTTCATATCTCATTTCACGCTGCGATTAACGGCGGTTGCCCATAAATTGCAGCAGGAACATGAACAGGTTGATGAAGTCCAGGTAGAGCGACAGGGCCCCCATGATCGCCTTGCGGCCAGCCACCGTCGCATCGTCGGCAGTGTAGTACATTTCCTTGATCCGCTGCGTATCGTAGGCGGTGAGGCCTGCGAAGATCAGGACGCCGATCACGGAGATGGCGAACTGCAGGGCGGACGAAGCCAGGAAGATGTTGACGAGCGTAGCGATGATCAGGCCGAAGAGACCCATCATCAGGAACGAGCCCATCGCCGACAGGTCACGCTTGGTCGTGTAGCCGTAGAGCGACAGCGCGCCGAAGGAGGCGGCGGTCACGAAGAAGGTCTGTACGACGCTCTGGCCGGTGTAGATGATGAAGATCGACGACAGCGACAGGCCCACCAGCGCGGCGTAGACCCAGAAGGTCGTCGTCGCGGCGGCCACGCTCATGCGGTTAATCCTGAAGCTCAGGAAGAAGACCATTGCCAGCGGGGCGAGAATGACCACCCACTTCAGCGGGCTGAGATAGATCGCCTGGCCGAAGGCCGTGATCTGTCCGTTTGCGAAAGCGAGCGAGAAGGAGAGATAGGCGGCAACACCCGTGATCGCCAGACCCAGCGCCATCAGGTTATAGACCTTGAGCATATAGGCTCGAAGGCCCTCGTCTATCATCGCACCGGATTGCGCACCGCTCTGCGCCCGGTTTTGGTAATTGCGAAAGTCAGCCATGTTTTCCTCTTTCAAGCTCCGATGTGATTACGGTGTCGGGTCCTTCAGAACCCAGGCGCCGCTGCGGAGCTCCAGCATGCCTGCAGAGAATATGAGGCTTTCGAGCCGCATGCACAAGGGTCAAGCAGCCGGCCCGATGTTAAATCGATGTAACATCGGGCTGTTTTGGCGGCTCTGCGCCGTTGGCGGAGCGGTTAGAGCTCACGCAGAACGGGGGCGGCCTTCTGGCCGAGGATGCGCCAGGTGCCGATGAGGCCAATACCGACCGTCAGCACCAGCGCGATGACGAGCGTCGATAGGGCGACATCGGGCAGGAAGGCCGAGGGCAGGTGCATGATGCGGCTGACGATATACCAGGCGGATGCGGAGCCGGCGATCAGCGCGAAGACGGCGGTCGCCCCACCCAGGATCAGATATTCGTAGCTGAAGGCGCGGATCAGTGTCGCCCGCGTCGCGCCGAGCGTCTTGAGGATGACGGCATCATGCGTGCGAGCGCGGTTTCCGGCGGCGAGCGCGCCGGCCAGCACGAGGATGGATGCGATGAGCGCCACCGAGGCGGCGGAGCGGATGGCAGTGGCAAGCTGTCCCACAAGCGTGTTGACGACATCGAGAGCATCCTTGACGCGGACGCTTGTTATGGTCGGGTAGGTATTCGTGACTTTCCTGAGAATGGCCGCTTCCTGTTCCGAGGTGGCGGACGTGTCGGTCAGGGTCGCGAGCCAGGCATGCGGGGCGCCCTTGAAGGTATTGGGCGAGAAGATCATCACGAAATTGATCGACAGCGACTGCCATTGAACCTTGCGGAAGCTGGCGATCTTGGCGGTGATGTTGCGGCCGAGCACGTTGACGGTGACTTTATCGCCGAGTTTCAGGCCGAGCGCCTTGCCTTCCTCTTCGGAGAAGGAAACCAACGGCTCGCCGCTATAATCCTTGTCCCACCATTTGCCTTCCGTGACCGAGGCATTTTCCGGCACCGTATCGGCATAGGTGATGCCGCGGTCGCCGCGCAGGACCCATTGGCCTGCTGCCGGCACCTTCATCTTGGTGACATCCTCGCCGTTGAAGGCGACGATGCGGCCGCGCAGCATCGGCGCCTCGACGAGCTTGCCCTTGGGGTCGATGTCGAGCACGATCTTGCGAAAGCCTTCCAGCTCCGGCCCCTGAATGTCGACAAAGAAGAAATTCGGCGCCTGTTCGCTCATGCGGCCCATGAGCTCGCGGCGCATATTGCCGTCGATCAGCGTCAGGGTCACCAACAGCGCCAGGCCAAGCCCGAGCGACAGCACGACGGATGAAGTCAGCGCGCCCGGCCGGTGGATATTGCCGATCGCCAGGCGCAGAGCGGGCGAGCGCACGCGCGGGCTGCGGCGGGCAAGCCAGGAAAGCAGGGCCGCCACCAGGCGCAGCACGACGAAGGCGCCGGCGATCGATACGACGAAGACGATGGCGATGAAGCGATCATAGGCGGTGACGATCGCCAAGCCGGCAAGTGCTGCCATCAGCACACCGGCGGCGAGCAGATAAGGCCAGCCGGGAAGGCGTCGCGCTTCGAAGCCCTGCTCGCGAAACAACGCCGTTGCCGGCACTTCGCGGGCATGGCCGAGCGGCGGAATGGCAAAGGCCAGCGTCGTCAGCAGGCCGAAGAGAGTGGCAAGCGTTAGCGCGCCGGGATAGAGCCGCGGTGCGGTGGAAATCGGCAGGAATTCCGCCATGAATTGCGACGCAATCATCGGCGCAATGGCACCGAGGACGAGGCCAATTACTATGCCGGCAAGCGCAATGACAGCGATCTGGATGAGATAGATCAGCACGACGACGAAGGCCGGCGCGCCCAGGCATTTGAAGGTGGCGATGGTCGTGCGTTTCGAATCGAGGAAGGCGCGTACGGCATTGGCAACGCCGACGCCGCCGACGATCAAGGCGGCCAAGCCGACCAGCGTCAGGAATTGCGAGAAACGCGTGACATTGTCGGCGAGCTGGGGAGCAGCGCGATCACTGCTGCGGATCGACCAGCCGGCTTGCGGGAAGGCGGCGTTGGCGCGGTCAGTGAGATTGCGGATGCCGGCTGCGGGGTTGTCCATGCGGATCTTGTAGGATTGCTCGACCAGACTGCCCGTGGTGATCAGGCCGGAGGCGATCAGGGCGTCGCGGCTGGTGAGCAGACGTGGCGCGAAGCCGAAGCCTTCGGAGACGGCGTCCGGCTCGCTTTGGATAGTGCTCGATATGCGCAGCTTCGTATTGCCTAGCAGCAAATCGCTGCCGACCTTGAGGTTCAGGCGTTCCAACAGCAGGGGCGCTACGACGGCGCCATAGGCGCCATCCTTTGCGGCCAGTAACGTCGAGAGCGGCTGATTAGGGTCGGCCTCAAAGGTGCCGTAGAGCGGATAGGCGTCGTCGACGGCCTTCACCTCGACCAGCGCCTGGTCCGAGCCATCGGGCAGCCTCGCCATGGAACGCAGGCCGGTGGAGCGGGAAATTTTGCCCAACCTTTGGAGATAGGCGAATTCTTCCGGTGTCGCCTCGCGATTGCGCAGTTCGAAACGGGCGTCGCCTGATAGCAGCGATTGCCCCTGCGTCGCGATCGCGTCGGTGATCGAACGGGAAACGGAATTGACGGCGGCGATTGCGCCGGTGCCGAGCGCGATGCAGGCGAGGAAGATGTAGAAGCCGCCAAGGCCACCGCGCAATTCGCGCATGGCAAGGCGGAAGGCGAGGGGCAGGCGCAGTCCCGCCGCGCTCATGCAATGGCTGCCTGGTTAGTGCGTGTGCGCATGCTGTCGTTCTCGATTTCGCCGGAACGGACGCGGATCTGCCGCGAGCAGCGGGCGGCAAGTGCGGGATCATGGGTGACGAGGAGCATGGTCGTGCCGCGCTCGGCCTGCTGGGTGAAGAGCAGATCGGCGATCTGCCGGCCGGTATCGGTATCGAGGTTGCCCGTCGGTTCGTCGGCGATCAGGACGGCTGGCGAAGGCGCCAGCGCGCGGGCGATGGCGACACGCTGCTGTTCACCGCCGGAGAGCTGGCCGGGATAGTGCGTGAGCCTCTCGCCCAGCCCCACCGCTTCCAGCTCCCGCCTGGCGATATCGAAGGCATCGCGGACATTCGCAAGTTCCAGCGGCACGGCGACATTTTCGAGCGCCGTCATGTTGGCGATGAGGTGAAAGGATTGGAAGACGATGCCGATGTTGCGGCCGCGGAAATCGGCGATGCGATCTTCACTCAGGCTATGCAGCGGTGTGTCGCGGATCAGAAGTTCGCCGCTGTCGAGCTTTTCGAGGCCGGCCAGCACCATCAGCAAAGTGGACTTGCCGGAACCGGAAGGGCCGACGATGCCCACCGATTCACCCTCCATGATGGTGAGGTCAATGCCCTTCAGCACATGGACTGATGCGGCGGCATTGCCGAGCGTCAAATCCGCCTTCTTCAGCTCGATGATGGTTTTTGCCAATGCGAACGCCCTATATATCAGAGAACATCAGAGACAGTGGCGGGCGCGATTTGGCCCGAGCAGCGAATTTAGGGAATGGATCATGGGTTTTAAAGTTGCCGCGCTTCAATTCGCTGTCATCACTTTCGGTCTTTTGTTTGGCGCGGTTCACTCTGCCAATGCACGGACGATCCAGCTGGTCGGCTTCGGTGACAGCCTGATGGCGGGCTATCAGCTGCCGCCCGGCGACGGATTTCCCGCGAAGCTTGAGGCGGCGCTGAAGGCCAAGGGACTCGATATCGCCGTCGCCGATGCCGGCGTTTCCGGCGATACGACCTCAGGCGGCCTCTCGCGTATCGACTGGTCGGTGCCTGATGGCACTGATGGCGTCATTCTGGAGCTTGGCGCCAACGACGCGCTGCGCGGCATTCCGCCGGAGCAGACCGAAAAGAACCTCGAGACGATGATCGAGCGATTGAAGGGCAGGAATATCCCGATTTTCTTGGTCGGTATGCTGGCGCCGCCGAACATGGGTGGCGACTATGCCGATAAATTCAACCCGATCTACAAGCGGCTGGCCGACAAATATCAGCTTCCGCTCTATCCGTTCTTCCTCGATGGCGTTGCCACCCATGCGGATTTGCAGCTGCCGGACGGCATGCATCCGAACCCCAAGGGGGTCGATGTGATGGTCGAGCATATGTTGCCTGATGTTATGAGTTTTGTAGGGATGATTGACGCAGGTGCGAAATAGATGCTTGCACCGACTGCAAATGCGTGATTCCCTACCTGTACCTGCAAGAGATTCGGGGAGTGCTCGTCATGCCGAGACTTTTTACCGCCCTCGAAATTCCGCGCAATGCGGCCATGAGCCTGTCATTGTTGCGCGGTGGTCTCCCGGGAGCCAGGTGGATCGACGTTGAAAATTATCACATTACCTTGCGCTTCATCGGCGATGTCGATGGCCGCACGGCGGATGAGATCGTCGACCGTCTGGACCGGATAGATCGACCTGAATTCCAGCTTCGGCTGGAGGGCATCGGTTCCTTCGGCTCCAAGAAACCGCATTCGGTTTGGGCCGGGGTCTCGCAGACACCGGATATGTTTGCGCTGCAAGGCGAGATCGAGCGCATCTGCCAGCGGATCGGCCTGCAGCCGGATCCGCGCAAGTTCACGCCGCATGTGACGCTCGCCAGGCTGAAGTCCTCGCGGGTCGACGATGTTGTGCACTATCTCTCCGGCCGCGGCAATTTCTACACCCAGTCCTTCACCGTCGGGCGCTTCGTGCTTCTGTCCTCGCGCGAATCTGTCGGCGGTGGTCCTTATCTCACCGAAGAGATATTCCCGCTTCACGAGCCCCGCAGCGCGTTCCCGACTTTGGGCAACAGCGCGCTGCAGCCGGCCAAGAGCATGGTATAGACAACTTCGAAATCCTCGCGGTCGCCATAGTAGGGATCGGGGATGTCCTTGTTGCTGCCAAGCGCAAGAACATTGAAGAGATGCAGTTTGCCGAGGGAATCGGCGGGCGCTGTCTTGCGCAAGTTCTTCAAATTGTCTTGATCCATTGCCAGGATAAGATCGAACCGGCTGAAATCGGCCGGCTCAATGCGGCGCGCGCGCTGGCCTGAAATATCGATTCCGTGGCCGGCGGCAACCGCAACCGAGCGGCGATCCGGGCGTTCTCCCTGATGCCAGCCGCCGGTGCCGGCCGAATCGATGTCGAACTCGTCGCCACGGCCGGCCTTGCTCACCAGATGCCTGAATATGCCTTCGGCGAGGGGCGAGCGGCAGATATTGCCGGCGCAGACGAAAAGAACCCTGTGACGATCCATGCTATCGTTCAACCGCTGGAGCTTTTCCGCTTGTCTTCGAAATGCGAAAACGCTCCATCCTTTTGCTTTAGAGAGGAGTGATGTGTCATGAAATACGAGAAGCTCGACCGTGCGGCAATCGATGAAAATCTTGCGGAGCTTTCCGGCTGGGCGCTTGCCGCAGACGGGCTTTCCATTTCGAAGACCTTCAAGTTCCGCAACTTCGTCGAAGCCTTCGGCTTCATGACGGAAGCTGCCCTTGCCGCGGAAAAATTCAACCATCACCCGGAATGGTTCAACGTCTATTCCCGCGTCGAGGTGAAGCTGACGACGCATGACGTCGGCGGCCTGACCGATCATGACGTCAAGCTGGCGAAGGCGATGGAGAAGGCAGCCGCCCGCCGGATCGATTGAATCACGCCAGTCGATCACCATATGTTTACACGGCCCGGCCGACAGGCCTCGATTGAGGTGAATGGAATGGATGACATCAAGTATGGGGAAATCCTGATGCCTGGTGACGAAGAGACCCAAAAAGAGCAGGAGAAATCGGTGCGCAGAAAATTCTGGCCGACCTTGCGGAAGGCGGCTCGCCATATCCCGTTTTCACGCGATGTCGTGGCCGCATTCTATTGTGCGCTCGACCCGCAGACGCCGACCCGTGTTCGCGGCATATTGCTGGGCGCGCTCGGCTATTTCGTCATGCCCGTCGATATCATTCCCGATTTCTTTGCCGTCATTGGCTATTCTGACGACGTTGCGGTGCTGACGCTCGCGTTCAGCATGATCAGGGGGCATATCCGCCAGGAGCATTATGATGCCGCCGACCGGGCTCTGCAGAACGAGCCCGAGGCCATGAAGACGGCATAATGGCCGTTTTTCCTGACCGGTTCGAATCTTCTCAGCTTTCCAGAGCTTTATGAGGAGGACCTGATTTTAGCGAGGTCAAATTCTTGCCTGAATCTTTCTGTCTTAAATCGAATCCGTTGGGTGGTACTCCACCATCCGGGTTTTCCAATTCCTTCTTGTGCCTTTCAAGCTTCGTGCGATACCTGGGTTGAAATGACACGGAGCCAGTGGCGGGCGGCTCTCCGTTGACGGTTTGGTAACCTGAATAAAGTCAAAATAAGGCAGCTCACGAGCATAGGCGTGCGTCAAACGATTCGCCATGAGCTCTGGACCGCAAGAAATCGGCAGGAAACCATGTTTGTAAAAAGCTTCGCAATCGCCCTCTCGCTCGTTCTGGCCGGAACCGGCATCGCGTCCGCGCAGACCAAGAAGCAGAAGCAGACGCAGCAGGCACCAGCGGCAGCGGCGGCATCGCCGGCAGCTCCGACGCGCATTCAGCAGTTCGACGCCTGGGGCGCTTACTCTTACCAGTCCGCCGGCGGCAAGGTTTGCTACGTTCTTTCCGTGCCGACGGCCAAGGCGCCGCCGACGGGCATTGACCATGGCGACAATTTCTTCATCGTGTCGCAGCGTCCGGGCCAGAACATCTCGTATGAGCCGCAAGCGATGATGGGGTACCCCCTCAAGGACAACTCCAAGGTCAATGTCACCATCGACAACAAGACCTTCGTCATGTTCACCAAGGAGAAGGCTGCGTGGGTTGAAAACGCCGCGCAGGAGCCGGCATTGGTTGCCGCACTGAAGTCCGGACATTCGCTGAAGGTTTCCGCGACCTCGAAGAAGGGCACCGCGACTTCCTATACCTATTCGTTGAAGGGTGTCAGCGCTGCGCTGAAGCAGATCGAAAACTGCAAATAGTTCGAAGGCCGAGAGATCACGCGAATGTGATCTTCCCGTCGCCGTGACCGTAAGGATGAGGCCGGCCATTATTGACCGGCCTTTTGCTTTTGAAGGCTGGTTTCATGCTTTCGAGGTAAAGGGATGACGCGGGCGGAAATTAATGCTAAAGGCCGCGCCAACGATAGGTGTGCGGCAGATAGATTGCCCCGCCACCGCATGAATCTTCAGATTTCCGTGCCTTGCCCGCATCCGCAGCTTGCGTCAGCTTTTGCGGCATCGCCGATGTGAACCGTTGGAACGATCCTATGTCCGCAACCGATGTCATAACCCCCTCCAGGCTCAAGCCGATGCCCGTGTCGCAGTCCGTCGAGCTTGCGCCGAAGCCGTCGCTCATCGGCATGACGCGCGAAGAAATGGGCGCGGCGCTCAAGGAAAAGGGTGTCGCCGACAAGCAGATCAAGATGCGCGTCAGCCAGCTCTGGAACTGGATCTATGTGCGCGGCGTCTCCGATTTCGATGCCATGGCCAACGTGTCGAAGGACATGCGCGAAATGCTGAAGGCGCATTTCACCATCGCCCGTCCCGAGATCGTCGAGGAGCAGGTCTCCAACGACGGCACCCGCAAGTGGCTACTGCGCTTTCCGCCGCGCGGGGCAGGGCGTCCCGTCGAGATTGAGGCCGTCTACATTCCGGAGGAAGGTCGCGGCACGCTCTGCATTTCCAGCCAGGTCGGCTGTTCGCTCACCTGTTCCTTCTGTCATACCGGAACGCAGCGCCTGGTGCGCAACCTGACGGCGGAAGAGATCCTGTCGCAGCTGCTCTTGGCGCGCGATCGTCTCGGCGATTTCCCGGACCGCGAAGCGCCGCAAGGCACGATCATGCCGGCCGAGGGCCGCAAGGTCAGCAATATCGTCATGATGGGCATGGGCGAGCCGCTCTATAATTTTGACAGCGTCAAAACGGCGCTGCTGATTGCCTCCGACGGCGATGGCCTGTCGCTCTCCAAACGCCGCATCACGCTTTCGACCTCGGGTGTTGTGCCGGAAATCTATCGCACCGGCGACGAGATCGGCGTCATGCTGGCAATCTCGCTGCATGCCGTACGCGATGACCTTCGTGACATGCTGGTGCCGATCAACAAGAAATATCCGCTGAAAGAGCTGATGGACGCCTGCCGTGCCTATCCCGGCCTTTCCAATGCGCGGCGCATCACCTTCGAATATGTGATGCTGAAGGGCGTCAACGACAGCCTCGAGGATGCGAAGGGGCTGATCCAGCTGCTGAAGGGTATTCCGGCCAAGATCAACCTGATCCCCTTCAATCCGTGGCCGGGCACGAACTATCAGTGTTCCGATTGGGAGCAGATCGAAAAGTTCGCCGATTTCATCAATTCGGCCGGCTACGCCTCGCCGATCCGCACGCCGCGTGGGCGGGACATTCTTGCCGCCTGCGGTCAGCTGAAGTCGGAATCCGAGCGCATGCGCAAGACCGAGCGGCTCGCCTTCGAGGCCATGATGATCGCCAATCACGGCGAGGATTGAGATCGATGCTCCTTGGACTGCGCAAGCCGATACGCCTCCTTTGGGGCTATGTCGCCGCTTGCGCTCTAATGGGCTTCGTGCTGGCCTGCGTTGCTGCATGGACCGTGCCGGAGACTGCCGCGCCGGAGCTTTTCGTCCTGACCATTGCTCTGACCAAGGTCGCGATGATCGTCAGTATCCTGCCGTCCTTGGTGGTCATTCCCATTCTCGAATGGCGCGGCATGCGTCGGTGGTATGGCTATGCAATTTTCGGCGCGACCTTGTCGGCGGTCGCGTCCGTCCTGATTTCCGGCGGTATAGAGCGGCCGCAGACGCTCAATCTGATCACTATCGCCGTCTGCTTTGCCTTCCTGGGCGCTGCAAGCGCCACCGTCTATTGGTGGATCGCCGGCCGGTTTGCCGGCCAGTGGTCCACTTTCAACGAGCCTGAGTGAAGAAGATCTTCACCGCGAAGATCGAGAAGACGCCGGCAAAGGCGTAGTCGAGGCCGCGCATTACGCCACGGTTCCTTTGCAGCCAGGACGACAGGCCATCGGCGGCGAGAACGACGAGCGCGTTCACCGGCAT
Organism: Martinezella sp. CNPSo 3957; assembly: GCF_057784395.1. Lineage (NCBI taxonomy): Bacteria > Pseudomonadati > Pseudomonadota > Alphaproteobacteria > Hyphomicrobiales > Rhizobiaceae > Martinezella > Martinezella sp. CNPSo 3957. The sequence continues at coordinate 21,127 of NZ_JBXSOU010000023.1, forward strand.
GCCGATGACGATGAAGAAGAATCCCAGGAAGAGCAGCTTGTGCGTGACGGCAGGATCACCGGCCGTGACGAATTGCGGAAGAAAGGTCATGAAAAAGATGATGACCTTCGGATTCAGCAGGTTGACCCAGAAACCGTTGGAGATGTTTGCAAGCGGTGTTCCGCCGACGGTATCGACCTTCTTCACCGACAGGCTGGAGCCGAAGCGGATCGCCTGGATGGCGAGCCAGAGCAGATAGGCGGCGCCGCCGGTCTTCAGGACGGTAAAGGCGACAGGCGAGGCGGTGATCAGCGCGGAGATGCCGAAGGCCACGAGGCAGGTATGGACGACAACACCGAGCGTGGTGCCGAGCACGACGAAGAGCGCCGCCTTCTTGCCCTGCGCCAGCGCACGGCTGATCGACAGCGTCATGTCAGGACCTGGCGTCATCGCCAGCAGCAGGCTCGCTGCGGAAAAGGCAAGAAGGGTCGGCAGGTTGGGTATGAAATCCATGAAAGTCGCTCCGAAAGCCGGATGATAGTACTTGGCGTTTTCTTATCCGGCTTTCGGCGGATTGCAAATCAATCCTTCTTTTCGAGGAAGGCCTTGAATTGATCGGCATAGTCCGGGTGCCAGCGCGACAGCGGCGGACGGTTCTCGACGATATCGCCGGCGGCCCAGAGCATGCGGCGTTCATCGACAGGCCTGGCCACGTCGTTGTCGGGGCAGAGAATATAGAAATCGCCGCGTTTCAGGCTTTCCACCATGAAATCGATGGTCTGCTCCGGCGTCCAGGCGCCGGCGGGTTTTTCCCTGCGCTCGCCCTTGGTAAGGCCGGTGAAGACGAAGCCCGGAATGAGGAGGTGAGCCGATATCTTCGCGCCTTGCGTATTGCGCAGCTCATGCTGCAGCGCCTCGGTGAAGACTTTCACGCCGGCCTTCGAGACATTGTAGGCGGGGTTGCCGGGAGGCGTGGTGATGCCCTGCTTCGAACCGGTGTTGATGATGAGGCCGGGTTCACCATGGGCCAACATGCCGGGTCCGAAGGCGCGCGTGCCGTTGATGACGCCGAGCAGGTTGACACCAAGGATGGCATCCCAGCCGGCCTGGGCGCTGAAGATCGAGGTCTCCGGGCCGATGCCGGCATTGTTCATCAAGACATGCACGCGGCCGAAACGCTGCAGGACTGCGCGTTCCAGCGCTTCCAGTGCGTCTTTATTGGCGACATCGGTCTCGATGGCCATGACATGCTCTTCACCTGCGATCGTCTTGAGTTCAGCGCTCGCCTCGGCCAGGCGGTCGCCGCCGAGATCGGCGATAACGACGCTCATGCCGAGCGAAGCGAAATATTTCGCTGCGGCAAAGCCGATGCCGGAAGCGCCTCCGGTGATGACGGCAACATTGGATTTCTTGAAAATGTCTTGAATATCGGTCACGAGCGGCGCCCTCCTGTATTGCATGCTCGCCGCCGAATATGGTGCTTTCAGGAAACCTGTCAAACCGCTTGAGCCGCCGTTGCAGCGCTTCCCCTTGCGCCGCACGATAATCTCGCTAAAAGTTCCGCGATACAGCTTTGCGGGCCTTTCCCCTGGTCCGCCTCGAAACGGAACTTATCATGGCATCACATAAAGACGTGAAGAAAGTCGTCCTCGCCTATTCCGGCGGTCTCGACACCTCGATTATCCTGAAGTGGCTGCAGACGGAGCTTGGCGCCGAAGTCGTCACCTTCACCGCCGATCTCGGCCAGGGCGAAGAGCTGGAGCCGGCGCGCAAGAAGGCCGAAATGCTCGGCATCAAGGAAATCTATATCGAGGACGTGCGCGAGGAATTCGTGCGCGATTTCGTCTTCCCGATGTTCCGTGCCAATGCCGTCTATGAAGGCGTCTACCTGCTCGGCACCTCGATCGCCCGTCCGCTGATCTCCAAGCATCTGATCGAGATCGCCAGGAAGACCGGCGCCGATGCCATCGCGCATGGCGCGACCGGCAAGGGCAACGACCAGGTTCGTTTCGAGCTTTCAGCCTATGCGCTGAACCCGGACATCAAGATCATCGCTCCCTGGCGCGACTGGTCGTTCAAGAGCCGCACCGACCTCCTCGAATTCGCCGAGAAGCACCAGATTCCGGTTGCCAAGGACAAGAAGGGCGAGGCGCCGTTCTCCGTCGATGCCAACCTTCTGCACTCCTCTTCCGAAGGCAAGGTTCTGGAAGACCCCTCGCAGGAAGCCCCGGAATATGTGCACATGCGCACGATTTCCCCGGAAGCTGCTCCCGACAAGGCCACGATCATCAAGGTCGGCTTCGAAAAGGGCGACGCTGTTTCGATCAACGGTAAGCGCCTGAGCCCGGCAACGCTGCTCGCAACCCTCAACGATTACGGTCGCGACAACGGCATCGGCCGTCTCGATCTGGTCGAGAACCGTTTCGTCGGCATGAAGTCGCGCGGCGTCTACGAGACCCCCGGCGGCACGATCCTGCTCGCAGCCCACCGCGCCATCGAATCCATCACGCTCGACCGCGGTGCTGCGCACCTCAAGGACGAGCTGATGCCACGCTATGCCGAGTTGATCTATTACGGCTTCTGGTTCTCGCCAGAGCGCGAAATGCTGCAGGCTCTCATCGACAAGAGCCAGGAGCATGTCGAAGGCGAAGTGACACTGAAGCTCTACAAGGGCAATGTCATGGTCATCGGTCGCGAAAGCCCGAAGTCGCTCTATTCCGACAAGCTCGTGACTTTCGAGGACGACCAGGGCGCATACGACCAGAAGGATGCGGCTGGCTTCATCAAGTTGAACGCGCTGCGCCTGCGCACGCTCGCCAAGCGCAACCTGTCGAAATAATCGACATTTCCAGATGCTGAAAGGCCCGCTTCCGGTCGCCGGAGGCGGGCTTTCTTATGTGGAAAGCGGCGGCCGGAATTAGTCGACCGGCCTCAATTCACGTTCGACTTCGGCAGGTGCTTCGGCCTTCTGCAGATTGCCGCGGAAGGCGCAGAGTGCGTCATGCAGCTGAACTTGAAGGTCATTGTCGAAGCCTTGCGTCGCGTTACGCTCGACTTCGCAGATTTCCCTGTCGATCTGCTTCAGCTTGGCGTCGGCGGATTCCGAAAGCACGATCCGCTTGGCGCGACGATCGAGCGGGTCAGGTTGGCGTTCGATCAAGCCGCGCGCCTGCAGCTTGTCCAGAAAGGCGCTGACCGTCATCGGCTCCAGCCCCATCCGGGAGGCGATGTCAAGCTGGCGACTACCGTTGATGGCAGCCACCTGCATCAGCGTCCGCGCTTCGCCCGCCGTCAGTCCGAGTCCGGCGACAAGAATACGTCGCTCGAAGGCCGCCCTGATCAGTCGGGCGCAGTCGGTCACAAGAAAGGCAAGTGAATCCGTATTAATCCTGCTGCTCATAAGCGCTTCCCTACCTACGCTCTTTAATTTTTGGGCCCCACAACGTTCTTATTGACTTCGTCCTATGAACACAACGACTTCTGTCCGAAAACGCGCTGCTGCTTGACCGGGTTCGGCAGATTGCTACTCTCGCGCGATTCACAGCGGGAACCATTCATCATGACGCAATCGCTTGTTGTCGGCGCTTTTTTGGCCGCGCTTTTCTATGTGCTCATTCCCGGTCCTGCATTCCTGGCGCTGCTCGGCATCGGTGCAGGACAGGGGCGCAAGGCAGGTGCATTCTTCGTCAGCGGCCATCTGTTTGGTGACCTCGTCTGGTCCACGCTTGCATTGGTCGCCATCGTCGGCGCAAAGACCATCGGCACCTTCGTCTTCGATCTGCTGGGATTGCTATGCGGTTTCTACCTTGCCTGGATCGGCTGGAGCGCCGTAACCGCCAAGCCGAAGGGCGACGGAAAATCGCTCGTCAACGTCGAGCGGCCCTTCCGCCGTGGACTGATTTTCGGCGTCACCAATCCGAAGGGATATCCCGTTGCACTGGCGACCTTCACGGCGCTTGTCGCGGGCTCTGCCGGCGCGCTGACCTTCAGCGCCCTGCCGCTGCTGCTGGCGGTTTCCTTTGCAGGTTTCATAACGGCCGACATTATTCTTATCAGCATCATCGGAGCAGGCGCTGTTCGGCGCTTTTATCGCGCGCATGAGCGGTTGATCGTGCGCTGCTCCGGCGTCCTCTTCATGGGCTTTGCGGCGCAAGCGCTCTGGCATGCCACGCCCGGCCTGCTCGGCTGGCGCAAAGCCTGACCGTCCTCGTTCAATTTGTTCGCTCCCCCGCCATACCAATTCGGCGGGAGCAGCCTTATATCGTGCTTCGATCAGATGTCTGTCGAAAGGATGCCTCGCATGTCTTCCCAAACCGCCGTCAATCCTGCGCTCACCGAATGGACCGGACATCAGGGGCTGCCGCGTTTCGATGCGGTGAAGGATACGGATTTTGCGCCTGCCTTCGATGCGGCGCTTGCATCGCATGAAGCCGAGATCGATGCGATTGCTGGCAACCGCGAGGCACCCACCTTTGCTAATACGGTGACGGCGCTGGAGATCGCCGGCGATGAACTCTCGCGCATCTCGGCGCTGTTCTGGAACAAGGCAGGTGCTCATACGAACGAGACCATCCAGGCGCTGGAGCGCGAGATCGCGCCGAAGATGGCGCGGCATTATTCGAAGATCGGGACCAATGCGGCGCTCTTTGCCCGCCTCGATGCGCTTTGGGAGGGCCGCGACGCCCTTGGGCTGACGCTCGAGGAAACCCGCGTGCTGGAACGGCACTGGAAGGGCTTCGTCAAGTCGGGCGCCAAGCTGCCGAAGGCCGAGCAGGAGCGGCTGTCTGCAATCAACGAGAAGCTTGCCGGCCTCGGCGCGCAATTCGGACAGAACGTATTGGCGGATGAAAAGAGCTGGGCGCTGCTCTTGTCGGAGGAGGCCGATCTCGTCGGCCTTCCCGACTACCTGCGCGAGGCGATGGCAGCGGCGGCGCGCGAACGCGGCGAGGAGGGCAAATATGCCGTCACCCTCTCGCGCTCGATCATCGAACCGTTCCTCACCTCGTCCGAGCGCCGTGATCTGCGCGAGCAGGCCTTCAACGCCTGGGTGGCGCGTGGCGCCAATGGCGGCAAGACGGACAATCGTGAGATCGTGAGTGAGACGCTGGCGCTGCGGGCAGAAAAGGCAAAGCTGCTCGGCTATGCCAATTTCGCCGAACTCAAGCTCGACAATACCATGGCGAAGACGCCGGCCGCAGTGAACGATCTCCTGATGACCGTGTGGGGTAAGGCGGCGGCACGCGCGGCAGAGGAAGAAAGGGATATTGCGGCGCTGATTGCCGAAGAAGGCCGTAACCACGAGGTCATGCCCTGGGACTGGCGACACTATGCCGAGAAGATCCGGACGCGGAAGTTCGATTTCTCCGAAACCGAATTGAAGCCCTATCTGCAGCTCGAAAAGATCATCGCTGCCTGCTTCGATGTCGCCGGCCGCCTGTTTGGCATCAAAGCCATCGAGCAGAAGGGCATTCCCGCCTATCATCCCGATGTGCGCGTCTTCGAGATCCGCGACCGCTCCGACAAGCTCGTCGCTCTCTTCCTTGGCGATTACTTTGCCCGCAGCTCCAAGCGCTCCGGCGCCTGGATGAGCTCGTTCCAGTCGCAGCACAAGCTGCCGCTGAAGAACGGCAAGGTCGGCGAGCTGCCGATCATCTACAACGTCTGCAACTTCGCTAAGCCAGCGGAAGGCCGGCCGGCGCTGCTGTCGCTCGACGATGCCCGCACGCTGTTCCACGAGTTCGGCCATGCGCTGCACGGCATGCTGTCCAACGTCACCTATCCCTCGGTTTCGGGCACCGGCGTTTCCCGCGATTTCGTCGAACTGCCGTCGCAGCTTTACGAGCACTGGCTGACGGTTCCTGCCATCCTCAAGGAATATGCCGTGCATTATGAGACCGGCGCTCCGATCCCGCAGGCGCTGCTCGACAAGGTTCTGGCGGCGCGCACCTTCAATGCCGGCTTCAATACGGTCGAATTCACCTCCTCGGCTCTGGTCGACATGGCGTTCCATACCCGCGGCGCGGTTGAGGATCCGATGGCCGTGCAGGCGGAGGTGCTGGCCGAGATCGGCATGCCGAAATCGATCGTCATGCGCCATGCGACGCCGCACTTCCAGCATGTCTTCTCAGGCGACGGCTATTCGGCCGGCTACTATTCCTACATGTGGTCGGAAGTGCTCGATGCTGATGCCTTTGCCGCCTTCGAGGAAACCGGCGATGCCTTCAATCCGGATATGGCCGGAAAATTGAAGGCCAACATCTATTCCGTCGGCGGTTCGATCGATCCGGAGGAGACCTACAAGGCTTTCCGTGGCAAGTTGCCGAGCCCGGATGCGATGCTGAAGAAGAAGGGGCTGGCGGCCTGATCTTGCGTCGGTCCGTGGCAAGAGTCAGTCGCCAAAAGTAAGCTTTGGCCACTGAGCTGATCTTTGCCTGGCAATCAGGATTTCCGCGAAAGCAAAGCCAACAGTTCAGCCAATTGATCGGCCTGTGCATCGTCCAGCTTATCACCCACATGGCGTTGAAGTGCCGCGGCATAGACTGCCCACATGCGGCTGCGCATGGCACTTCCTGCCTCGGTGATAACGACCCAGCGGCCTCGGCCGTCCTCGGAAAATATCTCACGATGAACAAGACCGGCCTTTTCCATCCGGTCGAGCAGGCGCGATAGGTTATGCTGGGCGAGAAGCGTGCGCACCTCGATCTCATAGGGCCGCAACTTCCCTTCTGTGGCTTGCGTCAGCTCCCATAGTACGTCGTACCAGCCGAGTGGCGGTAGGCCGGTCGCCTTCAAGTCCTGCTCGATTGCCGCGAGGGTGATTTGCTGCGCGCGCATGAGGCGCACCCATGCTCGCGTGATGGCGGCAGAGGGCTTTGAAGCGGCGGCATCTGAACAATCGGACATGGATGCAATTACATCTATATTGACCGAGTTTGCAAGTCTGGATATAGATGCAATTACATCTATCTTAAACGAAGACCCAGGAGATTTGATCATGTCCGACGCTAAGCTGGTGCTTGTCAGCCATTACCTTTGCCCCTACGTCCAGCGAGCCGCCATCACGCTTGCTGAAAAGGCCGTGCCATTTGAGGTCCGCTATGTCGATCTATCGGCAAAGCCCGACTGGTTTCTTGCCATTTCTCCGCTCGGCAAAGTGCCTCTCCTGATCGTGCGACAGGACGATGGAGTGGAAACGGTTTTGTTCGAGAGCGCCGTGATCTGCGAATATCTCGAGGAAACCCAATCCGGTGTTCGGCTCCACCCGGCCGATCCGCTGGCGCGTGCCCGGCATCGCGGCTGGATGGAGTTCGGTTCTTCCATCCTTTCAGACTTATGGGGATTCGAGACCGCCAAGGACGAAGAAACCCATGAGGCCAAGCGCAAGGCGCTAATCGATAAATTTGCTCGTATCGAGGCGGAGTTGAGAAACGGTCCCTTTTTTGCCGGAGAGGCGTTCAGCCTGGTCGATGCAGTTTTTGCGCCGATCTTCCGTTACTTCGATGTGTTCGACACCATCACATCGACGGGCGTTTTTGATGGGCTCCCGCGCGTCAAGGCATGGCGCACGAAGTTGGCGTCGCGGCAAAGCGTGCGAGACGCGGTGACCCACGACTATTCCGAGCGCCTCAAAGCCTTCCTGGTCAATCATGACGCGTTCTTACTGAAGCATGCTGCTTGACGGAGCTGTGCAAATTCCGATTGAGGTGATCGTGTGCATCTGAATTGGCGATGCGCCAGAAGAGAGCTCGCTGTCCAGGCGTGTAAGACTGAGGCGTGAGGCACGAAAAGCCGGCATTCAGCTCCTTTCTTGCCTCCCCCCTTTCGCATTCGCGAAAAAAAGGGTATGAGCGCGCCAAATGCAATTGGCGTGTTTACCAAACACTGCGCCCCAGCCTCAGAGATTAAGACATATGGCACTTCGCAACATCGCGATCATCGCGCACGTTGACCATGGGAAAACCACCCTCGTCGACGAGCTCCTGAAGCAGTCCGGCTCGTTCCGCGAGAACCAGCGCGTTGCCGAACGCGTCATGGATTCCAACGATCTGGAAAAGGAGCGCGGCATCACCATTCTCGCCAAGGCGACCTCGGTCGTCTGGAAGGATACGCGCATCAACATCGTCGACACCCCCGGCCACGCCGACTTCGGTGGTGAAGTCGAGCGTATCCTGTCGATGGTGGACGGTGCGATCGTTCTGGTCGATGCCGCCGAAGGCCCGATGCCGCAGACGAAGTTCGTCGTCGGCAAGGCGCTGAAGGTCGGCCTGCGCCCGATCGTAGCGATCAACAAGATCGACCGTCCGGACGCTCGCCACGAAGAAGTCATCAACGAAGTGTTCGACCTCTTCGCCAATCTCGACGCCACCGACGAGCAGCTCGACTTCCCGATCCTCTACGGTTCCGGCCGTAACGGCTGGATGAACTATTCGCCTGAGGGTCCGAAGGAAGAAGGCCTCGGCCCGCTTCTCGATCTCGTCGTCAAGCATGTTCCCGAGCCGACCGTCGGCGAAGGCCCGTTCCGTATGATCGGCACGATCCTGGAAGCAAACCCCTTCCTCGGCCGCATCATCACCGGCCGCATCCATTCCGGCTCGATCAAGCCGAACCAGGCCGTCAAGGTTCTGGGTGCCGACGGCAACCTCATCGAAACCGGCCGTATCTCGAAGATCCTCGCCTTCCGCGGCATCGAGCGCCAGCCGATCGAAGAAGCGCAGGCAGGCGACATCGTCGCCATCGCCGGCCTTTCCAAGGGCACGGTTGCCGATACCTTCTGCGACCCGCAGGTCAGCGAGCCGCTGGTCGCGCAGCCGATCGACCCGCCGACCGTCACCATGTCTTTCATCGTCAACGACAGCCCCTATGCAGGCACCGAAGGCGACAAGGTCACCTCGCGCGTCATCCGCGATCGCCTCTTCAAGGAAGCCGAAGGCAACGTTGCGCTGAAGATCGAAGAAGCTGAAGGCAAGGATTCGTTCTACGTGTCCGGCCGCGGCGAATTGCAGCTCGCAGTTCTGATCGAGACCATGCGCCGCGAAGGCTTCGAGCTTGCCGTGTCGCGTCCGCGCGTCGTCATGCACAAGGACGAGAGCGGCCAGCTGCTCGAGCCGATCGAAGAAGTCGTCATCGACGTCGATGAAGAGCATTCCGGCATCGTCGTGCAGAAGATGTCCGAGCGTAAGGCTGAAATGGTCGAGCTGCGTCCTTCGGGTGGCAACCGCGTCCGTCTGGTCTTCTGGGCGCCGACCCGCGGCCTCATCGGCTACCAGTCTGAACTTTTGACCGATACGCGCGGCACGGCCGTCATGAACCGTCTGTTCCATGACTACCAGCCATACAAGGGCGAAATCGGCGGCCGCGTGAACGGCGTGCTGCTCGCCAATGAAGCCGGCGAAGCCGTGGCCTACGCCCTGTTCAACCTCGAAGACCGCGGCCCGATGATCATCGATGCCGGCGAGAAGGTCTATGCCGGCATGATCATCGGCATCCACTCGCGCGACAACGACCTCGAAGTCAACGTGCTGAAGGGCAAGAAGCTCACCAACATCCGCGCCGCCGGCAAGGATGAAGCCGTGAAGCTGACCCCGCCGATCCGCATGACGCTCGACCGTGCTCTTTCCTGGATTCAGGACGACGAGCTGGTGGAAGTGACGCCGAAGTCGATCCGCCTCCGCAAGATGTATCTCGATCCGAACGAGCGCAAGCGTTACGAGAAGGCCCGTCTGGCCTGATCATCCTAACCGAGCGATGCAATACGACCCCGGCCTTCGTGCCGGGGTTTTTAATTGCATGTTCGGTTTTTGAGCCCTTGTCCAAGAGGTTAAAAAGTCGTTAATTTTTGTTAACGATCCACGGATAAAGCCTGTGGGCAAGTTCGCCATCTTTATGAATGAGGATGGTTAATTCGCGTTGGTAAGATCAGAGTAGACGTTATGAAGACGTTGTCGATTGATGTTCGGCGGGCAGAACCCCATGATGCCCGAGCCATTTCGGAGGTGCACCGCCAATCCTGGCAGTACACCTATGCCGGCATCATTCCGCATCGTGCCCTCGGTCAGATGATCGAGCGTCGCGGCGAAGCCTGGTGGCGCAAGGCGACCAGTGGTCCGGCAACGCTGCTGGTTCTGGATGTTGCAGGCGAGATCGCAGGCTATGCCACGCTCGGCCTCAATCGCGCCCGTGCGCTGCCGCAGGAAGGCGAGATTTACGAACTCTATCTGCGCCCGCAATATCAGGGTCTCGGCCTCGGGCGCATGCTGTTCGGCGAGGCACGCCGGCTGTTGAAGTCGCTCGGCTGCAAGGGGCTGGTCGTCTGGTGCCTTGAGGAAAACGAGAATGCCTACCGCTTCTATCGCGGGCAGGGCGGCGCCGATTTCTGCGAGGGCATCGAAACCTTCGATCACAGGCAGCTGCGCAAGATCGGCTTCGTCTGGCCCTGAGCGGCGCTGTCGCGCTCTAAATCTGCTGTATAATTTTTCCCTAAATCGATTCCGATTTCAGGAATCATGCAGTAAATCCGCCTGTTTCCCGATGCGTTGTTGCCTTGCGGGATGAATCCTATTATTTGGCTGGCGGCAACCATCCTTATCTAGGGGACAAGTATGCGTATCGACGCGATTTCCATTGGCAAGAACCCGCCCGAAGACGTCAACGTCATCGTTGAAGTGCCGGTCGGCGGTCATCCGATCAAGTACGAAATGGACAAGGAGGCCGGTACGCTGGTCGTCGACCGTTTCCTCTACACGCCGATGACCTATCCGGGCAATTACGGCTTTGTCCCGCACACGCTCTCCGAAGACGGCGACCCGATCGACGTTCTGATCGCCAGCACCCGTCCGCTGGTCCCGGGCTGCGTCATCAATGTTCGCCCGATCGGCGTGCTGAAGATGGAAGACAATTCCGGCAAGGACGAGAAGATTATTGCCGTTCCCTCGCCGAAGCTGACGCTGCGCTACGAAAAGGTCAAGGAATATACCGACCTGCCGGAGATCACGCTGAAGCAGATCGAGCACTTCTTCGAGCACTACAAGGATCTCGAGCCCGGCAAGTGGGTGAAGATCTTTGGCTGGGGTGGCTCCAAGGAAGCCGGCGAACTGATCATCGAAGCCATCGCCCGCGCCAAGAAGGAAAAGGCCTGATCAACCCTTCGTAATGACGTTTAATTTCTCCATCAAATCCTCCGGCTCGCCCTCGATCCGGAGGATTTTTTTGCGCGCCGTGTCGCCGCTGATGATGCTAAGCGTGGATTTGGAAATACCGAGGCTCTTTGAAAGCAGGGCGATCAGCGCCTTATTGGCCTTGCCCTTTTCCGGCGCCACTGAAACACGCGCCTTCAGATAGCATTCGCCGTCGCTTACGGTTTCGAGCCCATCGATCGCGTCACGCCCGCCATTGGGCGTGAGCCGTACGGAAAGCCTGACGTGATCCGGAAAGGCCTGCCAGGCCTTGTTCACCGCAGGAACATGGGGACGATCGAATTCCACATCAGCGAGCGGATGAAGAAGATGATCAGGAGCAGGATGACCGGCGAAATGTCGATGCCGCCGAGATCCGGCAGGATGCGGCGGATCGGTCGCAGGGCAGGTTCCGTGACCGCATAAAGGAAGTTGCCGACGGAGCTGACGAATTGATTGCTCGAATTGATGACGTTGAAAGCATATAGCCACGAAAAGATGGCGCTGGCGATCAATATCCAGGTATAAAGATTCAAAGCCAGATCAATGGTTTGAAATAAGGCGAGCATGTCCGTCTCCAATTCGCAGTTGACAGACATGTAGACATTGGCGACTAAACGGGCAAGTCCCATGCTCCGAAGCATGTTGAATCATGTCTAAAAGGCCCGTCTTGGCGCCAGCGGCCCCATCGGAAAGTCTCGTCCCATGTCGTTCTCTGCCAGCGGAGACCGGTTTGCCGCCTTCAGGCACATTGCCTATACCTATTTCTTCTTCGCGCGGTTTTTGACGGCCTTTGCCACGCAGGTCGTCAGCGTCTCTGTCGGCTGGCAGATGTATGAGCACACCGGCCAGCCGATCTATCTCGGTCTGATCGGTCTGGTGCAGTTCCTGCCGTCGCTGCTGCTGATCCTTGTGACGGGCACGGCTGCGGACCGTTACAACAGGCGCCTGATTTCCGCGATCTGCATTTTCGTCGGCACTCTCTGCACCGCTGGGCTGCTATTCCTGACCATATCGGGCACTTTCGCGCCGCTGCCGGTATTTCTGATCCTCACGGTCTTCGGCATCGAGCGCGCTTTCATGACGCCGGCCATGCAATCGCTGGCGCCCAACCTGATCCCGCCCGAGGACCTGACGAACGCCATCACCTGGAACTCGATGTCATGGGATGCCGCCGCCATCCTTGGCCCCGTGGCCGGTGGCCTGCTTTACGGCGTCGGGGCCAATGTCGCCTATTCCGTGGCCGTGTTTTTCTTCGCGGCCGGTTCTGTGCTGACCTTCCTGATCCCCAAGCCGCAGCAGCGCACCGCGCATGAGCGGCGTAGCCTCAACGAGATGCTCGCCGGCTTCCGTCTCATCTGGTCGGAAAAAGTGGTGCTCGGTGCCGTCTCGCTCGATCTTTTCGCCGTGCTGCTCGGCGGCGCAGTCGCGCTGATGCCCATCTATGCGCGCGATATCCTGACGCTTGGGCCCTGGGGCCTCGGCATGCTGCGCGCTGCGCCAAGCTTCGGCGCAATCGCCATGGGCCTGTTTCTGGCGACTTATCCTATCCGGAACCGCGCCGGCATCTGCATGTTTGCCGGGGTTGCCATGTTCGGCGTGGGCACACTTGTCTTCGGCATCTCGCATACGCCGTGGCTGTCGATAGTGGCTCTCGCCGTCATGGGCGCTTCCGACTTGATCTCGGTCTATGTCCGCGAAACTCTGATCACGCTCTGGACGCCGGATCACGTGCGCGGCCGCGTCAATGCCGTCAACATGGTCTTCGTTGGCGCGTCGAACGAGCTTGGCGAGTTCCGCGCCGGCACCATGGCGCATTATTTCGGCGCGATCCCCGCTGTCGTCATCGGAGGCTTGGGCACGCTGACGGTCGCCCTCCTCTGGGCCACCGGTTTCCCGCAGCTACGCCGGATCGACAGTCTCAATGCACCAGATCGTAACGGCGAGCCGCAGGCGGTTTGAGGAATGGCGAGGTTGCCGGATCGATACAATTCGTTTTCGGCGCTTCGTGAGCATGAGATCGAGGGCGTCGACTATCGCATCCGCGTGGAGAGCCGATCATCACCCGTCGCGATCATCGCTCCGCATGCCGGCTTTATCGAACCTGCCACATCAGAGATAGCGCTGGCGATCGCGGATGGGAGGTTCTCGCTTTACCGCTTCGAAGGGCTCGATTCGGCGCGGCTCCATCATGAGCTGCACGTCACTTCCGAAAATTTCGATGAGCCGATTGCAAACGATCTGATCGCCGGTTCGCTGATCGTTGTCGCCATTCATGGTCGAATGGATCGCGACGATCCGCAGTCAAGCTGGATCGGTGGCCTCGACATATTGCTTCGCGACCGGATCGTAGAGGCGCTTCGTCGCGATGGATTTGCTGCCGTTGCGAGAAAGAAGGGGGAGGCGCTCGCGGGAGCTTCGGCCGGCAATATCTGCAATCGCGGCCAGCGGCAGGTTGGGGTGCAGCTTGAGATTCCGAGAGGCGTCAGAGATGCCCTCATGGCCGATGCGGAGAAGCTCAAGCAATATGCGTCTACCATCCGTGGGGCGATCGATGAATTCTACCGCGCGCTTTCGTCAGGCGAAGACCTTTAGAGCACTTTCGCTTTTCTTCGAATCGCGAAAACGCTCTATCTTTTTGTCTTTACGCAGTTCCGGACGCAAAACCGCTTCGCACTTTTGCGGGAACTGCTTTAGGCCGCCATCGCCTGCTTGCCTTCGAAGACGAGATCGAGGAATTCCGACAGCCAGGCCTTCAGTGCCGCGTCGAAGATCATGCGGCCTTCCAGATGCTCGCGGCCCTGCTGGGCGTTCGGCATGCAGAAGCGATGTTCGCCATGCACGACCCAACGCTGCATCATGGCGCGGGTGAGCTCGGCATGGAATTGCAGGCCCCAGGCGTTAGTGCCGTAACGATAAGCCTGGTTTGGGTAGGTCTCCGCCGTTGCCAGGAGGTCGGCGCCGTGCGGCAGCTCGAAGCCCTCGCGATGGAAATGGTAGACCATCTGCGGCCAGCGCATCAGCAGGCGACCCTTTTCCGTCGGCTGCAACGGATACCAGCCGATCTCGGTCTTGCCGTCATCGCGCGCCTTTACCTTGGCGCCGAGATGGCGGGCGAGCAGCTGCGCGCCGAGGCAGATGCCAAGATAGGGGCGGTTTTCCTTAAGCGGCACCTTCAGCCAGTCGGTCTCGGCCTTGATGAAGTCGTCGGGGTCGTTGGCGCTCATCGGGCCACCGAAGACCACGGCGCCGGCATGAGCCTCCAGTGTCGAGGGCAGGGGGTCACCGAGAACCGGGCGGCGGATATCGAGATCGAAGCCCTTCTCCAGCATCATCTGGCCGACGCGGCCCGGGCTGGAGCGCTCCTGATGCAGGACGATCAATATCGGGCGCCCGGCGCTCTTCGGCGCTTCAATCATCATTGCCCGTCTCCACCCTGAAACCGGGCGCGCGTGCGGCAGCTTCCTGGCGTTTCATGATGCGCTCGCGATCGGAAATGCCCATGAGGTCGGCGATCCGCCAGATGGCATGATCTTCCATCTCGCTGCGCTCGCCGTCGGCATAGACGATATCCCAGAGGATGCCGAGCAGTTCGAGCCGTTGCGTGCTGTCGAGATGACGCTTCAGGTCCGAGGTGAAGCGATAATAGTCGACCGCTTCGCTTTCCGCTTCCTCGCCGGCCGCGATCAGCTGATCGAGCTTGCGGCCATCAAGACCATACTGCTCCTTCAAGAGCTTGCGCAGCCGCTTCTTCTCGCTGTTCTCGATCTTGCCGTCCGCCTCCATCACCTGGATGCAGAGAGCTGCCACGGCGACACGCGGGTCGTCAGGTGCGAAACCGGATCGGGGATGGTCTTGTGTCAGGTTATGAAGAAATTCCTGAAAGCGTTCGAACATGCGTCTCCATTCTCAAAACGGGCAGAGCAGGGTTCTTGGGGCACCATGCTCCATCTTTTTGTCTTCCGGAATTCCAGACGCAAGGCCGCTGCGCGCTGTTGCCGGAATTGCTCTAGAACAACTTGAGCCGCGTCTTGGGTTCCGGTTCAAGTTTATGATCTTTGACGCCCGGATCATCAGGCGCGCCACCGAAGAAGGGCCGGGGCTCCGCATCCTGCGGCACCGGTTTGGGCGCTGCCTCGGACACGCTCGGCGC
This sequence comes from Martinezella sp. CNPSo 3957, assembly GCF_057784395.1. Taxonomy (NCBI): domain Bacteria; kingdom Pseudomonadati; phylum Pseudomonadota; class Alphaproteobacteria; order Hyphomicrobiales; family Rhizobiaceae; genus Martinezella; species Martinezella sp. CNPSo 3957. The sequence goes on from NZ_JBXSOU010000023.1 coordinate 36,430, forward strand.
GGACTTTGCCACGGCGGGTTCCAACTCCATGACATAGGCATTGCTGGCTGGCGATGCAACTTTTGGTGAATTTGTCGCCTCCGCTGCGGTTGCGCCAGCCGCCTCGCGCACCGGCGGCAGCGATTTCAGCGCGGCATCGACAGAAACCGCGGAACCCTCTTCGACCGGACCTTCGATCTGGCCGAAGGGCGCCTTCCACTCGAAGGCGTCGAGGCGGCCGGTGACCGGCGACAGCGGCAGCCATTTTTCCGAGACGAAACCATCGGCGACCCAGGCTGGATCGCGCGGGGCGCGTAGCGCCTGCGCCATCCAGTGGCGGACGCGGCCCTGATCACCGGTTTCCGCCTCTTCGATATCGGCGAGAAGCAGGAAGGCGCCCTCGCGCGCATCGATCCGTGCGGCGGCTTCCGCCTTGGCACGGGCCTTGCCGAAATCGCCCGCGTCCATTGCCGCCTTTGCGGTCAACAGCAGGGCTTCGACATTGTTCGGGCGGATCGCCTCCAGCCGTTCGGCGCGTTTCAGGCGATCGAGAACGGAATCGCCACTGCGGGCCCGCACATAGGCTTTGCCGATTTCGGGATGCGGCCGGGCTTTCCAGACCTGCTCGAGGATGGAGGCAGCCTTGCGCACCTTGTCTTCACGGAACAAGGCTTTGGCGGCGATCAGCGCGGCGGGAACGAAATCATCCACGAGCTTTAATGCCGCCAGCGCATCGTCGCGTGCGCCGACGGGATCGCTTTCCAATTTCTCGTCGGCGCGCGCCGTCAGGAGTACGGCGCGTTGACGGTTGGCGGTTGCCTTATCGACGACATGGGCAACCTTCTGCTGGTCGAGCAGCTTGATGGCATCGTCCCAGCGGCCGGCTTGGCTGCGATATTCCAGCGTCGCCTGTGCCGCCCAGGGCAGGTAGGGCGCCTGGTCGGCCGCCTTCTCGGCATATTGCCGCGCCGCTTCATGCGCCCCGAGGCGCTTGGCTTCGAGATAGAGGCCACGCAGGCCGAGTTCGCGCGTTTCCGGATCATTGGCCATCTGCTCGAACTTCTGGCGCGCCTCGTCATGCTTGCCTTCGATCAAGGCGGCCTGAGCCTCAAGCAGGTTGATGAGCGGCTCCTGATCGGCGCGGATGAGGCCGCGGGTGCGAGCCGCCATCTTGCGGGCGAGCAGGGCATTGCCGGCGCCCGCGGCGATGAGGCCGGTGGAGAGCGCCTGATAGCCGCGGTCGCGCTTGCGGGCGCGGAAATAGCGGGTGACGGAGTGCGGCGAATTCCAGATCAAGCGCACGAACCACCAGACGATCATCACGGCGGCCACGATCGCAATCAGGATCGCGGCGGCGACGATCAGCTTCGTCTGGTAAAGCTGGCCTTCCCAGACCAGCGAGAGATCGCCGGGCCGATCCGCGAGCCAGGAAAAACCATAGCCGAGAGCCAGGACGAGAATGGCGAAGATAAGCAGTCTGATCATTGCTACACTCCGTCCTTAGTTCTGTTTGCCGGTATTGGCGATCGCTTTCGAGAGGGCGTCGCTTACCAGATCCTCGACGCGGATGCGGGCCTCCAGCGATTGCTTGAAGGCGGCCGATGCGGATTTCGCGGCATCGGGCAGGCTGTTCCACTCGGTCACCGCACCCGGAAGATCGCCATTCCTGACCTTGTCCTCAAAACGGGCGGCGACGGCATCGATGCTGTCGCCAGAGACATTGCCGACGGGGCGGACCTGCACCAGCGACTTGGCGCCGGATACCAGGCGGCTGCTCCAGCTTTGGTTCGGATCATCGGTCTGCGCCGTTGCGACGATTGCCGTTGCGACATTCGAAACCTGGCGGATCAGGTCGGCCCGAGAGGGAACGCCGGTCTGGGCGAAATTCTTGAGGGCGGCAACGGCCGGATCGTCCGGCGCGACATTGGCGAAGGTGTCGAGCTCAGGCTGGAAGGGACCGCCGCGGTCGATTGCTGCCTTCAACGCCGCCGCCGCGATGGCGCGAGCCACAGCGCTCTCCTGGCTCGGTCCGCTCAGCTTCTTTTCGGCGTCATCAAGACGCTTGCTGACCTCGGCGTCGGAGGTTGCCTGGCTCTGCGTCGTCTTGCTGAGATCCGATTTCAGCTGCTCGACCTCTCTGGTGAGCGAAGCGATCTTCTGATCGGAAGCGGGGTTTGCGGTGCCACCCGAGCCATTTGTCAAAGCGCCGTTGGCAGCGCTCGTCTCAAGCGCTGCGACGCGGGCCGTCAGCGCTTCGTCCGGCTTTGCGGCTGGCGCGGCGGCGAGATTGGCGATGCTCTGCTTGAGACTGTCGATCTCCGTATTCAGCGTTGCGATCTGGGTAGAGCTGTCTTTGCCTGCGCCACCACCAGGCAGGAAGCCGGCATATTGCAAGGCGCCGGCGCCGATGAGGGCGATCAAGCCGCCGACGATGCCGGCCGCGATCAGCCCCGAGGTTGAACCTGCGTGCGACTGCGAACGCTCGGTATGGGGCGCTTGTTCGGCCTGGGAGGGCGGAGAATCGGCCTGTTGTGCTGATGCACCTTGCGGCTCTTGCGGTGCGGCGTCGAAGATCGACTCCTGAGCCTCCTCGCGAAGCGGCTCCTTCTCCGTTTCCAGCGGCATTTCCACTTTATCTGCCGAGGAGCCGCCAAGCTCGCCATGGCTGCGCTCGGTCAAATCTTCGGGAGCTGCGTCCTGCGCAGTCTTTTCGGCTTCCAGGTCGATCGTGACCGGTTCGTCGTTGGGCTTCGAATGGTTAGGCGTTTTTCGCGATACCATGAGGTCCTCTTTTCATGCGCTGCAACGAAGTTAGACAGACAAGGCGATTATGAAAAGGCCTTACATCAAAATTGCGGCCTTACGCCCGGATCAGAAGCGCCAGAAGTCGGTCTTCATTCGGCATGTCGGCGATATCGACATGGGATTGCAGCATCTCCGGAACCGCGCCCGCCACGGCTTCGCTCAAACAAAGAAACCGCGTTTCCGCAAAAAGCTCCATGTTGTGGCCGACGAAAGACAGGCTGAGAAAGCGTCTGGCGGTTTCGTGAGAATAAAGCAGCACGGCATCCGCGCGAGCGTCGGAAAAAAACCGGCGAAGAGTGACGTCGTCAGGAATGATATCCCGCATTCGGTAGCATTCGACGGTCAGGAAAGGCAGGTGCAGCTCCGCCAATCCGGCTTCGAAACCGGCCGCCCGGGGAAAGCCCGCGAGATAGAGGAGGGGCGCGGCATTCCTGCCGCCAGAATGGCGTGAAATCAGAGCGGCAAGCTCGGCGCCGGCGCCTTCGGAGACTGCGATATTGCTGAAGCCGAGCTCCGCTGCCTCTCTAGCCGTTGCCTTACCCACCGCAAAGAGCGGTCGTCCGAGATGGGGCTCGATATCGGAGCCTAGCACCGCCAGCACGCGCAACGCCTCGGCGCTGGTGACGGCGACGGCGCCCTGCGTGGTCAGGAGCGCTCGTCTTGCTTCCTCGATATGATGGACGGGTTCGGCCAGCGGCAGCAGCAGGGGTTCATGCCCCATTTGCGTCAGCCGCCGCATGGTGCGTTCACCCGAATGCCGAGGGCGGGTGACGACGACGCGCATCCTTTGTCAGGTCCAGTCTTCGAAGAAGGTGCTGCCGGCCTCGGCGCGGATCGCCTGACCGGCATTGATCCCCAGCGCCTCGGCATCGCGCCGGTGGCCTTCGATGGTCGTCGTGTGCACTTGGCGGCCATCCGGGGTGAGGATCATGCCGAAGAAGCGCAGATGATCGCCTTCGCAAATTGCGTAGCCGGCTATCGGTGTGCGACAGGAGCCGTCGAGCGCCGCCAGGAAGGCACGTTCGCAGGATACGGCGTCGAAAGTCGGCGCATCATTGACGGCGGCGAGCAGGTCGTTCATCTGCTGATCGTCGATCCGGCTCTCGATGGCGATTGCGCCTTGTGCCGGCGCTGGAGGGAATTCATCAGGATCGAGAATGTCGGTGATGACCTCGACCATGCCAAGCCGCTTCAGGCCTGCAAGCGCCAGCAAGGTGGCGTCGGCCTGCCCCTCTTCCAGCTTGCGCAGGCGCGTCTGAACCGAACCGCGGAAGGTAATGACGTTGATATCCGGGCGCAGGCGACGGATCAGCGCCTGGCGGCGCAGCGACGCAGAGCCGACGGTAGCGCCATGCGGCAGCTCGATCAGTTTCGGCGCGGTGCGGCCGATGACCGAATCGCGGATATCTTCGCGCGGTAGATAAGCTGTGAGCGCCAGGCCTTGGGGCAGCTTCGTCGCCATATCCTTGGCCGAATGCACGGCGAGGTCGAGTTCGCCTGAGGTCAGCTTCTCTTCCAGCTCTTCCGTGAACAGGCCCTTGCCGCCGATTGCCGCGAGCGAGCGGTCGGTGATGCGGTCGCCCTTGGTGGTCAGAACGACGATTTCGAACATCTCCTCCGGAAGGCCATGGGCCGCCATCAGGCGGTCGCGCGCTTCTCGCGCCTGGGCGAGCGCCAGCGGGCTGCCGCGCGTGCCGATCCGGAAAGGTTTTGTTTGCATCCGCTTTGATCCGTTGTTACCGACAGTTCCCGTAACCATATTTCCGCTTTATCGCAATCGACCTGTAGGCAACGAACTTTCTCCATGACATCCGTTCTTCGTATTCTCGGCATCGAAACAAGCTGCGACGAAACCGCTGCAGCTATTGTCGAGCGCCGGGATGACGGCACGCCAACGGTTTGTTCCGATGTCGTCCTCAGCCAGCTGGACGAGCATAGCGCCTATGGCGGCGTCGTGCCGGAAATTGCTGCGCGGGCACACGTCGAAGCGCTCGATACGCTGATCGACGAGGCATTGAAACGCGCCAATGTGTCGCTCTCGGACGTCGATGCCATTGCCGCTACATCCGGACCGGGCCTTATCGGCGGCCTGCTCGTCGGCCTGATGACAGGCAAGGCAATTTCGCGTGCCACCGGCAAGCCACTATACGCCATCAACCATCTGGAAGGCCATGCCCTGACGGCGCGGCTGACGGACGGTCTTGCCTTCCCCTATCTCATGCTGCTCGTGTCCGGCGGCCACACCCAGCTGATCCTGGTGCGCGGCGTCGGCCAATATGAGCGCTGGGGGACGACCATCGACGATGCGCTCGGCGAAGCCTTCGACAAGACGGCCAAGCTCCTGGGACTTCCCTATCCCGGCGGCCCGGCTGTGGAGGCAGCCGCCAAAAACGGCAATCCGGACCGCTTCGATCTTCCGCGTCCCCTGGTCGGCGAAACGCGCCTCGATTTTTCCTTTTCCGGCCTGAAGACAGCGGTACGACAGGCGGCGACGGCAATTGCGCCTGTCACCGAGCAGGATATCGCCGATATCTGCGCCTCCTTCCAGAAGGCGATCTCGCGCACGCTGAAGGACCGGATCGGCCGCGGCCTGCAGCGCTTCAAGACGGAGTTTCCGAAGACTGAGGAAAAGCCGTCGCTTGTGGTGGCCGGGGGCGTTGCCGCCAATCTCGAGCTGCGCCGCACGCTGCAGGAGCTTTGCGACGCCAATGGTTTCCGCTTCATCGCGCCGCCATTGAGATTGTGTACGGATAATGCCGTCATGATCGCCTGGGCTGGACTGGAACGCATGGCGACGGGCGCCGCACCTGACGATCTCGATGTGCAGCCGCGCTCGCGCTGGCCGTTGGATCAGAAGGCGGAAACTCTGCTCGGACATGGCAAACGAGGAGCGAAGGCATGAGCGGCAATGAGCGGATCGCAGTCATCGGCGCCGGCGCTTTCGGCACGGCGCTTGCCGCCGTCATCGCGCTGACCGGTCGTGCCGATGTGGTGCTCGTCGGACGCAACGCAGGGCTGATGACTGACCTTGCCGCCGACCGCATGCATGATGCCGTCCTGCCCGGTATCGACCTTCCGGATTCGCTGCAGTTTTCGGCCGTGCCGGATGCAATTTCCAATGCCGGCATCGTTCTTTTTGCCATGCCCTCACAGGCGCAGGCCGATGCTGCCCGTCATTATGGCCCTTATCTCGCCAAGGATGCGGTCGTCGTTACGTGCGCGAAAGGTATCGACAAGGTCTCCGGCGATCTGCTGACCGATATGCTGGAGCGGGAGTTGCCGCAGCATGCGATCGCCGTGCTCTCAGGCCCGGGCTTTGCCGCCGACATTGCCAAGGGACTGCCGACGGCCATGGCGATCGCCGCGGCCGACATGACTGTCGCCGAAAGGCTAGCCCAGGCGATTTCCGGCCCGACGTTTCGCCTCTACGCCTCGGATGACCGCATCGGCGTGCAGCTTGGCGGTGCCTTGAAGAATGTCCTCGCGATTGCCTGCGGCATCGTCGAGGGCCGGGGTATCGGTGATTCCGCACGCGCGGCGCTGATCAGCCGTGGTCTTGCCGAGATGTCGCGCTTCGTTGCAGCGAAGGGGGGCAAGGCTGAAACCGTGCGCGGCCTATCGGGTCTTGGCGACCTCGTGCTGACGGCCACCAGCCATCAATCCCGCAACCTGCGATTCGGCATTGCGCTGGGTGAGGGCGAGGCTGCCGATCCGACGCATGGCACGCTGGTCGAGGGCGCCTATGCCGCTTCCATCGCCGCGCGGCTTGCTCACAAACTCGGCGTCGACATGCCGATCACCGACGCGGTGTCCGCCATCATCGACGGCAAGCTCGACATAGCCACAGCCATCGGGCAATTGATGACGCGGCCGATCACTACGGAATAGTTTGGATATTCGAAGGAGACTAATCATGCTGTTCGCCTTTGTCTGCAAGGACAAGCCCGGTCATCTGAATGTTCGCATGGAGACGCGCCCGGCGCATCTGGAGCATCTGAACAAGCTCAATGCCGAAGGCACGTTGAAGATGGCCGGTCCATTCCTGGATGCGGACGGCAAGCCGAACGGCAGCCTGGTGGTCGTCAATGCCGAAAGCATCGAGGCCGCCAAGGCGATTGCCGATGCGGATCCCTATACGAAGGCCGGTCTGTTCGAGAGCGTCGAGATCAAGCCGTTCAACTGGGTCTTCAACAATCCGGAGGCATGAGAGATGGCGCATTGGCTTTATAAATCCGAGCCGTCCTCCTGGTCCTGGCAGCAGCAGAAGGATGCCGGCGCAAAAGGCACCGAATGGACCGGCGTGCGCAACTATCTCGCCCGAAACAACATGCGGGCCATGCAGATCGGCGACAAGGGTTTCTTCTATCACTCCAATGACGGGCTGGAGGTCGTCGGCATCGTCGAGGTCTGCGCGCTGGCGCATCCGGATTCGACCGCCAAGGACGATCCGCGCTGGGAATGTGTCGACATCCGCGCCGTCCGCGATATGCCGAATCCGGTGACCCTCAAGGACATCAAGGCCAATCCGAAGCTTTCGCAGATGGCGCTCGTCACCTCCATGCGGCTTTCGGTGCAGCCGGTGACGGATGATGAATGGTTCGAGGTCTGCCGCATGGGTGGTCTGGACAATCCGCCGGCCTGATCCGGCCTTGTTCGGTGGGTAGGAGATTCATTGAAAACCGATCCGGAAAGCTTCATCCGTGCCAATACCAGCCTGATGGCGTCGCCGCATGTGCCGGAAATCCGGCTGCATCTGGCAAGCGAAGCACATGAACTGTGGCTGAAGACGGAAGAAGAGCTGGAAGAGATCGGCCTGCCGCCGCCCTTCTGGGCCTTTGCCTGGGCGGGTGGGCAGGGTCTGGCGCGCTATATCCTCGATCATCCGGGGATCGTTGCCGGCAAAACCGTGCTGGATTTTGCCACCGGCTCCGGGCTCGTCGCGATTGCGGCGAAGCGTGCGGGTGCGGCTCATGTGCTTGCCGTCGATATCGATCCATGGGCGGGCACGGCAATCCGGCTCAATGCCCTTGAAAACGGCGTCACCATCGATTTCTCCAGCAATGACATTATCGGCCGCACCGTGGATGCGGGCGTTATTCTTGCCGGCGATGTCTTCTATGATCGCGATTTTGCCGCGAGCCTCGTTCCCTGGCTAAGACGCATGGCGGGCGAGGGGAAGACGGTTCTCGTCGGCGATCCCGGCAGGGCCTATCTTCCCAAGGATCGTCTGGAAGTGCAGGCCACCTATCAAGTGCCGGTGACGCGGGCGCTCGAGGATAGCGAGATCAAGAAGACGACGGTCTGGCGATTTCTCGCCGATTGAGAAACGTCAGTGCCTGATGACGCAGACGCCTGCTTCATACGAGCAGGGATTGCCGGCATAGCGGACATCGATGACCTTCGCTTTCGGCCTCAGCTGTACTGTGGCAGGCTGAGCGTAGGGATTGTAGCCGCCATAGCCGATGACATAGGTGCCGCCATCGGCCCGATAGACATCGGCCGAGCCGGCATAGCTGCCGGCCTTTGCTGCGTCGCGCCGTTCCATGATGACGATCCGGGCAGGTTGCTGCTCGCGCCTCTGGGGCTGGGAGATCTGGCTCAGATGCACCAAGCCGGAGCGATCGTGATGATGCCAGTGGCGGTAGTCGCCCGCCGATGCCGGGGCGAAGGAAAGGGTGGCTGCCGTCAAAACGAGCGCTGCTGCCTTGAAAAGATGCGGCTTCATGATTCGACTCGCTTCGATCGGTTAATGAAATCTTAACGGCAGATTGCCCCAAGAGCCGCGCGAAGTCCACGTCTGGGTTGCCGAAATGGTAAACGGCCGGGGAATGGGAAGTCCGTGCTTGCATGCTCGCTAAAGTGCAGCCCGACCCGAATCGATTAAATTCGATGCAGGCATCAATTGTGCTTGTGGATGGGCGTCTCTGTGATTATTGGTCGCAATGATGCAACGCACACTGCACGTCTCTGCGCGCGCGTTGCCCCGGATCACCGGGTTCTAAGCGTATCGTAACGCCGCGAGGTTCTGATGGCGAACGTCACACAAAACCGGCCTCTGTCGCCGCATCTGCAAATCTACAAACCCATTCCCACCATGGTCATGTCGATCCTCCACCGCATCACCGGGGGCGCGCTCTATTTCGGCACGCTGCTGGTCGCCTGGTGGCTGATCGCCGCGGCGACCGGTCAGGGCTATTTCGATCTGGTCAACTGGATCATGGGCACGATCATCGGTCGCATCATCCTGCTTGGCTACACCTGGGCGCTGCTGCACCACATGCTTGGCGGCCTGCGCCACTTCGTGTGGGATCTCGGGCATGGTTTCGATCCCGCCGTTTCGACCAGAATGGCCAAGGCCACGCTCATCGGCTCGATCGGTCTGACCGCGCTGGTCTGGATCATCGGCATCGTCATCCGGCTGGGTTGATTGGCATGATCGCTCCCGGAAGCGCTTGGGCGCATTTCGGGATCATGCTTTAAAGGATATTTCTCATGGATATGCGCACTCCTCTGGGCAAAGTCCGCGGTCTCGGTTCCGCAAAGGAAGGTACCGATCATTTCTGGCGTCAGCGCCTGACCGCCGTTGCCAATGTTCCGCTCTTTCTCTTCTTCGTCATCTTCCTGATGATCTATGCCGGCGCGCCTTATGCGGAAGTCGTGCACGCGATCTCGAACCCGATCGTGGCCGTCATCTTCGGTCTGATGGTGATCTCCGGCATCATTCACATGAAGCTCGGCATGCAGGTCATCATCGAGGACTATGTCCACGGCGAATTCAGCAAGATCGTCCTTCTCATGCTCAACACGTTCTTCGCGATCGTCATGGCGGGGCTCTGTCTTTTCGCCATTCTGAAGATCGCGTTCGTAGGATAATTGCATCATGGCACCGAACTCATCCGCTCAGAATGGGGCTGCCCAGAACGGGAAAGCCTATAAATACATCGATCACTCCTATGACGTGATCGTGGTTGGCGCCGGCGGCGCCGGCCTGCGCGCCACGCTCGGCATGGCCGAACAGGGTTTCCGTACCGCCTGCATCACCAAGGTGTTCCCGACCCGCTCGCACACCGTCGCAGCTCAGGGCGGCATTGCCGCTTCGCTGCAGAACATGACGCCGGACAGCTGGCAGTGGCACCTCTACGATACCGTCAAGGGCTCCGACTGGCTCGGCGATGTCGATGCCATGCAGTACATGGTCATGGAAGCGCCGAAGGCCGTTTATGAGCTTGAGCATTACGGCGTGCCCTTCTCGCGCAACGAAGAAGGCAAGATCTACCAGCGCCCGTTCGGCGGCCACATGCAGAATTTCGGCGAGGGACCGCCGGTGCAGCGCACCTGTGCTGCCGCCGACCGTACGGGCCACGCGATCCTGCACACGCTCTATGGCCAGTCGCTGCGCAACAACGCTGAATTCTTCATCGAATATTTCGCGCTCGACCTCATCATGTCCGACGATGGCAGCCGCTGTACCGGCGTCGTCGCCTGGTGCCTGGATGATGGCACGATCCATCGCTTCGCCGCCAAGATGGTTGTGCTGGCGACCGGCGGCTACGGCCGCGCCTATTTCTCGGCCACGTCTGCCCATACCTGCACCGGCGATGGCGGCGGTATGGTGGCTCGCGCCGGCCTGCCGCTGCAGGACATGGAGTTCGTTCAGTTCCATCCGACCGGCATCTACGGTTCGGGCTGCCTCATCACCGAAGGTGCCCGCGGCGAAGGCGGTTATCTGGTCAATTCCGAGGGCGAGCGCTTCATGGAACGCTATGCGCCTTCGGCGAAGGACCTTGCCTCGCGTGACGTCGTTTCACGTTGCATGACGCTTGAGATCCGTGAGGGTCGCGGCGTCGGCAAGAACAAGGATCACATCTTCCTGCATCTCGACCACCTTGATCCGGCCGTGCTGCATGAGCGCCTGCCGGGCATTTCCGAGAGCGCCCGCATCTTCGCCGGCGTCGATGTGACCCGTGACCCGATCCCCGTCCTGCCGACCGTTCACTACAACATGGGCGGCATTCCGACGAACTATTGGGGCGAAGTGCTGAATGCCGACAGCAACAATCCCGAGCGCGTGCTGCCGGGCCTGATGGCTGTCGGCGAAGCAGGCTGCGCGTCGGTGCATGGCGCCAACCGCCTCGGCTCGAATTCGCTGATCGACCTCGTGGTCTTCGGCCGCGCCGCCGCCATCCGCGCCGGCCAGGTCATCGACCGCGTCGGTCCGGTTCCTCCGGTCAACGTCGCGGCCTGCGACAAGATCATGGAACGCTTCGATCGCTTGCGTCACGCCAGCGGCTCGACGCCGACGGCAGCGCTGCGCGAAAAGATGCAACGCGCCATGCAGGAAGATGCGGCCGTGTTCCGCACCCAGGAATCGCTGGAATCCGGCTGCCGCCGTCTTTCGGAAATCTGGGGTGAAATGTCCGACATCAAGGTCACCGACCGTTCGCTGATCTGGAATTCCGACCTCGTCGAGACGCTGGAACTCCACAATCTGATGGCCAACGCCATCACGACGATCTACGGCGCCGAGGCCCGCAAGGAAAGCCGCGGCTCGCATGCTCGCGAAGACTATACCGAGGGTAAGTTCGCCGGCCGCGACGACGAAAACTGGCGCAAGCATACGCTTGCCTGGGTTAACGAGGCAGGCGACGTGAAGCTCGACTATCGTCCGGTTCACACCGACCTGATCGCCGAAGGCATCGATCCGCACAAGATCGAGCCGAAGGCACGCGTGTACTGATCTGAGAGGAACTGACCATGGTTGAACTCGCTCTCCCCAAGAACTCTCAGATGCGCGAAGGCAAGGTCTGGCCGAAGCCGGTCGGTGCCAAGAATACGCGCGAATTCCGCGTCTATCGATGGAGCCCGGATGACGGCCAGAACCCGAGCATCGATACCTACTATATCGATATCGATGATTGCGGCCCGATGGTGCTCGATGGTCTGCTCTACATCAAGAACAACATCGACCCGACGCTGACCCTGCGCCGCTCCTGTCGCGAAGGCATTTGCGGCTCCTGCGCGATGAACATCGACGGCACCAACACGCTCGCCTGCACCAAGGGTCTGGACGAGATCAAGGGCACGGTGAAGGTCTATCCGCTGCCGCACATGCCCGTTGTCAAGGACCTCGTGCCGGATCTGACGAATTTTTATGCGCAGCACCGCTCGATCGAGCCTTGGCTGAAGACGGTATCGCCGCCGCCGGCCAAGGAATGGAAGCAGAGCCATGAAGACCGCCTGAAGCTCGACGGTCTTTACGAGTGCATCCTGTGCGCCTGCTGCTCAACCTCCTGTCCGAGCTACTGGTGGAACGGCGACCGTTACCTCGGTCCGGCGGTTCTGCTGCAGGCCTATCGCTGGCTGATCGATTCCAGAGACGAAGCCAAGGGCGAGCGTCTCGACAATCTCGAGGATCCGTTCCGCCTTTATCGCTGCCATACGATCATGAATTGCGCCCAGACCTGCCCGAAGGGTCTGAACCCGGCCAAGGCGATCGCCGAAATCAAGAAGATGATGGTCGAGCGGCGGGTCTAACCCGCCGGCGCTCATTCGCTGACTCCGGTGACGAGGACGATGTTCGTATGATGATGGAAGGCTTCGCGCCGGAGGCTGTGGCCGAAATTCGTTCACGGCTTGCTTCGGTCAAGGCCGAGGGTATTCGGATCGGCTTTGCCATCGAAAGCGGCAGCCGTGCATGGGGTTTTCCCTCGCCCGACAGCGATTACGATTGTCGCTTCGTCTATGTCAGGCCGAAGCGACATCATCTGACCTTGTTCCCGCATCGCGATGTCATCGAATTTTCGATCGTCGGTGATATTGATACCGGTGGATGGGACCTGCGTAAGGCTCTCCTGTTGGCGCTCAAGGGTAACGCTGTCCTTGTCGAATGGTTGAAGTCGCCGATCGTCTATGAGGAGGAGGCCGGCTTTCGTAGCCGTCTTGGTACTTTGCTTGATGTGATCATGGTGCCGGAGAAGGTTGCTCGGCACTATATTGGGCTTATGAAGCAGCATCAGCCAGATGATGAGGCTGCGCCCATCCGTCTGAAGAAGCTGCTCTATTCCATCCGTCCGGCGATAGCGCTGGAATGGATGCGGCAAACGGACTTTGCCAAGTTGCCGCCGATGAACATGCTCGAATGTTTGGCGGATATCGATATCGCCCAAGACATTCGGACCAGCATTATGCAATTGGTGGAAGTCAAGAAAGAGACGCGTGAAATGGGAGAAGGCGTGCCGCCATCGCCCATCACGGCGTTTTTATCAGCCTCGCTCGTACGCTATTCCAACTTTTCAGGCGTGTTCCGGGAAGAGCAAGCACGCGACAAAAGCATGCAGGAATTTGCCGACCGTTTCTATCGGGACGAGGTTCGGCGGGCGACGCCTTGAAACCACCCGATTCTTGTCCAGCTATCGCCTACGACAATTTGTAGCGGTATCGACTTGATTAACCAAAGTGAAATACGATAATTCGGACATCATTAAATATCACTTTGCAGATGTCAGCGGTGGACAATCATTTAGGAGTGTGATGATGCAGTTTAGATATGCAGTGACGGCTGCGGCGATTGGCCTGTCGCTTGCCGGTTGCCAGCGCACGGCATACAACAACGACAGTTATTCTTCTCCGCCGCCACTGCAGGCTCAGCCTGTTCCTTCGGTACAATCCAGCCAGCTTCCGCCCGCAGGCGCCGGCAACGGTTCGCAGTTCCCGGCCGCTCCTGCGAGCGCGCCAAATGCAGCCAATCCTGCACAGCAGCAGGCGATGGCGGCGTCCGCCATGGATGTCACGAAGGAATCGATGGTCGGCAGCTGGAAGGTCAGCAACGGCGGATCGAGCTGCGACATGTTCCTGACGTTGACGAACCTTGGCAGCGGCTCGCGCGGTGGCACCCGCGGTTGTGCTGGCGAGCTGACCTCGATGGGTTCGTGGGAGGTTTCCGGCAAGCAGGTCCTGTTGAAGAATCGTGACGGCTCAACGATCGGTACGGTCTACAAGACGGCCGCTTCACGCTTTGACGGTTCGACCGCCTCCGGTCAACCGCTCAGCCTCAGCCGATAAGCTTATTTGAAAGGGGCGGCATCCTCTGGATGCGCCCCATTTGCACAGGCGGATATTTCCCCATGCAGCCCATGCCAGATTACTCGATCAGCGTCTGCGAACAGCTGAAGGCGCTGACGGCGTCCGGATCCCTTCAGGTGGATTCGGCGCAGATCGATGTGGCGAAAAAGCTGGACCGTGTGCTTGCCGATCTCAAGCGGAAACGGCCCGCGGCAAAGTCCAGCGCGCTGGGGTGGATGTTTGCCGCGCGCAAGAAATCGACCGAGACGATCAAGGGCCTCTATATTCACGGGAGCGTCGGCCGCGGCAAGACCATGTTGATGGACATGTTCTTCGCGATGGCGCCATGCCCGAAGAAGCGCCGTGCGCATTTTTTCGAGTTCATGAACGATGTGCACAACCGGATTGCGGCGCAGCGGCTGAAATTCAAGAACGGCGAGACAAAGCAGACCGACCCCATACCACCTGTTGCCGCCGATCTCTATGCCGAAGCCGAACTGCTGTGCTTCGATGAGTTCACGGTCACCGACATTGCCGATGCGATGATCCTCTCGCGGCTGTTTTCCGAGCTGTTTTCGCTCGGCTGCGTGCTGATCGCCACCTCGAATGTCGAGCCGGACAATCTCTATCGTGATGGGCTCAATCGTGGCCTTTTCCTGCCCTTCATCGATCTCTTGAAGAAGCATGTCGATATCGTGACGCTGGATTCGCCGACCGATTACCGCATGGAGAAGCTGAATAGCCAGCCGGTCTATCTCACTCCGCTTGACCAGCGTACCGACATGGCGATGGATGCCTCCTGGATGCAGGGGCTGCATGGACGCAAGGCACAGCCGACGGAGATCCCGATGAAGGGGCGCTCCATCCATGTCCCGCTCGCCGTCGATCGCATGGCGCGTTTCTCCTTCGCCGATCTTTGCGACGCGCCGCTGGGGCCTGCTGATTTCCTCGCCATCGCCGAGCGTTTCGATACGATCTTTCTCGATCACGTGCCGAAGCTTGGTCCGGACAAGCGGAACCAAACGAAGCGTTTCATCATTTTGATCGATACGCTCTATGATCATAATATTCGGCTTTACGTCTCCGCAGCCGCGATGCCGGAAGAGCTGCTCGTGGAGCGCCGGGGCACCGAAGGCTTCGAATTCGACCGGACCGCATCTCGGCTTTTCGAAATGCGCAGCGCCGAATATCTCGCCCAGACTCCGACAAGGCGCGCCGCCGAGTAACAAATCGGTGACGGATTGACTTACGTTTACGTAAGAATTTTTCGATCTAACCGATTGAAATTCCTGATCTCAAAATAATCAATTGCCAATTTCCGCCTTTGGGTCTATGCGAGTTGCGGCATAGGTGGATGCCTTGCAGGTGTCCCGCCACGGATTTTGATCGCAAAGGATACACCGAAATGGCGCGCAACAAGATCGCACTTATTGGTTCTGGCATGATTGGTGGCACGCTGGCGCATCTCGCCGGCCTGAAGGAACTGGGCGACATCGTCCTGTTCGACATCGCGGACGGCATTCCTCAGGGCAAGGGCCTCGATATCGCCCAGTCCTCTCCCGTCGAAGGCTTCGACGCCAACCTTACGGGCGCCAGCGACTATTCTGCGATCGAAGGCGCTGACGTCTGCATCGTCACCGCTGGCGTTCCCCGCAAGCCGGGCATGAGCCGCGACGATCTTCTCGGCATCAACCTCAAGGTCATGGAACAGGTCGGCGCCGGCATCAAGAAGTATGCCCCGAACGCTTTCGTGATCTGCATCACCAATCCGCTCGACGCCATGGTCTGGGCGCTGCAGAAGTTCTCGGGCCTGCCGACCAACAAGGTCGTCGGCATGGCCGGCGTGCTCGATAGCTCGCGCTTCCGCCTCTTCCTCGCCAAGGAATTCAACGTATCGGTCGAAGACGTCACGGCTTTCGTTCTCGGGGGCCACGGCGATTCGATGGTGCCGCTCGCTCGCTACTCCACCGTTGCCGGCATCCCGCTGACGGACCTCGTCACCATGGGCTGGCTCACTGCCGAGCGCCTCGAAGAAATCATCCAGCGCACCCGTGACGGCGGCGCCGAGATCGTCGGCCTGCTCAAGACCGGTTCCGCTTATTACGCCCCGGCTGCTTCCGCCATCGCGATGGCCGAATCCTACCTCAAGGACAAGAAGCGCGTCCTGCCCTGCGCCGCTCACCTCGACGGCCAGTATGGCGTCAAGGACATGTATGTCGGCGTTCCGACCGTCATTGGTGCCGGCGGCATCGAGCGCGTGATCGAGATCGATCTGAACAAGGCCGAAAAAGAAGCCTTCGACAAGTCGGTCGCAGCTGTTGCGGGTCTTTGCGAAGCCTGCGCCACGATCGCGCCGTCGCTGAAATAATCTAGCCGTTCCAACAGGGATAGACCCATGAACATTCATGAATACCAGGCCAAGGCGCTGTTGAAGAGCTATGGCGCACCCGTCGCGGACGGCGTTGCCATCTTCTCCGCCGATGAAGCCGCTGCCGCCGCCAAGCGGCTCCCAGGCCCGCTCTACGTCGTCAAGAGCCAGATCCATGCTGGCGGCCGCGGCAAGGGCAAGTTCAAGGAACTCGGCCCCGACGCCAAGGGCGGCGTTCGTCTCGCCAAGTCCGTTGACGACGTGGTCGCCAACGCCAAGGACATGCTCGGCAACACGCTGGTGACCAAGCAGACCGGCCCAGTCGGCAAGCAGGTCAACCGCCTCTACATCGAAGACGGCGCGGACATCGACCGCGAACTCTACCTCTCGATCCTGGTCGACCGCTCCGTCGGTCAGGTCGCTTTCGTCGTTTCGACCGAAGGCGGCATGGACATCGAGACCGTTGCGCACGACACGCCGGAAAAGATCATCACCGTCGCCATCGACCCGTCGACGGGTGTGACGGCTGCCAATACGGCTGCTCTTTCCGACGCGCTGAAGCTCGAGGGTGCTGCCCGCGAAGATGCCGCCAAGCTCTTCCCGATCCTCTACAAGGCCTTCGTCGAGAAGGATATGGCGCTGCTGGAAGTCAACCCGCTGATCGTCATGACCAACGGCCGTCTGCGCGTTCTCGACGCCAAGGTTTCCTTCGACGGCAACGCTCTCTTCCGTCACGAAGACGTCCGCGCGCTGCGCGACACGTCCGAAGAAGACGAGAAGGAAATCCAGGCGCATGAATACGACCTCGCCTATGTCGCCCTCGACGGCAACATCGGCTGCATGGTCAACGGCGCCGGCCTTGCCATGGCAACCATGGATATCATCAAGCTCTACGGCGCTGAGCCGGCGAACTTCCTCGATGTCGGCGGTGGCGCCACCAAGGAAAAGGTTACGGCCGCCTTCAAGATCATCACTGCCGATCCGGCTGTCCAGGGCATTCTGGTCAACATCTTCGGCGGCATCATGAAGTGCGACGTCATTGCCGAAGGCGTGCTCGCAGCCGTCAAGGAAGTCGGTCTGAAGGTTCCGCTCGTCGTTCGCCTCGAAGGCACCAATGTCGAGCTCGGCAAGAAGATCATCAACGAATCCGGTCTCAACGTCATCTCCGCAGATGACCTGGACGATGCCGCCCAGAAGATCGTGAAGGCAGTCAAGGGCTGATCGGGATGGCTGCTTCCTTCGCTCCAACGGCTGCTCATCTTCGCCTCGGTGCCTTTGCCGGCACCTGGGAAGGGGAAGAGCGTGTCGCGGCTTCGGCCTGGACGAAGGAAGGCACGGCAACTGCGCAGCTCACGGCTGAGTGTCTGTTCGGCGGATTTTTCGTCGAACAGCGCTACGTGCAGACGCGGGACGGCAGCCCCTCGTTCGAAGCCCGGAACATTCTCGGCTTCGACGCTGCGGATCAGGCCTACAAGCTCTATCAGTTCGATACGGTGGGCTTTACGCCCGCCGCGCCGGCCTCCGGCGAATGGATCGACGACAAGCTTGTCCTGACCAAGGTCTCGCCGCGCGGTCAGCAACGCACTCTCTTCCAGTTCGAAAATGAAGACTGCTACCGCATGGGCGTCACGTTCTCGCCCGCCGGCAGCGATACATGGCAGGAGGTCGTCAGCGGCTTATATCGCCGCGTTGCCTCCGCGTCTTCCAACCTCTCGTAACAAAGGCCTCGCATGTCTATTCTCATCAACAAAGACACCAAGGTTCTGGTTCAGGGCCTGACCGGCAAGACCGGTACCTTCCACACCGAACAGGCGCTTGCCTATCACGGCACGAAGATGGTCGGCGGTATCCACCCTTCCAAGGGCGGTGAAACCTGGACCGGCAAGGACGGCGAAAAGCTGCCGATCTTCAAGTCCGTCGCCGAAGGCAAGGACGCGACCGGCGCCAACGCCTCGGTCATCTACGTACCGCCGGCAGGCGCTGCGGCTGCGATCCTCGAAGCGATCGAAGCTGAGATCCCGCTCATCGTCTGCATTACGGAAGGCATTCCGGTCGCCGACATGGTCAAGGTCAAGGACCGCCTGATCAAGTCGAAGTCGCGTCTGATCGGACCGAATTGCCCGGGTGTTCTGACCCCGAACGAATGCAAGATCGGCATCATGCCGGGCTCCATCTTCAAGAAGGGCTCCGTCGGTGTTCTCTCGCGCTCCGGCACGCTGACCTATGAAGCCGTGTTCCAGACCACCAATGAAGGTCTCGGTCAGACGACGGCTGTCGGCATCGGCGGCGACCCGGTCAAGGGCACCGAATTCATCGACATCCTGGAAATGTTCCTCGCCGACGACGAAACCAAGTCGATCATCATGATCGGCGAAATCGGCGGTTCGGCTGAAGAAGAAGCCGCGCAGTTCCTCAAGGACGAAGCCAAGAAGGGCCGCAAGAAGCCGATGGTCGGTTTCATCGCCGGCCGCACGGCACCTCCCGGCCGCACCATGGGCCATGCGGGCGCCGTGATTTCCGGCGGCAAGGGCGGCGCGGAAGATAAGATCGCAGCGATGGAAGCGGCGGGCATCCGCGTTTCGCCGTCGCCGGCGCGTCTCGGCAAGACATTGGTGGAAGTCCTGAAGGGCTGAGCCTACCTATAGCAAGGCCGGACGGGGCGGCAGTCGCCTTGTCCCGTCCGGTTTCGACATTTGCAAGTGCATAACTGCGGCCTTCATGGCTGTGAACGAAATACGGTCGCCGGGGACCCGAAAACCGGCAATGCAAACAAGTTGGGAGACGGGCGAGAGCGCCCGCAGATTCACCATGGCAAGGCAAGAAGCCAACGAGCAATTTCAGATCACCTCGTTCCTGGATGGCGCCAATGCTGCCTATATCGAGCAGCTCTACGCGCGCTACGAGGACGATCCTTCATCGGTCTCCGACGAATGGCGGTCTTTCTTCAAGGCGCTCGAGGATAGCCCCGACGATGTGAGGAAGGCAGCCAAGGGCGCCTCTTGGCAGCGTAAGAACTGGCCGATCCCGGCAAAGGGCGATCTGGTTTCCGCGCTCGATGGCGACTGGGGCGTGGTCGAAAAGGTCATCGAAACCAAGCTGAAGGCGAAGGCGGAAACTGCCGGTACGCCGGCGAGCGCGACCGACGTGCTGCAGGCGACGCGCGACAGCGTCCGCGCCATCATGATGATCCGCGCCTATCGCATGCGCGGCCACCTGCACGCCAAGCTCGATCCGCTCGGCATCGCCGCTCCGGTCGAAGACTACAAGGAGCTGTCGCCGGAAGCCTACGGTTTCACCGAGGCCGACTTCGACCGCAAGATCTTCATCGACAACGTGCTTGGTCTCGAATTCGCAACCATTCGCGAGATGATCGGGATTCTCGAGCGCACCTACTGCTCCACCCTCGGCGTCGAATTCATGCACATCTCCAATCCGGAGGAAAAGGCCTGGATTCAAGAGCGCATCGAAGGTCCGGATAAGGGCATCGCCTTCAATTCCGAACGCAAGAAGGCCATCCTGCAGAAGATCATCGAAGCCGAAGGCTACGAGCAGTTCCTCGACGTCAAGTTCAAGGGCACCAAGCGTTTCGGCCTCGACGGCGGTGAATCGCTGATCCCGGCGCTCGAACAGATCCTCAAGAGCGGCAGCCAGCTCGGTCTTCGCGAAGCCGTCTTCGGCATGGCTCACCGCGGCCGTCTGAACGTGCTGTCCCAGGTCATGGGCAAGCCGCATCGCGCCATTTTCCACGAGTTCAAGGGCGGCTCCTACGCGCCGGACGAAGTCGAAGGCTCGGGCGACGTCAAGTACCATCTCGGCGCTTCTTCGGACCGCGATTTCGATGGTGCGAAGGTACACGTCTCGCTGACGGCAAACCCGTCGCATCTCGAAATCGTCAATCCGGTCGTCATGGGCAAGGCTCGCGCCAAGCAGGACATGGGCGCCACCCAGTGGGACGGCGACATCATCCCGCTCTCCGAGCGTGCCAAGGTCGTGCCGCTGCTCATCCATGGTGACGCAGCTTTCGCCGGCCAGGGCGTCGTTGCCGAAATCCTCGGCCTCTCCGGTCTGCGCGGCCACCGCGTTGCCGGTACGATGCATGTCATCATCAACAACCAGATCGGTTTCACCACCAATCCGGCCTTCTCGCGTTCGTCGCCCTATCCGTCCGACGTCGCCAAGATGATCGAAGCGCCGATCTTCCACGTCAACGGCGACGATCCTGAAGCGGTCGTTTACGCTGCGAAGATCGCGACCGAATTCCGCATGAAGTTCCACAAGCCTGTGGTCCTCGACCTGTTCTGCTACCGCCGCTACGGCCACAATGAAGGCGATGAGCCGTCCTTCACGCAGCCGAACATGTACAAGGTCATCCGCGCCCACAGCACGGTCTTGCAGATCTACTCGCAGCGGCTGGTCAGCGAAGGCGTGCTGACTGAAGGCGAAGTCGAAAAGATGAAGGCCGATTGGCGTGCCCATCTCGAGCAGGAGTTCGAGGCCGGCCAGTCCTACAAGCCGAACAAGGCCGACTGGCTGGACGGCGAGTGGTCCGGCCTGCACACGGCCGACAATGCCGACGAGCAGCGCCGTGGCAAGACGGCCGTGCCGATGAAGTCGTTGAAGGAAATCGGTCGCAAGCTGTCGGAAATCCCGGCCGGCTTCCACGCGCACCGCACCATCCAGCGCTTCATGGAAAACCGCGCCAACATGGTGCAGACGGGCGAGGGCATCGACTGGGCCATGGCGGAAGCCCTGGCATTCGGTTCGCTCGTCGTCGAAGGCCACAAGATCCGTCTGTCCGGTCAGGATTGCGAACGCGGCACCTTCTCGCAGCGTCATTCGGTTCTCTACGACCAAGAGACCGAAGAGCGCTATATTCCGCTCGCCAATCTCTCGCCGACCCAGGCCCGCTACGAAGTCATCAACTCGATGCTCTCGGAAGAAGCGGTTCTCGGCTTCGAATATGGCTATTCGCTTGCCCGTCCGAACGCGCTGACCCTCTGGGAAGCCCAGTTCGGCGATTTCGCCAACGGTGCGCAGGTCGTCTTCGACCAGTTCATCTCGTCGGGCGAACGCAAGTGGCTGCGCATGTCCGGTCTCGTCTGCCTGCTGCCGCATGGCTATGAAGGCCAGGGTCCGGAACACTCCTCCGCCCGCCTGGAACGCTATCTGCAGCTCTGCGCCGAGGATAACATGCAGGTCGCCAACGTCACGACGCCGGCGAACTACTTCCATATCCTGCGCCGTCAGCTGAAGCGCGACTTCCGCAAGCCGCTGATCCTGATGACGCCGAAGTCGCTGCTGCGCCACAAGCGCGCCGTATCGACCCTTGCGGAGATGGCCGGCGAAAGCTCGTTCCATCGCTTGCTCTGGGATGATGCGGAGCTGATCAAGGACAGCCCGATCAAGCTGCAGAAGGACAACAAGATTCGTCGCGTCGTCATCTGCTCGGGCAAGGTCTATTACGATCTGCTGGAAGAGCGCGAGAAGCGCGGCATCGACGATATCTACCTGCTGCGTATCGAACAGCTCTATCCGTTCCCGGCCAAGGCGCTCATCAACGAGCTCAGCCGCTTCCGCAATGCGGAAATGGTCTGGTGCCAGGAAGAGCCGAAGAACATGGGCGCATGGTCCTTCATCGATCCGTATCTGGAATGGGTACTTGCCCATATCGATGCCAAGTACCAGCGCGTTCGCTACACCGGCCGTCCGGCCGCCGCCTCCCCGGCGACGGGCCTGATGTCCAAGCATCTGTCGCAGCTTGCGGCGTTCCTCGAGGACGCGCTCGGCGGTTGAGGGGTTGCGCGATGACGCGTTTTCGTTTGAAAGTCGCGGCGTCGCGCCCCAGCCTTCCGCATGATGTGACGGGGAGAAGATGGCAGCCATGCAGCAACATGCCGCCTATCGCCGCAATCAGGCAAATGCCCGGTCGGCCGCAACGGTCGTTCGGGCTCTTGCGCCGCGGCGTATAACCCGTCCCCCGGCCGTCTGTCGCCGGAATTCCATCCAACTCATAAAGACGAAAAATCAGGATTTGAACAATGGCCACTGAAATCCGCGTTCCTACCCTCGGCGAATCCGTCAGCGAGGCGACCGTCGGTACCTGGTTCAAGAAGGTCGGCGATGCCATCAAGGCCGATGAGCCGCTTCTCGAACTCGAAACCGACAAGGTGACGATCGAAGTTCCGGCGCCCTCCGCCGGTACGCTTTCCGAAATCGTTGCCCAGGCCGGCGAAACCGTAGGTCTCGGTGCGCTGCTCGGCCAGATCTCCGCCGGCAACGGCGCTGCAGCCGCTCCGGCACAGGCTGCTGCACCCGCCGCCGCCGCTCCGGCCCCTGCCGCTGCTGCACCGGCTGCCGCTCCCGCAGTTTCCGCTCCGGCTTCCTCCATGCCGCCGGCACCGGCTGCTGGGAAGCTGCTTGCTGAAAACAATCTCTCTGCAGATCAGGTCGAAGGCAGCGGCAAGCGCGGCCAGGTCCTGAAGGGCGATGTGATCGCTGCTGTCGCTAAGGCTGCTTCGGCTCCCGCTGCTGCACCGGCAGCACCGGTTGCCGCTCGCGCCCCGACCGCTGTCGAGGACGTCAGCCGCGAAGAGCGCGTCAAGATGACCCGCCTGCGCCAGACGATCGCCAAGCGCCTCAAGGATGCGCAGAACACCGCCGCCATGCTCACCACCTATAACGAGGTGGACATGAAGGCCGTCATGGACCTGCGCAACAAGTACAAGGATGTCTTCGAGAAGAAGCATGGCGTGAAGCTCGGCTTCATGGGCTTCTTCACCAAGGCCGTTACGCACGCGCTGAAGGAACTGCCGGCTGTCAACGCCGAGATCGACGGCACCGACATCATCTACAAGAACTACTGCCACGTCGGCATGGCTGTCGGCACCGACAAGGGTCTTGTCGTTCCCGTGATCCGCGATGCCGACCAGATGTCGATCGCGGAAGTCGAGAAGGAGCTTGGCCGTCTGGCGAAGGCTGCCCGCGACGGTTCGCTGTCGATGGCCGACATGCAGGGCGGCACTTTCACCATTACCAATGGCGGCGTCTATGGTTCGCTGATGTCCTCGCCGATCCTGAATGCGCCGCAGTCGGGCATTCTCGGCATGCACAAGATCCAGGAGCGTCCGGTCGCCATCGGCGGTCAGGTCGTCATCCGCCCGATGATGTATCTGGCGCTCTCCTACGATCACCGTATCGTCGACGGTAAGGAAGCGGTGACCTTCCTCGTGCGCGTCAAGGAAAGCCTGGAAGATCCGGAACGTCTCGTTCTCGATCTCTAAGGGGAGCGTTGGATCATGTCGACATGGCCCATGCGGACGCTGCGCGGACTGTTGTGCGCCGTCGCCGCGTGGGTGCCATCGTCCGCCGATGCGGCGGAACTCGACATTTCCAAGCTCAGCAGCAATCTCGATCTGGCGTCGCTTGGCGACGCCGATCTTGCCGCCCGCTCGATCAATATTCTGCGCATCGGCAAGGTGGAACTGACTTCCGGGCGCATCGTCGCCAGCGACCCGCTCGTTGGGGCTGACCGCGCGGCATTTACCCGCTCCGTCTCCCCTGGCGACTATCCCGTCACCTTGTATCAGGCCTTCGGCCGCATCGCGGCGGCCAGCATGCGTTTTGCCGAGGGCAGGCCGGTGCGCTGGGAACTGGCCGTGGTCCCCGGCCAGGATATCAATTCGCTGAAGAATGATGAGTTCTTCGGCTATCCGGTCGACGCGGGTCTTGGCTGCTACATGGATGCCGAGACCTATGCGCTGATCCAGGAGCGCGAAAAGCAGGTTCAGACAGAGAAGTCGTCGTCGGATATCAACTACTACGACGATGTTCTGGCATCCGAGTTGCAGCCGAATAACGACGACTATGCCCTGCATCGGCCCGTATCAGGCAAACGCGGCAACGTCGCCGTTTTCTCGAGTGGTTGGGGTGATGGATTCTATCCGGTGTTCTGGGGGCTGGATGCCGCCGGCAGGCCGCTGGTTCTGTTCACCGATTTCGGCGTGATCGAGAATGCCGACGGCCGGCGCGAGCCGGGAGGAGGCTGAGCATGCAGGCCGAAAGCACGATGGCGCGACTGGCTTCGATGCCTTGGATAATGTTGGCTTGTGCGGCCAACCCCGTGCCTGCCTATGCGGAAGAATGCGTGCAGGAAAAGGCTGTCTATGTCGATATGGACAATGCCTATGAGCTGCGCTTCGAGCCTATGGAAGCGGAGTCGTCCGTCAGCAACAGGTTCAAGCTCACAGTGCGCAACACCAATATCGTGGCGGATGGGATCGTGATGCGCACGGACGACCATCTGCGCGCCGATGGACGGATCATGTTCGAATGCCCTGAAGGGGATGTAACCGGGGCCGACCTCAGAGCCTGCACCGTGTGGCAGGGCATGGTCTATGCCTCGGATCTGAAGGGCCATATCCGTGTGCTGCCGGCGGAAGGTGAGAGTGCTGCGGATCGGCTTTTCCTGCCCGCGCTCGGTCCCTCGATCCAGAAATCGTCCCTCTGGGGCAAGGGCAAGGCGACAGTCGCACCCTGGGATGTCCTTAGTTTGAAAGGATGCAATCAATGACCGACGATGCACCTGTTCTTCTCGTGACTGGTGGCAGCCGCGGCATCGGTGCCGCGATTTGCCTGGCCGCCGCCCAGCATGGCTGGGCCGTAGCGGTCAATTACGCGTCCAACAAGGATGCGGCCGAGGCTGTGGTGGGGACGATCGTTGACGCCGGCGGCGAGGCGATCGCGATTGCCGGTGATGTCGGCAAGCCCAAGGATATCAAAGCCATCTTCGCCAAAGTCGACGCTCATTTCGGCCGCATCGACGGGCTCGTCAACAATGCCGGCATTGTCGATAGTGTGCAGCGTGTCGATGAAATGACATCGGAGCGGCTCGATCGTATGTTCCGCATCAATGTGACCGGTTCGATCCTTTGCGCCGGTGAGGCCGTGCTTCGCATGTCGACGCGGCATGGCGGCAAGGGCGGTGTGATCGTCAATATATCATCCATGGCTGCGATCCTTGGCTCCGCCGGTCAATATGTCGACTATGCCGCATCCAAGGCTGCGATCGATACCTTCACGCTCGGTTTGGCGCGCGAAGTCGCGACCGAGGGCATCCGCGTGAATGCGGTACGCCCAGGCATCATCGATACCGATATTCATGCGTCCGGCGGGCTACCCGACCGGGCGCGCGACATGAGCCCCCTTATTCCAATGCAGCGGCCCGGTACGGCGGACGAAGTAGCGGATGCCGTCCTCTATCTTCTGAGCCCGCACGCATCCTATATAACGGGCTCCATCCTCAATGTCAGCGGCGGCCGCTGATCGGAAAGGGACGATAAGATGCAATATATTCTCGAATTCCTCGGCCTTATGGCGGTGTCCTCGATCTTCATCGTCATTCCCGGCGCCGATTTCGCGATGATCCTGCGCCAGAGCATCGTGCATGGCCGCCGAGCAGCCATGATGACCGGCCTCGGCATGGGCTTCTCGCTGCTCTTTCATGTTAGCTACACCATTCTCGGCCTCGGGCTGATCGTCTCGCAGTCGCTTGTCCTGTTCAGCCTGATCAAATGGGCCGGCGTTCTCTATCTCGTCTATCTCGGCATCAAGTCCTTCCGTCAGGCGGGCTTCCAGGTGAAGGATGTCGAGATCACGGAAGAAGACCGCAAGCCGGTTTCCGTCTGGCGCTGCCTGGCGACCGGCTTCGTCACCAATGCGCTGAACCCGAAACCGATATTGTTCTTCCTGTCGCTGTTTTCGACGCTCGTTCATCACGATACGCCGGCGCTCATCCAGTTCAGCTACGGCATCGGCATGGCGGCGGCGCTTGTCGCCTGGTTTGCCGGCGTCTCCACCTTCTTCACCGTCAAGCCGGTGCGTGATCGTTTCATCGCGTCAGGCAAATGGTTCAACCGCATCACCGGAGCGGCGCTCGTCGGCTTCGGCATCCGCCTCGCCTTGGCGCGGGCGGCCGACTAAAACAGATACAAAACAAGGAAATTAAAACATGTCCTACGATGTGATCATTATCGGAACCGGCCCCGGCGGCTATGTCTGCGCAGTCAAGGCAGCGCAGCTCGGCCTGAAGGTCGCGGTCGTCGAAAAGCGCGCGACCTATGGCGGCACCTGCCTCAATGTCGGCTGCATCCCGTCCAAGGCACTGCTGCACGCTTCCGAAGTGTTCCATCATGCCGGCCATGGCATGGATGCGCTTGGCGTCGAAGTCGCCGCACCGAAGCTCAATCTTGAAAAGATGCTGGCGCACAAGGATGCGACGGTTAAGTCGAACGTCGATGGCGTCGCCTTCCTGTTCAAGAAGAACAAGATCGATGCCTTCCAGGGCACCGGCAAGATCGTTTCGGCCGTCAAGGTTTCGGTTACGGGCGATGATGGCAAGGTCACCGAGATCGAAGGCAAGAACATCGTCATTGCTACCGGTTCGGACGTTGCCGGCATCCCGGGCGTGCCGCTCGAGATCGATGAGAAGGTCATCATCTCTTCGACCGGCGGCATCGCACTCGACAAGGTGCCGGGCAAGATGATCGTGGTCGGCGGTGGCGTCATCGGCCTCGAGCTCGGCTCTGTCTGGTCGCGCCTCGGCGCCAAGGTTACCGTCGTCGAATATCTCGACACGATCCTCGGCGGCATGGACGGCGAAGTCTCCAAGCAGTTCCAGCGCATGCTCGCCAAGCAGGGCATCGAATTCCATCTCGGCGCCAAGGTTGTCGGCGTCGAAAAGTCCGGCAATGGCGCGAAGGTTACCTTCGAGCCGGTCAAGGGCGGCGACAAGGTCGTGCTCGATGCCGATGTCGTTCTCGTTGCCACCGGCCGCAAGCCGTACACGGCAGGCCTCGGCCTCGAAGAAGCCGGCGTCGTGCTCGACAATCGCGGCCGCGTCGAGATCGACGGTCACTTCAAGACCAACGTTGCCGGCATCTATGCCATCGGCGACGTCGTGAAGGGGCCGATGCTCGCGCATAAAGCGGAAGACGAAGGCGTGGCGCTTGCCGAAATCCTCGCTGGCCAGGCCGGCCATGTGAACTACGATGTCATCCCGAGCGTTGTCTACACGCAGCCGGAAGTCGCCTCGGTCGGCAAGACCGAGGAAGAGCTGAAGGCCGCAGGCATCGCCTATAAGGTCGGCAAATTCCCGTTCTCCGCCAATGGCCGCGCCCGCGCCATGCTGGCAACGGACGGTTTCGTCAAGATCCTCGCCGACAAGGAAACCGACCGCGTTCTCGGTGGTCACATCGTCGGCTTCGGCGCCGGCGAGATGATCCACGAGATCGCCGTGCTGATGGAATTCGGCGGTTCGTCGGAAGATCTCGGCCGCACCTGCCACGCACATCCCACGATGTCGGAAGCCGTCAAGGAAGCAGCACTCGCGACCTTCTTCAAGCCGATCCATATGTAAGATCAGGCCATCCCGGCGAGACAAGCGCCGGGATTGCAATGCTTGCCTGATGATGCGATGTACGGGCTCCCGTGCATCGCATCGTCCAATCGTTTCACCAACAAAGCAAGCATGTCACGTCAAAACCCATCCGGTCGTCTATCCCTGAAACTTTTCGTTGCGACAACGCTCGCGCTCCTCGTTACCGTTGCGGCTCCGGCCCATGCGGAAACGTCTGTCGCCAGCTGGCCGCAGGCGGCAAGCGACCTGCCGGTAGAGCAGGGGATACGCTTCGGGACCTTACCGAATGGCATGCGCTATGCCGTCATGCACAATGCTACCCCGGCCGGTCAGGTGGCGATCCGCTTCCGCATCGGCGCCGGCTCATTGCAGGAGCGTGATGACCAGCAAGGCCTAGCGCATTTCCTCGAGCACATGGCTTTCAAGGGTTCGACGCATGTTCCCGAAGGCGAGATGATACGCACCCTTCAGCGCCTTGGCCTCGCCTTCGGCGCGGACACCAATGCGTCCACGAGCTACGGCGAGACCGTCTATGCGCTGGATCTGCCGGAAGCCAATCCGGAGACGGTTTCGACCGGCCTGATGCTGATGCGCGAGACGGCGAGCGAACTGACGCTCGATGCCGGCGCCTTCGACCGCGAGCGCGGTGTCATCCTTTCGGAAGAGAAGCTGCGCGACACGCCGCAATATCGCGGCGGGACCGGTTTGCTTGCGCAGCTGCTGTTAGGGCAGCGTGTGCCGCAGCGCCCGCCCATCGGCAAGACCGATATCATCAGCAACGCCCCGGTCGACCTGCTGCGGGACTTCT
Organism: Martinezella sp. CNPSo 3957; assembly: GCF_057784395.1. Classification (NCBI taxonomy): domain Bacteria; kingdom Pseudomonadati; phylum Pseudomonadota; class Alphaproteobacteria; order Hyphomicrobiales; family Rhizobiaceae; genus Martinezella; species Martinezella sp. CNPSo 3957. The sequence continues at coordinate 64,864 of NZ_JBXSOU010000023.1, forward strand.
ACCGCACCTATTATCGCCCCGATCGCACTACCCTGATCGTCGTCGGCGATATCGATGCGGCCGCCATCGAAGCCGATATCCGCAACCGTTTCGGCAATTGGGCCGCCGCCGCACCTGCACCCGCCGACCCCGATCTAGGCACTCTCCAAAGCCATGGAGAGCGCGTCGGCACGGTCATCGTGCCGGGTGGTGCGACGCGCGTGCAGCTTGCCTGGACGCGCGCCTACGACGCTTCGCCTGACATGGCGGCCAAGCGCCGCGCGCAGCTGGTCGAGGATATCGGCCTTGCCGTTCTCAACCGGCGCCTGTCCGTTCTGGCGCAGCAGCCCAATCCGCCTTTCGTCAGTGCGCAGGCCGGCGCGCAGGATTTGCTGAAATCAGCTCATGTCGCGATGGTTGCCGCCGATAGCGATCCCACGAAGTGGCAGGCTGCCCTGGCGGCTATCGATCAGGAGCAGCGCCGCATAGCACAGTTTGGTGCCGACCAAAGCGAGATCGACCGCGAAATTGCCGAATATCGTTCGACTCTGCTGGCGGCCGCGAATGGAGCTGCGACGCGCGCGAGCCCGGATATCGCCGGTTCGCTCAGCTGGAGCGTCGGTGAAAATATGGTCTTCACCTCGCCTGCGGACGATCTGGCGCTATTTGATGCCGCGATGAAGGGCTTGCATACGGAAGAGGTCAATCAGGCTCTTCAGCGCATCTTTGCTGGCAATGGTCCGCAGCTGGTGCTGCAAATCCCGCAAATGCCCGAGGGCGGGGATGCCGCTGTCGAGAAGGCTTATTCCGACTCGCGCGCCGTGGCGGTGAAGGCGCCGGAACAGACGGCTTCGGTCGCATGGCCCTACACCGATTTCGGCAAGCCCGGCGATGTCGTCGAACGCCATACGGTCGATGATCTCGGCGTGACCATAGTGCGTTTCGCCAATGGCGTTCGCCTGACCGTCAAGCCGACGAAGTATCGGGCCGACGAGGTTTTGGTGCGCGCCGAAGTCGGCCACGGTCGGCTGGATCTGCCCAATGATCGCGCGCTGCCGATCTGGGCGGCGCCGGCGCTGCCGCTATCCGGCCTGAAAGCCATTAGCTATGACGATATCCAGAAGGCCTTTGCCGCGAAGGTCGTGAGCATCGATTTCGCCATTCAGGATGCCGCCTTCAAATTCGAAGGCACGACGCAGTCGCGCGACCTGCAGACTCAATTGCAGCTGCTGACCGCCTATGCCTCCGATCCAGCCTATCGTCCGGATGTCTTCAAGCGGGTTCAGCAGGCTTATCTGAACATGCTTCCCCAGCTTCAAGCGACGCCGGGCAGTGTCGTCGGTCGCGATCTTTCCGGCCTGTTGCATTCCGGCGATTCGCGCTGGACGTTCCCGGACCGGACACAACTGACGGATACCAAGGCGGAAGATTTCGAAGGCCTCCTGCAGCCCGCTCTTTCGAAGGGGCCGATCGAAGTCATCATCGCCGGCGATGTCGAGGTGGATGACGCCATTCGCTTGACGGCGCAGACTTTCGGCGCCTTGCCGGTTCGCGGCGATGGAGAGAAACAGGGCGACGGTTCCGACGTGCATTTTCCCGCGCCGACGACCGATCCCGTCGTTCGGCTTCATGATGGGCGCAGCGACAGCGCCGGTGCCGCCGTCGCCATGCCGATCGGCGATTTCCTTTCCGATCTGCCGAGGGCGGCCGCCGCAAATGTCGCCGGAGCGATCCTGCAGAATCGCCTGGTCGACCAGTTCCGCATCGCCGAGGGAGCGACCTACAGTCCTCAGGGCGAGGTCGACCTATCGAGATCGATCCCCGGCTATGGCTTTGCCTATCTCTATGTCGAAACCACGCCTGCCAAGGTGGATCACTTCTTCGAGCTGGTGGACAAGATCGCCGCCGATCTCGGTCATGGAGATGTTTCGCCCGATGAGCTGACACGGGCCAAGGTTCCGATCATCGAAGCGGTCAAGCGTTCGCAGCAGACCAACGGCTATTGGATCCAGAATCTTCGCGATGCCCAGGCCGATCCCCGGCGCCTCGAGCGTATTCGCAGGAGCATCAGCGGCTACGAGGCCGTGACCGCCGAGGATGTTCGCGCCATTGCCGCGACCTATCTGAAGCCCGATACATCCTGGCGGCTGAAGATCTTGCCGGCCAACGGATCGGCCGTGCG
>NZ_JBXSOU010000024.1:0-36612 GCF_057784395.1 Martinezella sp. CNPSo 3957
GTCGGAGGAATATGGCGCGAGCTCGATTCGTGTTCTCGAAGGGCTCGAGCCGGTCCGCATGCGTCCCGGCATGTATATCGGCGGCACGGACGAGAAGGCGCTGCATCACCTTTTCGCCGAAGTGATCGACAACTCGATGGACGAGGCTGTGGCCGGTCACGCCAATTTCATCGAAGTCTATCTCGATCGTGAAGGTTATCTCACCGTCACGGATAACGGCCGTGGCATTCCGGTGGAAAACCATCCGCAGGTGCCCGGCAAATCGACGCTCGAAGTCATTATGACCAAGCTGCATGCTGGCGGTAAGTTCGACGGCAAGGCCTATGAGACCTCGGGCGGTCTGCACGGTGTCGGCGTGTCCGTCGTCAATGCGCTGTCGGACGACCTGGAAGTTGAAGTTGCCCGTAATCGCAAGCTCTATCGCCAGCGCTTCTCGCGGGGCCTGCCGGTCGGCGGTCTGGAAGAGCTGGGTGATGTGCATAACCGGCGCGGCACCCGCGTCCGCTTCCATCCCGATCCACAGATCTTCGGCGATCACGCCCGCTTCGAGCCGGCCCGCGTTTTCCGCATGGCCCGTTCCAAGGCCTATCTGTTCGGCGGCGTCGAGATCCGTTGGGGCTGTGATCCCGAGCTGGCGCCGGAAGGCGCCGATGTTCCGGAAAAGGCGGTCTTTCACTTCCCGGGCGGCCTGAAGGATTATCTCAAGGCGACGATGGGCAACGAATTCACCGTCACCCGCGAAATCTTTGCAGGCAAATCTGAGAAGGAAAGCGGCCACGGCTCGCTCGAATGGGCCATCACTTGGTATGGCGGCGACCCGCAGATCCATTCCTATTGCAATACGATTCCGACCCCGGAAGGCGGCACGCACGAGGCAGGCCTCCGCATCGCATTGACCAAGGGCCTGAAAAACTACGCCGATCTCACCCAGAACAAGCGTGCGGCCAATATCACCACGGATGACGTGATGATTTCCGGCGTGGGCATGCTGTCGATCTTCATCCGCGAACCGGAATTTGTCGGCCAGACCAAGGATAGGCTCGCGACGGTCGAAGCCCAGCGCATCGTCGAAAACGCCCTGCGTGACCCTTTCGACCACTATCTCACCGATAATCCGGCCGAAGCCGAGAAGCTGCTGGAATGGGTGATCGAGCGCTCCGAAGAGCGCATGCGCCGCCGCAAGGAGAAAGAAGTCAATCGTAAGACGGCTGTGCGCAAGCTGCGCCTGCCCGGCAAGCTGGCCGACTGCTCGCAGAACTCCGCCGCTGGCGCGGAACTTTTCCTGGTCGAAGGTGACTCGGCCGGTGGCTCTGCCAAGCAGGCGCGCAATCGCTTGAATCAGGCGATCCTGCCGCTGCGCGGCAAGATCCTCAACGTCGCCAGCGCGGGCCGCGAGAAGCTTTCCGCCAACCAGCAGATTGCCGATCTGGTGCAGGCGCTCGGATGCGGCACGCGCTCGAAATACCGCGAGGAAGATCTTCGCTATCAGCGCATCGTCGTCATGACCGATGCCGACGTCGATGGCGCTCACATCGCCTCCCTGCTCATCACCTTCTTCTATCAGGAGATGCCTGAGCTGATCCGCCAGGGCCATCTTTTCCTGGCCGTACCGCCGCTCTACAAGATCACGCAGGGCTCGAAATCCATCTATGCCCGCGACGACGCCCACCGCCTGGAACTCATGCAGACGGAATTCAAGAGCAAAGGCAAGGTCGAGATCAGCCGCTTCAAAGGTCTGGGCGAAATGCTGCCGGCCCAGCTCAAGGAAACGACGATGGACCCGGCCAAGCGTACATTGCTGCGTGTCGAGATCGACGAAGTGGATTTCGAAGGCACCCGCGACGCGGTCGACAATCTTATGGGCACCAAGGCCGACGCACGTTTCCGCTTCATTCAGGAGCGTGCTGCCTTTGCAGAGGATCTGGATATTTGACGGCGAACCCACCGCCGAACGGATTTGCTGATCCTGCTTACCAAAAACAGTTTCAATTCGACGCAGAAACTCAGTTTTTTGCGTTCAAGATGCTTTGTGGCCCTGATTATGGCGCGCAGGGCAGTCGTGCTATTGTCATAACGGCTGAATAAGAAGCTTGAAGCCGTTGCTCTTGAAACGGCCTAGATCATACCCCATAACCGGGTGATCTAGTAAATTGGGGCGAAGTAAGACCGGTGGGTGTATTTGAACGTCATAAGCCAAAGGAACACCGGTGGCTGGGGCCGAGCGCGCATGCGCGCATGCCTTTGATCCCATCCATTTCCGCGGCACGCTGGCTGCTGATTCTGATTGCCATTGCCGGCATTTATTTCTTCTACGGCTTTCTCGTTCCGGTTCTGGCCGCCACGGTGATCGGCTTTGCCACCTGGCCGCTTTACAGCGATATCGTCCGGCGAACGGGCGGGAATACGACAGTTGCCGCCACCATCGCCATCGCATTCATCGTGACCTTTCTGGTTCTGCCGATCGTTCTTTCCGCCCTCTACATGGCCGGAGAAGTACGCGAATGGTTCGGCTGGGCAATCCATGTGAATCGTGAGGGGGCGCCGCCGCCGCAGTGGATTCTGGCTTTGCCGGTCGTCGGCTCCTGGCTCGGCGAGCAGTGGACGCAATATGTCGGCAGCCCTGGCTCACTCGGTGAGCTGGCGCAGCTCGTAAGCGGCGCCCATATCGGCAATATCTACAGGGCAGTACTCGCAGCAGGCGGTGGCGCCTTCCACGTCGTCTTGACCCTGCTCTTCATGCTGATCGCCCTGTTTTTCATCTATCGCGATGGCTCGACCTTCGTTCGCCAGGTCGATCTGCTCGGCGAGAAGATTCTCCCAAATCGCTGGGAACGCATTTCCCGCGTCGTGCCGGCGACGATCAGCTCTACCGTCATGGGCATGACGCTGATCGCTATCGGTGAAGGCATCGTCCTCGGTGTGGCCTATTGGATTGCCGGCGCTCCATCGGCCATCACGCTCGGCGTTCTCACGGGCGTCATGGCTCTTGTCCCGGGTGGCGCCCCGCTCTCGATGTCGCTCGTTTCGATCTATCTCGTCGCCAGCGGCTCGCTTTGGGCCGGTATTGGCCTTTTCCTCTGGGGTACGATCGAGCTTTTTATTGTCGACAAGACGCTTCGCCCCAAACTCGTTGGCGGGCCGATCAAGCTGCCCTTCCTGCCAACCTTTTTCGGCCTGGTGGGCGGCGTGAAGACCATGGGCTTCCTCGGGCTCTTCATCGGCCCGGTACTGATGGCCATCATCGTTGCCATTTGGCGCGAATGGATTCGCGAAGCCGAATTGACCGAGGAGCAGTACGCGCAGGAGCCCGAACTGCAATTGCGTGTCCGGGATGCTGCCGAAGGTTGATTGCTCAGCTGGTCTGTTCCAGTCGTTTTTCCATGAAAAGGCTCAATGGATCCGGCCGATAGCTGCCGAAAGGCGGAATTTCGAGATAACCGAATTTCCGGTAGAGTCCGATCGCTTCCGGTTGATATATGCCGGTTTCAAGCCGCACCGCGGAAAGACCTTTTTTGAGCGCTGCCGCTTCGAGCGTTTCCATGAGCCTGCGTGCGACGCTTCGACCCCTGGCGGCCGGATCGACGAACATGCGCTTGATCTCCGCCGTGCCGTCGCCGGCTTCCACCAGCGCGCAACATCCAACGATCATTCCCTCTGCCCTGGCGACCCAGAAGGTCACCTCAGCCTTCTCCAGCGAAGACAGATCGAGCATATGGTTGCTTTCCGCCGGATAGAGCGACTCCGCATAGGCGCTGGACATGTCGAGAAGGCGAATGACGCCTTCCTGACGCGGGGATTCGATAGCGATCGTCAGTGACAAGATGAACCTCGGAACCTAGAGCATGTCGCGGAAAAGTGTGCGGCGGTTTTACGATAACGACATGCGTAAAATCAAAAACCTAAAGGCGGGAAGCGAATCTGAAAGATCGCGACGCGCCTTAGAACGCCGGCTGGATATCACGCGGCGGCGAGTGTCGCCAGTGCGGCAAAGCTGCGGGCGGTCTGCCGCTTTTCGGCATTCGCAAGCTTCTCGATCATGTCGAGGAGCTGCGTTGCAGCAACCGGACGTGGCTCCGCAAGGCGGAACTTTCGCATCAGCCGTGAAGAAACATCTTCCAGCATCGCCATACCGTTCCTGCGGGAGGATTCGCGCCAGATCACCGTCGCCTCGACGAAGATCGTGCTGATATCTCGGCGCAAGCCGGCGCTCTCGTAGAGAGCCCGCAGGGCATGGACGCGTCCTCTGGAAACGATCGAGCGCACGCGCCGTTCGTCGCATCCGGAAAGATTGGTGATCGCGCAGGCAAAGAAATCGACCTTGCCGGAGCATAGCGCATGCATGAGGAATGCCGGTGTCAGCCAGCCGCTGCGCCTCAGATGCTCGACGAAATCAGGCAATTGCTCGTGCTGCGCCGTTCCTGCAATGGCAACGGTTGCGGATTCCGTCGCCTCACGCGTGACCTGTTGCAGCCTGGAGCTGCCGACAAAACTCTGGACGAGAGGCGATTCCGAAAGCGCTTCGCTGACGTGCCGCATCAGCAGGTGCCTGATATCTGCGGACAAAATGTCCCGGGAAAGAAGCAGTCCGCGTATGTCAGCGCAGTCGCCCATGCGCTCGGCGATGCGCTTGAGGGAGGCCTGCGAAAGCAAGGCACCGTCGTTCTCGAGCAGACACAGAATTTCGACCTCTCCGCCCATCTCGGCAAGCGCAGCACAGACGGCACACGGCACCTCCCCGCGTGACGCGATCAGTACCCGCGTCACGTCGCTACCCCGCAATGCGAGATCGACGAGATCCGCATCGGTGAACACGGGCGAAAACAGGATGATCTGCCCGGCGATTTCAGGCTGATCCTCGGCTAGAGACAAAATGACGTTCCGCGGGGCGCCGGCCGAATGCGCGACCGCTTCTGCGAGCGCTAACCGCACGCGAGGAGACGGATCGTCGAGCAGATAGGTCAGCGCCATCTCGGCGGCCGCGCGCTCTTCCTCCGGCATCTCCGATTGCAGATAGGCCCTGCCGAGCGCATTGGCCGCCCGGGTTCTGCTTTCTGCCTTGGCGGTTTCAGCCCAGCGAAGGAATGCTTCTATGATCACGTAACGCCCCGATATCGGCGAGGCGATTCTTGCCCCGCAAATTCCTAGGCTTCACCTTATCGGGCAAAGGTTTACGGGACGTTTACCTTGCTTGTTAACCTTTCTTCTGCAGGCATGAGTGGCGCCTTCAGGGCGCCTTTGGCCGCATCATCTCGAAGACCTCGCTGCCCTCGCTATAATCCATGTAGCCCATGCGTGCGATGGGACGCGCCAACGCCATATCCAGCCTGCCTTCGCGAATGATCGTCTCGTCGATATGGATACCGATGACCTGGCCGATGACCATGATATTTTCGGATGTCTCGCCATTCAGACCCTTGGGCTGGAGGATTTCAGTCACCCGGCATTCGAGCACGGCAAAGGCTTCGACGACATAGGGGGCATCGACCAGCTCGCCCGGCTTCGCCGTCAGTCCGGCAAGTTCGAATTCGTTGACCCCATAGGGAACGGCAATCGAAGAGTGGTTCATCTTCTCCACGATATGGCGACTGACGAGGTTGGCGGTAAAGACGCCGGTTTCCTCGACATTGCGCACGCTGTCCTTTCGACCGGCGGAAGAAAACATTACCAGCTTCGGCCGATCGCTGACGGCATTGAAAAAGGAATAGGGCGAGAGGTTCAGCGAACCCTCCCTGCCCTTGCTGCCGATCCAGCCGATCGGCCGCGGCGCGACGATCGCCTTGAACGGATCATGCGCCAGACCGTGGCGATTGGTGTCTGTCGTATAGAACATCATGCGTCCTCGCCGCCGATCCAGGTCACCGTTTCCGACAGCTCCGGGCGCGGGCGTTCGACCGGCGGGAAGCTTGTGGAGCCGATATGGATGAAGCCGGCGACCTTCTCGCCAGGCTGGACGCCGAGCAGCGGATAGGCGCGTTCGTCGAAGGCGAACCATTCCGTCAGCCAGTTGGAGACCCAGCCATGGGCATTGGCCGCCATTAGCAAGTTCAAGCAAAGCGCGCCCGCCGACATCAACTGCTCCCATTCCGGGATCTTGAAATGCGGCGCCGCCTTGCTGACGACTGCGATGACCACGGGTGCACGAGTGAAGCGGGTGCGCTCAACCTGAATCATTTCCTCCGACAGGTCCGGCTTGGCTTCCAGCGCGAGCTTCAGCAGCTCTTCACTGATGCGGGCGCGTTCCCCGCCGCGATAGACGATGAAGCGCCAGGGCGCGAGCTTGCCATGATCCGGCACACGCGAGGCCAACCGGAGAATCTCCTCGATTTCAGCCTTGTCCGGGCCTGGTTCCGACATTTGAAACGCGGGAATGGATCGGCGCACCGCGAGATAGTCGACCAGCTTGATATCGGTTTTCATTAAGGAACTGCCTTCATTTGGGCTTTATGGGATGTAGGTCTTGAATTTGCCACCGCATTGGTTTTGAAGTGGCGTGTGTTTTATCGGAAGTCAATCGGTTGGGTATTCATGTCAGGCATTTCATCCGCTCGCCGATTGAGCGCGGCTTTCGCGATGCTTGTGAGCATGAACACTGCCGTCTCGGCGCAGGATGCCTTCAAGGAATTCAAGCAGCTCGACGGCAGCGTCAAGATGCCGAAGCTCAATGCTTTCGTGGCACCGAACGGCGAGAATTCGCCTGCGCGCACATTGCGCGACGTTTCCCTCGAAGCCAAGCTCACGCCCCAGAGCGGCCCGCAGCAGCAGGGCCTTGCCTGGTACGTCTTCAGCCCGATTGCGGGCGCTGATGGCAAGCTGCCGCTGGTCGCCAGTTCGCGCGGAGGCTCGGCCTCCTTTCACCTTTTGCCCGGCGACTATTTCGTCAATGTCTCTTTCGGCCGCGCCGGCGTCACCAAGCGGCTGAGCGTGCCTGAAAGCGGCGAGACCCAGAAGCAGACGATGGTTCTCGATGCCGGTGGCATCGTTCTGAACGCGGTATCCGGGCCCGATGTCCGCATCCCTCCGAACGAGCTGAGCTTCTCGATCTATTCGAGCGAAACCAAGGAGGACGGCGAACGCGGCCTTGTCATGGACGACGTCAAACCAAACACGCTCGTCGGCCTCAGTGCCGGCACCTATCATGTCGTCTCCGAATACGGCGAGGTCAATGCCGTCATCCGCGCCGATATCCAGGTGGAAGCCGGCAAGGTGACGGAAGCGACCATTCAGCACAGGGCGGCAAAGATCACCTTCAAGCTGGTTTCGGATGCAGGCGGTGAGGCAATCGCCGATACCGCCTGGTCGATCCTGACAGCTGCAGGCGATATCGTTGGCGAAAGCGTCAGCGCGTTTCCGACCATGGTGCTTGCGGAAGGCCGCTATACGGCCGTCGCCCGAAACAAGGACAAGATTTATCAGCGCGACTTTACCGTCGCCGCCGGTATGAATACGGATGTGGAAGTGCTGATGAAACAGCAACAGCCGCAGGAGGTCGATACCGAACAATCGGCCCGACAGCTACCGATCCAGATGCCGCCAATGCGCCAGAGCCAGACACCGCCGGCCACAACCAACCAGCAGCCGCTGCCCACCTATGAACAATTGGCGCCGGCCGCTGGCGGCGACGACGGCGATAGCATGGATTGACGGCTGCGACGGCGCCATTTGGTCGCTGGCGCGAACCATCCAGACAGTTCACTCGGCGACAAAAGTCTCGCGATTCATCCCGCCCGGCGCCGGAGCAGCTTTCTTGGCGGGGCCATGGAGAAGACTGCGCCATAGAGCTTCGCCAGCAGATCCTTGCGGTCACTGCCCTCGCTAAGGGCCTCCCAGCTGCGAGGAGCGCCGATATGGGCAGTGATGGTGCTGCCGGAGAGACGCCGGAATTCGCGGATCAGCAGCGAGATGCGCAGGGTCATCGAAATCCGGCTTGCCAGATGGAACAGCCGGCCGTTCTGTCCCTCGAAATAGATGGGAATGACGCTGGCGCGGGCCGCCTGAATGAGTTTTGCCGGGAATATTTTCCAGGGCAGATCCTCCGCCCGGCCGAAACCCTTCCTGGCGGTTGCCACACCGCCGGCTGGAAAGACGATGATCGTCGTGCCTTCCTTGAGCAGGCGAACAGCCTCATGCCGGGTCTTCATGTTGATTGCCATCGCTTCCTTAGTTTCCTCGAAGGAAACCGGTAGCGAATAGTCGTTCATTTCAGGCACTTTCAACAATTCGTTGTTGATGAGGACCTTGAAGGGGCGCCCCAGTTGCTCGGCAAGCGCCAGCACCGCGATCCCGTCGCCGATGCCGTAGGGGTGATTGGCGACGATGACGATCGGCGCCTCTGGAATCTGGTTCGGCGGCCACTCGCCCTTGATGAGCAGGCGCACATCGATGAGATCGAGCATCTTGCCGAAGACCCGCTCGCTCTTGCCGACGATATCGGTGCGCCAGATATCGTAGAGCCGGGCGTAACGGTCCCGGCCGGAAAGACCTTCGATGGAGCGGATGAACCAGCGCTTGATCCGCGTGTCCCGTTCGTTGGCGTAGGATAATTCTTTGAATTCCAAGTGCGCGACGGGGCTGCCCCGCTCCTATGGTCTCAGTTGCGTCACATGTTGCAGCCACAGCAACGCGTTGATTCATCAACTATATGAAAGCTGTATGTCAGTTCTCTGACGGCACCCTGAAGGTGCCGTCAGGTATGATGGCGTCAAGCGGCCTTGACGCGCCGTGCTTCGCGCTTGCGCAGAATGTCCGGCGGCGTCGCTTCGAGAGCAAGCGAGGCGATCGCCTCGTCGAGCGACATGGATGTCTGCGACTGGCTGCCGAGGCGGCGGATATTGACCGAACGCTCTTCGGCTTCCTTCTTGCCGCAAACGATGATCACCGGAACCTTCGTCACCGAGTGCTCGCGGATCTTGTAGTTGATCTTCTCGTTACGGAAGTCGGTCTCGACATCGAGACCGGCGTCGCGCAGCGCTTCGGCAACTTCTTCGCCATAGGCATCGGCTTCCGAGGTGATGGTCGCGACGACGACCTGCAGCGGCGAGACCCAGAGCGGCATGTGGCCGGCAAAGTTCTCGATCAGAATGCCGAGGAAGCGTTCCATCGAGCCGCAGATGGCGCGGTGGATCATCACCGGCTGCGTCTTTTCCGAGTGCTGGTCGATGTAGAAGGCACCGAAGCGCTCCGGCAGGTTGAAATCGACCTGGGTCGTACCGCACTGCCATTCACGGCCGATGGCATCCTTGAGCGTATATTCGAACTTCGGACCGTAGAAAGCGCCCTCGCCCGGCAGAATGCCGGTCTTGATGCGTCCTTCAGACTGCGCTTCGATCGTTTTCAGCACGTCCATCATCACGCTTTCGGCACGGTCCCAGAGTTCGTCCGAACCGACGCGCTTTTCCGGGCGGGTCGAGAGCTTGACGACGATCTCCTTGAAGCCGAAGTCCTCATAGACCGAGAGAATGAGATCATTAATCTTCAGGCACTCTGCCGCCATCTGCTCGTCGGTGCAGAAGATGTGCGCATCATCCTGCGTGAAGCCGCGCACGCGCATCAGGCCATGCAACGCACCCGAAGGCTCATAGCGATGCACTGCACCGAATTCCGCAAGGCGGATCGGTAGTTCGCGGTAAGACTTCAAGCCATGCTTGAAGATCTGGATATGGCCCGGGCAGTTCATCGGCTTCAGCGCGAAGACGCGATCGTCGTCGGTATCGTCGCCGGCGACGGTGACCTTGAACATGTTGTCACGGTACCAGCCCCAGTGACCCGAGGTCTCCCAAAGCGACTTGTCGAGCACCTGCGGTGCGTTGACTTCCTGATAGTCGCCCTGCAGCCGCCGGCGCATATAGGACACCAGCGTCTGGAACATGCGCCAGCCCTTGCCGTGCCAGAAGACGACGCCGGGGCCTTCTTCCTGGAAATGGAACAGGTCCATTTCGCGACCGAGGCGGCGATGATCGCGCTTTTCGGCCTCAGCAAGAATGTGCAGATAGTTGTCGAGATCCGACTGTTCGGCAAACGCCGTGCCATAGATGCGGGTCAGCATGGGATTGTTGCTGTCCCCACGCCAATAGGCGCCGGCGACCTTCATCAGCTTGAAGGCGTTGCCGATCTGGCCCGTCGAAGCCATGTGCGGACCTCGGCAGAGATCGAACCAGTCACCCTGGTAATAGATCTTCAGATCCTGACCTTCCTGAATCGCATCGACCAGCTCCACCTTGTAGTTTTCGCCCTTGGCGGCAAAGACTTCCCTCGCCTTCTCGCGCGACCAGATTTCCTTGGTGAACGGCTTGTTGCGCTGGATGATCTCGCGCATCCGCTTCTCGATCACAGGCAGATCATCGGGAGTAAACGGCTCGTTCTTGGCGAAATCGTAATAGAAGCCGTTTTCGATGACCGGGCCGATCGTCACCTGTGTTCCCGGCCAAAGCTCCTGTACGGCTTCGGCAAGCACGTGCGCAGTGTCGTGGCGGATCAGTTCCAGCGCACGGTCGTCCGACCGGGTGATGATCTCGATCTTGCCGTCGGTCACGGGATCGGAAAGATCGCGCACGGTGCCGTCGATGGCAATGGCGACAGCTTTCTTGGCAAGTGACTTGGAAATGGATTCGGCGACATCGCGACCGGTCGTGCCGGCAGCGAAGCTGCGCACGGAACCATCGGGAAATGTCAGGGAAACGGATTGGGACATTTATATTCTCCTTGTCCAGTCCCGCCAACGAATGCGGGTGGTTTCGAAAGATACGGACTAAGTAAATGCGTACTTAAGTCCGCGCGCCTGATAACGGTATTTCGTATTCTAGTAAAGGAAAAGCGGCGCTAGGCCCGGATCATCTCGGCCAAACCGCGCACGGTGTTCCAGTTTCGCATCGTTCCGATGCCGAGCCGCTTTGTCGTCAGGGCCGGCAGCATTTTCGTGTTACTAGCCTTGAGGCCGAAATCGATCCAGAGATCGCCGTTGACAACCGCCATGCGCTCATCTCGCCTGTATCTCGCGAGCATATCAAGAACGTCCGGTTCGAGCGGCTGGCGCATCACCCGCACGATGACCTCGCTAGCGATCCCGTCGAGGAAAGGATTGCCGTCGGCAAGTTTCAGCCATGCGTCGGCATCACGCGCGATGATATCGACATGCTTGCCGAAAGCCGCGGCAAAACCCGCTTCGAGTTGTGCCTCGATCGACGCAATCGGCTGCGGCTCGGCTTCGAAAACGAGATTGCCGGTTGCGACAAGCGTTCGGGCATTGCGAAAGCCTAAACTCTCCGCCATGGCCTTGAGATCGGCCATAACAACTCTGCGGCCCGAGTCGAGGCCAATGCTGTAGAGCAATGCGACATAGACCGCCATGCGGGTCAGGCAGCCTTTTGCCCAAGGCGGAAATAGCGCCAGGGCGTCCACCAATGATAGCGGCGCTCCAGCTCGCCGGGAACCGGATCGAGCCCGCTCGTTCCTCCCGGCCCGCAGCGCGCCACGCGAAACAGTGTCATCCAGCCGCCAGCCCAAAGCCCATGGCGGGCAACTGCCTCATAGCCATATTCCGAGCAGGTCGGGATATGGCGGCAGGAATTGCCAATGAAGCCGGAAAGCGTCAGCTGATATAGGCGAATGAGGCCCATTCCGAAAAGCCGGTCGGGCGTCTTGCGGAAGGGACCGGAATAGTTGCGGCCAACCTGCCGTGCCCCATGCCCCCCTCTGTCACTTCGTGACATCTCCCCCACACGGGGGGAGATCGGCTTGGAGCCAGCCGCAGCTCCACCTTCATCCTCGTCATCCTGTATGGAACAGAGATAGCACATGAGCGGCTACCCCTCGAGACCTAGTGGCAATATCGGAAGAGTGCGGCTTTCTCCCAACAATCTCCCCCCTTGTGGGGGAGATGTCACGAAGTGACAGAGGGGGGTATGCGCTCTCGGCACAAAGATACTCACGATACGGCCTCAACAACCGCGGCCCGCGCCGCCTCGACCTGCCCGATCGCATCGACAACGGCATCGAATGTCAGCATCGTCGAGGCATGACGCGCCTTGTAATCTCTGACGGGCTTCAGATAACGCATATCCTCAAAACGGCCCTCCGGCCCCTCGCCGTCAGCCTTGAGCATGGCAAGCATGTCTTCCCTGGCCTTGCGGACTTCTTCCGCCGAAGCACCGACAACATGGCGGGCCATGATCGACGACGATGCCTGGCCAAGCGCACAGGCCTTGACGTCATGGGCAAAATCGGTCACCACATCGCCGTCCATTTTCAGCCAGATTTTGACGCGAGAACCGCACAGTCTGGAATGGGCCTGGGCGCTGGCATCGGCGTCGGGAAGGCTGCCGATGCGGCCGATATTGCCGGCAAACTCCAGGATTTTGCTGTTGTAGATGTCGTCCATCACAGATTTCGCTCCGATGCACCTGTTTTGCGTTTCAAAACAAAAAACACAGCGTGTCCGTTCAGGACACTTTCACAGGGACAATGCCATACTATATGTATGTCGTTCGAAGACCATCGAAATGCAATGGTCTTCTGTAAGTTTGATGGGAAACCGTGCAGGACGGCAGGCTTGTCCGCCAGCCAGAACGCCCCGGAGCCCGCCAAAGGTACACAATCTCCGTACCTCGGGGAATGCCAGTGGCGAGTCCGACAAGATGATATCCGCTTGGCGGATCAGGAGAACCACAGGTAATGGACGCCATTGTAAAGAACTTTCCGCAAGCCGTTGATTCCGAACGCCCGTCTCAGAAGGAGGCCGAAGACGCAGTTCGCGTTCTGCTTCGCTGGGCTGGCGATGATCCGCAGCGCGAAGGCCTGCTCGATACGCCTGCGCGTGTCGCTAAGGCGTACCGCGAGCTTTTCGCCGGATATGACATGAATCCCGAAGACGTGCTCGGCCGAACCTTCGAAGAGGTTTCGGGCTACGACGACATCGTCCTCGTCCGCGATATTCCGTTTTTCTCCCATTGCGAACACCATATGGTGCCGATCATCGGCAAGGCGCATGTCGCCTATCTGCCGAACGGCCGCGTGCTTGGCCTCTCCAAGATCGCTCGCGTCGTCGAGATCTTCGGTCGTCGCCTGCAGACGCAGGAAGCCATGACGGCGCAGATCGCCAATGCGATCGACGATACGCTGCGTCCGCGCGGTGTCGCGGTCATGATCGACGCCGAGCATATGTGCATGGCCATGCGCGGCGTGCAGAAGCAGGGTTCCTCGACGCTGACGATGACCTTCACGGGTGCCTTCAAGGCCGATCCGGCTGAGCAGGCCCGCTTCATGTCTTTGGTCCGAGGTCGCTGACCGGGCTTCAACGAAAGAGCCGGAGATGAATCTGATTTTCAATGCGCCCTCTGAAGATAAATCCGAACTCGAAGATGCCGGCGATTTCACCCCTCGCTTCGACGATCGCGGCCTGATCACCGCGATCGTGACCGATGCGCAGGATGGCGAGCTGCTGATGGTTGCGCACATGAATGCCGAAGCGCTCGCCCTGACGATCAAGACAGGCACGGCGCATTATTTCAGCCGCTCGCGCGGAAAGATCTGGAAAAAGGGCGAAACCTCCGGAAATTTGCAATCGGTGAAGGAGATCCGCACGGATTGCGATCAGGATGCAATCTGGCTGAAAGTGGAGGTGGCCGGACATGACGCAACATGCCATACTGGCCGTCGTTCCTGCTTCTACCGAACGGTCGAGCTTGAAGACGGCAAGCCGGTACTGAGCGTGACCGACGATCACCTGCATTTCAATCCGGAAGAAGTTTACAAGCAGTAGATCTATCGGGGATGGTGTTTCAACCAACCACAACCAGTATACGATTTTGAAACGAAAAAGGGACAGTATTTTAGCCGAGGCACACGGAGCCTTGGAGGAGGCGTTTAAATGCTGAACTGGGGCTTGAATCGTCTTAACGGCGGACAGAATTTGACCGATTCAGGCCTCTCGCAGGATACCTCCAATCCGCTTCTCCCTCCGGCTCCCCCCAGGAAAGTCAAAATCGCTCTGGCGCTCGGCGGCGGTGCGGCGCGGGGCTGGGCGCATATCGGCGTTCTGCGCGCGCTCGACGAGGCAGGCATCGAAGTCGGCATGATCGCCGGCACATCGATCGGCGCCCTGGTTGGCGGCTGCTATCTTGCAGGTAAGCTCGACGAACTCGAAGCCTTTGCCCGTTCGCTGACAATGCGCCGCATCGCCAGTCTTCTTGACCTGACCATCGGCGGCAGCGGCCTGTTCGGCGGCATGCGGTTGACCAAGCGCATGCAGGAGCACCTGGAAGGCTTTTCGATCGAGGATCTGGACCGCCCCTTTGTCGCTGTCGCATCGGAATTGAATACTGGGCATGAAGTCTGGATTGCGAACGGCTCGCTGATCACGGCGCTGAGGGCTTCTTATGCCCTGCCCGGCATTTTCGAGCCGGTACGAAGCAATGGCCGTACCTTGGTCGACGGCGCGCTCGTCAATCCCGTTCCGGTTTCGGTATGCCGTTCCTATGAGCAGCCGCTCGTGGCGGCGGTCAATCTGAACTATGACCTTTTCGGCCGCTCGGCTGTCGTCAAACACAATGTGGGCCAGCCAAACGGAGATTTGCTGCGGCGGGATGAGACGCCGCCCATGAAACTCGGCATGACCGGCGTCATGGTGCAGGCTTTCAATATCATTCAGGATAGGATTGCTCGCGCCCGTCTGGCCGGAGACCCGCCGGATCTTGCGATGCATCCCCGCCTCAGCGATATCGGCCTGTCGGAATTCCATCGCGCGGGCGAAGCGATCGAACGCGGCTATGAGGAAACTTTGACGAGATTGCCGGAAATCCGCCGCATGCAGGAAACCTACGCGCGCTAGAGCAATTCCAGGAAAAGTGCGTAGCGGCTTTCCGTCCGGAATTGCGTGAAAACAAAGAGATAGAGCGGCTCAGAGATTCCGTGAAAAACTGAACCGCTCTGGCGGGTCATCCGAAATCTGTAAAAAACGAGGCTTGCCCTCGCTTTCGGCGTGAGACGCTGATCGCTGCAATCGACCCGCTGGGTCGATTGCCTGAGGCGTCTCGAATTTCGCCTCACCCGGCGATATAGGCCTTGATCTGTTCGGCCTCGAGTTCGATCTCGCGGATACGCCATTTGACGACGTCGCCGATGGAGATGATGCCGGAAAGCTTGCCTTTCTCCTCGACGGGAACATGACGGAAGCGGCGCATCGTCATCAGTTCCATCAATTCGTCGGTTGTCGTGTCTTCCTTGCAGCGGTGCACCTTAGCCGTCATCATCGATGCAATCGGCTTGTCGAGGCATTCCTGCCCCTGCTTGGCAACGGCATTGACCACATCCCGCTCGGTGAAGATGCCGGAAATCTTGCCGCCCGGTCCGACAACGACGATAGCGCCGATCCGATTCTCGTTCAGAATTTTCGCGGCCTCTGCAACGGTCGTATTGCCGCCCGTCGTCACGACGTCGCGGCCTTTGGCTTCAAGTATGGCCTTTACGGAAACTGACATTCGATCCTCCCATCTCGAAAGCATGATGAATACCTGAAGCGTCCGATATGTTCCGAAATTACCCCCGGAGCTCAAACCGGCGCTTTGCCCGTCGGTCGGTCGATCTCCTCATCCCACGATCGACGGATGCCAATGGTGCGCCTGTGTCAGTAAGAAAGCAACAGCTCATTCATCGAGTGGTAAAGGTTCCCGAACTTCCTCGGGCGGCTGCCGGTCAAAGGGGGCGAAAAGCAGGAATCCGAACAGGAAGCCGCCGATATGAGCATCCCAGGCCACCGGCTGAGAGCTGTCGCCCGCAAGGTTGATGCCGAAAGCAACAAGCGCATTGCCGGCGACCCACATGACGATGTAGGCGACGACTGTCCGGCTTCGAAGCGACTGCAAAATGCCGAGGCGCGGGTTGAGATGCGCCTGCCGCATGGACACTCTGCGACCGTCCATCGCCGGAAAGGCAAAGCGGCAAGCCGCCCCCATCAGCGCCGAGACGACACCGGACGCACCGATCAACAGCGTCTGGTCTCCCCAGTAGAGTGCCGCATGCAGGAAGGCGGAGGCCGCCGACGAGAAAATCCAGAAAATCACATAGCGCAGCGCGCCGATGCGTCGTGCCACGGGTGCCGCAAAGACCATCAGCCAAAGGCTGTTGAACACGATATGCTCGATCCCGCCATGCAGCAGCGAATAGGTGACAGGCGTCCAAAGCCATTCCAGCCCCTGCTGTGACAAGGGAAAGGCATAGCGGGCCGGGATGAAGCTGAAGGCGAAATAAATCCAGTTCAGCGTATCGTCCGACCACCAGGGAAGGTTCATGACCGCAAAAATGACGATCAGGACGGCAAGGCTCGCCAGAATAGCAGGAGGCAAGTTGAAGGCCGGGACCCGCTGCTGCGGCCGCGGATTTTCCGGCTCTGGGCGCGGCAGCTGTTCGTCATCCATGTCTTGCTCTGCTTGTCGATAGAGCAATTCCAGGAAAAGTGCGAAGCGGTTTTCCATCCGGAATTGCGTAAAACAAAGGGATGGAGCGTTTTCGCGATTCGAAGAAAAGCGGAAAGGCTCCGGAAGTCATCGACACATAACGCAGCGAAAATCAAAAAAAAAGCCGCCCGTAGTGTCGGGCGGCATACCGGGGCGCTCCTCTCCGGATCTGACCTCAATGGTTCGTCCGGCGCCCGGGAAATTCGTGCTGAAGGTCACTTGGTGAAGTGATGAAC
Organism: Martinezella sp. CNPSo 3957; assembly: GCF_057784395.1. Taxonomy (NCBI): domain Bacteria; kingdom Pseudomonadati; phylum Pseudomonadota; class Alphaproteobacteria; order Hyphomicrobiales; family Rhizobiaceae; genus Martinezella; species Martinezella sp. CNPSo 3957. Next base: position 16,682 of record NZ_JBXSOU010000024.1, read on the forward strand.
AAAGATTTACATCGACCGCTCGACAAGGCAACCGAAACCCTTCGTTAACCCTAACGGGCCGGTTCTGGCATGGAATTCGCAACGTCAGTTTCGAGGGCAATGAATGCCCTTGTAGTTGAAGTGAAATGGGACACGGACGCATTATGCGCCATAAGACGAGCACCGATATATTTACCTATTGGGAGCGTTTACGCGGCAACGCGGATGCTCCCCTGCGCAACTTGATACAGCCATCGGCAATCGGCCACATTCTTCCCGAGCTGTTTATCCTGGAAAATACGGTGGACGATAATCCCCGCTTCCGCCTGGCCGGTACGGCGATCTGCAACCTGATGGGGCGCGAACTCCGTGGCGAGAATTTCGCAGCGCTCTGGGCTGGCAGTCAGCAGGATGACCCGGTACGCATAGCCGCCGGCGTGATGAAACACGTGGTTCCCGCATTGGTCCACGCGACGGGCTACTGTATCAGCGGCCGTAGCATGGCCTTCGAGATGATATTGCTGCCGGTTCGCACATCGAGCGACACTTGCGACAGACTGCTTGGTTGTCTGACGCCAACCGTTTATGCGCCTTGGCTCGGCAACGAACGCCTTGAATTTCTGGCACTGGATCGCAGCCGGCTGCTTCGCGAGCGCCGCGTGCGGCTCGTGGATGCGCCTCCCCATCCAGACCCTGCAAATCTTCTGCCGCATCGGGGAAGCACGAGCCTTGGCGAATGGGTCCGCCGAAAGTTGATTCAAGCAAAAAATGGGGCGCGACAGGGTTAGAACTGACCCAGTGCGGAACAAGATAGGCGATCGTCTCTTATTTATGCCTCTGAAAAGACAACCTTACTTTAAGGAGTTGCGGCTATTAGTTGGATGAGACGCAATAGGATTCAAGACGCCTCCATGCACTCGTTTCAGCCAGCCCAGGCGACGCGGCCCAATCAAATGACAGGCAATGCTGCTCGGAATGATCAGCGGACCTTTCAGCGGGTCCCGATCAATATGCAGGGTCGTCTGATGCTGGCAAATTATGAGGAATTCGAATGCGTTGTCACGGAAATGTCGCCGGGCGACCTTCATGTGACCTGTTTGGGACGGCCGCGCGCCGATGAGCGGGTCGTGGCCTATATCGACCACCTGGGCCGAGTCGAGGGCTATGTCGTTGCGGTCGACGGCCGTGGTTTCACCATGTCGATCAATGCAACCGAGCGGAAGCGTGAAAAGCTTGCGGCGCAACTGACCTGGCTTGCCAACAAGCACGAACTCGGTCTGCCGGAAGATCGCCGCCACGATCGTCTGACGCCGCGCAATACCCGCAGCGAACTCACGCTCGACGACGGTACGCAATATGTCTGCCGCATCATGGACCTCTCGCTCTCAGGCGCAGCGGTCGACGTCGAAATACGCCCCACCATCGGAACGCCGGTGCGTCTCGGCAATATGCGCGGCCGCGTCGTGCGTCATTTCATAGAGGGCGTTGCGATCGAATTCCTTTCGCTACAGTCTCGCGAAACCTTGCGCGAATTTCTCTGATACCGTCATCTTCCCGTCACGCAGCGTCGCGAAATAGCGATCTCTGTCTTCTCCTCGATGCGTGACCGCGAGATGCCCTACCCGGACCTGATCCCTTTTGACGAAGGCCTGCTTGAGGTCGGCGACGGCCAGCGCATCTACTGGATGCAATCGGGCAATCCCGAGGGTAGACCCGTCCTCATCCTGCACGGAGGCCCGGGATCGGGCAGTTCGGCTGGAACACGGCGCTATTTCGACCCGCAATATTATCGGATCATCCAATTCGATCAGCGCGGCTGCGGCGGCAGTTTTCCGCATGCGTCGGAACCGGGGATAGATCTCTCGGCCAACACGACATGGCACACGATTGCCGATATCGAGCGATTGCGGTTGCGCCTCGGAATCGAACGCTGGATCGTATTCGGCAATTCCTGGGGCTGCACGCTTGCGCTTGCCTATGGCGAAACCTATCCGCAGCGGGTGGAAAGCTTGCTCCTCGTCGGCGTCACCATGACGAGGCGATCGGAAATCGATTGGCTCTATCAAGGTCTCGGCCGTTTCTTTCCTGTGGAATGGGCACGCTTTCGGGCCGCTGTACCTAAGACTGATCGCGATGGTGACCTAGTCGCCGCCTATTATCGCCTTTTACGGGATCCCGATCCGGCAATCCATGTGAAAGCCGCCAGGGATTGGCACGAATGGGAAGCCGCCTCGATCCTGGTCGATCCGCGCGCAACCCTGTCGTCGCGCTGGTCCGACCCACGTTATCTGACGGCGCGCGCCCGGATCATCACCCATTACTTCCACCATCTGGCTTGGCTCGAGGAGCGGCAAATCCTGCGCGACATCCATCGGCTCGCCGGTATCCCCTGCACGATGATCCATGGTCGTATGGACCTCGAAGCACCGCTCGTTACCGCCTGGGAATTGTCACAGGCATGGCCAGAGGCGGAACTGGTGGTCGTCGCGAACGCGGCACACTCGCCGGCGGTCGTGGAGATGGCGGCTGCGATCACCCGCGCGACCGATGGGCTTCGCCGGCACACTCGGCAATAAAAATCAAAAATATTTTTGAGCCGGTTTTCCCAAAATGGGACAAGTTCAGGCTCTTGCAGCCATTTCCAACACCAAATCCGACCTGTCGCCACGCGAACTCTGTATCAATACAGACGTCTACTGCCTTAATTGGCACGCGGCCGTTAACGATCCCCATAGCTGAAAGCTGTTTGGAAACAGCGGATGTCAGACTCTTGCATTGCTGCAATCCATACCGAAATCCCTCAAATTTTAATCGAATTTGCCGCGAACTTGAATCAAGTTTTCTGCGTATTTTATGAGAATTTTCGCCAGATTTGATTCAACTAAGCCATTAATTTAACTGTGCAATTTTGCGTCAGATAAAATCACGCGTGTCATTCTGATCCCAATAAAACAGGGACAGGGACATGAACTTTCAAATCGCACTTCGCGGCCTTGCCGCTCTGGCGCTTTCCACTCTTGGCTTGTTCGGTGCTGCTCAGGCAGCACCCGCCAACATGACGATAACAGGCGACGCTGCTCCCCCGATCGGTCATTACGAATTCTGCAGGGAAAACCCGCGTGAATGCGCTTATGCCGGTGGCGATGCAGGGCCGATGATCCTCAATGAGGATAGCTGGAAGACGATCCTGAAGGTCAACTACACGGTCAATACGACCATCAAGCCGATGACGGATATGGAACTTTACGGTGTTGAGGAGAAGTGGGCGATCCCGACCACCGCCGGCGACTGCGAGGATTTCGCGCTGCTGAAGCGCAAGCAGCTCATCGATGCCGGCGTCTCGCCTTCCGATCTGCTCATGACCGTCGTGCTGCAGCCGAACGGCGAAGGCCATGCCGTTCTGACCGTCCGCACGGATCGTGGTGATTTCATTCTCGATAACATGCGCAACAAGGTGAAGCTCTGGTCGGAGACCGAATACACCTTCCTGAAGCGCCAGTCCGCAGATCATCCGGCTCGCTGGGTCAAGATCCAGGACGGTCGCGCTGTTGCGGTCGGCAGCTTGAAGTAAGCCCCATACCAGATCGCCGGCGGCCGAGCGTCGGCGGTAAAGTCAGAGGCCCGGTCTCGTCCCCTGATTTCTGTCCAGGCCGGTGCCTCCGAGCCGTTCCCGCTGTCCCCGGGAACGGCTCTTTTCATTTCGCGGCCCTCGCGCGATAAGCGTTGAACATTCCGGCGAATTAACTGTGCCGTTAGCACGGGTTGCGACCTATATTTAACCATCAATTAACCATCGCCGCGCCAATCATATCTTCAATGAGACTCGAAAGTTGGACGCCCTCAGTACTCGTCATCGAAGATGGCGGGCGCAAGGAGATGAAGGCAAGAACATGGCTCCACTGTCATCCGCCACAATGGTCGAAGAAAGCCCGCTAATATCGAGCGGCTTTGTCTATCGGCTCATGGCAGGTGTTGCCGTCCTGGCTGCGCTGACCGTAGCCATATCTGTGGGTGGAAACTGGCTCGGCGAGAAAATTTCGCTCGCGGGTCATACGACCGATACCAAACCTATCTCCATCACGATCGGCGATGACACGATACGCCTCGCCGCAAACACCATCCGCTTTCCGAGCGAGCGCCTCAATGGCCCGGCCGAGCGCGTCGATCTCTATCTGACCTGGCCGCAGATGCAGGGCTATAGTGAAGCCGACCGGTTGCGCTTCGACGATATCTCGCAAGCGTCCTCGCTGATCTTTCTCCAGATCAGCCAGAGCACAATGTCTCGTGATATGTCCGGCCGGCTTGGTCCGATCTATTCGCAATTGATGGACGGCGCTTCCTATGCCGGCCCCTTTGGCCTGACGGCACATCGGCTTCGCGCCGATGCCGGCTACAATGGTGAAATTCTTTTAACCGCTTCGCGATCCGGTGAAACCGACTATGTCGTGCGCTGCCTCCTGCCCTCCTCGCCAGCCTTGGCAACGAGCGGCGATTGCCAGAGGGATGTTAAGGTTGGCAAGGATCTGAGTGTTCTCTACCGCTTTTCCAGCAATCAGCTCGGGGATTGGCGCACGATGGATGCTGCCATCCAGAACTTCGTCAAGACGCGCCTTGTGGATGATGCCACGCCCGCGGCAATGGCTGTTGGTGGCCGCTAAAATGACGCAGAAACCTGAAACCAACTGTTCATCATAAACCGATTGGTAACGCTAAGCCTCTACTGTTGAGCGGAACGGCCGTTCATGGAGGCGGCGGCCGGATAATCGAGAATGTAAATGCAAGCAGAGAGTGATTTAGTGTCCAGATCCATTCTACCCGTTTCGTCGTCTCAAACCGGTAAAATTCTGGCGAGAGCGCTTCTTGGTTTTTCGATCGCGACGGCGACGATCACTGTGACTGTCGTTGACGCAAGCGCGGCCGGTCCGAAATATGCCGGCATCGTCATCGACGCCAATACAGGCAATGTTCTCTATAGCGAAAATGCCGACACGCTCCACTATCCCGCCTCGCTGACCAAGATGATGACGGTCTACCTGACCTTCGAAGCGCTTGAGGCCGGACGCATCACCCTGGATACTCCCGTCGTATTTTCAAAGAATGCTGCCGCTCAGGCGCCGACCAAGCTCGGTATCGGCCCCGGTCGTTCCGTGACCGTGCGCGAGGCGATCCTTGGCATCGTCACGAAGTCCGCCAACGACGCCGCGATGGCGCTTGGCGAGATGCTCGGCGGTTCGGAGGAAGGTTTTGCCCGGATGATGAACGATAAGGCGCGAGCGCTTGGTATGACGCGCACGACCTATCGCAACCCGAACGGCCTACCGAACACAGCACAGATGACGACGGCTCGTGATCAGGCTCGCCTTGGTATCGCTTTGCGCGAACATTTTCCGGAATATTACGGCTTCTTCTCCGAAACGAGCTTCCGGCTCGGCAATCGCACGATCCTTGGCCACAATCGCCTGGTCGGCTCCGTACGCGGTGTTGACGGCATCAAGACCGGTTATACGCGCGCCGCCGGCTACAATCTGGCGACCTCTGTCAAAGTCGACGGTCGTTCCATAGTCGGTGTGGTCCTTGGCGGCGCTTCGACGCCGGCTCGCGACAATCAGATGCGCAAGCTGATCGCTGACTATCTGCCCAAGGCATCGACAAAACATATTGATTCCAATGTGATCGCGCAGGTGCCAGCCGCATCCCCCAACGTGCAGGCAGCCAGTGCACGCATGGCGGATATCAGCCGTGCAAAGATCAAGAACAACGCGGCGACCGAAGTCGCCGATTCCAGTCCTTCCAGCGCGGCAGCCTTCGCAGCGGTAACGCCACAATCTTCCTCTTCCAATCCACTGCTTTCGGCAAAGCCCGAGCCCGTGAAGCAGCCCGCCTATGACGAAACAGCTGCCGCCGGATCCTCGGACGATGCGGATGAGGATGAAATCGATACCGTAACGACGGCATCGACCTCCAGAAGCGATACGAAGCTGGTAAAGCTGCAGCGCACTGAAAAGACGGAGAAGGTTGCAAAGGCAACCAAAGCTGAACGCGGGCCTACCGGCTGGATCGTTCAAATTGGCGTTTCCTCCAGTAAGGATGGCGCGACCGACCTCCTTGATACGGCGAAGAACAAAGCCGGCAAGGCATTGCGTTCGGCCAAGCCCTATGCGGTCGCCTTTGACGGCGGTTACCGCGCCCGCTTCGGCGGCTTTGAAGATCAGAGCGAAGCAGTGAATGCCTGCAAGGCGCTCAAGCGTGCCGGCGTGAAGTGCTGGGCGAGTATGGAATAAGCATGTGGCGGGTGTTTTCGCGCCGCATGATTTGAAAATTGGTCGGGCCTTCTATGGTTCCGATCTTCCGGTTCCGAACGTCAAGCGGGCCGGCCCTGAGTTTGTAACGTGTACGGGGTTTTGAAATGGCAATGAACGAGAACTTTCCCGGTTTCTCGCTCGATAGCGGGGGCAAGATGAAACAGAAGAGCTTTGCTCTTCATCCGCTGCATGAGGCGGCGATGCGATTGGCGGACCTCGGTCTCAGTCGTTCGCGCTCGCGCAACAAGACGAAAGACCTGATCGGCATCCTGCTCTGCCACGGCGCGCGCGCCTGGCGCTACGCGCAGCCGGAAGCGCATATTCATCTGCACATCACCGCCCCGACCGGCCGTGCGCCGATCATGATGCGGCTGCGTTAAAGCAAACCAAGTTCGGAAAGTTCCCGCCGCAGATCGGCGGGCAATTCGGCTGCCGCGCCGAGACTATCGAGATCGCGCGGCACGTCGTCCTGCGGCAGATACCGCCAGCCCTGAAATGGACGCTTCGGCTGCCCTGTCGTCTCGACAACACTCGGGTCGAGAATAAGCCGGCAACGCTGAATACCATCAGCATCGGTGAAGGTCTCGATACCTAGCAATTTCTGCCGCGCCTGCACCTGTCCCTTGATCACCCAATAGAGCGAGCCGCCGTCCAGCAGTTCCTCGATCCGCTTCGGCACCATGCGCGTCGTATGGGTCGTGTGCGGCTCCAGTCCTGCAGCGATGGCGTTCATCGCCCGCTCGGAAACCCATTCGCGCAGATCATCCAGCGAATCCGCGCCGACGCACAATTTGATGAGATGCAAAGCCATAGTGCCGTTGAAGTCCTTTTGACCGGCAGCGTCAAGCTTTTAGATCAGGCGTCCACATTCAGCATTCCACGACGTTGACCGCCAGACCACCGGTGGAGGTTTCCTTATATTTCTCGCTCATGTCGTGACCCGTCTGACGCATGGTTTCGATGCAGGCGTCGAGCGGCACGAAATGCTGGCCGTCGCCCTTGATGGCGAGCGAAGCAGCAGTGACTGCCTTGACCGCGCCAAGAGCATTTCGTTCGATGCACGGCACTTGCACCAGTCCGGCGACCGGATCGCAGGTCATGCCAAGATGATGTTCCAGCGCGATTTCTGCAGCATTCTCGATCTGTTCCGGCGTCGCACCCATCACGGCGGCAAGCCCGGCCGCCGCCATCGCAGCCGCCGAACCGACCTCGCCCTGACAGCCGACTTCGGCGCCGGAAATCGAGGCATTATGCTTGATGATGCCGCCGACGGCGGCAGCCGTCAGAAGATAGTTGCGAATGCCGTCCTGATCCCAATCCTCATGGAAATGCTGATAGTAGCGGATCGTAGCAGGAATGACGCCCGCCGCGCCATTGGTCGGCGCTGTGACGACGCGGCCGCCGGCAGCATTCTCTTCATTGACGGCCATGGCGTAAACACTCAGCCAGTCATTGGCGAGCAGCGGATTGATGCGGTTGCTCCGCCACTCCTGCTGTAGCTTGTCGTGAATGGCGCGTGCACGCCGGCGGACCTTCAGGCCACCCGGCATGATGCCATCGACCTTGAGGCCACGATCGATACAACTGCTCATGGCCGCCCAGATGCGGTCAAGACCGGCATCCAGTTCCTCGGCGCTCATGCGAGTCTCTTCATTGGCGCGCTTCATCTGCGCGATGGAAAGGCCGGAGCGCTCGGACATTTCAAGCATCTGCTTGGCGGTGGCAAAGGGGAAAGGAATCCGTTCGCCCGCTGCAGCCGGCTTTTTCCGATCGGCCTTCATCTGCTCCAATTCGGTATCGGTGACAACGAATCCGCCGCCGACGGAATAATAGATGCGCTTCAGGAGCAGCCGGTCATCCCGGTCGAAAGCAGAAAAACTCATGCCGTTGGCATGGCCCGGGAGAGGCACCTTCTTGTCGAAGATCAGATCGGTCTTCGGCTGGAATTGATAGGTCGGATGACCTGGCGGCGTGATGCGCCCGCTGCGCTCGACTTCGTCGATGATGCCATCCATATGGTCGGGATCGACGCTGTCAGGCTTTTCGCCCATCAGGCCGAGGATGACGGCCCTGCCCGTGCCGTGGCCGATACCCGTATGCGCCAGCGAACCATGCAGGCTGACCTTGATCGACTCAACATGTACATTCGAAGACGGTCGCGGCCACTCGTTCGACAGCAAGAGGTCCAAGAAGCGATTCGCGGCCGACATTGGGCCCATCGTGTGCGAGCTGGACGGTCCCACACCGATCTTGAACACATCAAAAACTGAGAGAAACATGGACCTTTGGTGCCTCCAGGCAAATCGATTTCCCGCAAGGCTACGCTATCGCGGCAAGCTTGCACGGTGATTGGCCGACATCGGATTTCATGGCAGCGACATTACATATAAGCATTCGAGACGCAAACAGAAGGCCATTGCACGCGGCTCGCGCTGAGCTACAGTCCACATGGTATTGATCTGGAGAACCTGCCTTTATGACGACTGCCGACTATGTCGCCCTCGCCCTTTTCATCTTTCTCTGGGTCGCACTGAACTGGATCACCAGCAGCGCCAGCTTCTTCAATCGCATCAGCCTGACGCGGGCAATGAACGACCGCCGCCGCGAATGGATATACAACTCGCTGCGCCGCGACCTGAAGATGATCGACACGCAGATCCTCTCCGGCCTGCAAAACGGCACAGGCTTCTTTGCCTCCACATCGATTTTCGCCATCGGCAGCTGCTTTGCGCTCCTCGGCGCCACCGACAAGATCAATGCCTTCTTCTCGGATATGCCGTTCATACTCAATGGCGGTCGGGCAGCCTTTGAAATCAAGGTAGCGGGGCTTGGCTGCCTTTTCGGCTATGCCTTCTTCAAATTCGGCTGGGCTTACCGCCTGTTCAACTATTGCACCATTCTCTTCGGCTCCCTGCCGATGCGCGAAGATGCCATTCTCGATCCGCTGGCCGCGGAGAGAGCCGCCGAGCGCGTAGTGCGCATGAACATCATTGCCGCGCGCAATTTCAATGCCGGCCTCAGGGCAATCTTCCTATCCATCGGCTATCTCGGCTGGTTCCTAAGCCCCTATGTCTTCATGGCGACGACGATTTTCATCATCGTGGTGCTGATCCGCCGTCAGTTTTTTTCCGACGCCCGTCTGGCCATCATGGATGGCGATATGCCATGACAAGGCCGCGTCGGCCCATACCGCTGCAAAGACTTGAATTCATGCCTGGAAGGACTCCGTAATGGCCGCCATCGCCGCGAGCGCCGACGTTCCGCAAAAGACGCCTCGCATCGGCATTCTGGATACGGCGCGCGGTGCTGCCCTGCTCGCCATGGCGAGCTATCATGGCACCTGGGATTTCGAATTCTTCGGCTATCTTGATTCTGGTACGGCGGAAACCGGCTGGCTGAAGCTCTATGCCCGCGCCATTGCCAGTACCTTCCTGTTCCTGGCTGGCTTCAGTCTCGTGCTTGCCAATACGCCGGAAATTCGCTGGCGGTCCTACTGGCGACGGCTGGGCATGATTGTCGCTGCAGCTGCCGCGATCTCACTCGTCACCTTCATCGGCATGAGCGACGAATGGATCTTCTTCGGCATCCTGCACGGCATCGCGGCGGCGAGCCTTATTGGCCTCCTGTTCCTGCGCCTGCCCGCATTCCTGACGCTTTTGGTCGCGGCATTGCTCACCGTCGGCATCGTGATCGACAACGTCATCGCGCCTCTCTCGCTGCATTCAACGTTCTTCGACACGCCGTGGCTATGGTGGGTCGGGCTTTCGGAAAATATCCAGCGCTCGAACGACTATGTGCCGCTCTTCCCGTGGCTAACGCCATTTCTGTTCGGCCTCGGCATCGCGCAATTGGCGACCTCCCTCGGCTGGCTGAAGCAGCTTGCAAAATTCGGCCCCGGCAGCAATCTCGTGGCCCGCGCCGGCCGTCACAGCCTGATCTTCTATCTGGTTCATCAGCCGGTGCTGTTTGGCCTCGTCTATCTTCTATCGCTTGTCGCTCCTGCCCCGCCGCAGGACCCGACGGTTGGCTATATCAGGCAATGCGTAGCTTCATGCACCCGATCGGGCAGCGAAGCCATGTGCCGCAGCTTCTGCCAATGCACGCTCGACAAGTTGCAGGCTCAGAATCTCTTCAAACCATTGCAATCCGGAGCGATCAAAGCAGATAGCGATGAACGCGTAAGCCGAATCGCGATACAATGCACGGATGAAGCGCAATGACAGGGTTATTCTATGAATGCCTATCGTTCGAAGTCGCTGAGTTTTCCGTGGCCGCCGCTGCTCTATAGCCTCGCCGTCATAGCGGCGCTGTCCCTGCAGCGATGGTATCCCTTGCCTTTGCCCTTCATCTGGGCGCTGGTTGCATGGGTGGTTGGCGTGCTCCTGACCGCCATCGCGGTTACATTGAATGTCTGGGCCGTCAAGACGCTGCTGGAACGCCGCACAACCGTTCTGACGCAGCGCTGCACAGCGCATTTGGTGACGTCAGGCCCCTTTCGTTTCACCCGCAACCCAACCTATCTCGGCTATACCTTGCTGACCGCAAGCTTCGGCCTTCTGATCGGCAATCTCTGGTTCCTGGTCATGGCAGCAGTGGCGGCCGCCTTGACGACCTTGCTCGTCATCCGCTGCGAGGAGATGCATCTCCTCTCGCGATTCGGCTGCGAATTCGAGTTTTACTGCAAACGGACACGCCGCTGGCTTTGACAAGCTGAGCGCTTAAAGCGGATCAAGTCCCAACGCCGATTTCGGCGAGACGGCCGAGACACGCCTCCTCGACATTATCGAGTTCGCTCAGCGTATCGTCGATATCCTTGCGCTTCTGACGCAGCTCGTCGCGCTTTTCGTCTACGCGCTTCATCAGCAGCTTCAGCTGGCCGATCTCGCCCGGAGGCTCCTTGTAGACCTGTATGATCTCGCGAATTTCGGCAATGGTGAAGCCAATGCGGCGGCCGCGCAGAATTTCCATGATCAGACGCCGGTCGGCCGGGCGAAATAGGCGCGTTCGGCCCCTGCGCTCAGGATGAATGAGGCCCTCGTCCTCATAGAACCTCAACGTTCGGGTCGAAACCCCGAATTCCCGAGTGAGCTCCGTTATGCTATAGTATCCGTCGACCAAGAATCCGCCCCTAATCTGCTGATCAGCATAATATTGACTTTTACGTAATAGTCAATTTTGACGGATTAGCCGGGCTGTTCTCTTCACTAATTACACTAAACCGCCGCATGTTGCCGCGTTAGGCGCTAGAAAGTCAGCATCATCGCGACACGGCGATGCGGATCCAGACCTTTTGCCTCTTCCAAAGCAAGGATAGCCCTAAGGCGCACCGGACAGCTATCTCCTTCAACCGGCTCGAATCCCAAAGAAACATAAAACGATGCATTGAAGGGAGCGAAGCGATCGGTTGTCAGAGTTGACCCCATAAGGCCTCTTGCGCGACCATCGGCAAGCAAACTCTCCATCAGCCGCCTTCCGATGCCCTTTCTCTGCCAATCTGGATGTACGTCGATCTCGCCAATGTGCAGCCAATCTCCCGCAACGTATCCGCCTCCGTAGCCAACCGGCATGTCGTTTGCATCGAATGCCGCATACAGGAAATTAGCGTCGAGATATTGCTGCAACTCCTCGTCCGTGCTCGCCGCGGCCGCTCCAATGACCGCCCCTGCCGCTCGCAACGTTTCAAACGATGCCAGCTCTATGGTGCGTATGGCCGGAAAGTGGCTTTGGCCCGCTCGTTTGATAGGGATATTCATGTTGATTTTGCCTGCTCGCGCTCTCCCGCGCTTCCCACTATTAGAAAGATTGGAAAAATCAATAACACCAATTAGATAAAGAAATAATTCAATATCAGGCTCTGAAGTGCCAAGACGCTGGCGCCATTTCGGCCCCGCCTCTATTCTGCCCATCCACATACACCCCTTCACCCAATAGAGAGTGCCGTGTCGGTTCGTCCCATCATCCGCTTTCCCGATCCGCTATTGCGAACCCCCTCCACCACCGTGACCGCTTTCGATGACGATCTGCGGATGCTTGTCGATGATCTGTTGGACACCATGCGGGCCGCGCCTGGCGTCGGCATCACCGGCCCGCATATCGGCGTCCTCAAGCGGGTCGTCGTGATCGAACTCAGCCGCGAAGATGGCGTGTGCATCTATATCAATCCGGAAATTCTATGGTCATCGGCGGAAACCATGCGGCATACGGAGGGTAGCGTTTCCATGCCCGGAGCGACCGAGGAGATCGTAAGACCGAAATCGATCCGCTTTCGCTATCGGGATATCGCCGGCGACCCCCATGAAGCGGAGGCGCATGACTTTCTGGCCATCTGCATTCAGCACGAAATTGACCAGCTTGACGGCATTTTCTGGCTGCAGCGGCTTTCCAAGCTCAGGCGCGACCGACTGGTGAAGAAATGGGAGAAGATGCAGGATTGATATGGGCAAATAGAAACGGGCGCCAAAAGGCGCCCGTTCTGCAAGAGGTTGGATCCGCAATCAGCCCTTGAGCTTGGTATTGCAGAGGCTGTAATAGCCGCCGCCCTTCTGGATCCACTTCAGGCCGCCGAGCGAATTGCTGGCCTTGGCGGCGTTATAGGCGTCGACGCAGGTGTGGAAGCGGCCCTTGCCGGGCGTCTCGGTAGCATATTTCGGGTCGACCTTTGCGGGGAAGGTTACGCCGGCCGGGGCAGCCGTGGTCGGCTTTGCCGGTTCTGCTACCGGCGGCTTGGTAGCGTCGGGCTCGTTGGCGTCGACCTTGGCTGCCGCAGTGGTCTTCGCCGGCTTGGCAGGCGTCGTAGCCGCTGGTGCAGTGGTTGCGGGAGCGGTGGTCGTGGTGGCGCTGGCGTCCGCGCTGCACTGCGTTGTGCGGAAGTCATTCCACTTCTGGCCGTTCAAGGTACCAGCAGTTTTGGCAGCCTGATATTTGGCGCTGCACTCTTTCATGGTTAGCGCAGAAGCCGAAGAAGCGAGGCCCATCGAGCCTACAACTGTGAGAGACGCAAAAGACATCAACAGAATGGCACGACTTGTCATTGGCATTTCCTCCGCTCTATGACGAATGTCGAAACTATTAATCGTATCGTCCCCGTCGATTGTCAATCGACACGCGATCTGGGGGCGACGGAAGACACCATATGCGGACGAACATGAACGCAAACTGTACAAAAATAGCTATCGAAAAGAGTGACTTGACTGAAGCAGCAATCCTGGATGGCGGTTCATCGCTGTGTTGAGGTCAGCCGGAGACGGAAGAATCGATGGTGCCGATTCACATTGCAATTTTACTTCCGTCATTCGCAGATCAGCGATGCGCTTGGGCAATGGCGATCGCGGACGAAATACAACCTATCGTGAGCTTCGACCTTGAAGTGCGGGCACCTCGCCCTAGTTTCCGTTATGCAGTTCCCCTCTCTATGCCCTGGATGCTCTCCCTTCCAGGGCATTTTTCTTTCAGACGTTTTTTCTGGCAGATAAGGCCGCCGAGAGGCAACGCAGCAAAAGATTCGCCACAGCGCTCAAATGAGTATAGGCTCATACCATTGGCTACCGAACCCGTAGGCGCTAGCGGCTGAGAGAGGTGATTACTCTCGCCTGCAGAGGTCAAGGAGTTACCCGCATGACCTCGCATGATACTGGCGACAATATCCTAAGCGATCAGAAACTGCATGATCTTCTCAAGGCAGAAGACAGGATCGATCTTTTGGAGAAATCGAGACGCTTCGTTCCGAATGACTCGGAAGTACCGATGGTAGAGGACGCCGAAGAGCGCTCCTGCGAGTTCTAGCAGTTTTCGCCACCAAATCGGACAGGTCGTTTGACCTGTCCTGCTTAGCACTAAAATTCATCGCAACATCCGGCATCGTCTTCGGACGATCGCCGATCACTTTCAGGCGTCATTGACAGTTTCGCCGAAGACCTGTTCGAACGCCTCGCGCAGGCGGATATCGACATCCGCCATCATGACCGGCAGACCGAGATCGACGAGGCTGGTGACACCATAGGCCGAAATTCCGCAAGGAATGATGCCGGTGAAATGCCCGAGATCGGGGTCGACGTTCAGCGAAAGGCCGTGAAACGTCACCCATTTGCGCACGCGGATGCCGAGCGCCGCGATCTTGTCCTCTGACACGGTGCCGTCGGCCAGAGTGGGCTTCTCCGGGCGCCTGACCCAAACGCCAACTCGATCCTCTCGCCGCTCGCCACGCACATTCATCGAATCAAGCGTGCGGATGATGACCTCCTCGAGCGCGCCGACGAAGGCACGGATATCCTGCCGCCGACACTTGAGGTCCAGCATGACATAGGCGACGCGCTGACCTGGCCCGTGATAGGTATATTCGCCCCCGCGTCCGGTCGCAAAGACCGGGAATCGATCCGGTTCGATCAGATCGGCGGCATCGGCGCTGGTGCCCGCCGTATAGAGCGGAGGATGTTCGACCAGCCAGACGAGCTCCGGCGCCTGCCCTTCGGCAATCGCGGCTACCTCCGCCTCCATGGTGGCAACCGCCTCCTCATAAGGCACGAGACCGTCGCTGATCCGCCAGCGGACGGGCGGCGTACCTTGAACGGGAAACATCTGGTGAGAAAGTTCGGTGCGAAGCATATGGCAGTCCTTTGCGCGCCGCAGGCCGCATGTGTGGAAATCCTGCGCGCCGACGGGTTGTCCACATATGGCGCCATTCGAGCGGGAATTCAAACATGTAAGGCGTTTCGGCAGCATTCGCACATGTCAGATCGGAGGAGCTGTGAAGGAATTTAAAAAAACTGACATATCGCTCTTGTGCCCCCCGAATGCTTTTGCTACATGCAGCCGCGCCGGAGCAATCCGGCCTACCACGATGCGGTCGTGGCGGAATTGGTAGACGCGCAGCGTTGAGGTCGCTGTGGGGCAACCCGTGGAAGTTCGAGTCTTCTCGACCGCACCAAGAACCCGGCTTTGGCCGGGTTTTTTGTTTTTAAAACAATGCGTAGCTAACGCTTTCTTCAGTACCGCATTATCTCGCACGCCATCGTCCGCCCGCTGACGACACGCGAACCGATCAAAGCGTCGGAAATCTTGCGATACTGCCCCCGTTACCCACACAAGTTACCCGCGAAATTCATGCCGAGAGGTAGTTCGCCTACCCTGATAGGCCGGAACAGCCGTCGTATTTCCCTGATCACTTGACTTCGCGCCCCTCTCTGGCACCGTGAAATTCTTCAGACAGGGGGAAGATGCATGACACCGGAGCGCTTTTCAGAATGCCTTTTGCATATACGCTGGACGCCCATCAATCTGGCGAGCGCTCTGCAATGTGACCTGTCATGGGTGGAGGCGCTGGAAGCTGGAAATGCCAAAGTCCCGGAAAGGTTGGCGGAATGGCTGGAAACCCTAGCGCAGTGCCATGAGAAAGCCGGCGTTCCTACCACCTATCGCGGCCGTGGACACGACTGAGATTGAAGCAGACGAGACGAGCTGGGGAACGATGGCAGTCCGGAAATGGCGACACTTCATTCCAAACGGAGGGATTGGAAATGAATGATGATTTTCGCTTGAAGCTTATCAAAATCAGAGGCGAAAAGATCGCCCATCGCAACGAACTGCTGGCGATGAAGATGCAGGGCATTGACGCGAAACAGATCGGAGAGGTCATCGATCTCGACGACATGATCGCCCGTGAACAACTCGCGATCGACACCCTCGACGATACGATTGCCCGATTAAGCTAGAAGTACTTAAGCCCGCGCCACGTCGAGGGAAGCCGCGCTCAATGCGCCACATCCTTGCTCAGATTGCGCAGCCTGATCTGATGGTCGAGGCGTTCGAGCTGCTTTGTTGTCGTCTCTATCAGCCGACCGACCTCCTGATAGGCGGTGCGCAGCCGCGATAGCTCGTTCTTCACGGCTTCGAGGGCGCGCTCATCGCTGTCCTCTCCGGGGCCGTCACCCGATCCGGTCATCAACCATGCCGGCGAAACATCGAAAAGAGCTGACATCTTGGCCAGCGCGGAGGGGTTGGGCTCGGCACGATCGGATTCCCACGCGAGCATCGTCTCCTCGCTGACGCCAAGCTGTCCGGCCAGCGTTTCGAGGCTGATTCCCGCGGCATCGCGAGCCATTGACAGGCGTCCGCCAAGCGTATCGCCGCCTTCATCCGAAAAAACGGTCGTCTCTTGTTCTGGTTTGAACATCGGTGCGATCCCTTTCCTGGTCGCGCCAGCAATTTTTCGCCGCGCAGTCATGTTTTAGCCGGTTCCAAAGCTCCAGATAGGTCTAAGGGCGTCATCTCGCCAGGGAGATCTGTCCCATTTGGAAAAGTACGGCATTTGCGGATGGCTGCCACCGCATCTTGCAACCTGCTTTCAAGCGCGTCTTGCTTGCATGTTTGTCCTGTGTTTGAAGTTGACGCATGCCCGTCTCTTCCGCCGTTTCCACACAGCAAAATCCGCTTAGAGGCATGACGATCATGGCAAGCGCCATGATCCTTCTGCCGACGATGGATGCGATCGCCAAGTACATGGCGAGTTTTGAAGGCATGTCGCCGGGCCAAGTGACGTTCTATCGCTTCTTCTTCCAGCTTGTGTGCATGCTGCCGCTCCTTGCGACCGCAGCCGGGCGGTCAGCCTTTTCGGCGAAGCGTCCATGGATGAACCTTTTACGCGGCGCGCTGCATGGCGCCGCGAGCCTACTCTTTTTCGCCGCGGTCAAATACATGCCGCTTGCCGATGTCTTCGCGATCTATTTCGTCGAGCCCTTCATGCTGACGGCGCTTTCCGCCTTGTTTCTTGGCGATAAAGTCGGCTGGCGGCGGTGGCTGGCGATCGTCATTGGCTTCGGCGGCGCAATGATCGTCATTCAGCCGAGCTTTGCGATCTTTGGCTTGAAGGCGCTGCTGCCGGTCGCCTGTGCATTTCTCTATGCGCTCTATCTTTTCATGAACCGCGCTGTCGGCGAGGCGGACTCACCGTTGACGATGCAGATCATGGCGGGTCTCGGCGGCACCGTGTTCATGGCCGCGGCTCTGTTTGCCGGCTCGTCAGCCGGTATTGCGGATTTTGAACCATCCCTGCCCACCTCGGCGCTCGGGCTGGTGCTTCTGCTGATTCTCGGTTCGATTTCAGGCTACGCCCATATGCTCGTCGTCAGGGCCTTCCGGCTGGCGCCACTGTCGCTGCTTGCTCCATTCCAGTATTTCGAGATCATTTCCGCCACCGTTCTCGGCTACGCAATCTTCGGCGATTTTCCTAATCTTTCCAAATGGATCGGCATCGCCATTATCGTCGGCTCCGGCCTCTTCATCATCTGGCGGGAGCGTATGCAGTCGAGTTTGGAAAAAACGACGTAAGCGCGGACGTGTTGCGCATGGACCAGGCAAGCAATTTATGGCTAAAACACTGACGGAATAGAGTATTTGGGCGGAGATTGCATGTTCAAGAAAATCCTCATCGCAAATCGCGGCGAGATTGCCTGCCGCGTGATCAAGACTGCGCGCCGCATGGGCATCCTCACGGTCGCCGTCTATTCCGATGCTGATCGGGATGCTCTTCATGTCGAAATGGCGGATGAATCAGTCCATATCGGCCCCGCTCCCGCTGCCGAAAGCTATCTCGTCGCCGACAAGATCATCGCTGCCTGCAAGCAGACAGGCGCTGAAGCGGTTCATCCAGGTTACGGCTTCCTCTCAGAGCGCGCCTCCTTCTGCGCGGCACTGGAGAAGGAAGGCATCGTCTTCATCGGCCCGAAGCCGAAGGCGATCGAAGCCATGGGCGACAAGATCGAATCGAAGAAATTCGCCAATGCGGCCAAGGTTTCCACCGTTCCGGGCCATCTCGGCATCATCGATGATGCCGATCATGCCGAAAGAATCGCCGCCGAGATCGGCTACCCCGTGATGATCAAGGCGTCTGCGGGCGGCGGTGGCAAGGGCATGCGCATCGCCTGGAGCAAGGACGAGGTGCGCGACGGTTTCGAGCGCGCCCGTTCGGAGGCGAAAAGCTCGTTCGGCGACGACCGCGTCTTCATCGAAAAATTCGTGGTCGACCCCCGACATATTGAAATCCAGGTATTGGCCGACGCTCACGGAAATGTCGTCTATCTCGGCGAGCGCGAATGCTCCATCCAGCGCCGGAACCAGAAGGTCGTCGAAGAAGCGCCCTCGCCTTTCCTGGACGAAGCGACGCGCAAGGCCATGGGCGAACAGTCCGTGGCGCTCGCCAAGGCCGTCGATTACCAAAGTGCTGGCACGGTCGAATTCATCGTCGATCGCGACAGGAATTTCTATTTCCTCGAAATGAATACCCGCCTGCAAGTCGAGCATCCGGTCACGGAGCTTGTCACCGGCATCGATCTCGTCGAGCAGATGATCCGTGTTGCAGCCGGCGAGAAGCTGCCGTTCAAGCAGGCGGATATTAAGCTTAACGGCTGGGCGATCGAAAGCCGCCTCTATGCGGAAGATCCCTACCGCAACTTCCTGCCGTCGATCGGCCGCTTGACGCGCTATCGTCCGCCGCGTGAAGATAAGACCGAGACATCGGTCGTGCGCAACGATACCGGCGTCTTCGAGGGCGCCGAAATCTCCATGTATTACGATCCGATGATCGCCAAGCTCTGCACCTGGGCTCCAACGAGGCTGGAGGCGATCGAAGCGATGGGCGAAGCCCTGGATGGTTTTGTGGTCGATGGCATCGAGCACAATATGCCGTTCCTCTCGGCTCTGATGAAGCATCCGCGCTGGCGCGAAGGCCGCCTCTCCACGAGCTTCATTGCCGAGGAATATCCCGACGGCTTCGCGCCGGTGACGCCGGACGAAGACCAAACCGCTCTGCT
Source organism: Martinezella sp. CNPSo 3957 (assembly GCF_057784395.1). NCBI lineage: Bacteria > Pseudomonadati > Pseudomonadota > Alphaproteobacteria > Hyphomicrobiales > Rhizobiaceae > Martinezella > Martinezella sp. CNPSo 3957. The sequence continues at coordinate 35,766 of NZ_JBXSOU010000024.1, forward strand.
GTCGACAATCGCCCTTTCCTGCAGCCTGATCGAATCCAACCGCCGCGAGCGCTATGCCGACCGGCTGCGTCCAGCCGCCGCGCCGCTGCGGGAGAGCTGGATCGTCAAGCTTGGTGCCAACTATCTGCCTGTGACGTTGCTTGAAGGCGTGGTGACCATTCCCTTCGAGATGGACATGCAGATCGGCACCCAAACCGTAACTGTCGCGACCGACTGGCGTCCCGGCGATTCGGTATGGGCCGGCACCGTCGGCGGCCGCAAGCTGACAGCCCAGATCCGTACCGTGCTCAATGGTCTGCGCATCGATTGGCAGGGCATTTCCGTCCGGACGAGGGTGTTTACGCCGCGTCAGGCCGAACTCGACAAGCTGATGCCGGTCAAATTGCCGCCGGATACGTCGAAGCTCCTGCTCTGCCCCATGCCGGGCTTGGTCGTCGCGATTGCCGTCGCGGAGGGACAGGAGGTCAAGGCAGGCGAAACACTGGCTATCGTCGAAGCGATGAAGATGGAAAATGTCCTGCGAGCCGAACGCGATCTGGTCATCGGCAAAATCAACGCTAAGCCGGGCGAAAGCCTCGCCGTCGACGCCGTGATCATGGAATTCACCTGATCGAGAAGCTTCGCCATCGCAGCCATGTGGAAAAAGCCGCGCGGCGATTGCTCGGCTAAAACATGATAATTGCGACGCTAAGTGTCTGATTTTGGCTTGAGCCGCCCCATGTGCCCATGCCAATGTCGCGCGGACCAAATCATAGCAGGAAGGGACGAGATCATGGACGTAAGAGCAGCGGTCGCGGTTGCGGCTGGCAAGCCGCTTGAGGTGATGACGGTTCAGCTTGAGGGGCCG
>NZ_JBXSOU010000025.1:0-31856 GCF_057784395.1 Martinezella sp. CNPSo 3957
GCGCCCATCAGGCAGAAGCCGGCCCCCGGCGGGGTTTATGCGGTCAGCCCAGCAGCTCTATGGTTCGGAGGCTGGCAAAGCCCTTGCCCTTCATTCCCTCTTCGATCGCATGGTGGCTCGTGGGGAGGTCGAATACCATCCTCAAAGTTCAGCGATGGCGCTCGCGGACAATATGCTGCAGGTGCTGACGCCCGCCGGCCGCAGGGAATTCGCCTATAACAGGCTGATACTGGCGACCGGCGCGACCGACCGGCTGGCGCCGCTGCCTGGCTGGCAGGCACCCGGCGTCTATAGCCTCGGAGCTGCGCAGATCGCCCTGAAGGCGCAGGGCGTCGCCTTGGGGCGAAGGATCGTTCTCGCGGGTTCCGGCCCCCTGCTGACCCTTGTTGCGATCCAGCTTCTGAAGGCTGGTGCGAATGTTGCGGCCGTTCTCGATACCTCTTCCGTTCGAAACCAGATCCTCGCACTTCCGGGAATGATGGCAAGACCGGCTGTAGTCCTGCGGGGCCTCGCAATGCGACTGAAACTCGGCCTGATATATCGCGCAGGCGTGACCTTGACCGATATCGTCAGCGACGAGACCGGACCGACGGCCGTTTGCTGGCGGGATGCCGGCGGGCGCGACCATCATACCGAATGCGATATGGTCGGCATTGGCTGGCACTTGAGGGCCGAAACACAACTTGCCGGCCTGGCGCAATGCAGTTTCGATTACGATCCGGGTTGGGCTCAATGGCTGCCACGGGCGGATCGAATGGGCCGAGCTGCCGATGGCGTCTATCTTGCTGGTGATGGCTTGCGGATCCTTGGCGCCGATGGCGCGGAAGTTGCCGGACGGCTTGCCGCGAGCGCCTGCCTTGCCGATATGGGATTGCCTTATCCAAATCCGGCACGGGATCTCCGGCGGCTCGCCCGCTACGAACGCTTTGCTCGCGCAATCGCCCGCGCCTTTCCCTGGCCTGCCGGCATGGTCCGATCCGTTCCCGATGAAACGATGGTTTGCCGCTGCGAAGGCATCAGCGCCGGCGATCTGCGTGGAAGCGTCGACTATGCCGGAGGTGAAGCAAACCGGGTGAAGTCAGTGGTGCGCGTGGGTATGGGACGATGCCAGGGACGGTTTTGTCAGCTCGCCGGCGCCGAACTGATTGCGGAACGTGCGGGAATCCCGGTTTGCGAGGTCGGTCGCCTGCGTGAGCAGGCGCCTGTTCGTCCGCTGCCGATCGGATCCTGGATAAACGAGACCTGACCAAGTTCGTTTTGGCTATACCGACGCGATTTACTCCGGCGCGGCTTCGCCATCCTTCGGTACGCCGGCACAGGCCTGGCGCAAATAGTCGCGCATCATAAGGTGGCTACCCGTCAAGGGGCGATCCCGGCTGGTCAGCAGCGCGATCGGAACTGTCTTTCGCGGCAGCAGCGGCCGGCGCACGAGGCCGGGAAACTGCTCCCACGGCAGCAGACCATCCACGATCGCGACACCGAAACCATTGCGGACAAAGGGCAAGGCGGTAATGGAGATATCGATTTCGATCGCGGGATTGAACGACTGATTTTCTAAAGCTGCGGCATTGGCAAGCAGCTGGCCGGGGAAGGTATCGGCGCGGTAGGAAATCAGCGTCTCGTTCTGAAGATCGGCGAATGTGATGCAGTCGCGCGCGGCAAGATGGTGCCCTTCCGGTACGATGCAGATGAGTTCGGCATATCCGAGCGTTTCGACGTCGATGCCAGGCCGCGCGATGTTGTTCATGACGATGCCGAGCGGGGCATCGCCATTGCGGATCATATCCACGACATTGATCAGCGGTGCGATCAGCGAGCGGACGACGATATCCGGATAGGTCGTTCTGAAGGCGAGAAGCGCCTTGGGTACGATCGACATAGCCGGCGGTGTCGTGGCCGCGATCCTGATCAAGCCGGTCCGCCCGAAGCGCATGTCGGTCGTTCGGCGCCGCAGCGCTCCGAGCTCGGAAAAGATGCGCTCGGCCTCCGGATACAGTTCTTCAGCCTCTCTCGTCGGGACCAGCTTGCCGCGCACGCGATTGAAGAGTTTGAACCCCAGCTGGTCTTCGGCATGCAGCAGGATCTGGCTTAGCGCCGGCTGCGTGATGTTGAGCATGGCGGCAGCGCCGGTCACAGTCCCGGCTCGCATCAGCATGCAGAAGACTTCGAGCTGACGGGCCTGCATCAGGAAATTCCGTATTGTCTGGTTCGGTTGCCGGCGAAGTCTAGCACGGACGGCCCATTTCAGAAGTCAGCCACCTTGCCCCATGAGGATTGCTGGAAGCGGTCGGGGTGATAGGGTTTCGGGTCGACTATCGGCGTGACAGCGGTGACGATATCGGCGATCAGGTGGCCGGCACCCGGTCCGATGCCGAAGCCGTGGCCGCTGAAACCGGCCGCCAGCACGAAGCCCGGTATGGATGCGATCTCACCTATGCCGGGCACGCCGTCAGGGGTGGAATCGATGTAGCCGGCCCAACTTGCGGTGATGCGGCGGTTTGCGATGGCAGGCAGCAATTCGCGCGCGCGGTCATAGGTAAGCTGAATCGTGCCTCTATCGACGGCCGGATCGAGGATGCGCATCCGCTCCATCGGCGTCGGCTGGTCCAGACGCCAGTGCGCCAGGCTTTCGTGGCCGCTGCGAAAGCCCTCGAAGCCGCCGAGAGAGAGCGCGCGCCAGCGGCGAACGAACATCGGCAGAAACTGTGCTCCGAACCGTATGTTCTGCGGCGTAGGATCGACCCGGCCACGCCCGCTGATTGCGAGCGTATGGCCGCCGTCGCCTCTGCGGGTGATGGAAACATATGCGGTATGAAGAGCGTCCGGGAGCTCGCCGTCGCCGGGGCTGACGGAAAGGATCGATGAGCGGATCGACGCCTGCGGAAAGCGAACGCCAAGCTGACGGCAGAAGGACGAAGCCCAGGCGCCGCCCGACAGGACGGCAACCTTGGTCTTGATGGTGCCTTCTTCGGTCACGACTGCGGAGAGCTTGCCGCCCTCGGTTTCTATGCCGCGCGCCGCACAATTCTGGCGCAGACAACCCCCCAGTTTCATCAGGGCGCGAGCGACCGCCGGGGCGGCGTTGGCGGGATCGGCAATGCCATCGGTTGGGGAAAAGACCCCGCCCTTCCAGGTGCGGCCGGTCGCCTTGCCACGTTCGCTGGCCTGAGCGCTATCCAGCATATGCGTGGTCACGCCCACGCCGCGGGCAAAGTCGCGCCAGCGGGCCCATCCGGCAAGCTCTTCCTCACTATTGCTCAAATAGAAGAGGCCGCAGCGGCGAAAGCCGGTTTCCTCTCCTGTCTCCGCCGTGAATTGGTCCCAGAGCTCGAGGCTTTTCGTCGCCACTGGCAGCTCGCGTGCGTCGCGGTTCTGCTGCCTGCACCAGCCCCAGTTGCGGCTGGACTGCTCGGCGCCGACGCGACCCTTTTCGAGGAGAACGACTTTGAGGCCCCGCTTTGCCAGATAATAGGCGGTAAAAACGCCGACTATACCGGCTCCGATGACAACGACATCGGCAGAGGACGGCAATTCGGGGGAGTTATCAACAAGGGTGAGCTTCGCGGGCATGGATGCGGGTCTCCTATCGCGCCGACAGCATAGCGAAGTGATCGGACATGAAGCTGCCGCACAAGCGCGCCATGCGGCATAAGATTCTGCTCATGGGGAACCAAGCGGCTGATTGTGCCGGTCCGATTCCTGCAGAATGAAATAGACAAGATGGACCATGGTGTTATGCTCGATCTTCGAGAATTCGCAGCATAAAATGCCGCCTTAAATGGGAAAGATCTGCCGATGAAGCTCGACCGTATCGACGTCAAGATCCTGTACGAACTTCAGAAGAACGGCCGCATCACCAATGTCGAATTGGCGGAACTGGTCAACCTGTCGCCGAGCCCCTGTCTGATGCGGGTCAAGAAACTGCAGCAGGAAGGCTATATCGAGGGATATTCGGCCCAGATCAATATCGGGAAACTCGGCCAGACGCTGACAGTCTTCACTGAAGTCACGCTCAAGAACCATCGGCAGATCGACTTCGCCCGTTTCCTGTCGGCGGTGGAGAAGGTCGATCAGGTCATCGAATGCCACCTCGTTTCGGGTGGTTACGACTATATGCTGAAGTTCGTGACGGCTGGGATCGGAGAATATCAGACGATCATGGAGCGCCTAACCGACCTGGATATCGGCATCGATAAGTACTTCAGCTTTGTGGTGCTCAAGTCGCCGATCGTCAAGGCGCACATGCCGTTGACGAGCCTGTTTCCCATGTAGCGTCCAATGGTATTTCCGAGCTGTTCCGGCTAGCCGTGGCCATACTCGCGCTTGAGTTCCGGGTCCTGGACGAGATTGTCGAGCCAAGTCGGATCGAGCTTGGGAACGGACCCGAACAGCAGCTGGGAATAGGGGTGGCGCGGTGCATCTGCGGCCTCGCGCGTGATCTGTTCGACTTTCTTGCCGCCATACATCACAACGATCTCGTCGCAGATCGCTTCGACCACCGACAGATCGTGGCTGATGAAGATGTAGGACAGATGCAGCTCCCGCTGCAGTTCCTTAAGCAGATCGATAATCGCCGCCGCAACCACCGTGTCAAGCGCGGATGTGATTTCATCGCAGATGATCAACCGTGGCTCTGCCGCAAGCGCGCGCGCAAAATTCACGCGCTGCTTCTGTCCGCCTGACAATTCCGACGGATAGCGATAGCGAAGCGCGCGCGGCAATCGCACCATATCAAGCAATTCGTCGACTCTGGCCGCGCGAGCCCTACGGTCCATCCCGTGATAGAAGGCCAGGGGCCGCTCGAGAATATCGGCGATAGACTTTGCCGGATTGAGTGCGGTGTCGGCATATTGAAAGACGATCTGCATCTCCCGCAATTGATCGCGCGAGCGCAATTTGGCAGCACGATTCATGTCGCTGCCATTGAAGCCGATAGTGCCTGATACGGCCGGCAATATGCCGGCAATTGCGCGCGCCAGCGTAGATTTTCCGCATCCGGATTCACCGATAATGCCGAGATTCCTCCCCTTTTCCACCTCCAGGCTTACGGATTGAACCGCACAGACCGCGGGTAGGCCATTAGTCTGGATATCGCCATAGCCCGCCACCAGATTGTCGATCCTCAGCACGGATGCAATCGTCCCACCTGTTTTGCCGTCGCGGATGGCCTGTTTCGGCTCGAACGCCGCCAGCAGCTCGCGCGTATAGGGATGGCTCGGCCGTCTTAGAATCGTCTCCGTCTCCGCGATTTCCTGGATTTCGCCGCCCTTGAGCACGGCGATGCGATCGGCGATCTGGGCGACGACGGCCAGATCGTGTGAAACATAGACGCCGGCAATGTCGCCGGCACGGATGACGGACTTGAACGCCTTCAGCACATCGATCTGCGTCGTCACATCGAGTGCGGTCGTCGGTTCGTCAAAAATGACGAGCTTGGGCTCGCCGATCAGAGCCATGGCGGCGGCTAACCGCTGCAGCTGACCTCCCGAGACCTGATGCGGATATCGTTCGCCGATTGTTGCGGGGTTCGGCAGCGACAGCGCTCGGAAGAGCTCGATCGCGCGCCGGCGCGCTTGTTCGGGCGGCATCAACCCGTGAATGCGGGTGACCTCGATCACCTGCTCCATGATCTTCGTTGCCGGGTTGAAGGCGGCCGCTGCACTTTGCGGAATATACGCAACCGTGGTACCGCGGACCTTCGAACGCTCGCTTTCGGAAAGGGCGGCCATGTCGTGCCCATCGACTTGGATCTCCCCGCCGGAGATGCGACAGCCCTCGCGCGCATGCCCCATGAGCGTCAGCGCGATCGTCGTCTTGCCCGAGCCGCTTTCGCCGATGAGCGCGACAATCTCGCCCTTGGCGATATTGAAACTGACGCCCTTGATGATCTCGACGATACGCCCAGAATCGGTCGTCGCCTCGACTTTCAGATTCTTGATTTCAACGAGGCTGGTCATCGTCATGCGCTCCTGTCTCTGATCCTGCGCGGCAGGTTGTCGATCAGCAGGTTGACGCTGATGGTGAGGCTGGCAATGGCAAAAGAGGGCACAAGTACGGCCGGGGCCGCAAAGGGCAGCCCGCCGATATTTTCGCGGACCAGGGCTCCCCAGTCGGCATAGGGCGGCTGCAGGCCGAGGCCGAGAAAGGAAAGACCGGACAAGAGGAGCACGACGAAGACGAAGCGCAGGCCGAAATCCGCCAGAACAGGGCGAATAATGTTCGGCAGAATTTCCGAGCCGATGATGTAGCCGACCCTCTCACCGCGGGTGCGTGCGACCGTGATGAAGTCCATCGTGTTGATATTGACCGCGAGCGCGCGGGCAAAGCGATAGGCTCCGGGCGTGTAGATGACCGCGAGTGTGATGATCAGCACCGGAATGGACGAGCCGACGGCGGCAACGACGACCAGGCCGAAAAGCTTGCTTGGAATGGAGTTCAAAGCATCGAGAAACCGGCTGAGGATCGTGTCGAACCATCCACCGACAACCGCGGCGGTCATGCCGAGCGTCACGCCGCAGAAGCAGCACAGCGCGACCGCAGCCAATGAAATGCCGACCGTATAGCGCGCGCCCATCAAAACGCGCGAGAACATATCGCGGCCGAGATAGTCCGACCCGAGCCACAATTGCCGGCTTATAGGGCCGAAATAATCGGTATCGACGATATCGCCGACGGAATAGGGGAGCATGTAGGGTGCGAACAATGCGACGATCGTCCAGCCAAGGATTATGGCAAAGGCCACGACGCCAACAAGGCTGACATTATAGCCGAGAAGGGAAGGGGTGCGGGAAGCCAAGCTGTTCGTGGTCATCGCAACCTCGGATTTGACAGGATTGCGACGATATCGGCCATGGTGATCAGCAGGAGATAACCAACGCAGAAGATCATCGCGCAGCTTTGGATGAGGGGGAGATCGCGGGTCGCTACAGCGTCCACCATCAATTTGGCGATACCCGGATAGTTGAAGATGGTCTCGACGATGATCACGCCGCCGACGAGATAGGAGAGCGACAGCGCGACCGCGTTGACGATCGGCCCCAGCGCATTGGGCAATGCGTGCCTGAACACCATGCGGCCGCGCGAGGCGCCCTTGAGCAGGGCCATTTCCACATAGGGCGTCTTCAACGTCTCGATCAGGGCCGCCCTGGTCATGCGAATCATCTGGGCTGAGATGACGAAGGTGAGCGTGATGACGGGCATGGCGTAGATCTTCAGAAGGTCGAAGACCGTATGCACCTGGCTGATGGAGGACAGTGCCGGCAGCCAGCGCAGATAGACGGCGAACAGCAGCACCGCAAGCGTTGCGACCATGAATTCGGGCACCGATATGACGCCGATGGAAATGATCGTGACAATCCGATCGTAATAGGAGCCGCGAAGCATGGCCGAAGTAATGCCAAGTAGGAGCGCAAGCGGGACCGAGACGAGCGTTGTGATGGCGGCAAGCTCCAGCGTCGCAACCAGGCGGCGGCCGATCAGTTCCGCAACGGGCATGTTGTTTGCGTAGGATGTTCCGAGATCGCCCCTCATCAGGCCCAGAAGCCATTGCAGGAACCGCAGGATCGCAGGTTCGTCGAGGTGCATTGCCTTGCGCAGGCCGGCAACCGCTTCCGGCGTCGCCGCCTGGCCGAGCAGGATGGAGGCCGTATCTCCCGGCAGCATGCTGGTTGCGAAGAAAACGGCGAATGACACGATCAGCAAGGTGATGAGCGCGATGAAGAGTCGGTTTAGGTTGAGATTGGAGACCTCGGATCTCAATGGCGATGCTCCTGCGGCGATCTACGACACGAACGGCGTTCGCGAGACGGAGGTTCCCGGACGGGTTTGCGCCGTCCGGGGGGCTCAGCTGCCGTTAGGCATCGAGCCACAGATACTCCGCCATTGCATAACCCATCATGCCACCGAGCGGGTTGGCTTCCAATCCGTGCACCTTGCCCGAAAGTGCATCCACATTCGAGATGTAAGCCGGGATGATGGTGCCGGCTTCTTCAGCGACCATCACCTGCATTTCAGCGTAGATCTGCTTGCGTTTGGCCTGATCGAGCGAGCCGCGGGCTTCGATCAGCATCTTGTCGAACTTTTCCGACTTGTACTGGCTTTCGTTCCACGGTGCATTCGAAGCGTAGAGAAGCGAAAACAGGATGTCCGGCGTCGGGCGCGGATTGATGTTGCCGAAATGGATCGGTGCCTTGAGCCAGTAATTATCCCAATAACCATCGGAAGGAACGCGTTGGACGTCGAGCTTCATGCCGATGTTTGCGCCGGCCGCCTGGATGATCATTGCCATGTCGATCGACGAGGTTGCAGCGTCCGAGGCTATTACCGGAATGGATTGTCCGAGCACGCCGGCCTTCTGGAAATGGAACTTGGCCTTGTCCGGATCGAAGGCCTTCGGCTTCAGATCGTTGTTGTGATAGATATTGGCGGGGGAAACGGGCTGATCATTGGCAACTTCGCCAAGGCCGCGCAGGGCCGACTTGACGATCTGCTCGCGATTGACCAGCGACTTCATGCCATCGATGAAGTCCTTCTTGTTGCCCGGCGTCATGTCGAGGCGCATGTTCAGATTGGTGTAATTGCCGCTCGTCGTTTTCGACAGCGTAAAGCCCGACTGCCCGTCGATCAGCTTCATGGCGCGAGGATTGATCGAAGCGGCGTAGTGAATGTCGCCCGAAAGCAGCGCATTGACCCGGGCATTGTCATCGCCGATCGCAAAGAACTCAAACGAGTCGAGGTAGGGCTGGCCTGACTTCCAGTAGTTCTTGTTCTTCACCACCACCGAGCGATTGCCCGGGTCGAAGGTTTCGAGAACGAAGGCTCCGGTGCCATTGCCCTTCGAGAAGTCCGTCGTGCCGTTGGCGACGATCATGAAGTGATGCAGGGCGAGAATGGTCGGCAGGTCGGCATTGGGGTCGGCCAGGGTGATTTCGACCGTCGACTTGTCGACAGCCTTGAAGCTGGTCATCTGCGCAGCGATCTTGGCGACTTTCGAGCCGACACCGGGATCGAGATGGCGTTTGAGCGAGAAGACGACATCATCGCCCGTCAGCTCCTTGCCGTCATGGAATGTCACGCCCTTGCGCAGCTTGACCGTCCAGGTCTTGGCGTCCTTGCTTTCGATGCTTTCGGCGAGCTCCATCTGCGTCACGCCGGCCTTGTCGATGAAGGTCAGGCGATTGTAGAGCGAGCAACAGCGCACATAGTCCGTCGACAGCGATGCCTTGGCGGGATCGAGCGTATCGGCGGTCGAGGACGACCACCCGGCTGCTTTCAGATTGCCGCCGGATTTGGGCGTGGCCGCGACGGCATTCGATGCCCGGCCGAGCACCAGGCCGCCCGCCGACATGGCGACACCGCCTGCCAGAAGCATGGTGAGAAGTTCGCGGCGGGTGGCGCCTCGACGAATGGCGTTCTCGACCATCGCGTCATCCGAGGCAGTCCAGTTCATGATCTTGTCGTTCATGTCATTCCCCTTTTTTCTGGTTGGCAGTCTGCTTTTTATTGCATGCGATTATGATGACGACTGGTCAGGCCGCCTCCAGCGCCCTCACGGCTTCGGCAAGTTCGGCCATGGATTTGAAGTGGTAATCCGGCGTGGTGAATTCGGCCGGTTCGATCGTGCCGCCGTAACCGGCCTGCGCGTGACGGCGCTGGATCCAGCAATTCGTCATCCCCAATTGCCGGGATACGCCGATATCGTGGTACTGGCTCTGCGCTACGTGGAGAATATCGTCCTTGCTGGCATTCTCGCCGGCCACGAAGTCGAAGACCTTATGAAAGAAGGCCGGATCGGGCTTTTCGGTGCCGGTATCGTCGGCGGTGAAGGCAGCATGGAACGGATGCCCCAATTCCGCCGAGAAATGTTCGAAGGCCCAGCGACGGGCGTTCGTCATGGCGATCAACCGATATTTGCAGGTAAGCTGCGCCAGGGCTTCGGCACTGTCGGGAAAGGCTTTCCATTGTCTGGCGGAATCGCGCAGGCGCCGGCCATAGGCCTCTTCGGCCGGCAAACCGAGTTTTGGGGCGATGGCGAGATAGACACGTACGAGATCGTCGGGAAACAGATCCGCATCGTCGGCGTAGCGCGCGGTTCGATAGAGCGCCAGCGCCTCCTCGCCATCGATCGTCACCTTCGCTTCGGCTGCAATTTCGTTGAGGCAGGTTTTCAGGCCGCCTTCGAAGTCGATCAGCGTTCCGACAACGTCGAAGCTCATATATTTGAATTCTGCCAGCGACTTAGTCATATCTTACCCCAGTCTGCTTGCTGGCGGCGCCGGGCGGCCGCCTTGCGGAAGATTATGCTGTTCCCAGGTCCACTTGTTTTCTGACGCTCCCGAATTTGCCGGGATGGACCTTCATTAAGGATAAGTTTGGCACTTCGACCGCGCCGTTTGCGCCGAATCGGACTAACGATGCGGCACAAAATTCTGAAAAACGCCTGCGCGCGGTATATCGATCCTAGCCCTCGGCCGGTTCAGTCCTTGAGCGCCCGGCGGACGTCGGGATCTTCGAGCGTCTGATCAAGCGTCCTTTCCGTTCGTTCGATGATCGCGTCGATATCGGCTTCCGTGCAGCAAAGCGGCGGAGCATACCCCAGCACGCCATTGGCGAAGGCGCGGACCACGAGGCCGTTTTCCCAAGCCCGGTCGAAGATCCGGCGTGATGGTTGGGCCTCCGCCGGCAGCGGCGTTTTTGCGGCCTTGTCCACGACCAGCTCGATCGCAGCCAGCATGCCGCGCCCGCGGACATCGCCCACCAGGGGATGATCTCTCAGGCTCTCGAGGCCGGCCATCAGCCGCGCGCCGGCTTTTCTGCCGTTTTCGAGCAGTCCGCCTTCATAGAGTTTCAAGACTTCCAGCCCGACGGCCGCGCTGACGGGATGGGCGGAATAGGTGTAGCCGTGACCCACCGCGGAGGCTCCCGCTCCATCGGCAATGACCTGATAGACGTGATCCGCCATGAACACTGCGCCCATCGGAACGTAGCCGGAGGTGAGCCCCTTCGCAGTGGTGATGAAATCGGGAACGATCTCGTCTTCGGAACAGGCAAAAAGCGGGCCTGTCCGGCCGAAGCCGGTAATCACTTCGTCTGCGACGAAGAGAATGTCGAGCTCCTTGCAGAGGTCCCGCATGGCCTTCATCCATCCCTTCGGCGGGACGATCACCCCGCCCGAGCCCTGGATCGGTTCGGCGTAGAAGGCGGCGACCCGGTTTGCTCCAATCGCGTCGATCTTCGCCCTGAGTGCCGCGAGAGACGCTTGGATGATGGCATTCGCATCCTGCCCGACGGGATTGCGATAAGGATAGGGCGACGGAATTTTGTGCTGCCAGTCGAGGGGAACGCCGAAGCCGGCATGGAAGTTGGGGAGGGCGGTCAGCCCGGCGCCGACCGTCGAAGAGCCATGATAGCCCTGCTCGATCGAGATGAACTGATCGCGCTGCGGTTGGCCGCGGGCAAACCAGTAGTACCGGATGAAGCGGACGGTACTGTCGATGGCATCCGAGCCACCCAGCGTGAAATAGATGTGGTTGAGGTCGCCGGGGGCACGCTCGGCGAGCTCGGCGGCAAGACGGATGGCCGATTCACTGCCGAGGCCGAAATAGGCTGTCGCATAGGGAAGCTCGCGCATCTGGCGAGCTGCCGCCTCCACGATCGTTTCGTGACCGTAGCCGGCGTTGACGCACCAAAGACCTGCAAAGCCATCGATCAGCTGGCGACCTTGAGCATCGGTGATCGTTGCTCCCTTGGCGGATGAAAGCACGCGCACACCTTGTTGCTCATGGCCGCGATAGGAGGCGACCGGATGCACCAGATGGGCGCGATCGAGCTCGATGAGGGAATTGCTGTACATGGTCTTCTCCGGATCAGCCGAGCGCCTGGTTGGCGAGGGCGAAAGTAGTGACTGTCGAGGAATTGCTGCGCTTGATAACGGGGTTTGCCATGGTGATGCCGCCACCGACATGGATAAGCGAATGGCTGGCGAGCCACGATCCGAGACCGGTTTCCGCACCAGTGTCGACGCGCAGGAACACGCCGGTTTTCCGGCTCATGAAGTGGGATAGAAGCGATTTCGCGTCTTCTATGTCTGGGGCGACAACCGGCCCCACGACCTCGCCTCGGCCGAAGGCCCGAAGGCAGGCGAAGGCGGCGACCTTGCCGTTACGGCGGATGATCGCGAATTCACCCAGATCCGCAAATCGCTCAATCAGGGCGGAACGGTCGGCGCCGAAAGCCTCGCGGTCGAGAGCTGCAATTGCAGAGATATCGGCCTTGGTCGCCGCTTCGGTGTTTGCCGGTTTCGCAACCGCCGCCACAAGGCCTTGGTGTTGAACGACGGCGCCGGTCTGGCGAAACCCCAGCTTTTCATAGAGGGGAAGGCCATCGGCAGTCGCGGTGAGGCGCAGGGGTCGATCATCCGCGAGAGCCAAGGCGGCCTCCATGAGACGGCGGCCCAGTCCGCGTCCGCGGATGCTTTCAGCCACGATCACCATGTTGATCGTCGCGCAGTCGGTCTTATAAGGTGTCAGGAGCGTGGTACCGACGACCTCGTCGTCAGCGGTGATCGCAACGACACCTTTGCTGAGGTCGAGGGCGACTTTCCAGTCCTCCGGGCGATGAGGCCAGCCGGCCTCCTGCGATAGGCGGACCGCGGCGTCCAAATGTTCGGGACCGAAAGGCCTGATTTCTATCTGTCGCTCCTGCATGGCACTCCTCGTATTTCTTTTGTCCAAGTGTCGGAGCGTCGGTGCCGGAAGATTATCTGAAGGCGATGTCGTTGACGGTATCTTTCGCCGTAGCTGCTCGCCCTCGCCGCATCTTATGCCGTTATCCCCGCTGATGGCGGTCGCGAAAGTGTAAGCGAAAGGCGTCTTCATCGGCCGTTCTTGCAAGCAAATGCCAAACGAACGCCGCTATACGAAACTTTCTGCTCCGAACCTCGCAAAATCAGTGGGCTCACGTGCCGAAAGCAATCCTATTATCGTGTTCTCCATCAATCGCCTCGAGGGGCGGCAGCTAAGGACGAAGCGCATGACCACCTTCCGCCCGAAATATATCACCTTCGATTGTTACGGCACGCTGACCAATTTCCAGATGGCGGAAGCTGCCCGTGATCTTTATGGCGATCGTCTCGATGAGCCGGCCATGCAGGAGTTCATCAAGAATTTCGCTGCCTACCGGCTCGACGAGATCATGGGGGACTGGAAGCCTTATGCGGAGGTGGTGCACAATTCGCTCGAGCGGACCTGCAAGCGCAACGGCGTTGCCTTCAAAGAGGAAGATGCCGGGATGGTTTATGAGCGCGTCCCCAGCTGGGGGCCGCATGCCGACGTTCCGGCGGGCCTTGCCAAGGTGGCGAAGGAAATTCCGCTCGTCATCCTCTCGAATGCGATGAATAGCCAGATCATGTCGAATGTCGCAAAGCTCGGCGCACCCTTCCATGCCGTCTATACGGCCGAGCAGGCCAATGCCTATAAGCCGCGCTTCCAGGCCTTCGAATACATGTTCGACATGCTCGGTTGCGGCCCGGAAGACATCCTGCACTGCTCGTCCTCCTTCCGCTACGACCTCATGTCGGCTCATGATCTCGGCATCAAGAACAAGGTCTGGGTCAACCGTGGTCACGAGCCGGCCAATCCCTATTATGGCTATGTCGAAATCGCCGATATTTCCGGTCTGCCCGGTGTTGTGGGGCTCTGAGAAAGGGCAGCCAGATGAAATATTCCTCTTATTGGCACGATACGGCGCCGCGCTTTGCGGGTGCCGCCGCCGGCCCCGTCGAAGGGCATTATGACGTCGTCGTCGTGGGCGGCGGCTTCACCGGGCTCGGCGCCGCCCGGCAGCTTGCCATGGCGGGGGCGAAGGTCCTTGTTCTGGAGGCTGAGACCGTCGGCTTCGGCGCGTCCGGTCGCAATGGCGGTCATCTGAACAATGGCCTGGCGCATAGTTACATCGCGGCCAAGGCGGAATTGGGCAAGGAGCGGGCGATCGCCCTCTATCATGCGCTGGACGCATCGATCGACACGCTCGAAGCGATTATCGCGGAAGAGGGGATCGACTGCAATTTCCGTCGCGCGGGCAAACTGAAGCTTGCCTCCAAGCCACAGCATTTCGAGGGCCTAGTCAGGAATTTCGAAGCGGTGCATGCCGAGGTCGATCCCGATACCGCGCTGCTGTCCGCCGTCGACCTCAAGGATGAGATCGGTTCGCCGTTTCATGGCGCGATGCTCTCGAAGAAGAGCGCGATGATGCATATGGGCCGCTATGTCGCCGGATTGGCCGAGGCGGCCAAGCGACGCGGAGCAGTCATCGTGGAGGGCGCTACCGTGACGGAGCGCAGTCAAGCCGGCGGCAGGCACGTCCTGAAGACCAGCAAAGGCACCGTTACGGCGGACCAGGTGATGATCGCGACCGGCGCCTATACGACGGCCAATTTCAGTTACTTCCGCCGCCGTATCATGGCGGTCGGCAGTTTCATCCTCGCGACACGGCCCTTGACGGATGCGGAAACTGCCTCGGCAATGCCCGGCAATCGCACCTGCGTGAACACGATGAACATCGGCAACTATTGGCGCCTGTCACCGGATAACCGGCTGATCTTCGGAGGGCGGGCCCGCTTCTCCGCAACCTCGGACCAGCGCTCCGACGCCAGGAGCGGCGCGATCCTTCGCGAAAGCCTCGCCCGCATATTTCCCCAGCTCGCCAAGGTCGAGATCGACTATTGCTGGGGCGGCCTCGTCGATATGACCAAGGATCGCTATCCGCGTGCCGGCTATCACGACGGCATCTGGTACGCCATGGGCTATTCGGGCCATGGCGCGCAGCTTTCCACGCATCTCGGCATGACCATCGCCGATGCTATCCTCGGAAGGCCTGACCGCAACCCGCTCAAGGGGCTCGATTGGCCGGCCGTTCCCGGCCATTTCGGCAAGCCGTGGTTCCTGCCCTTGGTCGGTCTGTATTATAAAACGCTCGATAGATTTCAGTGATATAAGCCGGCGGCAGGCTTTGACGAAATCAGCAGCATAAAAAGAGGGGCCGCGTTTGCGACCCCTTTTCCAGCCTGAGACGCGACAACTCAGTTAAGGCCACCGATATGGAAGGCCTTCGTTTCCAGATATTCTTCGATTCCGAGCTGTGAGCCTTCGCGCCCGAGGCCCGATTGCTTGACGCCGCCAAACGGTGCGACCTCCGTCGAGATCAAGCCGGTATTGAGGCCGACCATGCCGAATTCGAGCGCTTCGCCCACCCGCCATGCGCGCTTCAGGCTCTCGGTATAGAAATAGGCCGCAAGCCCGTAGGGCGTACCATTGGCAATCGTGATGGCCTCTTCTTCCGTCTCGAAGCGGAAGAGCGGCGCAACCGGTCCGAAGGTCTCCTCGGCGGCGAGCTGCATGGCGGTGGTGGCCCCGGTCAGGACGATCGGCGCGGTATATTGCGGGCCGGCCGGCAAGTCCCGCTTGGCTGTCACGATTGTCGCGCCCTTCGAGAGCGCGTCTTCGACATGACGATTGATCTTGGCGATCGCCGCTTCATTGATCATCGGACCGATCGCAATGCCGGCTTCGGTGCCCGAGCCAACCTTCATGGCATCGACGCGGGCGGCGAGCTTCTTGGCGAAAGCATCATAGACGCCGGCCTGGACCAGGATGCGGTTGGCGCAGACACAGGTCTGGCCGCCGTTACGGAACTTGGAGATGATTGCTCCCTCCACGGCAAGGTCAAGATCGGCGTCGTCGAAGACGATGAAGGGTGCGTTGCCGCCGAGCTCGAGCGAAAGCCGCTTGATGCTGTTGGCTGCCCCGCGCATCAGTAGCGAGCCGACCGGGGTGGAGCCGGTGAAGGAAATCTTGCGCACGGTCGCGCTGGCAAGGATCTCGGCGCCGATCTCGGAGGGCATGCCGGTAACGATATTGATGACACCGGCCGGAATGCCGGCTATTTCTGCAAGCACGCCGAGCGCCAGCGCCGAGTAGGGGGTGAATTCGGAAGGCTTCACCACGACCGTACAGCCGGCCGCAAGTGCCGGCGCAAGCTTGCGCGTGATCATCGCATTCGGAAAATTCCAGGGCGTGATGATGCCGCAAACCCCGACCGGCTCTTTCAGCACAACGATGCGGCGGTCGGGCGTCGGCGATGGAATGGTCTGGCCGCCGATGCGGCGGGCTTCCTCGGCGAACCATTTGACGAAGGATGCGCCGTAGCGGATTTCGCCACGAGCCTCGTCAAGCGGTTTGCCCTGTTCGATCGTCAGGATCAGCGCGAGATCATCGATATGCTCGAGCATCAGATCATGCCAGGCTTCCAGCCGCGCCGCACGCTCGGCATGGGTCCGCTTCTTCCAGGAGCCATAAGCCGCCTCGGCGGCCTCGATCGCTGCCCGGGTTTCATCACCGCCCATATCCGGCACCGTTCCGATGACGGCCTGCGTTGCCGGATCGATCACGGCAACGGTCTTGCCCGAGCGGGCGGAAAGCCAGTCGCCACCGATCAGCGCCTGCTGGCGGAACAGGGATGGCATTTTCAGATTTTGCATGTTCAAACCTCGATAAGACTTCAGATTGCGGCGAGCAGCGCTGTGGTGATTGCGTCGGTCCGGTCTTTGCCCGGAACCGTGCCGATGCCGCTTGCGGTTGTCGCCTCGATCGCCGCCATGACGGCATTTGCCGCATCCTGCTCGCCCAGATGTTCGAGCATCATGGCGCCGGACCACACAGTTGCGATCGGGTTGGCGATGCCGAGATGGGCAATATCGGGCGCGGACCCATGCACAGGCTCGAACATCGAGGGAGCGTTCCGTTCAGGGTTGATATTGGCCGATGCCGCAAAACCGAGGCCGCCCTGGATTGCTGCGCCGAGATCCGTGAGGATGTCGCCGAAGAGGTTGGATGCGACGACGACGTCGAGGGTTTCCGGTGCCATCACCATGCGGGCCGCCATGGCATCGATGTGATAGCTCGTGACCTCGACGTCCGGGTAATCCTGCGCGAGCTGCCGGGTGATTTCGTCCCAGAAGACCATCGAATGCTTCTGGGCATTGGATTTCGTCACCGAGGCAAGCTTGCCGCGCCGGGTTCTCGCTTGCTCGAAGGCGAAACGCAGGATGCGCTCGACGCCTTTGCGGGTGAAGATCGACGTCTCGACCGCGACTTCGTCGGATGTGCCCTGATGGATGCGGCCTCCTGCGCCGGAATATTCGCCCTCGGTGTTTTCGCGGATGCAGAGAATGTCGAAGGCCGATGCCTTGAGCGGTCCCTGGACACCCGGCAGCAGCCTGTGCGGGCGAATATTGGCATATTGCACGAAGTTCTTGCGGATCGGCAGCAGCAGCCCGTGCAGGGATACGGCATCCGGCACTTCGGCCGGCCAGCCGACGGCTCCGAGCAGAATGGCATCGAAACCGCGCAGCGTTGCGATGCCATCGGCGGGCATCATGGCGCCGGTTTCCTTATAGAAGGCGCAGGACCAGGGAAATTCGGTGCCATCGAGCGTAAAGCCGCGGGTGCCCGCCGCCTTTTGCAGAACCGACCAGGCGGCGGCGGTCATGTCGCGGCCGATGCCATCACCTGGTATCAATGCGATCTTGTAGGTTTTCATGTTCGCTGTCCTTAAAGACTGATCAAAACGCTCTTGCTCTTGCGATTGGCCTGAAATGCCTCGCGGCCGAGATCCTTGCCGATACCGGACTGCTTATAGCCGCCGGTCGGCAGGATGTGGTCACGCGAACGGCTATAGCGGTTGACCCAGATGGTACCGGCCTGCAGACGGCGGGTCAGCCGGATGGCGCGGGAGAGGTCGCGGGTAAAGAGGCCTGCGGCGAGCCCGTAGCTCGGATGGTCGGCAAGCTGCAGGGCTTCCTCTTCCTCCTCGAATGTCTGGAGCGTCAGCACCGGACCGAAGATCTCTTCGATGATGGCTGGAGAAGTCTGATCGACTCCGGCCATCAGTGTCGGGGCGTAGAAATAGCCCGGTGCGTCCATGATCGCGCCGCCGGTAAGACATTCTCCGCCGGCCGCGACGGTGGCGGAGACGATCGCATCGATACGCTGTCTCTGCTTTTCCGATATGATGGGGGAGTAGCGGCTTGCGGCATCCCAGGTGGGACCGGGAGCAACGCCTTTCATCCGATTTCGGATGGCGTCGATCAGTTCGGCCGCGATCTTTTTCTCGACGATGAGCCGCGATCCGGCGACGCAGGCCTGGCCGGCATTGCCGGCGATACTGGCCGTAACGGCCGCGGCCGCCTTGTCGAGGTCCGCGTCGGCAAAGACGATCTGGGGGCTCTTGCCGCCGAGCTCCAGCGTCATCGGCTTTATTCCCGTGCGGGCGATGTTCTCCATGATCGCCGATCCAGCCCGGGTCGAGCCGGTAAAGCTGATCTTGGCGATGTCGGGATGGCCGGTGATTGCCTGGCCGGTCGTCGCGCCGTCACCCAGTACCACGTTGATCAGGCCGGCGGGAAGGCCGGCACGCACGGCGAGCTCTGCCAGATAGATGGATGAAAACGGCGTCATTTCGGATGGCTTCAGGATGACAGCATTTCCGGCAGCCAGCGCCGGGCCAAGTTTCCAGGCGGCCATGTTGATCGGAAAGTTCCAGGGCGTGATGGCACCCACCACCCCATAGGGCTCCGTCATGATCATGCCTATATTGCCATCGTCGGTCGGCACGAGGTCGCTGCCTTCCTTGTCGGCGAATTCGGCGAAGAAGCGGATCTGCTCCGCCGAAATCGCGATATCGCCCTCGACAAGCTGGCCGACGGGGCGCGTCGAAGCGACGGCCTCCAGCCGGGCCAGCGTTTCGGCTTCCTCCTCGATGAGATCGGCCCACCGATGAAGCACGTTCAGGCGCTCGCGCGGGCGGACGCCGCCCCAATTGCTTTGCTTCAGCGCAGCCTTGGCCGTCTGAACGGCCTGGTCGACAATGGAGGCGTCCGCGACCGGGCATCCGGCATAGGCCTTGCCATCGGAAGGGCGGTGCATCGGAATGACACCGTCCGCGGCGCTGAAATGCTCGCCGATGAAATGCCCGATGGGGAGCGAAAGACTATCGGGATCGAAGCTCAGGTCCATAATGATGCCTCCGGTCAATTTACCGAGATGCTATAGGATCGGCGAAGTAGCTTGATCCGATCGCGTGGCTGTCGCGGCGGAAAAAGCCGTTTTGAGAAGGTCCCGCAGTGTATTCTTTGGTCAGGCCCGATGCGGCGCGGGCTCAGAGGCCGCGCCGAGGTAGCAATGCTTAAGGGGTGACGGTCACGTAGATCTTCCGGACCGTTTCGATCGTCTTCCAGATTCCGACGAAGCCCGGTTTCATGACGAAGCTGTCGCCCGCCTTATAGACGACGGACTCGCCGCCTTCCGGTGTCAATTCGACGACGCCGGAGAGGATATGGCAGAATTCGAAGGTTTCGCCCTTGATCGAACGGCTGACACCGGGTGTGGCTTCCCATACGCCGGTGTGCACAGTCTCGTTGCGCGCAACGTCCTGTGCCCAGGTCTTAAGCTTCGGATCGCCCGAGATCAGTCGCTCCGGAGCGACGACGTTTTCGCGCGGTGCGAAGGAAGGGTTGGGGTCAATCGTCTTGAGGAGGGACATGGAGTTCCTTTCGGGTTGGCGATCAGTAGCCGCGGCGGCGGTCGACGAGGCCGAACGGGTCCAAGCCCGCCCGGATCCGCTTGATGTTGTCGATGACGGTGCGTGCAGCGCTATGGGGCTGGGTAACGCTCGCAATATGCGGCGTCAGCAGGATGCGGTCGTGGCTCCAGAACGGATGTCCGGTCGGCAGGGGTTCGGGATCGGTGACATCGATCACGGCGCCGGCAAGTCGACCACTATCGAGCGCGGCCAGGAGGTCTTCCGAAACGAGCTGCGGTCCGCGGCCGACATGCACAAGGCTCGCACCCTGCGGCAGTTTTTCGAAGAGATCGGCGTTGAGAAAACCGCGAGTTTCGTCGGTCAGCGGCAGGAGGCAGATCACGATATCGGTCGTGGAAAGCATGGCGTGGAGTCCAGCTTCGCCGGCAAAACAGGTAACGCCCTCGAGTTCGCGTTGATTGCGGCTCCAGCCGGAAAGCACAAAGCCGAACGGCTTCAGTCTTTCGAGCACGGCCTGGCCAAGGTTCCCGAGCCCCAACACGCCGATGCGGCGTTCGGCGGCCTGAACCTGTGGCAAGGCGTTCCAGACCTGACGGTGCTGCTGGCTGAGATAGGAGGGCAGATTGCGGTGGAGTGCGAGGACGCCAAGCGTCACATATTCCTGCATCATGCGGGCAATACCGTCTTCGACCATACGCACGACTTTTACGTGATCGGGGACATGTGCCGTATCGAACTGGTCGATACCGGCGCCGATTGAAAACAGAACTTCGAGATTGCGGTAGCGCGGTAAGTCGTCCGGAACCGTCCAGGTGATCAGATAGCGCACGGCATTCGGGTCGACGGACGTCGGATCCATGGAGAAGGGAAGATCCGGCAGCTCGCGGGCGAAGGCTTGCTGAAAGATATGGCCGCGGCGGGCATCCGAATTGAAGAGGAACGTCATGGGCTTCTATCCTTCGGTCTTACGGCATCACGCCAGGCAACGACGGCCGAGAGCCTCGATCATGGCCTGGCAGGCGGCGAGTTCGTTCGTGAGGATGAATTCGTTCGGCTTGTGTGCGCGAGCGATATCGCCGGGACCGCAAATGATCGCCTCAAGACCGGCGCGCTGGTAAAGTCCCGCTTCGGTGCCATAGCTAACCGCTGCCAGCGGTTCGATGCCAGTCAGCTCGGCCAGCAGACTGGCAAGATGCGCTGTCCGCGGAAGGGAGAGGGCGGGGTAGGAGCTCAGCTCCTCCCATTGCACCTGAAAGCCTCGACGCTCAAGTACGGCAGCGGCCTCGTGCACCGGTAGAAGCAGTGCTGCCGGATCAGCGCCGGAAATTGCCCGCGCTTCGACTTCGAGCGTGCAGAGATCCGGAATGATATTGAGGGCCTGCCCCCCGTAAATGGTGCCGACGGAGATCGATGAATAAGGTGGCTCGAACTCCGCTTCGAATGGCCCCTGGGCCAGAGAATGCGCGGTCGAAACGGCGGCCCGCAAAACCTCGGCGGCGGCGTGGATTGCATTGAGGCCGAGGTCGGGCCGCGACGAATGACCGGAGCGTCCTTTCAGGATGATGCGGGCGGCTGACTTCCCCTTATGTGCGAGGATGGCCCGCATGTTGCTGGGTTCTCCGACGATGACGCCGAGCGGCGTCTCGCAAAGCTCCGGCAGGCGCGCAATGAGATGCGGTACGCCACGGCAACCTGCTTCCTCGTCATAGGAAAAGGCTAGGTGGATCGGCCGCATCAGAGGGCTTGCGGCGAGCATTGGTACGGCCGCCAGAGAGGCAGCCAGAAAACCCTTCATATCGCTGGTGCCGCGGCCATAGAGTCTATCTCCATCGGCCCGCAGCACGAAGGGGTTGCTCGTCCACCCCGTCTCGTTGGCCGGCACGACATCCATGTGACCGGAGAGGACATAACCGCGTGTATCGCGGGGACCGATCGTGGCAAAAAGGTTCGACCGGTCGCCCTCGGGGCCAGCAAGGATATCAACAGTGGCGCCGAAGGACTTCAGGTAGGCGCCGATCCACTCGACAATCTCGGCATTGGGCGTTCCAACGACGGAATCGAAGCCGACTAGTTTTGCCAGAATGTCCGATGCCTGCATTGGTGTTGCCAATCTCCGATTGCCGTCCTTGTGTGTGCAAGCGACGTCTTGATCAAAGGAAGGTTAAGCCTCAATCAGTAGAATACCTGCCGAAAGTATGGATCCTACGGTGAATTCTTGCGCCGCCGTTTGCATAGGCAGTGAAATGTTTTGTTGAGTCTCGGCTAAGCTCGCCAAAGCATGATGCCGGCGTGAGCGAATATGCAGCCGGGAGGATCGGATGGCGTCTGGATCACCAATGGACACAAAAATACCCGAAAAACTGCATGTCGATGCATTCGAACTGCGCTTTGCCGACATCTCAGAGGTCTCTTTGTCGCAGCTTCAGGCGCTCTCGATGTCGGTCGGCTGGCCGCATCGATCGCAGGACTGGCAGCACCTGCGGGATGTCGGCCGCGGCTTCGTGGCGCTTGACGAAATCGGCAGGGTTTCCGGTTCCACGATGTGGTTCCCGCACGAGCAGAGCTTCGCAACATTCGGAATGCTGATCACCGCACCGCGCCTGCAGACGAATGGTACGGCGGAGTGGCTGGTTAAGCGGATGCTGGAGGAATGCCACCATGAACGGATACGGTTGAATGCGACAAGAGCGGCACGCCGGATGTGTGCAACTTTTGGATTTATGCCGAAACAGACGGTCTTTCAGTGTCAGGGGGAAATTCTATCCGTACCTCACGTGGGCGATATCAGGTCAGGGCTTGATCTCAGGCGGCTCGAACGCAGCGATCTGGATGCGGTTGCGGCCCTGGACGAGCCGGCTTTCGGTACGCTGCGCTACCAACATCTCAAGCGATTGTTTGAAAGCTCCATCTGCTACGGCCTTTATGACGGTGGCAAGCTAATGGCTTATTCCATGCGGCGCCGGTTTGGCCGCGGTCACGTCGTCGGTCCTGTCGTCGCGTATTGCGAGGAAGACGCAACTGCCGTCGTTCATCCGCATGTCGTAGCACATGTCGGCAGTTTTTTGCGCCTCGACACCCATTTTGGTGCCGGACTGTTCGCCAGTTTTATACAGCAAAGCGGAATGTCCGTCTTTGACACCGTGACCACCATGGTTTCCTC
Source organism: Martinezella sp. CNPSo 3957 (assembly GCF_057784395.1). Lineage (NCBI taxonomy): Bacteria > Pseudomonadati > Pseudomonadota > Alphaproteobacteria > Hyphomicrobiales > Rhizobiaceae > Martinezella > Martinezella sp. CNPSo 3957. The sequence continues at coordinate 22,757 of NZ_JBXSOU010000025.1, forward strand.
TGAGAGGGCCTCCTATGGAGCCCCGAACACAGGTTCTCCGATCGTATTTGCACTTGCCTCGCAGTCTTTCGGCTAATTGCAACGGTCGCCTAAGCGCCATATCGCATTGGAAGGCCGCTGCAGGCGTGGCCAGCTGATCCAAGCGCATCTGTCCAAAATACTCTCCGCGGAATTAACCTGACATCACGCACGAGAATGCTGCCGCTGAATCGCACAGAGTGGGGATGACTCCGGTTAAATGCAAAAACGACATTGGGAAACAGGCGTCTCCGGAGAGATATTTCGTTCTCGTCGAGAGGAATGTCGTCTGCGCGATGTCGCGGCGGGTCTCCGAATTTGCAGCCGCATAATATAGCGGATTGGAAACTCCTGGCGTTGTGTAAAATTGATCTTGGGTGCCTTGCTGGAAGATTGTGAATTCGAGGGAAACCTGCGAACATGAAGGCAGTTTTTCTTCTGATGGTTTCTTTATGGACAAAAAGCCCGATGTAATCGACGTTGAACTTGGATTGCGCATCCGGCTGCGCCGCGAGGAATTGTCAATTACGCAGGATGTATTGGCCAAGAAGCTTCGCATAAGGCTCCAAGAGCTCGAGAAATACGAATGCGGCTTCGAGAAAATCAGCGCCAGTCGCCTTCTGCATATTTCCGAAATTCTCGATGTCCCAATCATGTTTTTCTTCGAAAGCGGATCGGAGGAGGCGCTTCCCTCCAAGGAGGCGCTAGCTGGTTTTCGATTTGCGAAGCATCATAAAGCCGTTCTGCGAACAGCCTTATCGGGGATCGTGGACAAGCGGTTGCGGGCGAAGATTCTCGCCTTTGTGCAATCAAGCGAAGCTGGCAGTGAGCGCTGATCTGATAAAATGACATTTCATTTAACGACCCTCGGTAGCTGCGCCCTTTACGATGAGAAGGGCGATCGTGTGAATGTGCCGAAACAGGCGCTGCTCATGCTTGCCTATCTCTATGATTGCCGGCAATCGATACCACGCAAGGAGTTGGCAGCATTTCTCTGGTCCGGCAATCTTCAGGCGGCCGGCGTCAACTTGAGATCGACCCTGCTGCGTTTGGCGACTGCGACGTCCAAATCCCCCAAGCCGCTGATCAGCGGCGTCGCTGCGAACATCGCTTTGAATTTCGACGCGCTGCGCTGCGATCTGGATACCATCGAAAATACGTCCGGCGTTGCCAAGCTTGGCGCCCTTAGCGATGCGGTTGCCAAGAATTTTCTACCCGTTTACGGCAGCGGCTCTACAGCTGTGGCCGTCTGGGTACGCGACGTTCGCGCACGGCTTGCAGGAGAGCTGCGAGCCGAATTCTTCAAGACGCTGAATGAACCCTCGTCGCCTCAATATCGCGGTGAATTGAAGCGCGCAGCCACGCTTCTGCTGGACAGGGATCACTCCGATGACGAGGTCAGGATAGCGCTTGGCGAGAAAATCACCTCTTACATTCAAGTGATCGGCGAAACGAAAGATCCGACTTCAAGACACCCGGCTGAAGACGCGATTCCGCTCTCCGCCGACAGCAGAGTGCCCCGTATCGCCCTGCTTCCTCCTGAGACGCTGGAGGCAGCAGAGCGAGCCGGCTCGGTTGCCAATGCGGTCATCGAAGACCTCACGATCAGCCTTTGCGTCGATCGAAGCGTTTCCGTGGTCGCTCCCTACACGGCCGAGCAGATTCGGTCTTCCAACGACAAGGCGGGGCTTCTCAGGCAACATAATGTGGTCTACGCGCTCGATACGAAGAGGACTGGCGACAGTCTTTTTGCGCAGCTGATTTTCATGCCGCGCGACGAAATTGTCTGGGCAACGCGCGTTCAATTGGATAGCGCGGCCATAACGGAGCATCGCAACGAGATCGCCACTGCGATCCAGCACTCCATCATCGAGCGTGTGGGCGCCTTCCACCACATAGTTTCTGATTTCAGCTGCAAGCCTCAGGCCTATTTTGCTTATCTTGAGGGCGTGCAATGCCTGTCCCGTCTGGGCCTTCAGAATGTCCGCCGCGCGCGCAAGCACTTCAGGGAGGCTCTTGAGCACGAGCGCGGTTTCGCGGCGGCCCTTGCGGGCATCGCCAGAACCTTGACCATGGAATGGGTTTTGACGGCCCGGGGCGATAGCGACCTCTTGAACCAGGCGGAAAAAATGGCGGCGGATGCGATCCGCGGTGACAGTCGGTTTGCCGGAGGTTTCAAGGAAATTGGGGTTGCTCGGCTTTATCGCGGAAATATCGACGGTAGCCTGGAGGCCTTGTCAAATGCCGAGGATCTTAGCCCCCACTACGCGGACGTCATTTGTAGTCATGCCGACAGTCTTACCCATGGCGCCAATCCGAAAGCGGCATTAGCAAAGGTCGCAATGGCTCTCGATCTCAATCCGCTTGCTCCGGACTATTATTACTGGACCGCAGCGGGAGCCAGCTATTTCCTTGGGGAGTATACTGAAGCATTGGCTTATCTTGACAGGATGAGAGAGCCAGGACCGGCAAGCAGGCTTGCGGCGGCAAGCTGGGCAATGCTTGGCGATGCTGCCAAGGCTAAAACATATCGGCTACGCGCCTTACGCGATAATCCGAATTTCGATCTGGAGGCATGGCTGTCCATGATTCCAAACAAGGAAAAGTGGCAAACAGAGCATTACAGGGAAGGCCTGCTGAAGGCTGGTTTTTGAAAGGAAGATATCATGGCAGGCGCAGTGTTGCTTGGAATCAAGGGCCAAGAGGGGCTTTGGCTGGTTGACCTCGAAAAGGGGACTGTCGTTCGATACACGCGGCGGCTGTCGGGTGATCTGGCGAAGGCGGCCTCCTGGCGGGCCAAAGGGGTCAGAGTGGAGAAAGATGTCGATTTCGCTGTGGCGTTAAGGTCGGCAAGCTCCGCGGCCTCAGGCCTTTATGAGGGCTAGGCGCTCGTTCATCCGTGTCGAACAATTTTAGAGCATGCCCCCCTGGGGAAACCTTGTCGAGGGTTTCGCCCTATCTGGAGCGGCTTGGCATAACCCGTGTTGGCCGCCAGACCGAACTCGATCGCATAGGCATTCCCGTTTGGTGTGCCTACGCCCCGAATTCCAGGGCGATCGTCATCGCTCAGGGAAAAGGTCTGGACGACGTCTCCGCGAAGACATCCGCGGTGATGGAAGCAATCGAGCGATCTGTCGCGACCCAACCTTTCTGTTCAGCGTTGATGGCAAGCCAGGATGATCTTGCCGCAAGCGGCCATGCCACGGATTGCCTGGAGGATTTGCTGGCGATCGGCGCGCAACCGGTAGAAACCGGTGAACAGATCAGATGGTCTCAAGCCCACGATCTGGCAAGGAACGCCTCGATATTCGTACCTTTCGAGGCCGTTCATCTTGACAGGACGCATGTCGGCCCACGTTTTTGGGTATCATCGGACGGATTGGCGTCGGGGAATACGTGGCATGAGGCAGTCCTGCACGGGCTGCTGGAGCGGGTAGAGCGGGATGCTTGCGTCCTTTGGAACGTCGACGCGCCGGAGTATCGGTATGCACGCCGGATAGATCCACAAAGCATCGAAGATAACGATATTCGCGAGATGCTGGAAAAGATTTTCTCCGCCGATTTCGATCTCGCCCTTTTCGATGTGACGAGCGATCTGGCCGTTGCCGCCGTCGTCGCGTTGCTGCGGCCGAAAGGCGATGACGGTTCGCTCAGATATGTCGACTTGACCATGGGGGCAGGGGCATCCTTGTCCCCCGATGTGGCCGCAGCCCGAGCAATTTCCGAGGCCGTGCAGTCGCGGATGACCTTCATCGCCGGTGCCAGAGATGATCTTGTCCCGGAACTGTTCTCACGCCGCGCCGATCCTGCTCACCTGCAGTCGTTCCAAGGCCGATGCATGACGAACCTGGACGAACTGCCGACGATGTCGGCCGGGTCTGCGCAAGATGCGCTCGACCAGCTTGTCGAGGCTTTGCTGGAAGGCGGTATTGACCAGCTTTATGCTATCGAGCTGGCACCTGAATGGCTGCCGGCATCGGTCGCAAAGGTTTTCGCGCCACAACTCGAACATCCGGACGGCGATCGCCGCATTCGTTTCGGCAGCCGCGCATTGTCAAAGAGTTTCCTGTGAAAGTCATCTTTGTAGGGCCGAGCCTGCCCGATGCCAAAGCGCATATTGACGATACGATGGTCATACGACCGCCGGCGTGCCAAGGTGACGTCGTCAGAGCTCTTGAGGATGGTGCCATTGCCATCGGCCTCATCGACGGTCAGTTCGAGTTCGTCGCGCCGGTCTGGCACAAGGAGTTGCTCTTTGCCCTATCCCAGGGCGTTCCCGTATTTGGAGCAGCCAGCATGGGAGCGCTCCGCGCGGTGGAATGCCGGGCCTACGGCATGGTCGGCATCGGCAGGATATTCGATGACTATGCCTCCGGGCTCCGGGAGGAAGATGCGGATGTCGCTCTCCTTCATGGCCCAGCGGAATTGGGCTATCCTCCTTTGTCGGTGCCATTGGTCAATGTCGATGCGACAATAGAGACTGGGATTGATAAGGCCATTCTCGGCAAGGAAGAAGCTCTGCGGCTCTCCCGTGCGGCACGGCGTCTATTCTTCAAGGATCGGACCTGGAGACGTCTTGCCGAAGCTGCCGAGATGGACATAGGACAGGTGAGGGCGCTCGTCGTAAAGGCATGGACCGATCAAAAGCGCAACGATGCCATAGAACTTATACGCGCCATTGCCGATGCCCCGTTGCCGGCACACATGATGGACTGGTCTTTCAATGCAACTCCGTTGTGGCGTAAACTTTTCCCACAATTTTACCGTATGTAATTGATTTAAAAATACAGATTTTGCGTGTGCAACGCTTTTGCAACGCACCTCGCCACTTGAAATATGCCAATCTTGCCTCAGGGAATTTTGTTGGGGGCTTTAAGAGTGATTGATTTTGAAGGTCATGAGCGTCATTGCGAGATCTTGGCGCTTGTCAAAATGATGCAGTATGCCGGTCAGATCGCCAGCGGGCTCGATACACCGCAGGCCGTGTTCCTGATAAAGGAGGCACAAGATGCTCTTCTTTCCGTCTTGAAGACCGAAAGAGCGGCGCTCTCAAATGCGCATCTGGGCGGGCTTGTCAGTGACACGCATGGTCACTGCTAACAGGCTCTCGTCCTGCAGAAATTACCGATCCACATTTAACCGATGCCGGCTTGGCACTTGGAAACTTCAAGAGGTCTAGTTTGCTTCGAAGAATGCCGGCCAGGGTGAGCCGGTCCGCGAAAAAAGTAAGCTCCGCTGATACAGGGGACATTGTTCCGGAATTTAAGGATCCTCATGGAAATATGAGGGTCGAATTCGTTCTGTTTGCGGCGATTATTGTTGCGTGGCTTACGATTGCCTGCACTATCTGCCTATCGTTGAACTGGCTCTGATTTCTGGCTCGTGGCTTGCAGTGCGGCTGCGGTTGTAGATCGGGGGGAACGTCTTAAGCGAAGACGGCGCGTTCGTGCTCATGTGCGGTGCGGAAATTTCTTCGGTCCGGAGGAAGCGCAGACCATGATTTCGGCCCCGGATCCGGGCGACAGACATATGTCTATTCGCTAAGTAAGTTCAGCCCAAAGCTTTTGCCGATAGACTGGGCGGTTTGCGCTTCGGCGATTTGCGTTCGCAGGCTCAAGGCCGCAGTTCGCGATACCGGCTTGAGGTGACGTCGGGGCACTGTCCTGCATGGAGCCGAAGCATTGCAGATGTCAAAGCATTTCACGATTCATTCCGGCCGCCGGATTGGTTGGTACGAAACAGCCCATATATTTTTAGGGGCATTAATCCTGTTTCAACAAAGCTGGGCTAATTATTCCTTTGATTGGGCAGGGCATGATGCGCCTGTGATCGGGCGACGCCTCGATGGCTCACGGACTGCTTTTCTTTTAGAAAATTTCACCTCAAGAGCTCCAGAAGTACGTGTTTTGGCGAAGCGGGTTAGCGTTACGGCACCCCGAACGTAGGTGAGCAATTATGATTTTTTCTCTTCGCAATATACTTCTCGGGATTTTCCTTTTTCTCAGCATCGCCCTATGCGTGCTAACGGGATCTTCGACGCTTGATGCCTATCGCGATGCAGGCAAGTATGCCGACGTCTCGAAGTTCACCATGCTAGACCGCGCGCTCTTCCAAACACTTGCGAATTTTCGCAACGAGCGAGGTGACGGGTCGTCGCTCGCCAAACTTGAGCTTGGCGCGCAAGATGCAACGCTTACCTTGTTGAAAACGGACAGGGGCATCGTCGACAAATATATGGCTGATGCAAAATCGGTCTTTGCAAACATCGACGACCCGACGCTCAAAGCTCCGATTGCCGATGTCATGAATGCCTATGACCGCGTGGTCGCATTCCGCTCAAAGCTCGACAACGAAGTCGCTAAGAAGCTTGCTGATCGTGACCCGACACTGCAGGCCACGACGCTGGACCTCGGTCAGCAGTTCTTGACCGCCTTGGAGACAGGTTCGACCGCCGTTGAAAACCGGATTCGCGCGAGCGATCCTTCAATGACGGCCCTCATTCAGATCCGTGCGCTGACATGGTACACGCGCGCAACGGCCGGTGCTGCAAACTTGTTGTACGTCAACACACTCGCCTCTGGAGAGGCGATGAAGCCTGAGGACGTCAGCAAGATCCAACAGTTCGATTACGCCGCGAACTTCATCTGGGGGCAGATCGGCACTCTGGTCAATCATCCGTCGACACCACAGGTCGTCAAAGACGCCTATAAAATCAGCAGCACGACCTTTTTCAGCGGTGACTTTGCAGCAAAACACAATGCATTGCTTGCGAAGTTCGCAGCCGGTGAGAAGAAAGCCATGTCTCTCGACGACTGGCGCCCTGTCGGCAATGCCGCTCTTCTGACGATCACGAACACCGCCGCGGCAGCAGCAGATGGCATGGTCGCCAATTCAGCCGTCAGCCAGAGTGATGCATTCGTCAGTTTCATCGCCTACGGGCTGACTTTCCTTGTTGCCGTCGCTCTGAGCATTACGGGCATCTGCGTCATCATCTATCGCGTAACGAAGCCCGTCGGGGTGCTAACTCATTCCATGACCGAACTCGCCCAAGGCAACCTCTCGGTCTCAATCGGTGGCGTCGAACGGCGCGATGAGATCGGCGCCATGGCCCGTTCCGTACAGATTTTCCAACAGGCAGCCTTGCGCAACAAGGCACTGGAAGCCGAAGCGGCCGAGGCACGCATTACATCGGAGAATGAACGCGTCGAAGTCCAGCGCCGTGCCGAGGCAGAGGCAGAAGAGAGGCTGCTGCAGGCAACGGGTTCGCTTGCGACGGGACTTCGTCATTTGGCATCCGGCAACCTGCGCTGTGAGATCGAAACGCCGCTGGCTGCGCAGTTCGAAGCTCTGCGCCACGACTTCAATTCATCGGTCAGCCAGCTGCGCGCTGCCATGTCCCAGGTCGGCCAGGCCGCGTCGCTGGTAAACAGCGGCAGCTACGAGATCTCGCAGGCTTCCGATAATCTTTCCAAGCGAACGGAGCAGCAGGCCGCCTCGCTGGAAGAGACCGCTGCAGCGCTCGAAGAGGTAACGGCCAATGTTCAGTCGACCTCCAAACGAGCTGGCGATGCACGTGACCTGGTGCGTGGCGCCCGATCGCGGGCAGAAAACTCCAGCCAGGTCGTCGGTAATGCCGTCAGCGCCATGGGAAGAATTGAGCATTCGTCCAAGCAGATCAGCCAGATCATCAGCGTGATCGACGAGATCGCCTTCCAGACCAACCTGCTTGCGCTTAACGCCGGCGTCGAGGCGGCGCGTGCGGGCGAAGCCGGCAAAGGCTTTGCCGTTGTCGCCCAGGAAGTCCGGGAGTTGGCCCAGCGTTCGGCCAATGCCGCCAAAGAGATCAAGGCCCTGATCGGCAACTCCGAAGTCGCAGTCAGCGAAGGTGTGAAGCTCGTCAACGACACCGGCGAGGGCCTCTCAGCTATCGCCGACCTGGTCCTGCAGATCAATCAGCACATGGATGCGATCGCCACCGCCGCTCAGGAGCAGTCCATGGGTCTTTCTGAGATCAACAGCGCCGTCAATCATATGGACCAGGCGACACAGCAGAATGCCGCCATGGTCGAGGAGATGAATGCGGCCGGCGCAGGTTTGGCCGAAGAGAGCAAGCGTCTTGGCGAGCTCCTGAGCGCATTCCGCACAGGCGAAGCCGAGCGCATGGAGCCGCAGGCGAGGCCCGTGGCCCGGCCTGCCTCCGCCCCGACAACAGGCCGGCTTGCTGCGCGCCCCGCTCCCGCTACGCAGGGCAATGCTGCACTTAAACATCTCCAGCAAGAGTGGTCGGAGTTCTGATTGGTTTGATGTGAAGACGGATGCCGCAATTCTACCGCGGCTCATGAAGCGAAGATTGGCCCGTACATTTTGTGCGGGCCATTTTCGTTAAGCCAATTCGGCGTCTCGCGGCCGCATCACTCGAACTTGACCAGGTCCTTGAAGATCAAGTGCCCCCAGCTATTTCCGCGCGCGTGCACAAGCAGTCCGCCTTCCGACAGGCCGCCAAGCTTGATTGGCGCGAAACCGAGCCTTTCCGCAAGCGCGCCAATCTCGTCTGCGGCGCCGTCATCGTCGCTCGCCAGGAACACGACTCTCCTGCCGCCGTGCACAGCTGGATCTTGGTCAAGGACGGCGGCAGCCAGATGATTGAATCCCTTGACCAGTCTTCCACCAGGAAAGGCCTGCGCGACGAATTTGGATGACGGCTGCCCTCCCAGTTTCTCAGGGGGCACGCCGTAGGCATTGGTCACATCGACGATCGTCTTCCCCTGCCAGGTGGGGAGCGCCTTCGCGACATCTGGATGCTGTTCGAAACGGACAGCCAAAAAGACGATGTCCGCTTTGACGGCGTCCGCCAGTGTTTTGGCCATGACCTTAGGCCCGATCGCGGCCGCATCAGCTGCAAAGCTCTCCGGGTCGCGCGTAGTTGCAACAGATACTTCGATGCCCTTGCGGGAAAAGGCCTTGGCCAGCGCTCGGCCGATATTGCCGAAACCGATGATTGAGTAGCTCATAATGCTTCTCCGATCCTGTGTTGACGTTGGCTCAGACCTTGGCCCAACCGCCATCGACGGCGAGATCTATG
>NZ_JBXSOU010000026.1:0-20290 GCF_057784395.1 Martinezella sp. CNPSo 3957
AATCGTACCGATGTTAACGTGCGGCTTATTGCGCTCAAACTTACTCTTTGCCATTTTCGGCTCTCCGTTTTCCTGTCCCCTGAGGGATCAATTCTTGTTATCGGTCAATTGGTATTCCGGTCACTTCTGACCGGAATACTTTGCCTGGATTTCCTGTGCGACGTTCGACGGAACCGGCGCGTAATGATCGAAGGTCATCGTGTACTGTGCACGGCCCTGAGACATCGAACGCAGGTTATCGACGTACTTGAACATGTTCGCCAGCGGGACGTTCGCGTTGATGACAACAGCGATACCGCGGCTTTCCTGGCCCTGGATCTGGCCACGACGCGAGTTCAGGTCGCCGATGACGTCGCCGACGTAATCTTCCGGCGTCACGACTTCGACCTTCATCATCGGCTCGAGGAGCTGGGCACCAGCTTCGCGGGCTGCTTCACGGAAGCAAGCGCGGGAAGCGATTTCGAAGGCCAGAACCGACGAGTCAACATCGTGGAAGGCGCCGTCGATGAGCGTCGCCTTGACGCCGAGCATCGGGAAGCCAGCCAGCGGACCCGAAGAGAGAACGCTTTCGATACCCTTCTGAACGCCCGGGATGTATTCCTTCGGAACGGAACCACCGACAATCTTGGACTCGAACTTGAAGTCGTCGCCATCCGGGTTCGGTTCGAACACGATCTTGACGCGAGCGAACTGACCGGTACCACCCGACTGCTTCTTGTGGGTGTAGTCCTTTTCCGTCTGACGCGTGATAGTTTCGCGGTAAGCAACCTGCGGCGCGCCGACAGTCGCTTCAACCTTGAATTCACGACGCATGCGGTCGACGATGATGTCGAGGTGAAGTTCACCCATGCCGGCGATGATCGTCTGACCCGATTCCTGGTCCGTCTTCACGCGGAAGGACGGATCTTCAGCAGCCAGACGGTTGAGCGCGAGGCCCATCTTTTCCTGGTCGCCCTTGGTCTTCGGCTCGATCGCGATCTGGATGACCGGCTCGGGGAATTCCATGCGCTCAAGGATAACCGGCTTCAGCGGATCGCAGAGCGTATCGCCAGTCGTGGTTTCCTTGAGGCCAGCCAGAGCAACGATATCGCCAGCAAAGGCTTCTTCGATGTCTTCACGCGAGTTCGAGTGCATCTGCAGCATGCGGCCGACGCGCTCGCGCTTGTCCTTGACCGTGTTGATGACCGATGCGCCCTTTTCGAGCTTGCCGGAGTAGATGCGGGCGAAGGTGAGCGAACCGACGAAGGGGTCGTTCATGATCTTGAATGCCAGCATGGACAACGGCTCGCTGTCGTCAGCGTGGCGTTCGATTTCGGCTTCCGTCTTGAAGTCGATGCCCTTGATCGCCGGGATGTCGAGCGGCGACGGCAGGTAATCGACAACGGCGTCGAGCAGCGGCTGAACACCCTTGTTCTTGAAGGCGGTGCCGCAGAACATCGGATGGAACTTGACGTCGATCGTGCCGCGACGGACGAGCGCGCGGATCTGATCGTTGTCAGGCAGATTGCCTTCGAGATAGGCTTCTGTCGCGGCTTCGTCGATCTCAACAACGGTCTCGATCAGCTTTTCGCGGTATTCAGCGGCCTTGGCCTTCATGTCTTCCGGGATTTCGACAACGTCCCACTGAGCGCCGAGCGATTCGTCGCGCCAGATGAGAGCATTCATCTCGATCAGGTCGATGACGCCCTTGAATTCGGTTTCAGCACCGATCGGCAGCTGCATGACAACAGCCGTCGCGCCGAGGCGGGTCTTGATCATCTCGACCGAGCGATAGAAGTCAGCGCCGGTCTTGTCCATCTTGTTGCAGAAGATCATGCGCGGAACATGATACTTCTCAGCCTGACGCCATACGGTTTCCGTCTGGGGCTCAACGCCGGCGTTGGCGTCGAGCAGAGCGATGGCACCGTCGAGAACGCGCAGCGAACGCTCGACTTCGATGGTGAAGTCGACGTGGCCGGGGGTGTCGATGATGTTGAAGCGGCGGGTCTTGCCGTCGCGGCCCTTCCAGAAGGTGGTCGTGGCAGCGGAGGTGATCGTGATGCCACGCTCCTGCTCCTGCTCCATCCAGTCCATGGTGGCTGCGCCGTCGTGCACTTCGCCGATCTTGTGCGACTTGCCGGTGTAGTAAAGAATACGCTCGGTAGTCGTGGTCTTGCCGGCGTCGATGTGCGCCATGATACCGAAATTGCGGTAGTCTTCGATTTTATATTCGCGAGCCATAATGGACTGCCTTTCCGAAACCGTTCGGGATTACCAGCGATAATGCGAGAACGCACGGTTGGCATCAGCCATCTTGTGCGTGTCTTCGCGCTTCTTGACGGCAGCGCCGCGGTTGTTGGAGGCGTCGAGAAGTTCGCCGCAGAGACGATCGACCATGGTCGTCTCGTTACGCTTACGAGCAGCAGTGATCAGCCAGCGGATGGCCAGAGCCTGACGGCGCTCAGGACGCACGTCGACCGGAACCTGGTACGTAGCACCACCAACGCGGCGCGAGCGGACTTCAACGTGCGGAGCGATGTTATCCAAAGCCTGATGGAACACGCCGAGCGGCTCCTGCTTTGCCTTGCCCTGCACGGCGTCAAACGCGCCATATACGATGTTTTCAGCTACGGACTTCTTGCCGTCGAGCATGATGGCATTCATGAACTTGGTAACGACCAGATCGCCGAACTTCGGGTCCGGGTTGATCTCGCGCTTTTCTGCTCTGTGACGTCTGGACATATAACTTCTCGTCTCTCAACTTTTGCGACGCTTCACCACGCGGAGAACCTCGCGCAGCGCCGGATTATTTAAAAATCCGAATTACTTCGGACGCTTTGCACCGTACTTCGAACGGCGCTGCTTGCGGTTCTTGACACCCTGGGTATCGAGAACGCCGCGGATGATGTGGTAGCGAACACCCGGAAGGTCCTTAACGCGGCCGCCACGGATCATGACGACAGAGTGTTCCTGAAGGTTGTGACCTTCACCGGGGATGTAACCAATGACTTCGAAGCCGTTGGTCAGGCGGATCTTTGCGACCTTACGCAGAGCCGAGTTCGGCTTCTTCGGCGTCGTGGTGTAGACGCGGGTGCAAACGCCGCGCTTCTGCGGGTTCTCCTGAAGAGCGGGAACCTTGTTACGCTTTACCTGCGCCTGGCGAGGCTTGCGGATCAGCTGGTTTACGGTAGGCATTCAACCATCCCTTGTAAATCTATCTCGACACCCTTACGGGCATGACTTTCGCCGTCACCGGCACCGACACACGTTCGTCTCAATGCGCAAAACGTGGCCCGATCCGCTCTCGCAGATGGACCACAGAAAAGCAGAGGACACCAAAAGTGGCGTCGTGCGTGCAGCATTCGTGTCTTCAACGTGCGTTTAGAACCTTGTTTGAGGTGAACTCCAGGGCGCGTCGCCCCGAATAGCCATGCCTCACATGGGTTCCGATGGCGGGGGTACTACTGGTTTCCCGCCCGTTCGTCAAGGCCGGTTAAGAAATTATCTTTGTCATAAAGCCCGGAAACCCCGGGCAAACCAGCCATTTGGCGCATTGGATACGGAAATGCCGCCCCTTCCGCAAGATGGACTTTGGTATTTCGACAAAATCCCTATAAGGAATCACGGAAGAACATTTCCATCCGACGGACCCGCGCGGCGAAAAGGAATCGCCGGGTCGATTCGATACTCCCGAAGGAAGATCCATGATTACTGCGCCAGACAACGACAACAATTCAGACGGTCCCATGGTCTTCATCATCATCGGCAAGGGCTACGAGACCGATGGCGGCGAAGGCATCGACTTGCATGTCATGCTGAAAGCGCCTGACGACGATACCGCCGTGCGCGAGGCGCTGAACGCACTGGCCGAGGAAGGCTTCATCGAGGCCGATCTCGACCAGATCGGGCTCCTGACGGATATACCGGACGAAGAGCCGCATGCCTCCGCCTATCAAGGCGCGCTCGAAGGTGAAGTCGCGATCATCCGCTTCCGCTGATTGGACGACCGCCAGCGGAGGCTGCCTCCCCTCGCCCCATCGATTTTATCATCGCATAAAAAGAAACCGCCCGGATCGCTCCGGGCGGTTTTGATTTTTCACATTCGCTATCGGCTTATTCGGCCGGGCTGTTCTCGCTGGCGAGATCCTGCAGCATCGGCGTTGCGACGCCGGCATCCGTGCCCTTGCGGCGCTCTTCGAGGATGAGCTCGTCGCGGGCCGTAGCGATACGGCGGATCTGCGTCATGGTACCGCCCGTACCGGCCGGGATGAGGCGGCCGACGATGACGTTTTCCTTCAGGCCCTGCAGACCGTCGGTCTTGCCGGCGATTGCAGCTTCGGTGAGCACCTTCGTCGTTTCCTGGAAGGATGCAGCCGAGATGAAGGACGGCGTCTGCAGCGATGCCTTGGTGATCCCAAGCAGAACCGGATCGCCATAAGCAGGCTTCTTGCCTTCCTCGATCAGGCGATCGTTGTTGTCGTCCAGCTCGATACGGTCGACGTTGTCGCCGACGATGTACTGGCTGTCGCCCGCATCGGTGATTTCCACCTTCTGCAGCATCTGACGGACAATCACTTCGATGTGCTTGTCGTTGATGACAACGCCCTGCAAGCGGTAGACTTCCTGGATTTCGTTGACCAGGTAGGAAGCCAGAGCTTCGACGCCCTTGATCGCCAGGATGTCGTGCGGAGCCGGGTTACCGTCGAGGATGTAATCACCCTTTTCGATATAGTCGCCTTCCTGAAGGTGGAAAGGCTTGCCCTTCGGGATCAGGTATTCGACCGGCTCGACACCGTCTTCCGCCGGCTCGATGATGACGCGACGCTTGTTCTTGTAGTCGCGGCCGAGGCGGATCGTACCATCGATCTCTGCGATGATGGCGTGGTCCTTCGGACGACGAGCTTCGAACAGTTCGGCAACGCGCGGCAGACCACCGGTAATGTCCTTGGTCTTGGCGCTTTCCAGCGGCGAACGGGCGAGAACGTCACCCTGCGACACCTTCGTACCCGGCTCGACCGACAGGATCGCGTCGACCGAGAGAAGGAAGCGGGCTTCGCCACCACGCGACAGCTTGGCAATATTGCCGCTGGCGTCCTTGATGACGATCGCCGGCTTCAGATCGGAGCCGCGCGGCGTCGAGCGCCAGTCGATAACCTGACGCTTGGTGATACCGGTGGATTCGTCCGTCGCTTCGAGAACCGAGAGACCGTCGACGACATCTTCGAAGTGAACCGTACCGGCCACTTCCGTCATCATCGGACGGGTATAGGGGTCCCACTCCGCCAGACGCTGACCGCGCTTCACCTTGTCGCCGTCGTCGACATACAGCTTCGAGCCGTAAGCGACGCGCTGCGAGGAGCGTTCGACACCACGTTCGTCCAGGATCTGGACCGTCATGTTGCGGCCCATGGCAACCAGGTTGCCATCGGAGTTGCGCAGCATGTTGCGGTTCTTGATCTGAACCGTGCCTTCGTACGAAGCTTCCAGGAACGACTGGTCGACCACGGTCGCCGTGCCGCCCAAGTGGAAGGTACGCATGGTCAGCTGGGTGCCCGGCTCACCGATCGACTGAGCGGCAATGACGCCGACAGCTTCACCGATGTTGACAGGCGTACCGCGAGCAAGGTCACGACCGTAGCAGACCGAGCATACGCCCGTCTGGATTTCGCAGGTCAGGGCCGAACGGATACGGATCGACTGGATACCAGCCTTCTCGATCTCGATGACATCCGGTTCCAGGATCATCTTGCCGGCGTCGACGATGCGCTCACCCGTGACCGGATGATCGATGTCGTCCAGGGCCGTACGGCCGAGGATGCGGGCGCCGAGCGAGGCGACGACCTGGCCGGCATCGACGATGGCGGTCATGGTGAGGCCGTTTTCGGTACCGCAATCGACGTGCGTGACGATGCAATCCTGCGCGACGTCGACGAGACGGCGGGTCAGGTAACCGGAGTTCGCGGTCTTCAAGGCGGTGTCGGCCAGACCCTTACGGGCACCGTGCGTCGAGTTGAAGTACTCGTTAACGGTTAGGCCTTCCTTGAAGTTCGAGATGATCGGCGTCTCGATGATTTCGCCCGACGGCTTGGCCATGAGGCCGCGCATGCCGCCCAGCTGGCGCATCTGGTTCGGCGAACCACGGGCACCAGAGTGGCTCATCATGTAGATCGAGTTCATCGGCTTCTGACGACCGGTCTTCTCGTCGAATTCAACGGCCTTAATGCGGGCCATCATTTCTTCGGCGACCTTCTCCGTGGCCTTACCCCAGGCGTCGACAACCTTGTTGTACTTTTCGCCCTGGGTGATGAGACCGTCGTTGTACTGCTGCTCGTATTCCTTCACGAGCGCTTCGGTATCGCCGACGATCTTAACCTTGGTATCCGGAATGACCATGTCGTCCTTGCCGAACGAAATGCCGGCGCGGCAGGCATGCGAGAAGCCGAGCTGCATGATGCGGTCGCAGAAAATGACCGTGTCCTTCTGGCCGCAATGGCGGTAGACCGTGTCGATCATCTTCGAGATGTTCTTCTTGGTCATTTCCTGGTTGCAGATGTCGAAGGTCACTTTGCCATGCTTCGGCAGGAGTTCGCCGATCAGCAGACGGCCGGGAGTCGTTTCATAGATCTTCGAATAGGGCTTGCCATCTTCGCCGATCGACTTGAAGCGGCCACGGATCTTCGAGTGCAGCGTCACGACCTTGTTTTCAAGCGCGTGATGCAGCTCGCCGAGATCCGAGAAGGCCATGCCTTCGCCCGGTTCATTCTGGTTCAGGATCGACAGATAGTACAGACCGAGAACCATGTCCTGCGAGGGAACGATGATCGGCGCGCCGTTTGCCGGGTGCAGAATGTTGTTGGTCGACATCATCAGCACGCGGGCTTCCAGCTGGGCTTCCAGCGAGAGCGGCACGTGAACGGCCATCTGGTCACCGTCGAAGTCGGCGTTGAAGGCCGTGCAGACGAGCGGGTGCAGCTGGATGGCCTTGCCTTCGACCAGCGTGGGTTCGAAGGCCTGGATGCCCAGGCGGTGCAGCGTCGGTGCGCGGTTCAAGAGAACCGGATGCTCGCGGATGACCTCGTCCAGGATATCCCAGACTTCCGGCTTTTCCTTTTCGACCAGCTTCTTGGCCTGCTTGACGGTCGAGGAATAACCCTTCGCGTCGAGGCGGGCATAGATGAACGGCTTGAACAGCTCGAGCGCCATCTTTTTCGGCAGACCGCACTGGTGCAGCTTCAGTTCCGGACCGGTCACGATAACCGAACGGCCGGAATAGTCGACGCGCTTGCCGAGCAGGTTCTGGCGGAAGCGGCCCTGCTTGCCCTTGAGCATGTCGGACAGCGACTTCAGCGGACGCTTGTTGGCGCCGGTGATGACGCGGCCACGACGGCCGTTGTCGAACAGCGCATCGACAGATTCCTGCAGCATGCGCTTTTCGTTGCGGATGATGATGCCCGGAGCGCGCAGTTCGATGAGGCGCTTCAGACGGTTGTTACGGTTGATGACGCGGCGATACAGATCATTCAGATCCGAGGTCGCGAAACGGCCGCCATCCAGAGGAACCAGCGGACGCAGGTCCGGCGGGATGACCGGGACGACCTTCATGATCATCCATTCCGGACGGTTGCCTGACTCCATGAAGTTCTCGACGATCTTCAGGCGCTTCATCAGCTTCTTCTGCTTGAGATCCGACGTGGTGTCGGCAAGCTCGGAACGCAGGTCGCCGGCGATCTTTTCGAGGTTCATGCTGGCCAGCATCTCGTAGATCGCTTCAGCGCCGATCATGGCGGTGAACTGGTCTTCGCCATACTCGTCGACGGCGAGCATATACTCTTCTTCCGAGAGAAGCTGGTGCTCCTTAAGAGCAGTCAGGCCCGGCTCGGTGACGATGTAGTTTTCGAAGTAGAGCACGCGCTCCACATCCTTCAGCGTCATGTCGAGCAGCGTCGAAATGCGCGAAGGCAGCGACTTCAGGAACCAGATGTGGGCAACGGGAGCAGCGAGCTCGATATGGCCCATGCGCTCACGGCGAACGCGCGACAGCGTGACTTCGACGCCGCACTTTTCGCAGATGATGCCCTTGTACTTCATGCGCTTGTACTTGCCGCACAAGCATTCGTAGTCCTTGATCGGTCCAAAGATTCGTGCGCAGAAAAGACCATCGCGTTCCGGCTTGAACGTACGATAGTTGATCGTTTCCGGCTTCTTGATCTCGCCATAAGACCAGGAAAGAATCTTCTCCGGCGACGCAATCGAAATCCGGATGGAATCGAAATTCTGCGCAGGCACCTGCGGATTGAAAAGATTCATGACCTCTTGGTTCATGCCTATCTCCTTTAGGGGCGAAACGCCCTCGAATTGCGAACAGTGCCGGCAAATCCCGGGAACCGGACTGACGCTTTAAAACCGCCTTGCGGCGCCATGCATCCAAAGGGACGCCAACGGCGCTGCAATATTCCACGCGGTGCGCGCTGACTGGCAGCGCGCACCCGCAGGCTATTACTCGGCTGCGTCCGGAAGCTGGCTTGCCGTCTGCAGATCGTCGACCTTGGAGTTTTCCAGTTCGACGCTGAGGCCCAGCGAGCGCATTTCCTTGACGAGAACGTTGAAGCTTTCCGGAATGCCCGCCTCGAAGGTGTCGTCGCCACGAACGATGGCTTCGTAGACCTTGGTGCGGCCGGCCACGTCGTCCGACTTGACCGTGAGCATTTCCTGCAGCGTGTAGGCTGCACCGTAAGCTTCGAGCGCCCAGACTTCCATTTCGCCGAAGCGCTGGCCGCCGAACTGCGCCTTGCCGCCCAGCGGCTGCTGAGTAACGAGCGAGTACGGACCGATCGAACGGGCATGGATCTTGTCGTCGACAAGGTGGTTCAGCTTCAGCATGTAGATGTAGCCAACCGTGACCTGGCGGTCGAACTGCTCGCCGGTACGACCGTCGTACAGCGTCGACTGACCGGTCTGCTTGAGACCTGCCATTGCCAGCATGTGGTTGACGTCAGCTTCGCCAGCGCCGTCGAAGACCGGGGTCGCGATGGACACGCCACGCTTCCATTGATCGGCCAGACGCAGCACCGACGCATCGTCATACTCGTGAACGTCGTCGCTCTTCGGACCGTCGCCGACGACCAGATCGATCGTCTTGCGCAGAGGCTCGATGTTGCCGCTCGCCTTGTAGGCTTCGATCAGTTCGCCGATCTGACGACCCATGCCGGCGCAAGCCCAGCCAAGGTGCGTCTCGAGAATCTGACCGACGTTCATACGCGAGGGAACGCCCAGCGGGTTCAGCACGATATCGACATGCGTACCGTCTTCCAGGAACGGCATGTCCTCGACCGGAACAATGCGCGAGACCACGCCCTTGTTCCCGTGACGGCCTGCCATCTTGTCGCCCGGCTGGATCTTGCGCTTCACAGCGACGAAGACCTTGACCATCTTCATGACGCCCGGAGGCATTTCGTCGCCGCGCTGGACCTTTTCGACCTTGTCCATGAAGCGCTGTTCGAGGCGCGACTTGGATTCGTCGTACTGGCCACGCAGGGCTTCGAGCTCGCTCTGGACCTTTTCGTCCTCGACGGCAAACATCCACCACTGCGAACGCGGATACTCGGAAACGACGGCGTTTGACAGTTCCGTGCCCTTCTTGAAGCCCTTCGGACCAGCAAGAGCAACCTGACCGCGCAGCATCTCGACCAGACGGCCGTAGACGTTACGGTCGAGGATCGCCTGTTCGTCGTCGCGGTCCTTGGCAAGGCGTTCGATCTCTTCGCGCTCGATCGCCATGGCACGTTCGTCCTTTTCGACGCCGTGACGGTTGAAGACGCGAACTTCGACGACCGTACCGTAGGTGCCGGGCGGCATGCGCATGGAGGTATCGCGAACGTCCGATGCCTTTTCACCGAAAATGGCGCGCAGGAGCTTTTCTTCCGGCGTCATCGGGCTTTCACCCTTCGGCGTGATCTTGCCGACGAGGATATCGCCCGGCTGAACTTCGGCGCCGATGTAAACGATGCCGGCTTCGTCCAGGTTCTTCAGCGCTTCTTCCGAAACGTTCGGAATATCACGGGTGATTTCTTCCGGACCAAGCTTGGTGTCGCGCGCCATCACTTCGAATTCTTCGATGTGGATGGAGGTGAACACGTCGTCGGCAACGATACGCTCGGAGAGCAGGATCGAGTCTTCGTAGTTATAGCCGTTCCACGGCATGAACGCGACGAGCACGTTGCGGCCGAGAGCCAGATCGCCGAGGTCGGTCGACGGACCGTCTGCCAGGATGTCGCCCTTGTTGACCACGTCACCGACGGTGACCAGCGGACGCTGGTTGACGCAGGTGTTCTGGTTCGAACGCTGGAACTTCATCAGGCGATAGATATCGACGCCGGACTTCGACGGATCGAGGTCTTCGGTGGCGCGGATAACGATACGCGTTGCGTCGACCTGGTCGACCACGCCGCCACGGCGGGCGCCGATGGCAGCACCGGAGTCACGCGCGACGACCGGCTCCATGCCGGTGCCGACGAACGGGGCTTCGGCACGCAGAAGCGGCACGGCCTGACGCTGCATGTTCGAGCCCATGAGAGCGCGGTTGGCGTCGTCGTTTTCCAGGAACGGGATCAGAGCGGCAGCAACCGAAACCAGCTGCTTCGGCGAGACGTCCATCAGGTTGATGTTGTCGCGCGGAGCGAGCATGACTTCGCCGGCATGACGGCAAACGACGAATTCCTCGATGAAGGAGCCGTCGGCGTCGAGCTCGGCATTGGCCTGAGCAACGTAGTACTTAGCCTCTTCCATGGCGGAGAGGTAGAGCACGTCGTTGGTCACCTTACCGTCGATGATACGGCGATAAGGGCTTTCGATGAAGCCGTACTTGTTGACGCGGGCAAAGGTCGCCAGCGAGTTGATAAGACCGATGTTCGGACCTTCCGGCGTTTCGATCGGGCAAATACGACCGTAGTGCGTCGGATGAACGTCGCGGACTTCGAAGCCGGCGCGCTCGCGGGTCAGACCGCCCGGGCCGAGAGCCGAAAGACGGCGCTTGTGGGTAATTTCCGAAAGCGGGTTCACCTGGTCCATGAACTGCGACAGCTGCGAGGAGCCGAAGAATTCGCGGACGGCAGCAGCGGCCGGCTTTGCGTTGATCAGATCCTGCGGCATGACCGTGTCGATTTCGATCGAGGACATACGTTCCTTGATCGCACGCTCCATGCGCAGCAGACCCAGACGATACTGATTTTCCATCAGCTCGCCGACCGAACGGACGCGGCGGTTGCCGAGGTTGTCGATGTCGTCGATCTCGCCCTTGCCGTCACGCAGCTCGACAAGCATCTTGACCACGGCCAGGATGTCGTCCTTGCGCAGGATGCGGACGGTGTCTTCGACATCGAGGTCGAGGCGCATGTTCATCTTCACGCGGCCAACGGCGGAGAGATCGTAACGCTCCGCATCGAAGAACAGCGAGTTGAACATGGCTTCGGCCGATTCCATGGTCGGCGGCTCACCCGGACGCATGACACGGTAGATGTCGAACAGAGCGTCCTGGCGGTTCTCATTCTTGTCAGCCGACAGCGTATTACGGATGTAGGCGCCGACATTGATGTGGTCGATGCCGAGGATCGGGATCTCGTCGAAGCCGGCCTTCAGGATGACGGGCAGGGTCTTCTCGTCGATTTCGTCGCCGGCTTCGAGATAGATCTCACCGGTCTGGAAGTTGACGATGTCTTCTGCCAGGAACAGGCCGTACAGCTCTTCGTCGGTCGCCTTCAGAGCCTTGAGGCCCTTGTCCTGCAACTGACGCAGCAGGCGCGGCGTGAGCTTCTTACCGCCTTCGACCACGACTTCACCGGTGTCGGCGTCGATCATGTCTGTAACGGTCTTGGCGCCCTTCAGCGTTTCCGCCTTGAAGGGGATGCGCCAGCCATCGCCGGAGCGCTCATAAAGCGACTTCGTGTAGAAGGTCGACAGGATTTCTTCGCCGTCCATGCCGAGCGCCATCAGCAGCGACGTCACCGGAATCTTGCGGCGACGGTCGATACGGGCGTAGACGATGTCCTTGGCGTCGAATTCGATGTCAAGCCAGGAACCGCGATACGGGATGACGCGAGCGGCAAAGAGCAGCTTGCCGGAAGAATGGCTCTTGCCCTTGTCGTGATCGAAGAAGACGCCCGGCGAACGGTGCATCTGCGACACGATCACGCGCTCGGTGCCGTTCACGATGAACGTACCGTTGTTCGTCATGAGCGGCATGTCGCCCATGTAGACACTCTGTTCCTTGATGTCCTTGATGGACTTCGCGCCCGTATCCTCATCGATATCGAACACGATCAGACGGAGGGTCACCTTCAGCGGCGCGGCATAGGTCAGGTCGCGCTGGCGGCACTCGTCGACGTCGAACTTCGGCGGCTCGAATTCATAGGATACGAACTCCAGCATGGAAGCGCCGGAGAAGTCGGTGATCGGGAAAACCGACTTGAAGACGGCCTGAAGACCTTCGTCCGGGCGGCCGCCCTTAGGTTCTTCGACCATGAGAAACTGATCGTAGGACGCCTTTTGAACCTCGATGAGGTTCGGCATCTCTGCGACTTCGGGAATCTTACCAAAAAACTTGCGTACGCGCCTGCGACCGTTGAACGAAAGGGTCTGAGCCATCGTCGCTCCTTTAAAATCCTGCACCCGGGCCTGCAACGGACGGGAATCGCTGGCCAGGCGACCCCATCAATCAATGAGTAGTTCAATCTCGTCTATTTAACCGAAAACCGCTCAGCCGGATTGCGTCGCGGTTCGGTTTGAGACCATCCTCTTGAAGAACCCATTACCCAAAAGCCGTTTTGCCCGCGGCTTTTGGGTAATTCGTTCAGAAAAACGGCAAATGGGAGGTAGCAAAAAGCCACCTCCCAAAGCAGTTTCAAGCTTACTTAACGTCGACCTTAGCGCCGGCGTCTTCGAGCTTCTTCTTGATGTCAGCAGCTTCAGCCTTGGAAACAGCTTCCTTGACAGCCTTCGGAGCGGCTTCAACGAGGTCCTTGGCTTCCTTGAGGCCCAGGCCGGTGATGGCGCGGACTTCCTTGATGACGTTGATCTTGTTCGCGCCGGCATCCGTGAGGATGACGTCGAACTCGGTCTTTTCTTCTTCAGCAGCTGCAGCAGCGCCGCCAGCACCACCGGCAACGGCAGCAACAGCTACCGGAGCAGCGGCGGAAACGCCCCACTTTTCTTCGAGAAGCTTGGACAGTTCTGCGGCTTCGAGAACGGTCAGCGAGGAGAGGTCGTCTACGATCTTTGCGAGATCAGCCATTTTTGTAGTTCCTTTTGTTCGGTTCGAACTGGTTGGTTATGAACAGCGAAAAACCGCCTTACGCGGCTTCGTCCTTCTTGGCGTAGGCCGAGAACACGCGAGCAAGCTGACTTGCCGGCGCTGCAACAACACCTGCGATGCGGGTAGCCGGAGTCTGGATCATGCCCAGCAGCTTCGCGCGCAGCTCGTCCAGCGAAGGCAGGGTCGCGAGCGACTTTACACCTTCGGCGTTGAGCGTTGTTGTTCCCATGGCACCGCCCAAGACAACGATCTTGTCGTTGCCCTTGGCGAAATCCACGACGACCTTCGGAGCGGTAATCGGATCAGTGCTGTATGCGATCAGCGTCTGACCGGTGAAGAGATTGGAAATCCCTTCCGCATCCGTGCCCTGAAGAGCAATTTTGGCCAGGCGGTTCTTCGCGACTTTGACGGTGCCGCCAGCAGCGCGCATCTTGGAACGAAAATCGTTCATCTGAGCGACTGTAGCACCAGCATAGTGGGCCACGACAACCGAACCAGAAGCCTTGAAGACTTCGTTCAGTTCCGTGACGAATTCGCGTTTTTCCGCTCTTTCCACTGCTTTTCTCCAGTTGACAGGACCGGATTAACGGGCCTGCCGGGTTGCCTTTTGCCTCCTGGGATCAATGAGATCCCAAGCGACGCTTGAGGATCCTGTCCCCTCGCGCTCGAGCCTGACGGCTCCAAGGCACAAGGCATCCAAGGCTCGAACCGAGTTCATCGAAGCAAAGCTTCTTCAAAATTCGGGTCTTACCCGTCTCATGCAGGCTTGAGTGATTAAGGGATAACCACCTGCAATCTCGGACAGGAATTCCGGATTTCTCCGGAAATCCCGGCCCCGAAGGACCGGAAATTCTTAAACGCCGGGCACAAAGCCCGGCATAATTATTAGGCGCTCGGCGCCGTAACCGTCGACGGCTCGATCTTGACGCCGGGACCCATGGTCGAGGAGATCGCTACGCGCTTGACGTAGTTGCCCTTGGCACCAGCCGGCTTCGCCTTGATGACCGCATCAGCGAACGCGCGGATGTTTTCTTCCAGAGCCTTCGCGTCGAACGAAGCCTTGCCGATACCGGCATGGACGATACCAGCCTTCTCGACGCGGAACTCGACAGCGCCGCCCTTGGAAGCTTCAACAGCACCCTTGACGTCCATCGTAACGGTACCAACCTTCGGGTTCGGCATCATGCCGCGCGGGCCGAGAACCTTACCGAGACGGCCGACGAGCGGCATCATGTCCGGGGTGGCGATGCAGCGATCGAAATCGATCTTGCCGCCCTGAACGATTTCAACCAGGTCTTCAGCACCGACGACGTCTGCACCAGCAGCCTTGGCTTCATCAGCCTTGGCGCCGCGAGCGAAGACGGCAACGCGAACCGTACGGCCGGTGCCGTTCGGCAGGTTGACGACGCCGCGAACCATCTGGTCGGCGTGACGCGGGTCAACGCCGAGGTTCATCGAGATTTCGACGGTTTCGTCGAACTTGGCGACGGCACGTTCCTTGACCATGTTGATGGCCAGATCCAGAGCATAAAGCTTGGTCGGATCAACGCCTTCACGAATCTTCTGAATACGCTTTGCTACCATGATCTTAGCCCACCACTTCCAGGCCCATCGCGCGGGCGGAGCCCTCGATCATGGCCATTGCGCCTTCGATATCGGCCGCATTCAGATCCTTCATCTTGGCTTCGGCGATCGACTTGATCTGAGCCTTGGTGAGCGAACCAGCCTTGGAACCCTTACCCGGGGTCTTCGAACCGGACTGGATCTTGGCTTCCTTCTTCAGGAAGTAGCTGACTGGCGGCTGCTTCATGATGAAGGTGAAGGACTTGTCCTGGTAGTAGGTGATGACGACCGGGATCGGCATACCCTTTTCCATTTCCTGCGTAGCGGCATTGAACGCCTTGCAGAATTCCATGATGTTAATGCCACGCTGACCAAGCGCAGGACCGATCGGCGGCGACGGATTCGCCGAGCCGGCCTTGACCTGCAGCTTGAGCTGGCCTGCAACTTTCTTAGCCATTTCTCTCTGCCTTTCTATATGACCGGTTGCCCGGCCCATTATGCCGGATCGCTCCGGCGGCTGCGGTTGCGTGGTGCGGATCACCAGGTCCGGCTAAGACCCTACCCTTCCACGCGGATTGCGGCTTGGCCGCGAGACATAAGCAAGCATTTGCTTATATCCAAACTCGAACGAAAGGCTAGCCGCCAGGCCAACCTTTCGTAGAAATCGCAATCAGACCTTCTCGACCTGGCTGTATTCCAGCTCGACCGGCGTAGCACGGCCGAAAATCGACACTTCCACCTTCAGGCGCGAACGCTCTTCGTCCACATCCTGAACCGTGCCGTTGAACGAAGCGAACGGGCCATCGGAGACGCGGACCTGCTCGCCGATCTCGAAGGATACGGAAGCCTTCGGCCGCTCGACGCCTTCCTGGACCTGACCGAGAATACGCTCGGCTTCATAATCCGGAATCGGAACGGGCTTATTGTCGGAGCCGAGGAAACCAGTGACCTTCGGCGTATTCTTGATCAGGTGGTAAGCTTCATCCGTCAGGTTGGCGCGCACAAGCACGTAACCCGGGAAAAACTTGCGCTCGCTATCGACCTTGCGGCCGCGACGAACTTCAACAACCTTTTCAGTTGGCACAAGGATCTTTTCGAACAGATGCTCGAGCCCCTTCTGCCTGGCCTTCTCCTCAATGGATTCAGCCACCTTCTTTTCGAAATTAGAATAAGCGTGGACGATGTACCAACGTGCCGCCATGTTCATCTCCACCCGATATCAGTTGCCGGTATTCAGCACATAGCTGAGAATCCAGCCAATAAGCTGGTCGGCAGCAAAGAAAAACAGCGAGGCGAAAACGACCATGACGAGCACCATCACCGTCGAGATCATCGTCTCGCGACGCGAGGGCCAAGTGATTTTCGACGTCTCGGAGCGCACCTGCCGCAGAAACGCTAGTGGATTCGTTTTGGATGCCATTGACTGCCCACGCAATTACGGCGCGTAAAGCTGAAACTATCAGCCCCACGCACCGCGTGTCTGTTGAACCCTACATAAACACCGATTCCCAATTTAACAAGAGGCAATACGGTGCTTTCTAAAATTTGCCGACAATCCGGCATAACCCTCAACCAGAGAAGCTGCGAAACGACGCGCCAGTCAAATCAAGGAAAATGGCAGGGGCAGCAGGGCTCGAACCTACGACCTGCGGTTTTGGAGACCGCCGCTCTACCAACTGAGCTATACCCCTTCTTCCTTCGAATATTCACTTCAAGCGGTGGACCGCTTGAGCAGTTCGAAGACTTGGCGCTCCCTTTAAGGCGGGACGAAACGATTGGCAAGAGCGTTTTTTGCTTTTTCCCAATCGGACCTGCAACTTCACATGGGACATGCCCGTGCGAACAGACCTGCCGGACAGGCAGAGCCGCCGCGAACGCTACGGAAAGGATGCCCCTCACCCTCGTTACTCTCCGGGAGAACCTTTCGGCTTGCGCTTGAGAAATTTCGGCCGGAGGCGGCGCATGAAGTTATCCGCGGAGCGAATCACATTGGTCAGGGAGATCAGCTTGTCTATTTCGGCATCGGCATTGCCGAGCCGCTCCGACAAGACTTCGGCCGCGGCCAAAGCAATCTCGGCCGGAGGTACCTCCGTGAAGCGCTGGGCAAGGCTGATATAGGGGTTCAGCGCGACCCCGCCATGGATGGTGATCTTACCCAGACGGGCAAAGAGACGAAGGAAGGTCTGCTCGAAGCTCCAGTCATGGGCGGAAACCACCCTCCACTTCTGACTGCGCCTGGCCGAGAAGCCGGCAAGCACGATCGCGCCGGGCAGTTTCAGATCGCTGAGCCAAAGCGCTATGGCAAAGCCGCTCGTCGGCGTCTTGCCTTCCGTATAGAAATCGGAGCAGAAGCCCACGAGGTCGAGGTGGCCGGTCGGCGCGCCCTGGAAGTCGGCGGCTGGATTGAGCTTCTCTTCCAGACCGAGGCGTATGTTCATGATGCCAAGGAAATATTCCTTCGGAAAGAATTTGACCACCTCGCCCACTTCGCCGCGATAAACGATGTTGGCGCCACGCGGCTGGCCGCGCGAGATTAGCAGCGAGTGCCCATGAAATGGGCGATCCAAAACCTTGTAGACCTTGTTGAAGAAGACGAAGAGCGCCGTCTCAGGAAACTGCGTCTGCAAGCTTGCGATATCGACCGCGTCGCTGTTGGCGACCAAGACGATATGCGAGAACCCCGCCAGCACCCTGCGCCATTCGTCGGTGCCATTCAGGCCGGCTGCGGAACCCGCAGCCGGAAGGCCGGCATCAACGGCACCTGACGCTCTTTGGTTCAATTCCTTCATTTCTGTTGGACGTGCAGCATCCGGTCGCGCATGGCGAACCATTCTTCAGCGTAATCGTCGTTGCGATATTCATCGAAATAGGGGCCGCCATCGGTGAAATGCACCAGCTTGGCATCGTCGCGGTAATCATATTCGTTGACGAGATAGTTCCAGACGACCGGCACCTCGCCGATCTGATCGTCGTTCTCCAGCCACTTGAACTGATGCAGCTGAAGGCCCGTCGCCGTATTGACGAAATCCTTCGACAAAGCCGTGCACTTGGCATTGTTGAACAGGATCATGCTCGACCAGTTCTTCTTTTCATACTTCGTCTGCGTCTGCCCGAGGAATTTGGTCTCGATCTTCGGCTGGTAGTCGTGCTTGACGCACATGGCGGCATAGCGATCGTCACGCAGCGCCCAAAGCTCGGCAATATCGGCGCGGGCGAGCATGTCGCAATCCATGAAGATGCTCCAGCCCTGGTAATCGCTGAGGTAAGGCACGAGGAAGCGCGAGAAGGAAAACTCGGTCGACTGGAGCGGGTTGCGCTCGCGCGTGAAGATGCCCTCGAGATTGTTGAGCACGATCGGCGAGAACACTACCGGAATAGACGAGCGTTCGATGATGCTCTGGGTCAGGACGTGGTAGGCCACGACCTCCTTGGAATCGAACCCGACGAAAATACGTGCAACATTATCCTTCATGATACCTCCGAAACGGCTGATCTGTTTTGAATCAGCCGGCAAATTATCTTTCGCCGTGACGCAAGCAAGGCTCAATTCATCTCTTGAAGCCTATCGGCTGCGGGATGAGGGTTCAACACATGTGCCCGAATACGCCGCACGACGCGCTGCAATCTACAGGAGATGCCGCGAACCTGATCCTACTTAAAGAAACAAAGATATTTGTCGAGTGTTTGCGGAAGCATTTTTGGTTATGCTGCGTAACAAATGGAGAGATTTCCGCTTGTCCCTCTCCCGGGCGCGCCAGAGAGCAGCGCCCGGGGTATTTCTCAGGCTGTACGCCTCAGACCTTCACATATTTCCGCCAGTCGTGCTCTTCCTTGAAGCCCAGGACCTCGCGGATCTTGCGATTGGACAGTAAGCCCTCATATTCGCCGATCTCGCGCGTGAACGGGACGTTCGGAAAGTGCTTGGCGGCCAGCTCTCGCGATGGCGTATTGGCCGATACCGTGTCGTTGGCGGCATTGAACACCTGGAAGCCGAGGCCACTCTTCTCGATGCAGAGATGGACGATCTGGCCGAGGTCGCGGGCGTCGATATAGCTCCAGGCGATACGCTTGCGGATTTCGCTGTTGGCGAAAAACTCGGGGAACCGCTCATATTCATGCGGCTCGATGACATTGCCGATGCGCAGCGCATAGATGTCGATGCCGAAACGCTCGGCGAAAGCCCGAGCCGTCTTCTCGTTTACGACCTTGGACAGACCGTAGGAATCCATCGGGTTGACATCATAGTCTTCTTCCAGCGGGAACTGATGGAAGTCGCGATGGCCTTCGGCAAAGCAGACGCCATAGGTCGTCTCGCTGGAGGCGACGATGATCTTCTTGACGCCAAGCTTCGCGGCCGCCTCGATGACATTGTAGGTGCTCATCGTGTTGATGCGGAATGTCTCGTTATCAGGCTTGATCAGAATGCGCGGTATGGCAGCGAAATGCACCACAGCGTCGAAAGACTGCACACCTTTGCCCTGCTCGAGATCCGGAAAATCGCGGTGCATGCTAAGGACATTATAGACCTGTCCCGCATCGGTGACATCGGCCTGCAGGTTGGTGACGCCGGGGCTGTTCAGTGGCACGAGATCGACATTGTGGACCTCATAGCCGGCATTGACCAGCCAAGGAACCGTGTGACGTCCAGCCTTGCCGCTGCCGCCCGTGAACAAAATACGTTTCTTCATGAAATCTCCTCCAGATAAAATCGAGCGATACATAGGCCCTTGGTTCCATTTCGCAAGACACGGCTTGGTGAGCTGACGGTTTCTCGGCAAAGTAAGGGAATCGAGACGGCCGACTTGCCCAAGAGGCCAATGGCGACCGGGATCACGTCACCACTCGGTGACGAAGGGTTTGAGGCTACCGGAACAAGTATTTCAGCACGACGTCCGCGCTTTGCCCGATCGAAAGATTGCTCGTGTCCAGGATCTCGCAGCCATTTGTCTGAGCTTCACGGCGCAGATAGGCGGCCCAGTTCATCATATTCGCATCGACAAGTTCCGGCTGGCCTCGCTCGACGGACAAACGATGTGTCCTCGTTACATCATCGCAATCAACCAATATGAGGCGATAGTCATCGATCCTGGCAGCCAAGGCGGCTTCGATGATGAAGGACGGCCGCATCTGCCCTTCGAAAAGAATGGCCCTGCCCTTCTGCGCTTGCTGCGCGAGTCGCGCCAGCCATTCCAGGGTCTTATCCCGCTGCCAGCCCTCGGGCGAACCGTGATCGCGGATCATGGCGTCAAGCGACGGCACGCCGATACTGTCGAAATGATGGACGGCTACTTTAGCGGCATGGCCCCTGGCGATCGCCTGCGCGATCGCGGTCTTTCCCGAGCCCGAAGCACCGGTCAGAATGATCAGGCTCATGCAATACCTCCGAATGCGAAAAGGCCCCGCTGTTTCCAGCGGGGCCTCTTATAAAGGAATAATCCGAAG
>NZ_JBXSOU010000028.1:0-3408 GCF_057784395.1 Martinezella sp. CNPSo 3957
CGCTCCAGCTTCTTGTACCTCACAAGAGAATGCAGCCTCGACAAGCACAGATCAGGAGTTAGTGCGGGTCACGCATCCGTTTCATCCTTTATTCGCACGGCAGTTGCCATGTGTCGGCCGGCGTTTCAACCGGCATGGCGAACGCCTTTTACTGCAGGTCGACAATGCTGCCGTTTGGTCGCTTCCCCCGCAATGGACTGATCTTTTCAGTGCGGATCCGGAGGTGGTCATGGGCAAGGGACGGGCGCTTATGCGGTTCGCCGATTTGATGGAACTCGCGGATCTGGTCGATCGTCTTTCCAGCAAATCGGGGACGCGACCACACTGCGACTTGTAAAGGCAATTATACCGCACATGTAAAGCGAATTACGCCGCACAGGGAACTCGCATGACCAACAAGGCACGATATAACGATGATATAGCCGACGCAAAGGCTGACGGCAGTCTTGACGCAACCGCGAATGGCGGCGTAATTTTATTTACGTTAATGCCGATTCGCGTGATCGGAGCCAGCGATGTCTGCCAAGTACGACAGCAAGCGATCCAAGATAGACGTCCTTATCGAAGAGGGTACCTTCAATCCAACCCCGGACAAGGTGCGCGATCCGAAGTTCCAGGGCAGCGAGTTCTTCGATCCGCACGATGTTGTGCAGGTCAAATACGAGATGCTGCGTCGCGTCTCGATCGACAAGGTGTCGGTGACGGAGGCCTCCGACGAATATGGAGTCTCCAGGCCGACCTACTATCAGGCCAAGGCGAACTTCGACCTGGCCGGGATTGCCGGACTGGTGCCGGCAAAGACGGGGCCGCGCGGCCCCCACAAGATCGACGACAAAGTCCTGGCATTCCTGCAAGCACGGCTGGTTCCAGGCGAACCCGTTCGCGCCAGGGAACTGGCGAAGCTGGTACGCCGCGAACTCGATATCGAGCTTCATCCCAGAACGATCGAGCGGGTATTAAAAAAAACCGGCAGGTAAACATTGCCGCGATGTCGGCATGTTCGATCTCACCGTCGACCATTGCGGCCCAGTACGAGGTGCTACGTGGTGCAGCTCTCGGTGAAGTGCTGCCGTTCAAGGCCCGTAGTGGCCTCATGCTTTTTCGGCGCCGGGGCATGTGGGGATGGGTCCAGGCGCTGACCGCAATCGCAAGCTCCCCTCAAGTGCTGATTGACCCGTCGACAGCCGTCGGCTCAGCGCACGGCGGACACAACGCCGTCGTTCATGTCCTTGCAACAATCGCCACGAGCATCCACCTGCGGAGGTCACCATGAATGCACACCTCAAAGTCCAGTCTCATCACCTCGAACGCGGCGCCTATCTCTACATCCGTCAATCTTCGATGCGGCAAGTCATCGACAATACCGAGAGCACCCGGCGGCAATATGCGCTTCGGGGGCGCGCGGTCGCCCTGGGCTGGCGCGACGAGCAGATTATCGTCATCGATAACGATCAGGGCGAATCCGGCGCATCGGCGGCCTGGCGCGAGGGATTTCAGCGGCTGGTCAGCGATGTCGGCATGGGGCATGCCGGGATCGTAATGGGCCTGGAGGTCTCCCGTCTGGCGCGCAACAATGCCGACTGGCAGCGGCTGCTGGAGATCTGCGCTCTCGCCGATACACTGATCCTCGACGAGGACGGTGTCTATGACCCAGCAAGTTTCAACGACCGGCTCCTGCTCGGCCTGAAGGGAACAATGAGTGAGGCCGAACTGCATGTGATCAAGGCACGGCTGCGCGGCGGCATCCTCAACAAGGCCCGGCGTGGCGAGTTCCGTTGTCCGCTGCCGACCGGGTTGGTCTATGATCCGTCCGGCAATGTGACGCTTGATCCAGACCTGCAAGTCAGAGAGACGATCGTTCATTTCTTTGAGACGTTCTCTCGCGTCGGATCCGCCTCCCAGACCGTCAAGGTCTTTCGCAAGGAAGGCCTTCTGTTTCCATCGCGCTTGCACAACAGCGAGACGCTGTTTCGGCCGCTGACCGCATCAACGGCAATGCGTGTCCTGAACAATCCGCGCTACGCTGGCGCCTACACCTATGGCCGGCGACAGTTTCGACGCACCGTCGATGGCAAGAAGATTTTACGCTCGCGCGACATTGACGATTGGCTGGCCTGCATTCCCGATGCCCATCCCGGTTATATCAGCTGGGAGCAACATCAGGAGAACCTGAAGATTCTTGAGGCGAATGGCCGTGGATATGACCTGGCACGCGCGTCAATTCCAAGAGAAGGCCCCGCGCTGCTGCAAGGCCGCGCCATATGTGGGCAATGTGGTAGGCATTTCAGGGTTCGCTACGCTGCCCGCCGCGGCCGACTGGACGCCTGGTACATTTGTGATCGCGCCCATAACGATCGCGCAGAACCCTCTTGCCAGTCGATAGCAGGGCCTCCCGTCGACCAGGCCGTTGGCATGCTGGTTGCTGAACAGATGACGCCGGCCGCCGTCGAACTGGTGCTCGAAGTCCGTAAGGAGATCGAAGCCCGTCATGAAGAAGCGGATCGGCTGCGCTACCGCGCGATCGAGCGCGCCCAAACAGAAGCCGATCTCGCCCAGCGCCGTTTCATGCTCGTCGATCCCAATAATCGCCTCGTCGCCGACACGCTCGAAGGTGAATGGAACGAGAAGCTCCGCATCCTGGCCAATGCCCGCGAAGAGCGCGAGCGCGCTCGCGAGCAAGATCAATTCATTCTCGATAAGGCTGTTCATGAGCGGTTGGTCGCAATGACGGCGGACTTCAAAAAGCTTTGGGCCGACCCGGATACCCCGAACCGCGAACGCAAGCGACTGCTTGCCCACATTGTCGAAGACGTCACCCTCGTCAAATTACCGGCGAAAGGGACGACCAAGGTTCACATTCGATTTAAGGGTGGCAAAACCCAGACGCTCACCACCATCAGCCCAAAATCCTCCGCCCAGCAGATAACGACACAACCCGGCGTGGTCGAATTGGTCGACAGGCTCCTTGACGACCACGTCTATTCCGAAATCGCCGAACTTCTCAATCAGCAAGGATATCGCCCGGGCGAGGCAGGGCGTCGTGGCCGTCAGGACGCCCGCTTCACACCTTTGCGAGTCGCCTATCTCGTGCACCAATACAAGTTGCGTCCACGCCATGATCGCCTACGCGAGCGCGGAATGCTGACAAAACAGGAAGCAGCGGCGCGCCTCAATGTCCACGAACAAACCGTCACCAGATGGGCCAAGCATGGCCTCATCGCCAGCCATGCCTCGAACGGACATCATTACCTTTACGAAATCCCCGATGGAGACCTGCCGCGGAAACAATGCAGCCGATGGAACCGGCTCATTGATCGGGCTGCCGCACGCGTACAAAGTGCCAGCCACGCAAAACTTGTCAGCTGAAGAAGAAAGAGGTGTAGTATGGACGCAAATCGTTCGTAAACA
>NZ_JBXSOU010000029.1:0-1534 GCF_057784395.1 Martinezella sp. CNPSo 3957
CCTCAGACCGCTGACAAACCCGTCGATTTTTTCGGCGGGTTTATTTTTGCGGGATTGTGGTTTGTGGGCGGGGTTATATTTGCGGGGTCGAAGAAGGGCTTATGCCCTCACGCCAGGCTTGGTTTGGGAGCCCTTGTGAGAGCCATTGCGATCTTTTTGATGTTCTGGGCGGCGGCGGCTAGTAGGCACTGGCATGCGACGCGGGTGAGACTTCGGAACCGGGCATAGCGGTGGCCATGAAGCTGCTTGGCATCGGCAAACGAGCGTTCGACCGTCTCCTTTCGCCGCTTGTAGATGGCCTTGCCCCAAGGCGTGAGGCGGTGGGCGTCGGTCCGCTCGCGGGCGTCTTGCCAGACATGGCGGGTGATGGTGCGTTCATCCTTGGCATTGGCGGTGCAGGAGGCCAACAACGGGCAATCGCCGCAGATGGCCGGATCGGAGCGGTAGTGCCGATAGCCGTTGCGGTCGGTGGTGGCATAGGCGAGCAGTTGGCCTTCGGGGCAGCGGTAGCCGTCTGTCTCGGGCTCATAGTCGAACTTCGACCTGCGCATCATGCCGGGCTTGGGCGGTGTCGGATTGCGGTAGCCGGTGACGCCGAGAATGTCGCGGTCCTCGAGACCCTTGGCGATGCCGGATGTGGCATAGCCGGCATCCAGCCCGACAGCACCGACCTCGAAGCCGAAGCGCTGACGCTGGCGATCCAGTCGGTCGAGATAGACGATGCTGTCATGCACGTTGGCGGGCGTGACATGGGTGTCGGTGATGATCGCAAGCTTGCCGTCCACCGTGCGGTGATCGAGGTAGAAGAAGCCTTTCGGCTTGCCGTCACGCACCATATAGCCGCTGTCTGGATCGGTGCGCGACACCTTGGTTTCCTTCACCTGCGGCTGACGCTCCTTCTGCTTCAAGGGCTTCTGGCCGTGCAGGCTGCGCTCCGCCTCTATCGCCCGGTCCAGGTCGGCCCAGTAGTCGGAGCGCGACTTCTCGATCATCGCAAGATCGTATTTGCCCTTGTTGGCATTGGCCTTCAGGTGGGTCGAGTCGGTGTAGAGCACCGTACCGTCGACCAGTCCATGACCGACCGCCTGTTCAACGATATGGTCAAAAATGTCCTGGGCAACGCTCGTATCGTTGAAGCGCCGGCGGCGGTTCTGGGACAGCGTCGAGGCGTCAAACACACCATCCGTCAGCTTCATCTGCAGAAACCAGCGATAGGCGACGTTGACCTCGATCTCGCGCACCAACTGCCGCTCGGAGCGGATGCCGAACAGGTAGCCAATGAACAAAGCCTTGAACATCAAGGTCGGATCGAGCGGCGGTCGGCCGTTGTCGGCGCAATAAAGCCCGGCAACGCGGTCATGGATGAAGGAAAAGTCGATCACCGCATCGATCTTGCGAAGCAGATGATCCTTCGGCACGAGACCGTCGAGCGTCACCATCTCGAGAGCCGTCTGGGAAGGGGCAGGTTTCTTCAACATGTCCCACTGAATCACAAACCCCTGAGCGATGCCAGGGGTTTGTCAGCGGTCTGAGG
>NZ_JBXSOU010000030.1:0-1002 GCF_057784395.1 Martinezella sp. CNPSo 3957
GGCTTCAGCAAGCCCGCCATATCCTTCAGCGCGATGATATGGGCGCCTGCCTTTTCGAGCTCGACGGCAAGATCGGTGTAATATTTCAGATCGTATTTCGGTCGTGCCGAATTGAGGATATCGCCGGTGTAGCAGATCGCCGCCTCGCAGAGCTTGTTCTCCTCGGCAACCGCATCCATCGACACGCGCATGTTCTCGACCCAGTTCAGGCAGTCGAAGACGCGGAAGAGATCGACACCGCCCTTGGCCGCCTGGCGGACGAAATACTTCACGACATTGTCGGGATAATTCGTATAGCCGACGCCGTTCGCGCCGCGCAGAAGCATCTGCAGGAGCAGGTTCGGTGCACCCTCACGGATCAGCGCCAGGCGCTCCCACGGGTCTTCCGTGAGGAAACGCATGGAAACGTCGAAGGTGGCGCCCCCCCAGCATTCGAGCGACAGGAGCTGCGGCAAAGCGCGCGCATAGGTGCCGGCGACGCTGGCGATGTCATAGGTGCGCATGCGGGTGGCAAGCAGCGACTGGTGGCCGTCGCGCATCGTCGTGTCGGTCATCAGCACGCGCTTTTCATTGCGCATCCATTCGGCGAATTTCTGCGGGCCGAGCTTATCGAGCAGCTGTTTGGTGCCATCCGGAATAGCGCTGTCGATATAAGGCAGTACCGGGTTGGCAGCCTTGGGCGATGGCGCGGGGCGCCCGCGGGTCTCCGGGTGACCGTTGACGGTGACATCGGCGAGATAGGTCAAGAGCTTAGTGGCGCGATCCTGGCGCTTGACCTGCTGGAACAGTTCCGGCGTCGTGTCGATGAAGCGCGTCGTATAGCTGTTGTCGCGGAATTTCTCGTGCGTGATGATCGCTTCGAGGAAAGTGAGGTTCGTCGCCACACCGCGGATACGGAATTCGCGCAGCGCGCGATACATACGGGCGATCGCCTCCTGTGGGTTCGGAGCCCAGGCGGTCACCTTTACCAGCAACGGGTCGTAATAACGGGTGATGATCGCA